>CAYRNR010000173.1:0-15208 GCA_964425605.1 uncultured Rickettsiales bacterium | reverse complement strand
GGCCCAGACGCCGGAAACTCCGCCGCCTCGGGATCCCGGAGCCGGTGGTCCGCAAGCCGCGGTATGCCCTCACACGTGCCATCCGGCGCGTCTCCCTCTCCGAGATGAACGAGGCCGAGGAACGCATCGGCTCCCTCGAGATCGCCCACGAGACCGACCTCAAGTTCCTCGAGACGCTGGAGTCCTTCGCCGTGCAGATGGAGGGGGAGGACGATCTGCTGCTGGACGAGGAGCCGGAGCAACAGGAGGTCGAGGAGGCCGACGCGCCGGCCGCGTCCATGGCCGGCGCCCACGAGGTGCAGGAGGCCGCGAGTCTCGAGAACACCGACGCGACGGACGCGCTGGAGGAGGACGAGATCGAGGACATCGAGCCGGAGCTCGACGAGATCGAGGACATCGAGCCGGAGCTCGACGAGGTCGAGGACATCGAGCCGGGACAGGACGAGATCCTGGATCTCGACGCCGAGCTGGAGAACATCCAGGCCAGCCTCGAGGTGGACGAGGACCTGGAAGACGTCCTCGAGGAGCCCGACGAGCTGGAGCCGGCCGCCGCGCCGCCGCCACCCGAGCTCCCTGCGGCACCTCCGCTCACGGCGTCCCCGGCGGCCCTGGACGACGAGCCCCCGACGATCATCGACGGGGGCCGCCGACGGCGGGAGGCTGCGCGCGCAAAGGCCGACATCGGTGGGGCGTCTGCGGGCCCGGACGCCGACGCCGTCATCGCTCCTCCGCCTCTGGAGGACGCCCCCGCCCTCCTCGACGACCTGGACGACGATCTCGACGACATGGAGCCGGACACGGGCGAGCTCCTCGCTGCCGTGGAGCAGACCTACTCGGAGCTCGAGTCCCTCGGCGGGACCTCCGACGAGTCGGACCTCGGCGACCTCGACGGCGGCCCCGATCTGGACAGCGAGGGGCTGGGAGAGATCGACGCCGGCCCCATGCAGTCCTGGGACGGCACCTCACTGGACGAGTACATGCACGCCAGCCCGGGGGAGATGGGCCTGGCGTCGTGGGACGGCGACTCCCTCGAGGAGTACATCGCCTGGAACCCGGACGCGGCCGACGACCTCGCGTCCTGGGACGGAACGTCGTACGAGGAGTTCCTGGCGCAGCGACCGAACGACGGCCAGGATCCGCCGCAACCGCCCCAGGAGGGGGAGCGGGATTCGTCGGCCGAGGTGGACGCCTGGCTCACCGAGCAGAAGCTCCCTGCGTCGGCCGCCGATCCGGCCGTCGACCCCCTGGGTCTGGGAGAAGACTACGAGGGTGACGAGCCTCGCGAGACGACCGGGGACGAGGACACCGCCGACGCCGAGCTGGTGGCCTCCCAGGCGATGGAGGTCGCCCTCGACGAACCCGCGTTCTCGCTCGATCTGGAGGCGTCCGGTGAGCTGGAGCTCGGACTGGACGTCCCCGGCGACGACGTCCCGGACAGCGCGGTGGAGGTCAAGAGCCAGAACGAGCTCATCGTCCAGGTGGGCGCGGGCCTGGACGACGCCCTGTCGTCCGAGCCCCTGTCGCTGGTCCTGGACGTGGAGGAGGGGGCAGGTGCGGAGCCGTCGATGGGCCCCGTCGACGACCTCTCCACCGGGTTGGCCATCCCCAGGAGCGCGAGCCTGGCGGCGCTGACCGGGGGGGAAGCGGCGCTCCAGGGAGGCGCCCAGGAACCGACGAAGAGTACAAACGACGCCACGGCAGACCAACCGCCGGGCGACGAGCATGGACGGAACTGAGGAACGGTGAGCCTGCCCGGATCCGTCGAGGGTCCCAAGGGCAGGCCAAACGTCTTGGAGGAAGCAAGATGCGTGGATGGACCATCGCCTGGGTGCTGGCTGGCCTGCTGCTGAGTAACGTCGCGTGCAATGGCGGCGGCGGGGGCAAGGACCCCCTGGGCAAGGAACAGGTCATCCTGGATGGGAAGGACGGCCAGGGCGTGGTCAAACGCTTCTCGGGCATCTCCAAGCAGGACGAAGCCCTGGCCGAGGGGACGGGGACGATCATCTTCGACGTGCAGCACGTCGATCGCCTCGTGAACAAGGAGGTGACCCTCGAGGTCTTCGCCGCCGGGAAGACCACCGAGCCGCTGGGCACGGTGAAGGGGAACGAGAGCTTCGTCGTCGAGATGCCGGAGGAGACGTCCGAGACGATGCTCGACGTCCACATGGTCTACGCGCACTCGGAGATCACGAGCCACGAGGGCGTCATGAAGGGCGTGGTCGCCCACGTCGGTCGAAACGCCAAGTACAAGGTCAAGCTCGAGGCCCCCGTGGGATTCCTCGACATCAAGTTCCTCAACGACGGCGTGGACGTGGGCGCCAAGGTCACGTGCGATCTCTTCGCGGCGGTGGAAGGGGGCGGCGAGCGCGGCGAACCCATGGTCACCGGGTTCAACTTCGAGGAGATGCTGGCCGTCCCCGCGGGCAAGTACGACGTCAGGGCGCAGTACCAGGAGACCGAGACCGTCCGCCAGGACGCCTGGGTCGAGGGGCTCGAGGTGGCCGGCGGGATGGCGCGGCTGGCCCACGAGTACGACTTCGCCGTGACCCTCCACGGGTTCATCCTCCACGTGAAGAACTTTGGCGAGGACGTCAGCGCCCAGAGCATGGTCTATTTCTACGCGCCCGGCGCCAACACGGAGTTCGCCGTGGCCCAGGACCAGGGACAGGCGGGCCAGCGGCTCGTGATCAAGCCCGGGACCTACGACGTGCGCGCCGTCTACCAGCCGGGTCCGGAGAAGACCACGTGGGGCGACAAGGTCCTGCACGACGTCGAGATCGGGTTCGAGGCCGAGGAGGAGGACGCCGAAGGCGAAGAGGGTGACGAGGACGCGGCGGCCGAGGGCGAGGGTGACGCTGCTCCGGCCGTGGGCGAGGGTGACGCTGCTCCGGCCGAGGGCGAGGGTGACGCTGCTCCGGCCGAGGGCGAGGGTGACGCTGCCCCGGCCGAGGGCGAGGGTGATGTTGCTCCGGCGGAGGGCGAGGGTGATGCTGCTCCGGCCGAGGGCGAGACCGTGAAGAAGTCCGCCCCCACGCTCATCGAGATGGAGGTGGACGTGGAGAAGCCGCTGGGCACCATCGTGATCAAGGCCCTGTACGGCGGCGCGGACGTCTCGGAGAAAGCCATCTTGCGAGCCCTGTTCGCCGGCGCCGACAAGTCGGCCGCGTCCGCTGTTCTCGCGGTCACGGGGCTGAGCACCCACGTCATCCCCGCGGGCGAATACGACATCGGGATCACCTACGAGGAAGCCGACCTCCAGGGGGCCGAGTGGTTCGACGGGGTGCTCTTCGAGCACGGCACTGTGTGGGAGCAGGAGGTGGATCTCGCGGCCAAGTGACCCCGGGATTCAGTCCTCCTCGACGATGGAGTTGATCATCGGCCAGATCACCTTGCGGAAGTAGCGACCGTCCCGCGTCAGCCGCTTGTCCCACATCTCGGCCTCGACCTCGAGGTAGATCCGTTCGCCCTGTAGATGGACGTCCACTCCGTAGCCGTTGCCCAGCGAGTTGGCCCACCGGTGGTTGTCGTAGCTCCCCTTGCCGGAGCCCCAGCGGAAGGACCGCCCCGACAGGAAGTCGGCGGGCAACTCGCTGGCCTCGATCACCTCGACGCGGAGCGTCGGGTATCCCTCGCCCACCAACTCCTCGGAGGCCAGGCTGATCCCGTCGTCGTGGATGGCCATGCTCCAGCCCGGCGACACCACCATGCTGAAACCTCGTTCGTGCTGTACGAGCTGACCCGAGTCGGCGGTACCGCGCCCCCGGCCACAGCCCACCGGCACCACCAGGACGGCAGCGCAGAGGGCCAACCACGGGACGATTGGGTTCGGGGATGTCGCCTTCACCCGCTGAAGGTAACCCTTTGTGAGCGGTGATCCAACCGCGTCCGCGTCAACGGAACTCCCCTCGTGTGTGCGCGCGTCTCCTTGACACCTACCCGGGGTCTCAGCTAGAAGAGTTTGTCATCTTGCCCACTTGTGTGGGCCGATCGGGAGACATCATGGCCAAGCCGAACACGCTCTTCGCGCTGCTCTCAACGCTGGTGCTGACCTTGACGCTGCTGGCTGCTTCCCCGGCGGGAGCCTGCGACGTGGACACCGACGCCGACGCCGACGGCTATGGCGAGTCAGGTGGCGACGCCACCTGCGCCAACGGGCCGCAGCCGGACTGCGACGATGCCAACGACACGGTCCACCCCAACGCCGCGGAGCTGTGCGACGGGCTGGACAACAACTGCAACGGCTCCATACCCGCCAACGAGGAAGACGCGGACGCGGACGACGCCATGGTGTGCGAGGGGGACTGCGACGACGGCGACGCGGACCTGAACCTCGACGACCTGGACCTCGACGGCGTGGACACCTGCGCGGGTGACTGCGACGACGACGACGCGACCATCTTCCCGGGCGCCGAAGAGGTCTGCGACGACGGTCTGGACAACGACTGCGACGCCGGCACCCCCGACACCTGGGACGGCGACGCCGACGGTTCCACGTGTGACGTGGACTGCGACGACGACGACGACACGGTGTACCCGGGCGCGGCCGAGCTCTGTGACGGCCTGGACAACGACTGCGACGACGCCCTCGGACCCAACGAGGTGGACGCGGACGGCGACGGCTGGCTCGCCTGCCTCGAGTGCGACGACGGCGACCCCTTCGTGAACATGGACGACGTGGACGGCGACGGGTTCGACACCTGCCACGACGACTGCGACGACAACGATCCGAATCGCTTCCCGGGCAATCCCGAGGTGTGCGACGAGCAGGACAACGACTGCGACTTCGACACCGACGAGCTCGTGGACGACGACGGCGACGGCTTCTCCGAGTGCGACGACACGCCGGACTGCGACGACACGGACGAGACGGTCTACCCCGATGCCCCCGAGCAGTGCGACGAGATGGACAACGACTGCGACGGCGACATCGACGAGGAGATGAACGACGACCTCGACGGCGACGGCGAGAGCGTCTGCGACGGTGACTGCGACGACGACAACGTGGACATCAACAGCGAGGCCACCGAGGCCTGCAACGGGTTCGACGACAACTGCGACGGCTCCGTGGACGAGGGCTTCGACGCGGACGGCGACCTGTACTTCGACGGCGACGACGCGGGCTGCGCGGACGTCTACGACGAGCTCGACTGCGACGACGCCGACTCGACCGTCAACCCCGGAGTCGAAGAGGAGTGCGAGGACGGGATCGACAACAACTGCGACGGACTCATCGACTCCGCCGACGAGATCGGCTGCGCCAACGAGTTCCCCATCGCGGACGCGGGCTACGACCAGCAGGCGCGCTACCTGGCCGGCCAGGTCACCCTGCGGTTCGACGGCTCCGGCAGCTACGACCCCGAGGGCAACGCGGTCACGTACAACTGGGAGGTGGACGAGCTCCCCGAGGCCGGTATCGCCTCGCACAAGATCGTCACCTCCGAGACCAGCCCCTACGCGTTCCTCGTCGTCGAGATCGACGACCCCTCCAGCGGCCCCTGGGACTTCTCCATCGCCCTGAGGGTGACCGAGGTGCCGAGCGACGAGGAGGTCGCCGCGGGTATCGAGGCCAACAAGCAGAGTGACGCGGACTACGTGCGCGCGCACGTGTTCATCGACGATCCTGTCGCCCCGGTCGGTCGCTGCAGCGTCTCCAGCCAGCAGACCGCCTCCCCGGCCGCCCTGGCCCTGCTGCTCGGCGGGTGCCTGATGCTGGCCATCCGCCGGCGCTAGTCCCCATTTCAGCTCGACCTTCAATCGTACCTGCCGGAAGGAGCCACGGCCGACGTGTGTCTTCAACCACAGGACGTTCGTCGGACATTCACCCCGGGCCGCGGGCGGTGGTTCTGATCATCGCGGGCAACCCAGGACTGGAGTAGGACCATGTGCGGAATCGTCGGCTACGTGGGCAAGCGCAGGATCGTGCCCACGCTGGTGGAGAGCCTCAAGCGGCTGGAGTACCGCGGGTACGATTCGTCCGGTGTGGCGGTGCTCACGCAGGGCGGCATCCGGGTCCACAAGAAGTCCGGGAAGATCCGGGCGATGGAGCGCTCGATCCCCGAGAGCTACCTCGCCTACGAGGCCACCTGCGGCATCGCCCACACACGCTGGGCCACCCACGGCCCCCCCACGGACGTCAACGCCCACCCACACACGAGCACCAGCCACCGCATCGCCCTGGTCCACAACGGCATCATCGAGAACTACCAGGCGTTGAAGCAGATGCTCGTGGAGGACGGTGTGGTGTTCAGCACCGACACCGACACCGAGGTGCTGGCCCACCTGGTGCACAAGCACTACAAGACCGACCTCGCCGAGGCGGTCAAGAACGCCCTGATGTACATCAAGGGGACCTACGGCATCGCCGTGGTGGCCGACGACCGCCCCCACGAGATCGTCGTGGCGCGCAACGGCTCGCCCATCGTCCTCGGGCTCGGCGACGGCGAGATGTTCGTGGCCAGCGACGTCACGGCCATCGTGGCGCACACGCAGCAGGTGATCTACCTCGAGGACGGCGAGACCGCCGTGCTGCACGCGGACGACTATCACACCACCACCCTGGACGACACCCGGGTGGACAAGGACGTCCAGGAGGTGGACTGGCGCATCGACGAGATCGAGCGCGGTGACTTCGACCACTTCATGCTCAAGGAGATCTACGAGCAGCCGGTCAGCATCCGCCGGGCGTTCCGGGGGCGGGTGATCCCGGAGGTCGGCACCACGCTGCTGGGGGGGCTGAACCTCGACCGGCGCGAATTCTTCGACATCGAGCGCATCAAGATCATCGCCTGCGGGACCAGCTACCACGCGGGGCTCGTGGCGGGGTACCTCCTCGAGACCCTGGCGCGGGTGCCGTGTGACGTCGAGATCGCCAGCGAGTTCCGCTACAAGAACCCGATCATCCACAAGAACACCCTGTACTTCGCCGTCAGCCAGTCCGGGGAGACCGCGGACACCCTGGCGGCCCTGCGGGAGATCCAGCGCAAGGGTGGTCGCGTGCTCGGGGTCGTCAACGTGGTGGGTTCGACCATCGCCCGGGAGTCGGACGGAGGGATCTACATCCGTTCCGGCCCCGAGATCGCCGTGGCCTCCACCAAGGCCTTCACCTCCCAGGTCACCGCGCTGCTGCTGTTCACCATCACCCTGGGGAGGATGAAGGACATGTCGCCGGGGCTCGGCAGGAAGCTGCTCGAGGCGCTGGAGCACATCCCCGCGCAGGTGGAGGAGATCCTCGAGACGGCCCCCCAGATCGAGGCCCTCGTGGACCGGCTCCTGGGTTCGGACTACTTCCTCTTCCTCGGCCGCGGCGTCAGCTACCCGGTGGCCCTCGAGGGCGCGCTGAAGCTCAAGGAGATCTCCTACTGCACGGCCGAGGGGCTCGCCGCAGCGGAGATGAAGCACGGGCCCATCGCGCTGATCCACGAGGGCACGCCCGTGGTGTTCGTGGCCCCCCGCGACGAGCTGTTCGAGAAGACCTGCGCCAACATCGAGGAGGTGCGGGCCCGCAAGGGGCGCGTCGTGGTGATCACCAACCACAACGGCGACGACGCGCGCGTGGAGGCCCTGGCCGATGAGGTGATCTACGTGCCCGACACCAACGACGCCTTGACCCCTCTGCTCACCGTGGTGCCGCTGCAGCTGTTCAGCTACTACATGGCGGTGCGCCTGGGGCGCGACGTGGATCAGCCCCGCAACCTGGCCAAATCCGTCACCGTGGAATGAGCGCGTGCGCTAAGCTGCGTTCTTCGACCGCAACGAGGTGAATCCATGACCACGATCCTGGTGACCGGCGCCGGTGGCCCCATGGGCTGCAACGTGACGAGATCCCTGCGCGCAGCTCCCGAGGGGTACCGGCTGATCGGAACCGACGCCAACCGCTGGCACCTGCCGCTCGGCCTGACCGACGACATCTACCTCATCCCCCCGGCCAAGCAGCTCGACGCCTACCTCGCGGCTATCGACCGGATCGTGGCCGACGAGGGCGTCGACCTGATCTTCCCCACCCATCCCGTGGAGGTCCGGACCATCAGCGCCCACCGGGACAGGTTCGGCGTGGCCACGCTGCTGCCCAGCCACGACGCCATCCGGGCGGGCCAGGACAAGTACGCCAGCTACCGCAAGTGGCGCGAGGTCGGCCTCCCCGTACCCGAGACGTTCCTCCTCGAGGGCCCCGAGGACGTGACGCGGGCCTTCGACGCGCTGAAGACCCGCCCCGTGTGGGTCCGCGGCGCGGGCGTGCCCGGGCGCGGCATCGGCGTGGCGAGCTTGCCGTGCCAGACGGTGGAGGGCGCCGTCGCCTGGGTCGAGTACTGGAACGGCTGGGGCGGCATGGCCGCGAGCCAGTACCTGCCCGGGGACAACCTGACCTGGCTGGGGGTGTGGTGCGACGGTGAGCTCGTCGCGAGCCAGGCGCGTCGCCGCCTGGAGTACGTGATCCCCCACGTCTCGCCGTCCGGCGTCACCGGGGCGCCCGCGGTGAGCCAGACCCACCAGCGCGACGACATCAACGAGATCGCCGAGCAGGCCGTTCGCGTCATCGACCCGCGGCCCAACGGCGCCTACTTCGTCGATCTGACCTGTGACGAGCAGGACCGGCCCCACATGACCGAGGTCAACGTCGGGCGGTTCGGGACGACCATCCACTTCTACACGGAGGCGGGCTTCAACTTCCCCCGCCTGTACGTGCAGCTGGCGCTGGGGCAACGCCCTGAGCTGGAGCGGGTCCGGGACGTGATCCCGGTGGGCCGTACCTGGGTGCGCACGCTGGACTGTGGCCCGGAGCTCGTGACGGAGCCCGGGCGCTTCGACGTCGAGATGGGGAAGAAGTGGCGCTAGACGGTCCTCGCCTCGGGGACGGCGACGCCGTCCTGTTCGACATGGACGGGACGCTGCTGCTGCTCCCCGTGGACATCGACGCCCTGCGTCAGCGGCTGGCGGATCACCATCGCCGCTACGGCCTGGAGATGAACTTTCGTCCGCTCACCGACGATCTCGAGCGCGCCGCGCGCAAGCTGCGCGAGATGCTCCCGCCCGCCCAGGCGCGCGCGGCGGCCCTGTGGGCGAAGGCCCAGGTGGCCCAGGCCGAGGTGGACGCGGTGGCTGCCCTCCAGCCCCGGGAGGGCCTGATCGAGGCGCTGGCTCGGCTGCGCGAGCGAGGCGTGCTCGTGGGCGTGGTGAGCAACAACACCCGGCGCGGCATCCGCGCGGCGCTCGAGGCGGTGGGGATCGCACAGGACGGGCTGGCCGCGCTGGTGTCCAGGGAGGACGTGGATCGCCCCAAGCCGGCCCCCGACGCCCTCGATCTCGGGGTGCGCCAGCTCCTGGACGGCGGCTGGCAGCCCAGGGACCGTCGCCTGATCTACGTGGGAGACGCCCCCTCGGACCTCATGGCCGTGCGGGCCATGGAGCCCCGCCGCCTCCACGCGCACCTCGCCGATCCTCAGGTGCTCATCGTGGGCGGTGGGCGAGCCGGGAGCGGGAGCCTGGTGGGCGACGACGCGGACTGGGTCGCGTCCGACGACGTCAGCGCGAAGCAGCTCTTGCTAGGAACGTAGGGGCCTTCTCGGGGCCCGGGATCTCCGACCGGCGGCGATCGACGATGCGGTTGCGATCGTCCACCAGCACCACCGTGGGCTCGTGCTGTCGCGCCTCCCCGGCGTCCATCTCGGCGAACGTGGCCACGATCACCAGGTCGCCCGCGGTGAAGTGGTGCGCTGCGGCGCCGTTGGCGCAGACCACACCGCTGCCGCGCTCGCCTGCGAGGGCGTAGGTCATCAGCCGGGCACCGTGGGTGACGTTCCAGAGGTGGACCGATTCGTGGGGGAGGATGTCCGCGGCGTCGAGGAGATCGGCGTCGATGGTGACGCTGCCCTCGTAGTCCAGGTCGGCGTGCGTGACCGTTGCGCGATGGACCTTCGACTTGAACATCGTCCGACGCATGACGCCTCCACGACGGCGCGGAGTATAGGGAGGCGAAGGGGAAGGGTCAATCGGTAGCTGCGGGGGTGGCCTGCGGGGTCCGCTGGGTCAGATTCCGACCTCGATGAGGCTCTCCCGTGGGACCACCTCGATGAGGATGCTGCGGGCGTCGAGGATGCGCTGGCCGTCGTCGCCCTGGTCGAACCACAGGTCGATGCCCAGCTTGTGCACGCCCACGTCGTGGAGCGAGGGAATCCAGTAGAAGGTGCCCAGCTCCACGTCCACCAGCGCCTCGTCGGGAGCTCCGCTGACGGTGAAGTAGGTATCGTCCGGGTCCACATCGTAGACGTCGGCGTAGAAGCTGAAGTGGACCTCGTCGCCCACGCTCACCACCAGCTCCACCTCCTCGATGTGGATCTCGCCGGTGGGCTCGTCCAGCCCCAGGGGCTGCGGTGGCACGTTGTCGTTCTCGTCCACCCCGTAGCTTCGCTGGCTCACGTCGATGGGATCGTCGAGGGACGGCTGGCTCAGGTCGGGTCGGGAGTCGTCGAATCGAGGCTCCCCCTCCTCGAAGGCGCATCCGAACAGCAACGCCAGCGTGAACAGAGGAACCAGTGTCTGGAAATGTCTCATCCGACTCCTCACGAGGACCCCCATGGGTCCCGGAATGGGTCCTACGCCGGGGTCACGCCCAGCAGGACCTCCAGCTCGGTGATGTCGTCCTCGTCCAGCTCCTCGGTCCGCTGCTCGATCTCCATGAGCTTGCGGATCACGGCGAGCCGGACCTCTTCCTTGAGGTCGGGCAGATCCTCGGGGCGGCAACGGACCACGAAGCGACGCGCCATCGAGGTCTCGCGGTTGCCCTCCACCAGGATCTTCTTGGCCGCCTTGCGCAGGCCCGACAGGAACAACGAGAACCCCTCCACGAGGTTGTCGAACTCGTCGTCCTCCTCCAGGTAGAGGTGGACCGGACGATTCACGCCGCGGTAGACCACCTTGCCCCGGCCGATGATCTTCTCCTCGCACAGGCCCATCTCCATCAGCGTCTCGATGGCCAGCCGCGCGTAGTTGACCTCGTAGTTGATGGGCAGCTCGCGAGCGATCTCGTCGAGCTCCATCTCCCGGTCCATGATCATCAGGTAGACCTTCTTGCGCAGGTTGTAGTCCTGCCCGGCGGCCTCCTCCACCGCGTTCTCGCGGTACTTCTTCTTGATCTTCTTGACCGTACGCAGGGCCGTGTCGAACGCCAGCGAGATCCGCGTGGACGTCTTGAACCGGGACTCGGCCCGCTCGTACATGGCCAGCGTGAACAGCTCCTTGGCTCGCGCGACCGTCATGTCCAGGTCCAGGACGAGATCCGCGGCCATCCCCAGCAGCGCGAAGACGATCTTCGCCTCTTGCGCTGCCTCGTCGGCATCGGGCTGGTAGATCTTGCGTCGCTCGAATACCGGCATCGTGTTGGCCATCGTTCCTCCCGAACACGTTCGGGGCTTTCCAGTGTGCCCCGTGGTTTGCCTGGGCGGCAGGGCATTGAATTGCCCGCTGACGACCAGGAAGGTCTGCAAGGGGGGTGCCAGGGTTGGCGTCTTAGCGGGAAAAAGTACCTAAACAGCTGAAGATACTAGTGAAACAGGAACTGTTCGTGGGCGGAGCGCTGGACGGCGTCGATCACGAGGCGTCCTCGCCGATCGGAATTCCGGACATCCATGTCACGGTCAGGATCCAGGTGAACTCCGGCGCATGTACTTGGCCAGGTGGAAGTCCCGCGTGTTCTCCTCGAACCCCTCCACGTCCTCTCGCAGCAGGTAGGGCAGGGAGTAGTGGAAGATGGGGATCAGGGGCAGATCCTGGATCAGGATCTCCTCGGCGTCGTACAGCAGCTTGCGCCGCCGCGTGGCGTCCTCCTCCGAGCGGACCTGGTTCAGCAGCGCCTCGAAATCCCGGTTGCAGTAGCGCGCGTTGTTGTTGCTCGCGCCGCAGTCGAAGGTCTCGAGGAATGCCATGGGGTCGGGGTAGTCGCCGATCCAGCCGGAGCGAGCCAGGTCGAAGTCCCCCACCTGCACCCGCTGCAGGTACACCTTCCACTGCATGCTCTGCAGCTCGATGGTGATGTTGAGGTGGGTCTTCCACATCTCCTGGATCACCTGGGCCACCAGCTCGTGCACGTCCATGGCGTTGAACGACATCTGGATGGTGGGGAATCCCACGCCGTTGGGGTATCCCGCGTCGGCGAGCAGCCGCCGCGCCTGGTCGGGGTCGAAGGTACCGCCCATGGGTCCGGTGTAGTTGGGCATCGGCGGAACCAGCGAGGTGGCCGGATCCTCCTCCGCCTTGGTCACGTACTGGACGATGGTCTCCTTGTCGATGGCCAGGTTGAGGGCCTTGCGGACCCGGGGATCGTCCAGGGGGGGGCGGGAGAGGTTGCACGTGTAGAAGTAGGTCGCGAGGTACGGCGCGATGTGGAAGTCGGTGCGCTTGTGTTTCAGCGAGGGGATGTAGGCCGCAGGCAGCTGAAACAGCCAGTCGATCTCCCCGGCCACGTACATCTTGTACCGCGTGGCGGAGTCGTCCGAGATGAACACCTCGACCCGCTCCAGCTCCACGCCCTCGGCGTCGAAGTACAGTGGATTACGCTGCAGCGTGATGTGGTCCAGCGGGGCCCACTCCGCCAGGGTGTAGGGCCCGTTGGTGACCATGTTCTCGGGGCGCACCCAGCGCGATCCCTTGGCGCCGACCACGTGCCGCGGGACCGGCGCGAAGCCGGGGAAGGCCACCAGGTCCAGCAAATACGGAGTCGGCTCCTCCAACTCCACCATCAAGGTGTGGTCGTCCAGGGCCGTGACACCGAGCTTCGTCGGCGGCAGCCGGCCCGAGGTGATCGACCGGCCGTTGCGGATGTACCACAGGTACTGGGCCACCTTGCTGCTGTTGGCCGGGTCCACCGCCCGCCGCCACGCGTACACGAAGTCCTCGGCGGTCAGGGGCGTGCCGTCGCTCCACACGGCGTCCTCGCGCAGGTGGAACGTCCACAGGGTGCCGCTCTCGTCCACCTCCCAGTGGGTGGCCGCCGCCGGTCTCGCCGGTCCGTCGTCGGGGGGGAAGCAGGTGAGCCCCTCGAACAGGTTCATCACGATCCGCAGCCCGGAGATCTCCGCGCAGAGGGTCGGGTCGAGGTACTCGGGTTCGGTGTCGGCGTACCGGAAGACCTGCGTGGGCTCGACGTCCCTGCCGGAGCAGGACGCGAACAGCGTCATCAGAGCGATCAGGAGGACCGCGGGACGTCGGGAGACCACGTTCGGACGCTAGCGGGAGGGGAGGGGAGTGTCAATTCCGGGCCGGGAGGCGGTCAGGGCTAGAAGTGGACGATGAACCCGGCCTCGAAGGTGAACTCACCGATGCCGAGCCCGCCGAGCATGCCCAGGTCATACGCAGGGGCGAACACGTGACCGGCCTCGAGGACGAGACCGATGGTGGCGTTCTGGGTGGCCCGCGACGCCTTGCCCGCCAGGGCGCGGCTGCTGCGCGCGCGCACGCCGCGGGGGAACAGGATCTCGGTGCCGCCGGACAGGGTGAGCTCCGGTCTCGTGGCCGACTCGCTCCAGTACCCGTAGGCGCCCCCCTCCGACGCGTCGAGGGTGACCGTCGCGCGCGACACACCTCCGACGATGCGAACGAAGGGCAGCAGGGCGCCGCGCCATTTGGGGTGGAACCGCACGCCCACGGCCACGGTGTGGGTGGTCAGCACCGAGTCCATGGACGGGTACGAGGCGTCGGTGTCCACGAGGCTGGTGGTGCGCTCCATCCGGGAGAACGCGTACTCGCCGGTCACGGTCATGAACGGCAGCAGGTGGAACCCGAACTCCGGGTTGATGCGGTCGTTGTAGTGGCGGTCGGAGAAGAAGCTGAACTCCGACTCGAAGGCGCCGACGGTGGACCAGCGCACGCTGACGTCCATCTCCGGGAACTCGCCGGCGAGGGCGCGCCCGGGGAGGGCCAGCAGGCTCAGGACGAACAGGATGGTCACGTTCTTCATGGGTCTGTCCTCCTCAGTCCAGGATGTCGGTCAGGCCGTAGCCGAACACCGTGGGGTAGCCCCCCGGCAGCGACAGCGGCAGATAGGGATTGAAGAAGGTCACCTGCCCCAGGGGCTGGTCGTGGACCACGTACACGAAGCGCGGGTCCTCCGGATCGTCCAGGGACCGCACGGCGTGGGGCCTGTCCGCCACGTGGATGACCGAGGCCTCGTAGGTGGTGAGGGAGTACCGCACGAGCTTGTCGGCGTCCTTGAGCACCACGAGCACGTAGCCGATGGGCTCGGCGTCGGAGTCCTCCGAGGCCAGGAACGTCATGTCGTGGGGGGGCGACTCCAGCAAGATGGTGGAGGGCAGGCGGGTCGTGAGGTTGAACATGCTCAGGCGGCCGCTGCCCCAGCCCGTGTCCGCGTGGAAGATCACCAGGGTCTGCCCGGTGGGGTCCATCTCGATGCGGGTGATGGGATCGTCGGTGGCGTAGGTCTCCACCTCGGGCTCGCCGTCGTCGAACTCGACGGTGGCGAACGTGCGCTGGTGGGAGCCGGCCGAGTAGGCGATGGCCATCGGATACCCGCCCGACTCGGCCATGACCAGCGTGTCCACCGGGGTGCTCGTCTCCAGCCAGTGGGTCTCTGGGTCCAGGGTGTCGAAGTACGCCAGCTGGCTGGTCCCGCCCACGGCCGCGGTGATGGAGCCGTCGTCGGTCACGGCGATGTCCGTGGGCGTGAAGCTGGTGCCCACGAGGTTGAAGCTCGGGTGGACCAGGTCGAGGACGTAGACCACGTCGCTGCCCGGCGCCGCGGCAAAGGCCAGCTCGCCGTCGGGGTGGACCCGCATCAGGCTCGGCCCGATGGGGTACGCCGGGTCCGTGGTGAACGGGTACGAGGTCGTGTCGAGCGCGCTGCCGTCCAGGGGCAGCAGCTCGATGCCGGTGCGGGTGGCGATCAGCGCCTTGTCCCCGAGGTCGGAGAAGAGCACGTCGGTGGGGCGAGACTCCAGGGTCAGGAACGTCACCTCGAGGCTCTCCAGGTCGATGATGGCGACCTCGTTGGGGTTGACCGAGCCGTGTCCTGCGAGGTCGGCCTCGGCCACCGAGCTTCCGATGAAGCTCAGCACCAGGTCGCCGCCGGGGGAGAAGATCAGCTGGTCGAAGAAGGGCCGCAGCGACAGCTCGTCGGCGGTGTACTCCTCGGGGTTCGCGTCGAAGGCGTCCACGTCGATGATCGACATGGAGTGGTCGTCCTCGTTGATGGTGTAGATGC
>CAYRNR010000172.1:0-15526 GCA_964425605.1 uncultured Rickettsiales bacterium | reverse complement strand
TCCGACGAGCTCTACGGCATCTACGAGATCGCAGAGATGGCCGGGGTGACCCGCGCCGCGGTGGCCAACTGGCGCAAGCGGTTCCGTGACTTCCCGGACCCGGTGAAGGAGCTGCGGTCGGGCCCGGTGTTCGACCGCGGACAGGTGCGGTACTGGTTGGCGCGGCGGCGGGGCGGCGTGCCCAACGTCCTGTCGATGCTCAACATCTCGCGGACCGCCGGCGTCTCGACGGTCACCGTGGCCCTGGCCGAGGCCCTGGCCGCCGACTTCCGCAAGCGTGTGCTGGTGATCGATCTCGACACTCAGATGGGCTGCACCCTGCGGCTGCTGGGCCACGACCACTGGAAGAAGGTCAACGGCCGCGGTCGAACCGTCGTGCGGCTGTTCGAGGACGCGCTGTCCGGTGCCTCCGCCCGCAAGCGGGTCAAGCCGGCGTCGTTGATCGTCCGCGGGGCGTCCCCCGCCGCCGACGCCCGCACCCTGGATCTGCTGCCGTCGAGCCTGGATCTGCTCGACGTCCAGGACCGCTTCGCGCGCACCCCCACCGGCCCGCTGCACACCGTCGATCCCACGGCGATCCTGCGCAACGCCCTGGGGCAGCTGCTCGAGGACTACGAGTACGTCCTGGTGGACTGCCCGCGCGACCTGGGCCTGGTCACCCTCAACGGCCTGCGCCTGTCCAACGGCTACATCATCCCGGCCACCCCCGACCCCATCGCGACCTACGGCATCGGCCGGATCGCCGAACGGGCCGCGGCCTTCGTGGGGCAGACGCGCGGGACCGCCCAGCCCCTGGGGATCGTGCTGCATCGCTTCGACGCGAACGATCAAGCCCACGTCAAGGCGCGCAAACGGTTGGTACGCGGCTCGATCCGGGTCTTCGATGCGGCGATCCAGCTCGATTCGTCGGACAACGCCGCGTGGATCGAGCTCGCCGACGAGATCCAGGAGGCCCTGGAGCCCACCTCCAAGCAGGAACCCGCACCCGCGGAGGAGCCGGCCGAGCCCGCCGAGGGCGACCCGCCGCCCGCATCCGATGACGAGAACCCCTGAGGACACCTGGACCGGGGAGGAACAGACCATGCAAGCCGCCACCACCGCCGAACCCCTCTCGCTGCCCGCCGCCCCTCGCCCGGGGCAGGACGAGATCCACTTCACCCACGCCAGGGATGGCTGGCGCCTGGCCCTCCACCACTATCGCCCTGCCACCGGCGGCGCCACGCGCGGTGAACCCGTGCTGCTCCACCACGGCCTGGGCGCCAACGCGACCGCGTTCGATCTCGGCATCGGCGGCGACACCCCGTCGCTGGCCCGCTGGCTCGCCGCGCAGGGGTACGACGTCTGGGTCCCGGACCTGCGGGGCTCCGGCGACAGCATGCGATCCTCGCCGGACGCGGGCCGGAGCTGGGACTGGAGCGTGGACGACTTCATCTACCAGGACGATCCCGCGATCCTCGACTACATCCTGGACCACTCCCCGTTCGACCGCCTCCACTGGATCGGACACAGCCTCGGCGGCATCCTGCTGCTGTGCCACTGCTGCCTGCACGGCTCGTCGCGCATCGCATCGGGGACCGCGATCGCTTCGGGCCTCGACTACTGGGCCACGCCGTCGAGCTACCGATACGTCGAGCCCCTCAAGAACCTCGGCCGCCTCCTCAAACGTATCCCCATCGGCCAGATCTCCTGGCTGCTCTCCCCCCTCGTCGGCCGCTGGAACAACGGCATCGAGGCCTGCAACTGCTACCCCGGCAGCACCGCCCCCGAGGCGGTCCGCGCCATCTACAACGGCACCTGCCAGGACGTCTCGGGCGAGGCCCTCCACCAGCTCGCCACCCTGTTCTCCCCCAGCGGCCTGCGCTCCCGCGACAACCGCCTGTGCTACTCCAACCACATCGGCGACATCTCCACCCCCATGCTGCTGATGTCCGGCGATCGCGATCTGCAGTGCCACGCCGACGTCATCGAGCGCACCTGGCACCACCTCCCGGGCGACCGGCACGAGCGTCTCCACTTCGGCGTGGAGCACGGCCACGCGGCGCACTACGGGCACTTCGATCTCATCGCCGGCATCCACGCGGAGGACGAGGTCTATCCGCCGATCCTGGCGTGGCTGAAGGGGCACCGGGTGGGGTAGGGGGGAAAGGGGACGTACGCAACAAATCAACTAACTCGGCCGAGTTAGTTGATTTGTTGCGTACGTCCCTTTTCCGCTCCGTCCCTTTTCCGCTCCTTTTCCGCTCAGAGGATGCAGTCCTCCAGCTGGAGCTGGAAGCTCAGGGTGGCGGTGCCGCCGCCGGACTGTTGTGTGAGGACCAGACCCGTCCCGTCGGTGGTCCATTCGTCGTCGGTGACGACCAGGTTCATCACACCCTCGGTGATCTGCCACGAATCGCGGCTGGCCTCGGCGGCCTCGGCGGCCTGGGACTGCGCCAGGGTCCACACGCCGTCCCACTCGCCGTACTGGGTGCACGCGCCCAGGGAGGTCAGCGCGGCGCCGTAGTAGCTGTCCGCCTGGTAGACGACCTGGCCGTACATGCCCTCGCCCCACCCCTCGCCGACCTCGTAGTCGCCCGGGAGCAACTGATCGGGGCGCAGCTCCAGGTGGCACGAGCCCGGAGGGGTCATCTCGTCCTGGATGCCCTGGAGGGTCTGGTACAGCTCGGTGACGGCCTCGCAGGCGGCGATGGGATCGCGGACGGCCACGGCCGCGTCGTAGGCGGGGTCGTACACGGCGAAGGCCGCTGCCACCGCATCGTCCCAGGCGTTGTAGCGGGCGCAGCCGAGGTTGGCGGTGACGGCGTGGATGCCGGTGAGCTGGGTGTACCCCTCCTGGTTGTCGATGATCAGGGCGGAGCCGATGGGGGTGCAGGCGGGGGCGCCGGAGACGTCGACCGTGCCGCCGCCGTTGTGGCCGCTCGATGCGTCGTCGTCGTCGCCCGCGGTGGCGTCGTCGTCGTCCGTCAGGGTGCTGTCGTCGTCGGTCGGCCCGATGCTGTCGGGGTGGCACCCGGCCGCGATCAGCCCCAGAACCGCGATCCAGTGGATGAGTCTCACGTTGACCTCCCGCGTGAAAGACTATCAGTACGGGTGAACAAGACCCAACAGCTGGTATCATCCGGTTCCCACGAGGGAGGTCGAGATGGACTTCACGCGCTATGCCTGGCTGCTGCTGCCGCTGCTGTTGCTGGTCGGTGCCTGCAACGACGATCAGGGGCCTGCGGACGACGACGACGACGCGGACACCCACCACTGCCTCGACGAGGGAGCGACCTCGTGCATGGACGGGGACTTCGTGCTGTGTGTGGACGGCGCCTGGGTGGTGCAGGAGGAGTGCGACGACTACTGCGATCCAGAGCTGGGGTGCCTCGTGTGCGCGCCGGGCCTCTCGTTCTGCGAGGGCAACTCCATGATGCAGTGCGCCGACGACGGCACGCACGAGTGGGAGCTGATGGACTGCGAGGAGTGGGACACCATCTGCGTGGACGGCGAGTGCGTGTTCGACGACCCGTGCGTGGAGGCGGCGGCCTGGGAGAGCAACATCGGCTGCGAGTACTGGGCGGTGGACCTGGACAACTCGGAGAACTACATCGACGACGCGGCCGGCGCCCAGTTCGCCGTGGCGGTCGCCAACATCGGCGGCGAGGTGCCCGCGAGCGTGGTCGTGGAGATCAACAACGCCCCGCAGGGTGAGCCGCAGGAGCTCGAGGTCGTCGAGGAGAAGGAGCTCAACCCGGGCGAGCTGTACATCTTCCGGCTGCCCCGGCGCGACGCGGACGGGGACAACCTCACCGAGAACGTGGACGACGGCGCCCAGTCCTGGCACGCGTCCCGGGCGTTCCGGATCACGTCGGACCAGCCCATCGTGGCGTACCAGTTCAACACCCTGGACCAGGTGTTCTCCAATGACGCGTCGCTGCTGATCCCCACGCCCGCGCTGGGCGAGGACCACCTGGTGGTGACCTACATGCCGGCCAACCCGGTGGACTTCGTCGGATCACCCATGAACCGCTCCTACGTGACCATCGTCGGTGTCGAGGAGCAGACCTCGGTCTGGGTGACGCCCAGCTACGACGTGCAGGCCGGCATCGTGGACTGCGACGACCACGACCCCAGCGTGCGCCCCAACGCCACGGAGATGTGCGACGGCAAGGACAACGACTGCGACGGCGAGCTGCTGGAGGACGAGGTCGACTCGGACGGCGACGGCTGGATGCTCTGCGTCCAGGACTGCGATGACGCGGACGCGACCGTCTACCCCTTCGCGCCGGAGCTCTGCGACGGGATCGACAACGACTGCAACGGGACCGTGGGCGACGACGAGGACTTCGACGGCGACGGCGTGACCCCCTGCGGCGGGGACTGCAACGACCGCGACGCCGACATCTACCCGGGCGCCCCGGAGATCTGCGACGAGGAGGACAACGACTGCGACGGCGTCCTGCCGGACGACGAGGCCGACGCGGATGGCGACGGCTGGCCCATCTGCGACGGCGACTGCGACGACGCGGACGCCCTCGTCTACCCCGGCTCCCCCGAGGTCGTCGCCGGCACGGACGCGGACTGCGACGGCACGACCGACGACACCGAGGACGACGACGGCGACGGCTTCACCCCCATGGACGGCGACTGCTACGACGACGACGCGGACGTCTACCCCGGCGCGCCCGAGATCTGCGACGGCATGGACAACGACTGCGACGGCACCGTGCCCGCGGACGAGCAGGACGTGGACATGGACGGCGTGTCCGAGTGCGACGGCGACTGCGACGACATGGACGCCACCCGCTACCCCGGCGCCGTGGTGTCGTGCGGCGACTCCATCGACGACGACTGCGACGGCGTGGAGAACGACAACGTGGATCAGGACATGGACACCTACGTGCCGTGTTCCGGCGTCGAGCCGATCTTCGGCGACATCGCCATCCACGCCAACACGACGCAGGGGTTCCAGATCGAACCGTTCGACACCCTGACGCTGCAGACCACGTTCATGGCGAGCCTCATGGCCCCGCCGCCGGACATGACCGGCACCTACATCACCAGCGACAAGCCCGTGTCCGTGTTCACCGGCGTGGACATGACCATGGTGGTGGTCCAGAGCGGCGACGATTCGTGCTGCGCCGAGCACATCGAGCAGCAGGTGTTGCCGTCCAAGTCCATGGACGACACCTTCGTGGTCAGCCGCTCGGCCCAGCGCAACCTCGAGAACCCCGAGCCCGACTTCTACCGGATCATGGCCTACGCCGACGACACCGTGGTCACCACCAACCTCGGCGGCCCCGACGCCACGTTCAGCCTCATGGCCGGCGAGTACCACGAGCTCGTCGCCACCACCGGGTTCATCGTCGAGTCCACTGGACCGCTCCACGTGGCCCAGTTCCTCGTGGTCGGCTCCGACGTCGGCAACGCCTACGAGTACGCCAACGGCGACTCCGCCCTCCTCTACGTGCCTGCCCTCGAGCAGCGTCGTCCCCTCTACCTCTTCACCACCGGAGAGGGCTTCGCGGTCAACTGGGCCGTCATCTCCGCGCCGGCCGACACACCGCTGATGCTCGACGACCAGGAGGTCAACAACTCCCGGTGCCGCGGCCCGCTGGTGGATGGCGAACTGGACGGGGTGACCTACTGGAGCTGGTTCTGCGAGATCGAGGACGGCGTCCACACCGTCCACTCCGGCGACAGCCCCGACACCGCCGACGTGGACATCGCCGTGTACGTCTACGGCTACTACAGCGCCGGGTCGTACTCCTACCCCGCGGGCTCGGATCTGAAGGTGACGAACGAGCTGAGCCCGACCTGATCAGGGATCCGGCTCCACGTCGATGTGATACAGCTGCCGCGCGTTGGACTGACGGTCGATGAGGTCCATGGCGTCGTCGAGGCCTGCGCCCGTCTGGTGCTGCAGGGTCTCGAAGCTGGTGTCGTCGAGGCCCATGGACAGGACGGTCCAGGTGGTGTGGGAGAAGCCGGGACGGGGGTCGATGACGGGGAGCTCGAAGCCGGCGGTGTCGCCGCGGGTCCAGACCTGCCACGGCGAGGCGGCGCCCTCGAGGGTGACCAGGAACACGTCGGTCTCGGGGTCGCCGGTGTAGGTCCAGGTGTTGTTCACCTCGGTGGGGGTGTCCTGGATGGTCAGGTCGAGGAACTCTGGGAACATCACGGCGCCGCCCTCGGCCACGCGGTCGGAGATGACCGCGGAGCGGGAGTTGCCGGTGCCGATGCCGTCGTTCTCCACCACGGCGATGTAGCGGGCCTCGACGCCGTCGAGGGGGCCGCTGCGCACGGCCTCGTGGACGATGATGCCGCCGGTGCCCAGGCCGAGGCCGATGACCACCAGGCCCTCGCCGGGGATCTCGGCGAGGGGGAAGACGGCGGGGGTGTCGTCGCCGGAGAAGCCCAGGGGGTGGGCGGGGACGACGACCGGGACCTGCTCGGAGACCAGGGTGAACGGCTCGAGGTCGCCCACCTCGGTGGTGACACCCTCCTCGAGGGTGAGGCCGGACTCCATGGCGAAGCTCACCAGGGCCATGTGGTCCGAGAGCATGGTCAGCAGGGTCGAGACCTCGCTGCCCTCCTCGGCGGCCTCGAACGCGTCGAGGACGTCCTCCATGGCGAAGGTGCCGGTGAGGGTGAACAGCGACGCGGCGCCGGGCTCTCCAGGGGCCTCGAAGTCTGCGGCGACGTCGCCCACCACGAGGTTGCAGGCCATGTCCATCTCGTAGCCCATCACCTCGATGGTGCGCTCCTCGCCCAGCAGGTCCGCGAAGTCGAACAGGACGGGGTTGCCGTGGATGGAGGTGGCGGCGAAGCCGAGCTGGACCTCGAAGGGATCGGGCTCGGTGGCCCAGATGGCCGTGCCCGCCGCGGCGCCGCATTCGGTGTCCCCCTTGGGGGCCACGGGGAAGCGCAGATCGCGCGTGCTGACCTGGTAGATGGAGGTGCGGTAGTGGCCGCCCTTCTTGCACGTGACGGTCTGCGGGCCGCAGAACTCGCCCTCCAGCACGGCCATGCCCTTGGCGTCGGTGGTGGCGTAGGCCACCGGCTCCTCGCTGCCGCCGATGTACAGCTCGGCGTTCTCCTGGGGTTCGCTCGTCTCGCCGTCCACCACGAGCACGGACATCGTGCCCGGCGCGATCACGGTGACGGTCACCGGATCTGCGAACACCGCGCCGTAGCCGGCGGTGATGGTGGCCGTCCCCTCGATCGACGGGGTGACCAGCCCGGCGCTGTCCACGTCGACCACGTCGGGGGGATCCACGACAAAGGTATCGGGGACCACGCGCGCCGTGCTGCCGTCCTCCCACTGGGCGATGGCCAGGAGAGGGTAGGGCGTCGTGGTGTCGATCACGTACTCGGTGGGCTGCAGGCTCAGGGCGATCAGGGGGTTGTCGGGATCGGCGCTGTCGTCGTCGGCCAGATCGTCGTCGTCGTCGTCTGTCACCGAGTCGTCGTCCTCACCGATCTCGTCGATGGGATCGAACTCCTCGGGCTCGGAGTCGTCGTCCGTCGCCGCGGTGTCCTGGGGGCAGCCGGGCAGCAGCAGCGCGAGCAGCGCGAGCCACAGTGTCGCGCAGGTGTTCGTCATGGCACTCCTCCGATGCGATCTGCACTGGAGTATTGCACCCGATCCGTGCCTCGTCACGACCCGGGATCGAATTGACCCGCTCCTTTCTGCCGTCTACCATCCAATCTGATCCCCGGGAGGCCCCATGCGCGTGACGTTCGTCGCCCTCGCCCTGCTGGTCGCGCTGTGCGGGTGCAACCAGCAGACCGAGTTGCAGGAGACCTACCCCGAGATCGAGCTGAGCGAGACCACGCTGGACTTCGAGTCCGTGGAGCGTGGCTACTGGCGCGAGCGATCCCTGGCCGTCTACAACCAGGGCAACGGCACCCTGCACATCGAGGACTACGCGTTCCAGACCGGCTCCAGCGAGGCGTTCTACTTCGAGGACCCGGACAAGGAGATCCTCCCCGACACCTTCGCAGAGCTGGTGGTCCGCTACACCCCCACCCACGAGGGCAACGACGCCGGCGCCATCGTCATCACGTCCGACGACCAGGACGAGCCCGAGGTGTTCATCTTCCTCAACGGCGCGGGCGTGGTCCCCCACTGCGAGGTGGAACCCACGCTGCTGTACTTCCCCATCGACGAGGGGGAGCAGGCGCTGACGTTCCAGGTACGCAGCACCGGCTCGGGGCCGCTGACCATCGAGAGCGCGACGCTGGAGGAGGGGACGCCGGAGTTCGGCATCGAGTTCCCCGCGGGGTACGAGCCGCCGACCCTGATCGATCCCGGGCTCACGGTGGACATCACCGTGACGTTCGAGCCCGCGGACGAGCTGGGGCGGACGGACCGCGTCGCCGTGCTGACGAGCGATCCGGACCTGCCCGATCGCACCGCCTGGGTGGAGCTGATCGCGGCGGGCGAGCCCCCGGACGGGGAGAATCAGCCACCCCTGGTGGAGATCACCTCTCCGTCGGACGGCGCCATGGCCCTGGCCGACGCGTCCGTGTCGTTCACCGGACAGGTGGCGGATCTGGAGGAGCCCCCCGACGCGCTGGGCATCCTCTGGCACAGCAGCCTCGACGGGTACGCCACCGGCGATCCCCCGTCACCCGCCGGCGAGGTCGCCCTCGAGTGGCCGTCGCTGTCGATCGGCACCCACGTCATCACCCTGTCCGCGCTGGACTCGGAGGGGCTGCAGGGGTCGGACACCATCGAGCTGACCATCTACGAGGAGGACGAGGAGCTGGAGTACACCCTCTCCGGCGGCCCCACCCCGTACCACTACTTCCACGTGGACGACGACGTGACCGTCACCGTCAACGGCGTGCCGGTCTTCGTGGACTCGGACGGCGCCCAGGACCACCACGCGCCCACGACCTTCTTCGCCGCCCCGGGCGACGTCCTCGGCATCACGGCCACGGATCAGCAGTGGTGCACCAAGGCGCTGGTGCCGCTGTACCTGCACATCGCCGGGCTGTACAGCCAGGAGCTCAACGAGGACGTCAACGTCAGCGCGTGCGTGGAGAGCGACTACTTCGATCCCCTGTACAACGGCCCCTGGCCGAACGTCTTCCTCGACGAGACCCACGTCATCGCGATTCCGTGACCCGCCGCGCCCGCCACGACACGCCCACGGGTGAGCACCTGGCGCGCCTGCACCGCGCGTGGCTGCGACAGCTGCGCCGCGAGTGGGACGGGATCAACCGCGACCACCTGGGCGGGCGCCTGCGGCCTCCCATCCTCCGCATCGAGGCCGCAGGGACGCGCCGGGGGAGCTGGCAGGCGGACCATCGGACCCTGGCCATCTCCGAGGCCCACATCCTGGACGACCGCTGGCACGAGGTGGGGGAGACCCTCAAGCACGAGATGGCCCACCAGGTGGTGGACGAGCTGTACCCCGGCGACGACACGCGCCCCCACGGGCCGCTGTTCGCGCGCGCCGCCGAGGAGCTGTGCCTGAACACGCCGACGACCGAGGGCGCCGAGGCAGGGCGGGTGCTCCAGCGGGTGCGCAAGCTGCTCGCCCTGGCCGGGTCCGCCAACGTCCACGAGGCAGAGGCGGCCATGGCCAAGGCCAACACCCTGTTGCTGCGCTACAACCTGGAGCTCGCCGGAGACGACCCCGGCGACGGCCCGGGCGGCGTGGGCTACCGATACCTGGGCGACAGCGCGGCGGCCATCGCGCTGCACAAGAAGATGGTGGCGGTGATCCTCGAGGAGTTCTTCTTCGTCGAGTGCATATGGACCACCACCTATGATCCGCGGCGGGACCGCGCCGAGCGGGTCCTCGAGGTGTGCGGGACGCCCGCGAACCTGGACTTCGCCGAGCACGTCCACGACTTCCTCCACGCCGAGCTCCAGCGGCTGTGGCAACAGCAGCGCCGGGAGGGGAGGGCGAGCGGCCGCCGGGCCAAGCGCCAGTTCCTCTACGGCGTGCTGTCGGGGTTCGGCGACAAGCTGCGGGCCGAGCGGACCCTCAACGCCGAGCGCGGACTGATCTGGGTCGGCGATCCGCGGGTCGGGCGCTACTACCGTCGCCGGCACCCCCACGTCGGCTCGATGCGTAGCGGCCGTGTCGCGCTGTCCGACGCGTACCGTAGCGGCCGGGAGGAGGGGGGCCAGCTCACCGTCCATCGGCCCCTGCGGTCCCGCGGGCGCGGGCGCGGTGGTCTGTTGCGGTGACCGCGCGGGTCGCCGGTGATACCATCCACCGGCGAGCGAGAACGAGCCGCGAGGAGACGCCATGAACGACGACAGCCTCCCGACGCCCAAGGACACCCCGATCCCGGAGCCCGCGACGCCGGCGCCGCAGCCGACGCCCGCACAGCCGCCCCAGCCGGTCGCCGAGTCCTCGTCCGAGTACCCCCTCGAGGACGTGGAGAAAGGCAAGCTCCTGGCGGTGCTGAGCTACGTGATCTCGCCCCTGTGGATCGTGCCGCTGATCCAGCGCGACAACGCGTTCGCGCTCTTCCACGCCAAGCAGGCGATGATCCTCAACATCGTCGGCCTGGCCATGTGGCTGGTCATCATGGTCATCAGCGTCATCACCTGCGGGATCGGCGGCTTCCTGGGGTTCGCGGCGGTGATCCTGCTCTACCCGTGGATCATGGGCGTGGTCGCCTCGGCCAACGGCAAGTACGAGGCCGTGCCCTGGTTCGGCTCCCTGGCGGACAAGTACCTGGCCAACATGGTGGCGGACAAGCGGCCCCAGGGCTGAGCCTCACTTCCGGCGTCGATGGGGGAACCCCATGGACGCGCGGACCTCCTGGTACTCCTCGGTCCACTCTCCATCCGCGTCGCGGACCGTGAGCGGAGGCAGCTCCGCATTCGCCGGTGGGTCCCACTCCGAACTCCGCCCCAGCGCCACGAGCTCGAGCAGGGGAGCCTTGCCCTCCTTCGGGACGACCTCGCGCCGCGCGAGCAAGACGAGGTCCGTCTCAGCCGCGGCTGCTGGAACGTCGTCGGGGCGGTAGGCAGCGTAGACGAGCACGAACAGACCCCCGGGGGCCATGACCCGCGTCGCCGTCCTGGCGTAGTCCACCACGTCGCCCTTGTGCACGAATCGCGCGGGGCCGCGCTGGGTGCGGTGGCTCTCCACTCCGGTGCCCAGGGGGAGGTAGGGGGGGCTGCCGGTGACCAGGTCGAAGCGGCGCTCTCCGGGGTCGAACTCCCGCAGGTCGGAGTCGATCACCTCGACGCGATCCTCGACGCCGTTGTAGCGCGCCGTTCGCCGGGCGAGCGCGGCGCTCACGGCCTGGACTTCGACGCCCACGGTGGTCGTCTCGGGCAACAACCAGCTCACCATGATCGCCACCGAGCCGATGCCGGTGCCGAGGTCCAGGTGGCTCCGGGGGGTCAGCTGCCACTGCTTCGCCCGGTCTGCGGCGAACCAGGCGCAGAGGACGTCGTCGGTGGAGAACCGGTGACCGTCGCGGAGCTGGAAGATTCGCCAGTGCCCGCAGACGCAGTCCAGGGTCTCGTCGTCGCCAGGCATCAGCCCGGGATCGCCGCGATCCCCTGGGGGGATCGGCCCCGGGGGATCCCAGTCGATGCGCACCTCGCGCCGCTTCCGGCGCTGTCGATCGCGGTGTGGCGGATCGCTCACTTCGAGTCTCCAGTGTCGTAGCGCTCGGCTGATCTGCGCGCCCAGGCCGGCCCATAGGCCAGGATCAGCGGCCGCAGGGCGCGGCGGAGCTGCTGCCGGGCCTCGTGGACGTCTTCGATGCCACAGCACGTCGCGGCCTCGGCCCACGGACGGCGCTGGAGCACCCTGGTCAGCAGCAGGATCCGCTGGATCGGTTCCAGCTCCACCCGCGGCTTCGCCTCGCACAGGTAGCCGCGGACGAGCTCCCACGCCGGCTGCACCGCGTCCTCGTACCGGGCCGGACCGAATGCGCTGGCGATGAGGACGTTCCAGTCGTCGGGCGCCATCTCGGGCTGGAGCTCGCCGACGAGCGAGCCCCCCAGGGCCGCCAGGGCGACGGACGGCTCGAGCTGCGAGAGGGGGTCGGCGAGCACGTGGGGGAAGCGCCGGACGAAGGCGGCCTGCAGCCGGCCGGCCAGCCGCTCGCCCCAGTCGCTCGTGGGGCGGAGCACCACGGCCGCGGGCTCTCCGGTGCCCGCGGACGGGGCCATCCGGACCAGCCCGAACCCGCAGTGCGTCCAGAACCGCAGCCGCTCCTCGGTGGCAGCGAAACCGGCGCCCACGTAGTCCACGTCCGCGTCCGGCGCCTCGTCCACGGCCGCCCACAGCAGGCAGCTCCCGACCCCGCGCCGCCGCGCCGCCGGGTGCACGGCCAGCCGCCACACCCGCCAGGCGTCGAGGGTGCCTGCCCCCTCCTCGGCCAGCTGACAGGTCAGGGTCTGCGGCAGCTCGTGGCCACGTAGCTGGACCCGGCCCTCCAGCAGTCCCTCGCAGGTGGCCATGGGGAGGCCGCCCTCGCGGGACATCACCAGGGCGCCCACCACCGAGCCGCGCCACAGGGCGCAGCGGACCTGCACCTCGGGGGCGTCGAGCAGCCGCGCCAGATCCGCCGGGGACGTCCTGTGGTGCGCCAGGGTCAGCAAGCCCACCAGCTGGGCCAGCAGCTCCTCGTCCTCGGCGAGGTGCGCGCCCGTCACCGCCTCCACGGCGACCTCCTCGGGCCGGACCGTGTGGAAGAACGCGTTCTCGGCAGGGCGAGCCCCCAGCAGGAACGTGGACCGCGCCCACGCCTCCACCGGATCGCCGGGCGCCCACCGGACGGGGGGGTCCAGCTTGCGCTCCACGAGCGTCCCGCCGCGCCGTTGCAGGTGCTCGCGGAAGCGCACGTCGAACCCCATGCCCGTCCCCTCGAGCCCGGACACCGTGGTGGCGAACACCACCCGGGGCGCGTCCCCGGCGAGCCGAGCCAGGACCGCCGCGGACAGGACTCCGGCCTCGTCCACGAGCACCACGTCGGCGGCGTGGGCCGCGACGTCCTCGGGCGCGACGAAGGGGGGTGGCGCCCCGCCCAGCTCGCCCACCCGGGCCTGGACCTCGACCACGGCGTCCGGTCCCGGGCCGGTCACCGCGACGCGCGCGCCGGCCGCGGCCAGACCGTGGGCGGCGAGGCCCAGCGCGCTGGACTTGCCCCGGCCGCGGTCGGCCGACAGGACCACGGCCACGGGCCCGTCGCTGGGCGGATCGATCAGGCACTCCAGGTCCGACACGGCCGCGATCTGGTCGGCGGTGCGGCAGGCGCGGAACACCTCGCCGGGGAAGCGGGCGCCTTCGGGCGCATCCGGTCGGAACGACGTCCTCGCCTCGCCGGGTTCGGGCTCGTCGGGAGGGACCGGGCCGGTCACCGCGCCGTCGGCCGCGACTCGCCACACGGTGGCCCATCGGTGGAAGCTGGCGGCGAGACGCTGGGCGGTCCGCCCGCCCTCGTCGTCGGGCCAGGCCTCGAGGTCCGGACACACCACGATCACCAGCTCACCGCCGTCAGCGCCGTACGCGGCCGCGCACAGCGTGCCGATCTCGATGCCGCCGTGGAGATCCACGACTCGCCTCGGTGACAGGCCCGGACAACGCGCGAGCGCCTCGTCCACGACGGCGCAGGCCGCGTCGTGATCACCCGCCACCACGGCGAGGCGCCGCTGACCCGAGGCCCGCGCCGCCTTCACGAGGGGTGTCAGATCCACCGTCACGATCGCGCCTCCTGCGGTGGCCGCTGGTACGCCAGCAGGATGCCCGAGGCGATGATCAGCGCGCCGCCGGCCAGGGACCACACAGTGGGCACCGTACCCCAGATCAGCCCGTCGAGGAACATGGCCACCGGGATGGCGACGTAGCCCACGGTGGCGACCAGGGGCGCGGGCGCCGCGCGGTAGGCGCCGGTCATGAACATCTGCCCGGCCATGGCGCACAGGGCCAGCCCCACCAGCAGCGGCCAGTGGCCGGGCTCGGGCGTCCGGGCCACGGGGATGGTCATCACACCGGAGAACAGCAGCAGCAGCGCGGTGAAGTTGAACACGATCAGGTCGGGCGGGTCCGTCCGGCCCAGCTTGCGCAGCTGCATGTGGGCCAGCGCCGAGAACAACGACGACGCCAGGGCCGCGAGCCCGGCGAGCCCCAGGACGCCGGACGTGATCGACGGACCGAGCACCAGCGCCACGCCCAGCAGCGCCAGCGCGAGGCAGGACCAGACGCGGCCGCCGGGCCGCTCGCCGAGGACGAACGGCGCCAGCAGCGCCACCCACACGGGCTGGATCTTGATCAACATCTGGGCTTCGCCCAGGGAGATGCGGCCCAGGGCGTAGAAGAACAGCATCATCGCGGCGAACCCGAGGACGCTGCGCAGCACGATGGTGCCGCGGGCGCGGACCAGGAACTCGCGGCGCGCCCGGAGCACCAGCAGCAGCAGCAGGGGCAGCGAGAACGCGGCGCGCCAGAACACCAGCTCCTGCTCGGGCAGGTGGGTGTCCATCAGCTTCACCAGCGCGGCCATGCCGGCGAACCCGAAGTTGGCGACGGTCATCAGGCCGACGCCCAGCGCGGGTCGGGTGCGGTTCACGGATCATCCACAGTTGTTGCAGCAGCCGTCGCAGTCGTTGCAGCAGTTGCCGCAGTCGTCGCATCCGTCGCAGCAGCTGTCGCACCCCTGGCCGCAGCTGTCGCACGAGTCGGTGCAGTCCTCGCACGCGCCGGAGCATCCGTCGCAGCAGCGCTCGCACTCGTCGCAGATCCCGCAGCACCCGGTGCATCCGTCGCGCGCGGCGTCGCAGCAGTCGCTGCCGATGTCGCAGCAGTCCTGGATGAACTCGACGATGCGATCCCCCAGCCGCTGGCACAGGTCCTCCGTGTGGCGGTCCAGCGGTCGGAGCTCCAGGGGTTCGGCAGCCCCTCGACCGCGCGCAGCCCTCAGCGCCGCGGCGAAGGCCTCGCGGGCCCACCCCACGGCGCTCAGGGTGACGGTCAGCATGACGACCGCGGCGCGCAGCAGCCGCGATCCCGCGCGCCACTGGACCAGCTGGTCCTGGCCTGCCCGAGAGGTCCACTGGACCGCGGCGCGCCCGGCGCGGAGGGCCCGCCCCCGCAGCTGGTCGCACAGGATGTTGTGCAGGATCGTCCGGTTGCGCTGGAGGGGGAGGCGGCCCAGCAGCCTCGGCATCACGGCCAGCTCGCGATCGAGGAGTCGCCGGGCCGTCCGGACCCGTGTGGGCGACGGCATCAACCGCCCGTGGCGGCGGCTTCGCGAGAGGCACGGGTTGAACTCGTTGCGCAGGGTGTCCTTGCGCAGGTCCTCCAGGGCGTCGGTGAGATAGATGACGCGCCCGACCGCGCGGCCGAGGCGCCGAAGCGTGGCCCCAGGGGACGCCTCGCCCCCCTCCAGGCTGCCCAGGACGACCGCCAGCGCCTGCGCCGTGGGCTCGGCGGCCTGGCGGGGATCGCTGATCCCGGGGATCTCGGCGGCGAGCTGGCGCTCCTCGAAACCGCGGAGGCGATCCGCGGCGAGGCCCAGCTCGAGCGCCCCTGCGCGGGCGCGCTCGGCGGCC
>CAYRNR010000171.1:0-15608 GCA_964425605.1 uncultured Rickettsiales bacterium | reverse complement strand
GCAAGAAATCAACTAACTCGTGAGTTAGTTGATTTCTTGCGAGCGTCCCTTTTCCCTCTTCTCCTACTCTTCGAGATAGCCCAGCGCCTTGAGCTGCTGGATCACCGTCGAATCCACCTCTCGCTTGCTGTCCCGGTTGATCGGCGGGCGGGCGTTCGTCCGGGCTTCCCACTCGGCCAGGGCCGCACGTAGCCGCGCGACCTCCGAGGCGTGGTCGGGATCGTCGATGAGGTCGTGGCCGCCGTGGACGGGATTCTCGGCGCCGGGGAGCTGGTAGTACTCGGCCGGGCCGCACTGCTCGATGGCCCGCTTCATGTTGGCGCGCTTGGGCTTGTCGAGGTCGGGGCGGTCGCCGGCGGTGAGCTGGTCGTGGTCGCGGTTGAGCACGAGCTTGGCGCCGGCCTCGCGCACGCTGACCTTGTCGACCTCGTTGAACTGGGTGTCGCTGAAGATCTGGCCGGCGAGGAGGGGAGGGGGCTCGCCGCGGAGGATGGGGGCGAGGGAGACGCCGCTGACCTGGGGGTCGAGCTCGAGGCCGAACAGGTCGGCGAAGGTGGGGACGAGGTCGAGGAGCTGGACCATGTCGGGGAAGCGGGTCCCCGCGGGGACCGAGGGGTGGTCGAAGACCAGCGGCACGTGGAGCACCGAGTCGTAGAGGGTGAAGCCGTGGGTGGAGGCGCGGCTGACGCCGGGGTGGTCGCTCAGCCCCTCGCCGTGGTCCGAGGTGACGATGATCCAGGTGTCGGGGTAGCGCAGCCGGATCCACTCGACCAGCCGGCCGATCTCCTCGTCGGCGAAGGCGACCTCGGCGTCGTACCGCTCCGAGGTGGTGTGCGCGTCGCGAGCGAGCGGGTGATCGAAGTAGTCGGGCGGTCCGTAGGGCAGGTGGGGGTCGATGTACAGCACCTGGAGGTAGAACGGCCCGCCCTCGTGGCGCTCCATCAGGGAGATGGAGCGGTCCGTGACCAGGTCTGCGTCCTCCATCATCACCACGTTGCGCTTGAACCGGCGCTTGCCCTTCATCCAGGGCCAGACCACGCCGCAGTCGCCGTACTCGTCGAATCCGTGGTGGAAGCCGAACACGGTGTTGATGGAGGGATTGGAGGTGACGCCGTAGGTGGCCCAGCCCGCGCCGGAGAACATCTCGGCCAGGGTCACCACCTCGGGGGACAGGGCGTCGAACCGCTCCTTGTAGACGCCGGTCTCGCGCGGATAGGTACCCGTGAGCATCGAGGCGATGGAGGGGCGGGTCCAGGAGCAGTTCGCGATGGCTTGCTCGAACACGACGCCGCGCGAGGCCACCTGATCGATGTTGGGGGACGTGGATCGGTCGTATCCGTACGCGCCGAGGCGGTCGGCGCGCAGGGTGTCGACGATGATCAGCACCACGCCGGTCTCGGAGCCCGATGGCCGATGCGCCTGCACGATCGGCACGACGACGGCCGCGAGGCATGCGAGAATCAGCGCTGTGAACAGCACGAGCTTGAGATTTCGTACAGACATGGTCCTCGGCCGAACGGCCAAGAAACTACCACAGGAGCGGACGTGAACCACAGCCTGGTCCTCGTGGTCTTCGACAGCTGCCGGTACGACACGTTCGTCGAGGCGGCGCCGGAGATGATCTCCCGCCTGGGTCCGATCCAGCGCCGGCACTCCTACGCATCCTGGACGTCCCCGGCCCACTTCAACCTGTTGATGGGGCTGATGCCCCACGCGTCGCCCGCGGGCGTGTACGCCTCGGAGGTGTACAAGGAGGAGTTCTCCGCGTGGTCCGAGCGGCTGGGCATCCCGGGCATGGGATTCCGCGAGATGGTGCCCCACCTGTGGCTGCCGACGTTCCTGCGCGGTCGAGGCTACGAGACCCGGGCCCTGGTCTCGCTGCCGGTGCTCAACGAGGCGACACCCCTGTCCGCCGGCTTCGACCACTTCGAGCTGATGGAGCGGCACAACGACATGGCCGCCATGGTGGAGCAGCTGACCTTCGACGGTCCCACCTTCACCCTGCTCAACGTCGGGGAGACGCACTACCCCTACGCCCTGCCCGGCGAACCCCGCGACCGCTGGCCGCGCGTCAGCGGCGTCAACGGCGTCATCCGCACCCTCGACGACGGCGGCGTGGCCTGCGAGCCGTTCTTCGACCGGGACCGGCTCGACCAGCTGCGGCGCCGCCAGGTGAGGGCGGTGCGCTACCTCGACGGCGTCACCGCCCGGCTGCTCGACCGGCTCCCCGCGGGCACGTGGGTGATCGTCACGTCCGACCACGGTGAGCTGTTCGGCGAGGGCGGGTACTTCGGCCACGGGCCGATCCAGCACCCGAAGGTGTTCGAGGTTCCCTTTGTCGAGGGACGGATCTAATTAGAATGGGCGGTTCCGGACCAAGCGTTAGAATGCGAATCGGAGGATGAATCGATGTCCCACGAGACACGCGCTTCGACCCTGACCCTCGCGGTCCTCACCCTGGCCATCGCGGCGCTGCCCGCCCTCGCCCAGGACCTGACCGTGGACGGTACGACCCTCACGCTGGGCGGCACCCAGACCTACGACGACGTCGAGGTGATCAACGGCGGCGTCCTGTACGTCGAGGCCTACGACGGTGATCCCGCGACCACGGGGATGCTGCACCTGATCGCGGACTCGATCCTGGTGGACGCGACCTCGTCCATCGTCGCGGACAGCGCAGGCTACCGGGAGGACTACGCGCCCCTCGACGGAATGGGCGAGGGGCCGGGCGGCGGTCAGGGCGGGTACTACGTGCTCGATGGGGCCGGCGGCGGCGGGTATGGCGGCGCGGGCGGCGACGGCGCACGCGACTACTTCGTCTACAACGCGTGCTTCATCGACGGGGCCGGGGGGCCGGCCTACGGCGCCTCGGACTCGGTGGACATCGAGATGGGTTCCGCTGGCGGGTCGGGCGGATCGGGGGACGGGGACACGTACGGCGGCGGTGGGTATGGGGCCGGCGCCATCCGCCTCGAGGCCGAGACGGTGACCCTCCACGGCGTCGTCCGGGCCGATGGCGACGACGGCTTCTTGCACAACAACGACTCCGGCGGCGGCGGCGCGGGCGGTGGAATACTGATCTGGACCGGCACCGCCGACATCGCGGGTTCGCTGCTGGCACGCGGTGGCGCCGGCGACGGCACGTTCGACGACGGCGGCGGAGGTGGCGCCGGTGGCCGGATCAAGGTGTTCTACCGAAACGGCACGGTGGCTTCGTCGAACGATGTCTCGGGCGGTGTAGGCGGCGCGGCTCCGGCCTGGGGCGCGGACTGTGCCGACGACGGCGCGGACGGGACCGTGTACATCGTCGACACGGACCTCGACGACGACGGCGAGGAGGACGAGGAATACGGCGGCGAGGACTGTGACGACGGCGACGCGGGCATCGGCCCGGACGCGCTCGAGATCTGTGACGGCATCGACAACGACTGCGACGGGCTGATCGACGGGGCCGATCCGGACACGGACGCGGATGGCGATCAGTACTCGGCGTGCACCACCGACTGTGACGACACGGACGCGGCCATCAACCCGGCCGCGCTCGAGGTCTGCGACGGCGTGGACAACGACTGCGACGGGCTGATCGACGGCGACGATCCGGAGACGGACCAGGACCAGGACGGCGTGAGCCTCTGCGACGGCGACTGTGACGACTACGACGATGACGCCTACCCCGGCAACGTCGAGGTGTGCGACGGCGTCGACAACAACTGCGACCTCGCCGTGGACGAGGGCTTCGACGCGGACGGTGACGGCCTCGCGGACTGCTTCGACTCCGAGGAGTGCGACGGCGTGGACAACGACGGGGACGGCCTCGTGGACGAGGGCTTCGACCTCGACGGCGACGGCTTCACCAGCTGCGGAGGCGACTGCAACGACGGCGACGCCGCGGTGTACCCGGGCGCCGTCGAGCTCTGCGACGGCGTGGACAACGACTGCTCCGGTGTAGTCGGCGCCGACGAGACCGACGACGACGGTGACGGGTTCGCCGAATGCGAGGGGGACTGCGACGACAACCGCGCCCAGGTCTACCCGGGGGCCACGGAGCTGTGCGACGGCCTGGACAACGACTGCGACGGCGTCGTGCCGGCCGACGAGGTGGACGCCGACGGCGACGGATCGTTCCTGTGCGACGGGGACTGCGACGACGGCGACGCCCACACCTACCCCGGCGCGCCCGAGGTGTGCGACGGCGTGGACAACGACTGCGACGGCATGACCCCCATCACCGAGGTGGACGGCGACGGCGACGCCGTGCGGATCTGCGAGGGCGACTGCAACGACTTCCGCGCCGACGTGTACCCCGGCGCGCCCGAGCTGTGCGACACCCTGGACAACGACTGCGACGGCGCGGTCCCGGCCGACGAGGTGGACGCCGACGGCGACGGCTACATGATCTGCGAGGGGGACTGCGACGACGGCGAAGCGACGGTGTATCCCACCGCGCCCGAGGTGTGCGACGGCCTGGACAACAACTGCAACGGGGTGGTCCCGGCTGACGAGGCGGACGCGGACGGTGACGGCTATCTGATCTGCGACGGCGACTGCGACGACGGCGACGCGACGGTCTATCCGGGCGCTCCGGAGCTGTGCGACCACATCGACAACAACTGCGACGGCGTCGTGGACGAGGGGCTGTGGAACGACCTGGACGGCGACGGCGTCACCGACTGCGACGGGGACTGCGACGACGACGAGGCGACGGTTTACCCCGGGGCGCCCGAGGTGTGCGACGGCCTGGACAACAACTGCAACGGGGTGATCCCGGCCGACGAGGCCGACGCGGACGGCGACGGATGGCGGGAGTGCGACGGCGACTGCGACGACGCGGACGCCACGGTCTACCCGGGCGCTCCGGAGCTGTGCGACGGCCTGGACAACGACTGCGACGGCGTCCTCAACGACGAGGTGGACACCGACGGCGACGGCCTGAGCCTGTGCGACGGCGACTGCGACGACACCAACGCCGCTGTCTACCCGGGCGCGCCCGAGCTGTGCGACGGGCTGGACAACGACTGTGATGGCGCCGTGCCCGCGGACGAGGTGGACGGAGACGGTGACGGCTCCCTGGCCTGCGTGGACTGCGACGACGCGGACGCCACCACCTACCCCGGCGCTGCCGAACTCTGCGACGGCCTGGACAACGACTGCGACGGCGCCCCCGGGGCCGACGAGGTGGACGTGGACGGCGACGGCGCGCTGCTGTGCGCCGGGGATTGTGACGACGCGGACGCGACCACCTACCCGGGCGCGCCGGAGATCTGCGACGGGGTGGACAACGACTGCGACGGCCAGCTGCCCCTCGACGAGTTCGACGACGACCACGACGGGTATCGGCCGTGCTCGGGGGATTGCGACGACCTGGTGGACACGGTCTACCCGGGCGCGCCCGAGCTGTGCGACGGGCTCGACAACGACTGCGACGGCGTCGTGCCCGGCGACGAGCTGGACATGGACGGTGACGGGTACGCCGAATGCGCCAGCGACTGCGACGATCAGGTCGCGGCCGTGAATCCGGGCGCCGAGGAGATCTGCAACGGGATCGACGACGACTGCGACCCGGCCACGGACGAGAACGTCGACGTGGACGGCGACGGCTTCTCCGTGTGCGACGGGGACTGCGACGACGCCGACGCCGACGTGAACCCCGACGCCGAGGAGGTGTGCAACGGGATCGACGACGACTGCGATCCAGTCACGGACGAGGACGCCGACATCGACGCCGACGGCTACTCCGTGTGCGACGGCGACTGCGACGATCTCGACGACACGATCAACCCGGGCGCGGCCGAGCTCTGCGACGGCCTGGACAACGACTGCGACGGCGCCCCCGGGCTCGACGAGGTGGACGACGACGGTGACGGCAGCTTCGTGTGTGACGGGGACTGCGACGACGCCGATCCCACGACCTTCCCGGGCGCACCCGAGCTGTGCGACGGCGCCGACAACAACTGCGACGGGCAGGTGGACGAGGGCACGGGCACGGACAACGACGGCGACGGCTTCAACGCCTGCCAGGGCGACTGCAACGACCTCGATCCGTCGGTGTTCCCCGGCGCCACCGAGATCTGCGACGGCGTGGACACCGACTGCGACGGCATCGTCCCGGCCGACGAGGCCGACGACGACGCCGACGGCTGGCCCGTGTGCTCCGGCGACTGCGACGACGCCGATCCGGCGCTGAACCTCGACGATCTCGACGCGGATGGGTACACCACTTGCGACGGCGACTGCGACGACAGCAACCCGCTGCTCACGCCCGCCGACCTCGACGGCGACGGCGCCAGCAGCTGCGACGGGGACTGCGACGACACCGACCCGATGCTCAACCCGCACGACCTCGACAACGACGGCGTCTCCACCTGCGACGGTGACTGCGACGACGCCGAAGTGGAGGTGCACCCCGGCCACATCGAGGTCTGCGGCGACGGCCTGGACAACGACTGCAACGGCGTCGCGGACGACGCCGATCTGGACGGCGACGGCTTCGTGGACCAGCAGTGCGGCGGTGACGACTGCGACGACCTCGACCCGGACGTGAATCCCGACGCCGAGGAGGACTGCTTCGACACCCTCGACAACGACTGCGACGGCCTCGTCGACGGCGACGATCCCGACTGTCAGGGAGACGACGACGACGACAGCGCCGGTGACGACGACGACAGCGCCGGTGACGACGACGACGACGACACGTCGGACGACGACGACGACGACACGGCCGCCGCCGACGACGACGACACGGCCGACGACGACGACGACGACGCGGGGATCGACACCCCCGGCGACGACGACGGGCACTTCGCCGGTGGTTGCGACTGCCGGGTGGACGGCGACCGCGCGTTGCCGATGGCGTCACTGCTGCTGACGCTGCTCGCCCTGGTCGGGCTGAAGGTGCGGCGCTAGCTACTCGCTCGGTTCCTCCGGGTCCGTGTCCTCTGGATCGGAATCCTCTGGATCGGAATCCTCTGGATCGGAATCCGCGGGCTCGGAGTCAGCCAGGTCCGAGTCCTCCGACGCCTCCTCCTCCGCGACCTCCCAGATCTGGGTGACGGCGCTGCCGTCGAGGATCGACGGGTAGAGGATACCCCCGCGCTCGAGCAGGGACTCCACGGTGGGGGAGGGCTCCTCTCCGGTGCAGCGTAGCTGCGAATCCTCCCAGTCGAAGAGGACGCGCACCCGGGGGGTGTCCTGGTCGTCCAGGGCGCTCTCCACCTCGCTGATCTGGCGGACCACGCGGCGTCCGAGCACGGCGTCGTGCTCGAGGAACACGACCAGGCGAAAGGCGCGCGACACGACCCGCATGGCCACGCTCCCCCGCAGGTTCGGCGCGGCCTGGAGGCACAGGTCGCGGTAGCGCTCGATGGCGTCGGCGGCGCTGTTGGCGTGGACACTGCCGAGGATCGCGTGGCCCGTGTTGCCGGCCTGGGCGAAGTCCCAGGCCTCCTCGCCCCGCGCCTCGCCCAGCACGATCCAGTCGCCGCGCTTGCGCAGCGCTTGCTGGACCAGGTACCGCTGGGTCACCGCGCCCTTGCCCTCGAGGGACGCGTGGCGCGTCATCAGGTAGCTCACGTTGATCCCCGGGAAGTCCAGCTCGCGGATGTCCTCGATGCACACCACGGCGAGCTCCGGGTCGATCTCGCCGGCCAGCGCGTTGATCAACGTGGTCTTCCCCGCGGCGGTCGCGCCAGCTACCAGGATCGAGATGCGGGAGCGGATCGCGGCACAGAGGAGCGCTGCGGCGCGCGGGGTGACGGTCCCCAGCTCGATCAGCCGCCCGAGCCGGTCCTCGCCTGGATCGAACAGCGGCCGGTGCTTCCGGATCACGATCTGCGGCGAGGGCTCCGCGCAGGGGTGAATGCTCACGTGCATCCGCGAGCCGTCCCGCAGCCGGCAATCCGCGAACGGCTGGACGAAGTCTGCCCGCTTCCCGTCGCGCGCCAGCGCACGCCGCGCCAGGCTCATCACCCGGTCGCGGGTGCCGAAGTCGATGGGCACCGCCTGCCTGCCGCCGTCCGAGGTCACCACCATCACCTTGTGCGGTCCCTGGATGTAGATGTCCTCCACGCTGTCGTGCGCCAGCAGCGACTCCAGCGGCCCGAGGCCCAGGATCTCGTCGAGGATCCGCCGCGTCAGCCGGGCCAGCTCTCCGTCGAGCGGCGCGTATCCGCGCCTCGTCGCGCCGTCCCGGTACTCCTCGATCTCCGCGTGGATGAGCGGTATCAGCGCTCCCGCCTCCGCCTCTCCGGGCTCGTCCATCTGTTCCTGGGTCAGCACCTCGTGGACGCGCGAACGCACGGCCTCGACCACGAGCTGGAAGGGGGCGGAGCGGGTCTTGTTGGGCATGGTGTGATCCTCCCGGTCCGGCTCCGCTCGTGTCAACCGATGCAGCGACGTAATGCGATCGAACCGGTTTGATCCGGTTTGATGCGCTTTGATCCGGCCCGCCCCCTAGCCTGGGTCCAGATCGTTCGTGGCGAGCCCAACAGGGGGCCGCAGCGAGCGACGAACCCTGGGAGGTTACGATGAAGAGCAAGATGTTGGCGATGGCACTGTGCATGTTCGTGGGCTGGACGGGCGCTCACCGGTTCTACCTGGGCTACAAGGTCCACGGAGCGGTGCAGCTGTTCACGTTCGGCGGATTCGGGATCTGGTACTGGGTGGACCTGATCCTGATCGCCCTGGGCAAGCTGCCGGACGCGGAGGGGAACGCGCTGGCCTGATCCCTCGGATCTCCCGGGGAGGGGGCTGGCGGGCGCTGCTGGCGCGGGGTCCGTCGGCCCCCTATCCTGGGGGACATGCTGCTGCACATCACGTCCTCCGCCGGCTGGGCTGCCGCCCGGGACGGCGGTCGCTACGAGGCCCCGAGTCTGACCGGCGAGGGGTTCATCCACTGCTCGACCCCCACCCAGCTCGTGGCCACGGCCAACCGCTTCTACGCGCGGCAACAGAACCTCGTGGTGCTGGTGATCGACCCGGCGCGGCTGTCGGCCGAGGTCCGCCTCGAGAACACCATGGGCGGCGAGGAGCTGTTCCCCCACGTGTACGGCGCCATCGAGGTGTCGGCGGTGGTCGACGTCCATCGATGGACGCCGGACCGAGGCGAGTTCTCGGCGCCGGCGTGGCTCGACGAGCTGTGAAGACGGGCCGGCGTGATACCATCCCGGGCCGAGGCAAACCCCCACGACGAGGTGGCGACATGAAGACGACGATGGCCTGGCTCACGGCCCTGGGACTGGTCCTGACCGGCTGCGGTGGATCGACCACGGGTGGGACGAACGACGGGGCGGGCGCGACGGAACCCGCGCCCGCGGGTTCGGACAACATCCCGGCCACTGTCGAGGGCGAGTTCAACGTGGCGTTCGTGTACGTGGGGCCGGTGGGCGACGGCGGCTGGACCTACGCCCACGACCAGGGCCGCAAGTACCTGGAGGCCAACGTCGAGGGCGTGCACACCGCCTACGTGGAGTCCGTGGCCGAGGGCGCCGACGCAGAGCAGGTGCTGCGCGGGCTGGCGCGCAAGCGGTTCGATCTGATCGTGGCCACGAGCTTCGGGTTCATGGACGCGTGCGAGACCGTGGCCGAGGAGTTCCCCGCGGTGAAGATCGTGCACGTGTCGGGCTTCAAGAAGAACGACACCAACTTCGGCAACCTGTTCGGCGCCGTGGAGGAGATGAAGTACCTCGCGGGCCTGATCGCGGGCGCGCGCGCCAAGGAGGACGGCAATCCGCGGATCGGCTACATCGCGCCGTTCCCCATCGCAGAGGTGGTGCGTCACCTGAACGCCGTGTCCATCGGCGCGCAGGAGGTGTGCCCGGAGTGCACCGTCGAGGTCCGCTGGATCAACACCTGGTTCGACCCGACCAAGGAGCGCGAGGCCGCGGACTCGCTGCTCGAGGCGGGGGTCCAGGTCGTGATCACCGGCGCGGACACGCCTGGACCGCTGGTGGCCGCGGGGGAGAAGGGGCTCTGGGGCATCGGCTACGACTCGGAGAACGCCTGCCAGGCCGACCCGGCGCACTGCCTGACCGTGCCCTACTGGGACTGGGGTCCCACCTATGCGGGCCTCGTCGAGGCGATGCGGGCGGGGACCTGGAAGCCCGAGGACATGTACCTCGGGGCCGACTCCGGCCTGGTCGCCCTCTACGGTTTCATGGAGGGCCAGGAGCCCCCCGCCGGCGTCCCCGAGAGTGTGGTCCCCCTCGTGCAGGAGAAGCTCGCGGCCATGCAGGCCGGTGAGCTCACCCACCTGGACCTGTTCACCGGACCGCTCGAGGACAACGCCGGCAACGTGGTGGTGCCCGAGGGCGTCGTCCCGACCCGGGAGGACCTCGAGGGTCTCAAGGGGGTGCCCGGCCGGCCCGACTGCACCGTCTGCATGAGCTGGCTGGCGAAGGGAGTGGTCGGGGCCCTCCCGTGAGCCCCGACGGCGGCGCCACCGCCTCTCAGCCCCCGGCGGTGCGCATGGAGGGGATCGTCCGGCGCTTTCCCGGCGTCCTCGCCCTTGATCACGTCGATTTCGAGCTGCGCTGGGGGGAGATCCACGCGCTGCTGGGGGAGAACGGCGCCGGCAAGAGCACCTTGATGAAGGTGCTGTGCGGGCTGGTGAAGCCGGACGCGGGGCGGATCGCCCTCGACGGCGAGACGATCCAGCTGCGCTCGCCGCGCGACGCCATCGCCCACGGCGTGGGCATGGTCCACCAGCACTTCATGCTCGTGCCGAGCCTCACGGTCACCGAGAACGTGATCATCGGGCTGCCCCGCCCCCGCGTCCTGCTGGACCTGCCGGCCGCCGCCGGGCAAATCGCCGAGCTGGCGTCCTCGGTCGGGATGACCATCGACCCCGACGCCCGCGTCGCCGACCTCTCGGTGGGTGAGTGCCAGCGGGTGGAGATCCTCAAGGTGCTCCACCGCGGCGCCCGCACGCTGCTGCTGGACGAACCGACCGCGGTCCTGGCCCCGGCCGAGGTGGACGATCTGTTCGACTCCCTGCGGCGGATGGCCCGGGCCGGCGCCGCCGTGGTGATCATCAGCCACAAGCTCGACGAGGTGCTGGCCGTGTCCGACCGCTGTACGGTCCTCCACCGCGGTCTCTGCACCGCCTCGGGCCGGACCACGCAGGGGAGGGGCGCCCGCGACGTGGCGGCGTGGATGATGGGGGGCGATGGCGACGCGCTGGGGGATGGTCCGGCGGCGCCCGCGGAGGGGCCCTCCCCGGCGGGGGACGTGGCCCTGGCCCTCGAGGACGTCCGGGCGGATCGCGACGACGGCGCGCCCGGCCTCGGCGGCGTGTCCCTGGAGCTCCGCGGCGGGGAGGTGCTCGGGGTGGCCGGCGTGTCGGGCAACGGCCAGACCGAGCTGGCCGAGGTGATCGCCGGGCTGCGCCCCGCGCGCGCCGGCCGCGTCCGGCTGGGTGGGGAGGACGTGACGCGCCTCGGGGTGGCGGACCGCCTGGAGCGTGGCCTGGCGTTCGTCCCGGAGGACCGGAGCGGCGTGGGTTCGGCGGCGGGCCTCGATCTGGTGGACAACGTGGCGCTGCGTGCCCACCGCCGCGAGCCGGTGGGCCGGGGGCCGTGGTTCTCTCGCGCACGCGCCCGGGAGGCCGCCCAGCGCTGCGCGGGCGAGTACGGTGTGGTGCACTCCAGCGTGGACCAGCTGGCCGGACAGCTCAGCGGGGGCAACCTGCAGAAGCTCATCCTCGGTCGAGAACTCGACACCCGGCCCCGCGTCCTCGTGGCTGCCCAGCCCACGCGCGGGCTGGATCTCGCCGCCGCGGCCGATGTCGCGCGCAGGATCCGCGAACAGCGCGCAACCGGCGCGGCCGTGCTGCTGATCTCCGAGGACCTCGACGAGCTCGAGCGGCTCGCCGACCGCGTCCTGGTGCTGTACGGCGGGGAGGTGGTGGGAGAGCAGACCGCATCCACCCTGGACCGTGCGCGACTGGGTCAGTGGATGACGGGGGCGCGATGATCCGCATCGAACGCCGCCTGGACACACCCCGCTGGTTGCCCTGGGTGACCCCTCTGGTCGGCGTTGGCCTCGCCCTGGTCGTGGGCGCAGCGCTCCTCGCCCTGGCCGGCGTGGCGCCGGTCCCGGCCTACGCGGCCATCTTCAGGGCGGGCTTCTTCGGCGGGTGGTTCGCCCTGAGCGACACCGCGGTCAAGGCGACGCCCCTGATCCTGTGCGGTCTCGGGTGCGCGGTGGCCTTCCGCGCCAACCTGTGGAACGTGGGCGCCGAGGGCCAGCTCCTGCTGGGGGCCTGGGCCGCCACCGGTGTGGCCAGCTTCCTGTTGCCCCCCGAGACCTCCCGCGCGGTCATGTTGCCCACGATGGTCCTGGCCGCCACCCTCGCCGGCGCCGCCTGGGCCGCGATCCCGGGGCTCCTTCGCGCGCGCTGGCGGGTCAACGAGATCATCACCACCCTGATGCTGGTGTACGTGGCCGCGCGCTGGAACAACTTCTGGATCTACGGCCCCTGGAGCGATCGCGGCTTCCAGCTCACACCGAAGTTCCCGAAGGCCGCGTGGCTGCCGCGCCTGGCCGACCTCGCGGATCGGGTCCCCCAGTGCAGCGGGCTGACGGTCCACCTGGGGTTGGCGGTGGCCCTGGCGGCCGCCGTGGGGGTCTGGATCCTCCTCGGCCGCACGCGCTGGGGCTTCGGCGTGCGCCTGCTCGGGGCCAACGAGCGCGCCGCGGAGTACGCGGGCATCCCCATCCAGCGGCGCATCGTCGGTGTGCTGGCCCTGTCGGGCGGCCTGGCCGGGCTCGCGGGTATGTGCGAGGTCAGCGGCGTGGTCCACCGGTTGCAGGAGCAGTTCTCCCCCGGCTACGGATTCACCGCCATCCTCGTGGCCTGGCTCGCGAGGCTCAACCCCTGGGCCGTCGTCGTGGTGGCCGTGCTGCTGGGAGGCCTGCTGGTGGGGGGCCGGGAGGTCCAGCCCGCGGGCATCTCGCGGATGCTCGAAGGAGTCATCCTGTTCTCGTTGCTCGCGTGTGAGGCCGCCGCCCGGTACCGCGTCGTCCGCGTCGACGAGGCGCCGATGGGGGAGGGCGCGCGATGACCGGCGGCGAGTGGACCGACTTCACGCGCAACCTCCTCGCCGCGGGCGTGGCCCGGGGGACCCCGCTGGCGTTCGCCTCGGTGGGGGAGATCCTGGCGGAGCGCTCCGGGGTGCTGAACCTGGGCCTCGAGGGGCTGATGCTCAGCGGGGCCATGGCAGGGTTCGCGGTGGCCCACGCCACGGGCAGCGCCTGGATCGGTCTTCTGGCCGCCGTCGCCCTGGGCGCGGCGCTGAGCCTGATCCACGCGGTGTGCGCCGTCTACCTGCGGGCCGACCAGGTGGTCTCCAGCCTGGCCCTGACGTTCTTCGGCGCCGGCCTGGCCTCGGTCATGGGCGCGCCGCTCGTGGGCCTGGGGGAGGTGGCGAGGCTGCCGGCCTTCGGGATCCCCCTGCTCGAGGAGATCCCGTTCTTCGGTGCCGTGCTCTTCGACCACAACGTCGTGGTCTACCTGGGCTTCGCGCTGGTGCCTGCGGTGTGGTTCTACATCCACCGCACGCGGCCCGGGCTCCACCTCCGCGCCACCGGGGAGAACCCGCAGACGGCGGACGCGCTGGGGGTGCGGGTGCAGCTGATCCGCGTGATCCACGTGGCCCTCGGCGGCGGCCTCGCCGGGGCGGCCGGGGCCAGCCTCTCCCTCGCGATCACCCCGGGATGGGTGGACGGGATGACGGCGGGGCAGGGGTGGATCGCCCTGGGGCTGGTGATCTTCGCGGGGTGGGGGCCCTTCAAGGCCATGGCCGGGGCATTCCTGTTCGGGGCGATCCGCCGACTTCCCCTCGATCTGCAGGGCATCGACGGTCCGCTGCGGGACAACCCCAACCTCGGCTACTTCATGGACATGCTGCCCTACCTCGTGACCATCGCCGTGCTCGTCCTGGTGAGCCGCGAGTCGGTGCGCCGGCGGCTCGGCGCCCCTGCCGCGCTCGGCCGGCCGTTCCACCGCGACGGGCGGTGACGCCGCGACCGGCGCACCTCGGCGAGAAAGACTGTAACCCCCGGGCACGCCGCGAGACCGTTCCCACGAACCATCGTCGCCGTGGGAGGTGTTCGCCGTGTCCAAGATCCTGTCCGGTCCCACCGTGCTCCGGCCCTTCGATCGGCGCGAGGTGCTGTTCATCGGCGCCACGGCCGTGGTGTCCTCGGCGTTGTTGCGAGGCTGCATGACGACGACGTCGGATCCCATGGACCTGCCCGACACCATCTCGCCCATCACCCCCAACAGCCAGTTCTACGTCCAGAGCTGTTGCGGGACGCCCAGCGTGGACCCGGACACCTGGACCCTGTCGATCCGGAACCTGGGCGAGGAGGTGGCCGTGATCGACCGCGCGTATCTGCTGTCGCTGAGCGCCCGGGATCGGGAGCTCACGCTGGAGTGCATCGGCACCACGCCCCGGTTCAAGAACATCGGCAACGCGGTCTGGGGTGGGCTTCCCCTGGACGAGATCCTGGCCGACCTCGGCGTCGAGCCGGCCGCCGAGGCCGTCGAGATCCACCTCGCGGGCGCGGACGCATACTACTCGTCGATCCCCGTCGAGGACCTCGCGCTGCCGCCGTGGCTGGTGTGGCAGATGAACGGCGAGGACCTGCCGGCGGACCACGGCGCGCCCGCGCGCCTCCTGGTGCCCGGCCGCTACGGCACCAAGAACCTCAAGTGGCTCACCGAGGTGGACTTCTCCGCGACCCTCGAGCTGGGGTTCTGGGAGCAGCAGGGCTGGTCCAATACCGCCGAGTACAACGCCAACACCCTGATCCTCTCACCGGACGACGAGGCCGTGTTCGAGCCGGGAAGCATCCGGCTCCTCGGCGCAGCGTTCGCGGGCCGCGATCCAGCCGAGCGCGTCGAGATCAGCACCGACGGCGGCGAGCAGTGGACCGAGGCCGCCATCGACTACGCCCCCGGGCCCGACATCTGGACACTGTGGCACCACGACTGGACGCCCCCCGGGGCCGGGGACTTCACCGTGCAGGTTCGGTTGATCACCCAGGGCGGGGACACCTCGAACCCGGACCCGGACGGGACGGATCGATACAGCGGCTACGACGGGAGCATGCAGGTGGCGGTGACGGTGGTCTGACCCGGCTCAGCGAGTCCGGGAGGGGCGGGGCGTTCTACTGGCAGGCAGCCGGAACCTCGAAGCCCGGCATGGCCTTGTAGGCCTCCATGCCGGCCTTGAGGCCGTCGTAGGACTGCTGGCAGGAGTCGGCGGCGGTCGGCAGCGCCTTGAGGCTCTCGATGGCCGCGCAGCTCTCCTTGGTGGCGTCGACGGCTGCGGCAGGAATACTCGCCATGCCGCCCAGGGCCTCGGCGTAGGCGTTGCAGCACGCTGCGTAGGCCTCGCACGGGCCACCCTCGGCGGCCTCACCTTCGGCGGCCTCGCCCTCGGCGGCCTCGCCCTCGGCGGCCTCACCCTCGGCGGCCTCGCCCTCGGCGGGGGCCTCCTCGGCAGGAGCCTCCTCGGCGGGTGCTTCCTCGGCAGGTGCGGCGACTTCCTCGCCACCCGTGGACGTGGTCGTGCCCCCACACGCCACGATCATCAGGCCCATCGCAA
>CAYRNR010000170.1:0-15710 GCA_964425605.1 uncultured Rickettsiales bacterium | reverse complement strand
GGCGGACCATCATCGCCCTGGTGGTGGCCACCTGCATCTTCCTCGTCATCGCCGTGTTCGTCGTGCTCAACCCCGGTGATCGGGGACCCGAGGGCCTCGCAGACAATCCGATCGTCGCCGAGGACCTGGCGTCCGCCCGCGCGGATCACCCCCAGGTGGGGGGCACGGCCGCGGAGCACGTCCGTCGCGGCGACGAGCTCGCCCTCGACGGGACCGCGCTGTCGGTGCGCGCCGCCTACGAGGAGTACCGCAAGGCCCTGTCCCTGGACGACGAATCCGCGGACGCCCTGATGGGCATCGCCTACATCTCGCCGCAGCTGGAGCGGGCGGGGGCCGACTTCTCCGTCGAGCGCGCCTTGTCGTACTGCGACGCCGTCGAGGACGTGTTCCCCGACGATCCGCGACCCCACCGCATCCGGGCCCACGTGTCCATGAGCCTGCGGGGATACGAGGCGGGGGTGGAGGAGTGGCGCAAGGTGCTGGACCTGTACCCCAGGGACCCCGAAGCGCTGATGGAGACCGGCCGCTGCCTCATGGAGCTCGAGCGCTTCGACGAGGCCGTGGGATACCTCAGCAAGCGCGTCGCCATCGGCGAGGACCCCACCGACGCCTTGTTGCTGCTGGCCGAGACCCAGCGCCGCGCCCATGACATGGCCGCCGCCCTGGGGACCCTCAAGCGGGTGCCCGCCGAGGGGCGCCGGGGAGCGCGAGCGGCCGTGGCCATGGCCGACATCTTCGCCGAGGTGGGCGCCACGGCGGCGGCGCGCGAGAAGGTGCGCGTGGCGCTGCGCCTGGACGGCAACGACGCCGAGGCGCTCCTGCGGGACGCCATCTATCGCTACCAGGACGAGGGCGACCTGGACGCCGCCGCCGAGAACCTGCTTCGCCTCCTGGCGCAACCCTCCATCGACCAGCGTCCCGAACTCCGCGACCGGGCGGCGCGTCACCTGGGAACCATCTATCGGCTCGACGGAGCCCTGGGCAAGGCTCATCGGTATCTGGATCCGCTGGTCGCCCGGGACCCCGAGGACATCCCCTCCCACTTCCAGCTCGCCAAGGTCCGCCTCGCCGAGGCCGACGTGGCCGACGCCATCGGCCCGTTCACCGCCGCCCTGGAGCAGTTGGACTGTGACGAGGCCCGCGCCTGGTTCCTGCTGGGCCAGATGCACATGCACGGCCAGAACCTCGAGGCCGCGGTGGAGTCGTTCCACCACGCCATCGAGCTGGAGCCGGGGTACGCGCCAGCCACGTTCTCGCTGATCCACTTCCTGGCGCAGTTCGACAACCCGGACGAGGTGCGTCGGCTGATCCGGGCCCTCTACATGCAGGCCGAGGAGCAGCCCATCGCCCCCCGCCCCAACCGCGACTACCACGTGATTTTCGAGCTCGCTCCCCTGGAGAAGAGTGTCCTGGCCACCAGCGATCAGCTGGAGCAGACGGACGCTGGCAGCGTGGAGCACACGATGCTCGAGGCGCTGTTCTACGACCACCTGGGCGACCACGCGCGGGCTGCGCCGCTGTATCTGGCTCTGGCCGAGGGGCGGTCGGGCGAGCCGATCCACTGGCTCCACCTGGGCCGGATGGCGTGGGACGACGGGCGGATCGACGAGGCCGCCGGCCACTTCGGCACGGCCGTCGAGCACGCTCCGACCAAGCCCCTGTACCTGTACCTGTCGGCGCGCATGCTCGAGGAGGAGGCTCGCAACGATCGAGCCCGCGAGCTGTACGACCGCCTCCTCGAGTACCGTCCCGGAGACGCGCTGGGGACCCACGGGCTCGCCCGGCTCGACCACCGCCTCGGGGACCTGGACGGGGCCCAGGAGCACTACGCCGCTTGCCACGCCGCGGACGACGGGTTCCTGCCGGCGTGGCGGGACCACCTGCTGCTGGACATGGGGCAGCCCCTCACCCCGGGAGTGCTGTGAGAGCCCTGCGCATCGAGATCGCCTGCGTCGCCGCGCTGCTGACCCTGTCCACCATCCCGGCGCAGGCCGCGGATCTGGTGGTCCACGGGCCAGCCTCCCCCTCGGACGCCCGCGCCCGGGCCGCCCTGGTGCGAGCGCGCTCGTTCGCCAGCTCCTCGGCCACCGACGCGATCCACGTGTCAGAGGTGCCCGCGCCGTCCGCGGCGGCCGTCTGGGTGGTGGGAGGCGTCCGCAGCGAGGCCTGCGCGGGCAGGGGGTGGACCGTGGCCGAGGTGGAGGCCGCGCTCACCCAGGCCATCGACGCCCTCGATGCCCTGGACGACGATTCGGCCCGCGGCCACTTCGACGACGCGCGCGCCGGGTTCGTGTGCCTGTCCGAGCTCGTGGACACCGCCACGGTGTGGCGCTACCACTTCCACCGCGGCGTGCTGGCGTTCAACGAGGGGGACGCCGACGGCGCCCAGCGCCACTTCGTCGACGCCGTCCTCGCCGATTCGGAGTCACGCTGGGACACGAACTACAGCCCCGACGCCCAGCAGATCTTCCTCGCCGCGCGCGAGCAGGTGCTCATGTCGGGGGTGAGCCGGCTGGAGGTCCACGATCCCGACGGCGCGGCCGTCGAGATCCGGGTGGACGGCGAGGCCGTGGAGCCCGGATCCGGGCAGCGCTCCCTCACCGCCGGTCCCCACCTCGTCCAGTACCGTACCCGGAGCGACACGGTCCACAGCGTCGAGCTGGAGGTCAGCGCCGAGCAGCCAGCGGCCCTCCTCGGCCGTGGCGGCCTCGACCGCGCGATCCTGGCCGGGGACAGCGCCCCGGGCATCTCGCTCCAGGGGGCCCAGGAGGCCCTCGCTGCGCTGGCCGCGGCCCGCGGTGTGGACCGCGTGATCGTCGCGGCCGACACCCAGCCCGACCGCGTGCACACCTTCGTCGCCGAGCAGGGCGCCTTCGTCGCCCCACCCCCGGCCGCGGGCGCCGATCGCTGGCGGCTGCGCCCGGGTCCACGCCTCGGCCTCGCCGTCGGTGGAGGCCTGGTCGCGCAGCGGTCGGACGAGCGCGGGAGCCGCGGTACCCTCGGCGCGATCCACCTCGGGGTGGAGATTCGACTCGTGGCCGGCCTCGCCGTGGATCTGGCCGCCACCCTGGGCGTCGCCCCCTTCGCCGCCGCCGCCACCTCCCTCGGCGACGCCACCAACGTCGTACCGCTGATCGGGGCGGGCCTGCGCTACGCCTTCGGATACCGGATCGTGCGCCCGTACATCGGCGCTCGCGCGGTGCTGCGGCCCAACGAACAGCGACCCATGCAGGTCGGCGCGGCCGCCGCCGGCGGGGTGGTGCTGCTGCCCCACGGTCCCCTGCGCATCCAGGTGGAGCTGTCAGGCGGCTGGGCGGGCATCCCCCACGTGGCCGCCACGGCCGCGGCCGGAGTGGCATTCTGAAGCCCCGATCGCGTCATCAATCCCTTGACAACCCCCGCCCCCTTCGGTAAACACCGTCGTCCACTGAGCCGGGCGTGTGCCCGACGACTGGAGTCAAAGATGAAGACCACCATGGCTCGCAAGGAGCAGGTGACTTCCGGCGAGATCGAACAGAAGTGGTACGTGGTGGATGCCGAGGGCCTGGTCCTGGGTCGTCTGGCCACCCGCCTCGCCACGGTCCTGCGTGGCAAGAACAAGCCGATCTTCACGCCCCACGTGGATGTCGGCGACTTCGTGATCGTGATCAACGCGGAGAAGGTCGCCCTGACTGGTAGGAAGCTCGAATCCAAGGAGTACTTCCACCACAGCGGCTACATCGGCGGTATCAAGTCCACTTCGATCGAGCGGATGTTGAAGACGAAACCCACCGAGGTCGTACTGCACGCCGTCAGGGGGATGATGCCCAAGAGTCGCTTGGGACGCGCCCAGTTCGGCAAGCTCAAGGTGTACGCCGGTCCCGACCATCCCCACGAGGCGCAGCAGCCCGAACCGCTGCCGCTGTAGCGAGCGAATCGATGCCCAAGGCCAACACCCCTGTCTACTACGCCACCGGACGCCGCAAGCGCGCCACCGCGCGCGTCTACATGCGACCCGGCAACGGCCAGTTCCTGGTCAACAAGCGCACGCTGGACGAGTTCTTCCCGCGTGAGACGCTCAAGATGATCATCCATCAGCCCCTCCAGCTCACCGAGATGGACGGCTCCATGGACATCTACGTCAACGTCCGCGGCGGCGGACCCGCTGGCCAGGCCGGCGCCATCAAGCACGGCATCAGCCGCGCCCTCACCGAGGTCAACGGCGACTTCCGCCCGATCCTCAAGAAGGCCGGCTTCCTGACCCGCGACGCGCGGATCAAGGAGCGCAAGAAGTACGGGCAGCCCGGCGCCCGCAAGCGGTTCCAGTTCAGCAAGCGCTAGACCGTCGATACGACCCCACGAGCTCGGCCACGGCCGGGCTCGTGGTGGTTCTGCCGCGGCGCAAAGCGCCGCCCCGTGCCCGTGCCCGTGCCCGTGCCCGATCCTGCATAATCTCATCGTGTCCTTTCGCCACACCACGCTCCGCTTCCGTCGCCGCCTCACCGGCGCCTTCCTGCTGATCCTCATAGCATCCACGTACCACGTGGTCCGCCGTCTCCCTCGCTCCGTGGCGCGGGGCCTCGGCCGATTCGGCGGTCGGCTCGCCGGCCAGGTGCTTCGCGCGGACTCACGCCGCGCTGCGAAGAACCTCGAGCGTTTGCCCGAAGCCTCGCGCCCGTCCGTGGGCGCGGTCTTCGAGCATCTGGGCCTGTGCGTGGCGGACGCCTGTACGTTGCCGACGGCGCCTTCGGCGCTGGACGAGCTGATCAGCGTGCGAGGGCAGGCCCTCGTCGATCAGCGAATCGAGGCGCCCGAGGGCACGGTCTGGATCTCGGGTCACGTGGGCCACTGGGAGCTGCCCCCGGCCTGGGCGGCGTCTCGCGGTGTCCGGGTCTACGCCCTCGTGGCACCGATCCACTACCCCGCCCTAGACGGCTGGGTTCGTCGCTTGCGTGAGCGGCACGGCGTCATCTCGCTGAATCCCGACATCCACGGCCTCCGCACGGCGCTAGAGGCGCTGCGCCACGGCGATCACGTCTGCTTCCTGATCGACCAGCACCTTCCTGGGCGCGGGGCCTGGGTGCCGTTTCTGGGGTCCGAGGCGTGGACGTCCACCGCGGCGGCTCGGCTCGCGCGAATGGCCGGTGTACCCCTCGGCCGTGGGGGGTGTGTCCGTCGGGACGACGGCGGATACGAGATCTCGTTCGGCCCGCTGTTGCCCTCGGACGGTGACAGCGATACCGTCACTGCTGAGATCTCCGGCTGGGTCGAGGACGCGATCCGCGAGCAGCCGGAGCAGTGGGTGTGGATGCACGACCGCTGGAGGACACCGGGATGATGGGTTGGACGGGACTGACGCTGGCGCTGCTGGTCTCGGCCGGGGCGGGAGAGCCGCCGGCCGAGGGTGCGCGCGTGCACGCCGAGGGGGTGTCCCTGGACCTGTCCCTGGAGGGACTCCCGACGGTCTCGGTGACGGCCGAGGAGGTGCGGTCGGACGAGGGCGAGCCGATGCAGGTGCAGCGGCCGCAGGTCGACGTGGGGGGCGAGCTGCGGTTGACCGGCGAGCGTGGGACCGTGGACCTCGATGGAGAGGTCGCGGCGCAGGGGGACATCCGGGCGATGCTGGAGGCGAGGGAGCCGCTGGAGATCCGGGCGGAGCGGTTCCAGATCGACGTCAACGCGAGCCAGGGGAGGTTCACCGGGGCGGTGGAGGTGACCCAGGGTTCGTTGGTGCTGCTGTGCGAGGAGCTGGAGGTGACCTACGACCCAGGCACCGACCTGGTGCGCGGCGTGGTGGCGTCCGGGGCGGTCGAGATTCGGCAGGAGGAGAGGAAGGCGCGCGGGCAGCGGGCCGAGTTCGACCGCGCGACAGGTACGGTGGTCCTGACGGGGGAGCCGTACCTGGAGCAGGGCAAGGTGCACCTGCGGGGCACGATCATCCGGTTCTTCGTGGACGGCGGCGAGATCACCTGCGAGGGGTGCCAGGCCGTGTTCGAGGGGTGACGAGTGGACGATCCCCCTGGCGCCGGGCTTGGCCGTGGAGTTCGTCGTGGACTTCGTCGTGGACTGGTCACGCGCGATCTGGCGAAGAGCTTCGGTCGCCGCGACGTGGTGTCGGGCATCGACATCGCCGTGTCCGAAGGCGAGATCGTCGGGCTGCTCGGTCCCAACGGAGCAGGCAAGACCACCATCTTCAAGATGATCATCGGGTTGCTGCGGCCGACGCGGGGAGCGGTGTACCTGGCGGGGCAGGACATCTCGTCGCTGCCGGTGCACCAGCGGGCGCGGCTGGGGCTGGGATACCTGGCGCAGGGATCGAGCATCTTCCGGGACATGTCGGTCCGTCAGAACATGCTGGCCGCGCTGGAGCTGTCCGGTTGCGCGCGGGGTGAACGGGGCGATCGCGCCGCGGGGCTGATCCGGGACATGGGGCTGGAGCCGGTCGCCGACCAGCGGGCGGGGACCCTGTCGGGCGGGGAGCGGCGGCGCGCCGAGATCGGCCGGGCGCTGTGCGTCGAGCCCCGTGTGTTGATCCTGGACGAACCCTTCGCGGCCATCGACCCGCGCATGGCCGCAGAACTCGCCGACCAGGTCGCCGCGCTGAAGGACCGCGGCCTGGGCCTGCTGCTCACCGATCACGGCGCTCGCCAGCTGCTGCCCCTGTGCGACCGGGTCCACGTGCTGGTGGACGGTCGCGTCGCCGCTGCCGGCACCGTGGACGAGGTGGTGTCCGATGCCCTGGTCCGGAAGATGTACCTCGGCGAGGGGTTTACGCTCTGAACAGGGTCCGGTGGGCCGATAGTCGCGGTCGGACGCCGTTGCTATAATGGCCTGGTGAGTTGAGACCTCACGTTCCGAACGGGGAGTCGCCAGTCCAGTCCATCACCGAGGGAAGGGAGCGAAGAGCAGGAGCACTATGGCCCTCGAGATGAAGGTAGCCCTCAAGATGACCCAGCAGCTGGTGATGACACCCCAGCTGCAGCAAGCCATCAAGCTACTCCAGCTCAACCACATCGAGCTCTCCGAGCACATCTCAGAGCAGATGGTGGAGAACCCCGCCCTGGAGGAGTCAGCGAACGAGGCGACGACGGCCGAGGAGCGCGCGAACGAGGAGCCTCCGGCGCCTCCGGAGACCCCTGAGCCTGGAGAGGTCACGGACCCCCGCGGCGAGGACATCAACTGGGAGAAGTACCTCGACGACCAGTTCAAGCCCGCCCCTCGCGGCTCCATGGGGCCGACCCACGCCGACGATCTGCCACCGCCCGAGACCAACCTCACCCAGAGCGACACCCTCACCGAGCACCTGCTGTGGCAGATGCAGATGTCGGACCTGACGCGCGACGAGATGCGGATCGCGGCGCACGTCATCGGCAACCTGGACGAGGACGGCTACCTGCAGGTGGAGCTGGACGAGCTGGCGTCGGGAGCGGGCGTGGACGTGGAGGTCGTGGAGACGGTGCTGACCGCGGTCCAGGCCTTCGATCCCCTGGGCGTCGCGTCGCGCGACCTGCGCGAATGCCTGCTGACCCAGGCCAAGGTCCTGCACCCGGAAGACCGGCTGCTGCGCGAGGTGATCGACACCCACCTCGGAGATCTGGAGAAGCGCAACTACCAGGGCATCGCCCGGACCCTCGGCGTCGGGCTCCCCCGCATCGCCGAGGTCATCAAGGTCATCCAGGAGATGGAGCCCAAGCCGGGCCGCCCGTTCTCCTCGAGCCACGCCCAGTACATCACCCCCGACGTGTACGTGCGCAAGATCAGCGGCGAGTACGTGATCCAGCTCAACGAGGACGGGCTGCCGCGGTTGCGGGTCAGCCCCTACGTGCGTGACGTGTACAAGCGCGCAGGCAAGGACGACAAGGAGTACCTGCAGGACCGGCTGCGGTCGGCGGCGTGGCTGATCAAGTCCATCCACCAGCGGCAGCGGACCATCTACCGGGTGGTCGAGAGCATCGTGAAGCGGCAGCAGGACTTCCTCGACAAGGGCATCTCCGGGCTCAAGCCGATGATCCTGCGGGACGTGGCCGAGGACATCGAGATGCACGAGTCCACCATCAGCCGCGTGACCACCAACAAGTACGTGCACACCCCCCAGGGGATCTACGAGCTGAAGTTCTTCTTCAACAGCGGCATCTCGCGCGTCCACGGCGAGGACGTGGCGTCGGAGATGGTCAAGGACCGGATCCGCAAGATCATCGCCGACGAGAATCCGCACAAACCCCACAGCGACCAGCAGATCGTCAAGATCCTCAAGCAGCAGAACATCAACATCGCCCGTCGTACTGTCGCCAAGTACCGGGAGATGCTGGGAATTCTTTCTTCGTCTCGAAGGAAGAAGATCATCTAGGAGCTTCGCCTATGAACGTCAACGTGACCTTTAGGAACATCGAGACAACCCAGGCACTGAAGGACTACAGCAATCTCAAGCTCGAGAAGGTTCGCAAGTATCTGGTCAAGGCCACCGACGCCAACGTGGTGCTCTCCACGGAGCGCTTCAACCACATCGCCGAGGTGACCATCGTGGCCAAGGACGTGACCTTCAAGGGGTCGGAGAAGGCCGAGGACATGTACGCGGCCATCGACCTGGTCATGGACAAGGTGGAGCGCCAGGCCCGCCGCCACAAGGACCGCATGAAGCAGAAGAAGGGACGATCGTCCCACAGGGACCAGCCCACCGCCGACGATCTCGGCGATTTCTGACCCGGCGAGCGCCGCCGCACCCCCCTGCGCAGCCCCTCTGACCGCGCCCCTCGCGCATTGCATGAACGCGCGCGTTTGGCAATCGCGCACGACGCGGCTATGATGCGCGCTTCTAGCCGCGCCAACGTGCGCCGTACCGAGGGAGATACCATGCCGACGACCAAGCACTTCTTCACCAGCGAATCGGTCACAGAGGGCCATCCGGACAAGGTCTGCGATGCCGTCTCCGACGCTGTCCTCGACGCTCTTCTGGCGGGCGACCCCACGTCCCGCGTCGCCTGTGAGACCGCCACCAAGTCCAACATGTTGCTCCTCTTCGGAGAGGTGACGTCCAACACCGACGCGGATCTGGTGCAGGTCGCGCGCGACGCCGTCCGCGACATCGGCTACGACGATCCGGCGCTGGGCTTCGACGCCGGCACGTGTGACGTGCAGATGGCGCTCGAGCAGCAGTCCCCCGACATCTCCCAGGGCGTGACCGCTGGCGAGGGCCTCTTCGAGGAGCAGGGCGCGGGCGACCAGGGCATGATGTTCGGCTACGCCGTGGACGAGACCGACGAGCTGATGCCGCTGAGCATCCTCGCGGCTCACAAGGTCACCCACAACCTCGCCGCCGTGCGCAAGGCCGGCGTGGTGGACTGGCTCTGCCCCGACGGCAAGTCCCAGGTCACCGTCGAGTACGCCGATGGCAAGCCCAAGCGCGTGGACACGGTGGTCGTATCGACCCATCACGCCGAGCACGTGGAGCTGGACGAGATCGCCGAGTTCGTGCGCGAGCAGGTGATCAAGCCGGTGCTGCCCGCCGACATGCTCGACGACAAGACCCGCTACCTCATCAACCCGACGGGCCGGTTCGTGATCGGCGGACCGGCCGCGGACTCCGGCCTCACCGGCCGCAAGATCATCGTGGACACCTACGGCGGCCACGGCGCCCACGGCGGCGGCTGCTTCTCCGGCAAGGACCCCTCCAAGGTGGACCGCTCCGCGGCGTACATGGGCCGCTACATCGCCAAGAACATCGTCGCGTCCGGCGCGGCGACCCGCGTGCTGTGCCAGCTGGCCTACGCCATCGGTGTGGCCGAGCCCGTCAGCGTGTTCATCGACACCTACGGCACCGGCAAGGTCAGCGACGACGCCCTGGCCAACGCCGTGCGCGAGGTCTTCCCGCTCAAGCCCGCGGGTCTCATCCGGCACCTCGACCTGCTGCGCCCCATCTACCGCGCGACCGCCGCCTACGGCCACTTCGGCCGCGAGAACGACGACTTCGTGTGGGAGCGGATCGACAAGGCCGACGCCCTCAAGAAGCTGCTGTAGCTCCTCCGGGCTCCGACCGACACCCGCACCCCCGATCGGACCGTGGTACCTTGGTTCCATGGCCCGCCCTTCCCGCCTAGGTCGCTACGAGTTGAACCGCCGCATCGGCGTCGGCGGCATGAGCGAGCTGTACCTGGCGCGTTACCAGCAGGCCGCCGAGGTGGAGCGCACCTGCGTGGTCAAGCGGCTGCTGCCCGATCTGGCCCAGCAGCCCCAGATGGTGGCGATGTTCCTCGACGAGGCGCGCCTCAACCTGCTGCTGGATCACCCCAACGTGGTGTCGGTGTTCGACGTGGGCCACGCCGCCGGCGAGTACTACATGGCCATGGAGTACGTGGGGGGGCGCGATCTGCGCTGGGTACTCGGCGCGTGCGCGCGGGCCGGCGGCCGGCTGTTCCCGCGGCTGGCGCTGTACGTGGCCAGGGAGCTGCTCAGGGCGCTCGATCACGCCCACCACGCGCGCACCAGTGACGGCACCCACCTGCAGCTCGTACACCGCGACGTGAGCCCCGAGAACGTGCTGGTGGACCGCAACGGCGCGGTCAAGCTCTCCGACTTCGGTGCGGCCCGGTCGATCCTGTCGAGCTTCCCCGCGCGCCCTGGGGAGGCCCTAGGCAAGGTGCCGTACATGGCCCCGGAGACCCTGGATCGCGGGCAGTCGAACGCGGCGAGCGACCTGTTCTCGCTCAACCTGCTGCTGTTCGAGGCCGTGGCAGGGCGCCCGCTGCTGCGGGCCGACTCCGCGGACGAGGCGCTGCGGTTCTGGCGCGACTTCGAGCCCACCCTCGCCATCCCCCGCGCCGTCTCCCTCGCCGACGGGGGCGCCATCCTGGTGCGCGGGCTCGAGCGGGATCCCTCGCGTCGCTACGAGGACGCGGCAGCCCAACTCCGGGAGGTCCAGGAGCTCCTCCTGAGGCGCTGGGGGGGCGTGTCACCCGGCGACCTGGGCGAGTTCGTGCGGCAGCTGGAGGGCGCGTCCACGGAGAGCGGCCGTGTGGTCACCGCCCCGGTGGACCTGCCCTCGATGCCGGGGATGGCCGCGGCCGCTGGCCGGCAGTGGTTCGGGTTCTCCGACGGGCAGATCCGCGGCCCCCACGACGGGGACACCGCGCGCCAGCGAGCCGAGGAAGCACGCGGCGCGGCGATCCTCGCGTGCCCCCCCGGGCAGTACTGGCGACCCGCGTCGGAGCTGTGGTCCCTGCCCGGGGCCGAGGCCCGCGGCGCCAGCTGCCTGCAGCTCGGTCCCTCCCTGAGGAGCCTGGGAGAGGCCCCCTGGCGGGTGACCCTGTGGCGCAAGCAACAGGTCGTCTCCCTCGAGCTCGTCCGGTCACGCATCGTCCGCGCCATCCGATTCCACCCCCTGGCCGGCGAGCCGGTGGAGCTCGTGCCGGGCGCTGGCGACGGCGATCCCGCAGATCCGTGGCGCGGGCTGGTCGAGGCCGGGATGATCGACGCGCGCGCCGTGTTCGCCCTGCAGCGCCGCGAGCTGCGTCGTTTCCTGGCCATCCCCATGGAGTGGGACGAGATGTGGGTGCTCGCCGAGCCCCTCCAGCGGCCGCGTTCCGGCGGCGTCGAGCTCGCCACGGCCCTGGTGGACGCGGCCCACGACACCCGCGGCGACCGGCAGATCGGCCGACTCCTCCTCACCTCCGGCGGCCGCTCCATGCGCGTCGCCGTGGACCACCTCCCCCCGGAGCTCGACGCCGCCCTGTACAAGCTCGAGCACGAGGTCCTCGACGAGGTCCGCAGCGGTGCCTCGCTGTCCGCCCTCCTGCGGCACCACCAGGTGGACCGACGCGCCCTGTTCGCCGCCTTGTTCACCCTCCACCAGGCGGGCATCATCGACCTCGGCTGAGACCGCTGCACACGCGCGCGGATTATTTGAACTGCAGGGCTGCATCAATCCGCCCAGGGGAGTATCATTCCCGACCTTCGGAAAGAGGAACAAACGGCTGGCGTCCCTTCACAGCGCCGGCCGGAGGAAAGGAGACGCGGATGAAGGTCCACGAGTATCAGGGCAAGCAGATCCTCGCCAAGTTCGGGGTCAACGTTGCCCAGGGCAAGGTCGCGTTCTCGGTCGAGGAGGCCGTGGCCAACGCGAAGGAGCTCGGCGGAGAGGTCTGGGCGGTCAAGTGCCAGATCCACGCCGGCGGCCGAGGCAAGGGCAAGCTGTACGCCCCCGGCACGGTCCCCAGCAGCGCCGAGGACGCCGACAACCCGCTGGGTCACGGCGTGGTGATCTGCAAGGGCGTCGACGCGGTCGAGGCAGCCGCCAAGACCATGCTCGGCAACATCCTGGTCACGCACCAGAACAAGGCCGTGGGTGGCGGTGAGGTCGGCCGCATCCTCGTGGAGAAGGGCTGCGCCATCGACCGCGAGCTGTACGTCGGTCTGGTCCTCGACCGGGCGGCCGAGCGCGTCTGCGTGATGGCCTCCACCGAGGGCGGCATGGAGATCGAGAAGGTCGCCGCCGAGACGCCGGAGCTCATCTACAAGGAGTGGATCGACCCGGTCACCGGCTTCTGCCCCTTCCAGGCGCAGAACCTGTGCTACAAGCTCGGCCTCGAGCCTGCGCAGGTGCGCTCGGGCGTGAAGTTCCTCACCGGCCTGGTCAACGCCTTCATGGCCTACGACTGCTCCCTGGCCGAGATCAACCCGCTGGTCGTCACCAAGGACGGCGAGCTCATGGCGCTCGACGCGAAGATCAACTTCGACGACAACGCCTCGTTCCGCCACAAGGACCTCGCCGAGCTGCGGGACCTCGCCGAAGAGGACCCCGCCGAGATCGAGGCCAGCAAGTGGGACCTCAACTACGTCAGCCTCGACGGCGACATCGGCTGCATGGTCAACGGCGCGGGCCTGGCCATGGCCTCCATGGACATCATCAAGCTCCAGGGCGGCGAGCCAGCCAACTTCCTGGACGTGGGAGGAGGCGTCAACGTCGAGTCGGTCACCGCGGCGTTCAAGATCATCCTGAGCGACCCCAACGTGAAGTGCGTGATGGTCAACATCTTCGGTGGCATCGTCCGCTGCGACTGGATCGCCGACGGCGTGCTCACCGCCATCAAGGACGTGGGCATCGAGGTGCCGCTGGTCGTGAGGCTGCAGGGCACCAAGGCCCCCGAGGCGCGCAAGATGATCGCCGAGAGCGGTCTGCCCGTCATCACCGCCGAACACATGAAGGAAGCCGCCGAGAAGGCCATCGCGGCTGCGAAAGGGGTGTAATCGATGTCGATCCTAGCCAACAACGACACCCGCATCCTCGTCCAGGGCCTGGGCAAGGTCGGTCAGTTCCACTGCGACCTGATGGTCGAGTACGGCGCCAAGGTCGTCGGTGGTACCCGTCCGGGCAAGGGCGGCACCGACTACAAGGGCGTGCCGGTCTTCAACACCGTCGAGCAGGCCGTCGAGGAGACCGGCGCCAACGCGTCCGTGATCTTCGTGCCCCCGCCCTTCGCCGGTGACGCCATCATCGAGGCCGCGGCCAACGGCCTCGACCTCATCGTCACCATCACCGAGGGTATCCCCACCTTCGACATGCTCAAGGCCAAGGCGTACGTCGCCGAGCGCGGCTGCACCCTGATCGGCCCCAACTGCCCCGGCATCATCACGCCCGGACAGACCAAGCTGGGCATCCTGCCTGGCCAGATCTGCGTCCCCGGCCGCGTCGGCGTCATCTCCCGCTCCGGGACCCTGACGTACGAGGCCGTCGATCAGCTCAGCCAGCGCGGCATCGGTCAGTCCACCTGCCTCGGCATCGGCGGAGACCCCATCATCGGCACGACTCACCTCGACGCCATGAAGATGTTCGCCGCCGATCCCGACACCGACGCCGTCGTCATGATCGGCGAGATCGGTGGTCAGGCCGAAGAGGACTGCGCCGCCTGGATCGCCGACAACATGGACAAGCCCGTCGTCGGCTTCATCGCCGGCGCCACGGCCCCTCCGGGCCGTCGTATGGGTCACGCCGGCGCCATCATCGCCGGCGGCAAGGGCACCGCGGCCGAGAAGTTCGCCGCCCTCAAGGAGGCCGGCGTCCACGTGGCCTACTCCCCCGCCGAGATCGGCGAGGTCATGGAAGGAGCCCTCAAGGGCTAAGGTGAACGAGATGGCTGTCGAGATCACCTGCAGCATCATCAAGCCCGACGTCGCCGAGAAAGGCGTCGCCGGCGAGATCATGGCTGCCCTGGAAGCCAACGACTTCCGCATCCTCGGCTGCAAGAAGGTCCACCTGACCACGAGTCAGGCCCAGGCCTTCTACGCGGTGCATGCCGAGCGCCCCTTCTACGGTGAGCTCGTGGAGTTCATGACCAGCGGTCCCGTGTACGTCCTCTGCCTCCAGGGCGAGGACGCCATCTTGCGGTATCGCACCCTCATGGGCCCGACGAACTCCCACACCGCTCGCGAGGAGGCCCCGGACAGCCTGCGGGCCAAGTACGGGACCGACTTGCAGTGCAACGCGTGCCACGGCTCGGACTCGGTCGAGAACGGCATCATCGAGACGGACTTCTTCTTCTCGAAGATGGAGCGGGTCTAGCGTCGAAGCGCTTGCAATCCCCCGGCGGATGGTCTAATTCTTTCCGCCGGTTGGGCGATTAACTCAGTGGGAGAGTGCTACCTTCACACGGTAGAAGTCACAGGTTCAAATCCTGTATCGCCCACCAGGAAACGAAACTCCGGCCGCCTTCGGGCGGCCGGTTTTCGTTCTGGTTGGGGCGATACGGGATTTGAACCTGTGGCTTGGTGCGGGCGACCCTTTGGGTCGCTGCACAAGCCGGTGGTGATTTGGTGCTGACGGCCCGGGGGGCCGCAGCACAAATCCCCGGTGGGGGGAGTGGGATAGGGAAGGGGAGTGGGTGTGGGAGGCTCGTCGGTGGGGTGGCGGAGCCTTCGTCCCGCAGGTCGCAGGAGAAGAACGGCTCTCCGGACACCCTTTTGGAACGAGCATCACGTTTGGACCGTCCCGAAACCGGCTGCCTAGGAGATTGTCAAGGTGGCATACTGTTTGGCAGCGCTGCTGTAGGTCTCTTGAGCCGTGGCTCGGCGGCCCCTCTTTGATGGGCCATGCCAATGACCGTCGGCAAGGGTGCTGCCGATGCGCCGCAACCAACGGACAAAATGACAGATTACTTCGGGAGGAAACGAGCCAAATGAGAGCAGTTGTCATTGCCGCCTTGCTTGCGCTGCTATCGCCGTGGCTGGCGGAAGCCAAGTGCAAGGTCGAGGTCAAGACGAACATCGACGGAGAGAGCTACTGGACAGCGATCTCTTTCGACCAATACCACGGAAAGCTCGCTATCTCCTACGACGGGACCGACTACACCCTCACGGTTCCCTTGTGGCAGGTCGGGGACGTAGATGTTCCGATGGTCGCCAGCGGAGAAATCAAGTTCCTGCTGGAAGACGGCGCGACCTTCTCTCTGGCAGCCGAGGAAGCTGTGTACCCGGTTTCTGCCGTGTGGATGGACAGTCAAGTCCTCACGACCTGGAATCCAACGCTGGTCATCTCAAGGGAGCTGATCGATACTCTCGCGGCTGTGAAAATCCAGGCGATCCAAGTACCTTTGGCTACAACCCCGCTGGACTTGGACGCGACGAAGCAACCATGGAAGGGACTTTCAACGCAGCTGAACAAACTCGCCAAGTGCTGGATCAAGAAGGGCCGTAACCGTTCACGCCCATTATGGCAGCAAGGAGGGTCCAGGTCTGCCTTCGAG
>CAYRNR010000169.1:0-15780 GCA_964425605.1 uncultured Rickettsiales bacterium | reverse complement strand
TCAAGTTCAAGGCCGGCGCCTGCGACTGGGACATCGAGGAGTGCGGGGGCGAGAACACCTACCTGCCGGGCCACAACACCTACGACATCGACTGGGCCCAGACCCTGAACGTGCACTACACCGCCACGGCCGCATGGAGCTGCAGCGAGCTCGCCTACTCCCTCACCGACGGCAGCCACGACTGGAGCGGCGGCGGCGACTGGGGCTGGCACCCGAAGCACGCCACGGGCCGCGCCCACTTCCGCCACCTCTTCGTGGGGCGGGACCACAGCCCGGGGGCGACGCGGTACATCGATGGCGCGGTGTACGTCCACGTGCGGGTGGTCGAGCACGACGACTGCGACTGCGCGGGTACGGGGGACGACGACGACGCCACGGCAGGGGACGACGACGACACCACGGCAGGGGACGACGACACCACGGCAGGAGACGACGACGTCACCGCGGGAGACGACGATTCTGCCCCTGGTGACGACGATTGGACCGACACCACCGACGACGGCGGGTGCGGGTGCTCGTTCACGCCGGCCCGTTCGGGGCTGGCCGGGATACTGACGCTGCTCGCGGCCATGCTGGTGAGGCGGATTCGCGCCTAGCCCGCTATAGTGCCATCCCATGAAGTGGTACGACTTCTTCGAGGGCCGCGTGGGCGTAGGGCACGCCTGGACCGCGGCCGAGGTCCGCGCCGTGGTCGAGGCGGCCTTCGAGCAGCTGGACCCGCAGCTGCCGCGCCCCGGTACCGCGGTCGTGATCAAGCCCAACCTCAACAACGATCTGCCGGCCCTGGTGGGGAACTGCTCCGACCTGCGGGTGTTGCAGGCCCTGCTCGAGGTGCTCCGGGACCGGGGCCACGCCGACATCACCGTCGCCGACGGCAGCAACGTGGGCATGGAGCGCCGCGAGATCGACACGTTCGGGCGGCTGCGGGTGGACCGGCTGGCGCGGCGCTTCGGCGCGCGCACGCTGGATCTGAACCGGACCGAGGGGCGCGACGTGGCGCTGGAGACCGGCACGACGTCGGTGGCCCGCGAGATCCTGGATGCCCCGTTCCTCGTGGCCGTGCCCAAGCTCAAGACCCACGCGGAGGCCGGCCTGAGCATGGCCACCAAGCTGTGGATGGGCGCCGTGGTTGCGCAGCGCAAGCGCGACGTCCACGTGGATCTGCTGCGCAACCTGCCGACCCTGGCCGCGGCCATCCACCCCCACCTGATCCTGCTCGACGCGCTCGTGGGCATGGAGGGCAACGGCCCCGGGGACGGCTTGCCGTTCCGCATGGAGACCCTGGTGGCGGCCACCAACCCCTGGCTGCTGGACCTGGCCACGGCGCGCCTCGCCGGTTTCCCCTGGCATTCCCTGTGCTATCTGGTCCACGCCCGTGACGCAGGCCGTTTCCCCCCCGACCTCCCCGACCGCGTCTCCCAGCGCATCCCGGTGCGCCGCCCCATCCAGCCCGCGCCGCCGCGCAGCATGCTCGCGCCGCTGAGCGAGCACCGGCTGCTGCGACCCCTCAAGCTGGCCATCCGCCCCGTGGTCGACCACCCCGTGGTGAGCCGCACCGCGTATTCCCTGGGCGTGATCCAGGACCGGTACGTGCGGGCCGACGACGCCGTCACCGGCTTCGTCCGGCGGGACGACCCCTGCACCGAGTGCGGGCGATGCGCAGAGGTCTGCCCCGACGCCGTCCCGTGGGAGGACATCGGCACCACCGAGCGGGGCCAGGGGTGCCTGGGGTGCCTGTACTGCCACTGGATCTGCCCCACCCGGGCCATCGAGCTGCAGGGGGACGCGGCGTACATGCAGGCCCACCTGGATCGCTACAAGACGCTGGTCGAGGGGCTTTGACCACGGCTTCGGTGGACTTTGCGATGAATCGTCGACGGAGCCTCGCCCCGGCCGCTATGATGAACACGAGGTATCAGAGATCGCGCGGGAGTGCGCGCGACCGACGTGGCCCGGTGAGGAGTGGACGATGATGGACGTCCTGGCGAGGCGATTGAGCGTGGCGCTGCTGATCGGCGCGAGCGGCCTGTGGGTGCTCGGGTGCGAGGAGGGCAGCGGGGGCGGCGGCGGCGGCGGGGGCGGCGACGACGACGACGCGGCCGGCTCGCTGCCGGACACGGACGGTGACGGGCTCGCCGACTCCTTCGAGGAGGAGGTGGGCACGGATCCCGAGGCCGACGACTCCGACGGCGACGGGTACCTCGACGGCGACGAGTGGTCCGAGTTCTCCGATCCGATGAACGAGTTCGACTACGCGTACGAGGGGGGCTACGGCCACTTCCCGTTCCCCGAAGATCTCGCGGGCGAGGGCACGGCGGTCGGCGACGTGATGTCGGACTTCACGCTGGTCGACGCCTACGGCCAGGAGGTGCAGGCGTACACCTTCTACGGCAACGTCATGCACGTGTTCGCCGCGGCGGACTGGTGAGGCGCCTGCGTTTCCTACGCCGGTACGGCGCAGGCAGAGTACGACAGCTACAGCGACCAGGGGTTCCTCATCGTGGCGTTGATGATCGACGGCCAGGATGGCGTGGACAAGTGGTCCTCGAACTACGGGTTCCCGTTCCCCATCCTGGATGACACGGACTACGCCGGGTCCAACGCCATCGGCATCGGCGACTACATCCCCCACCACGTCCTCGTCGGCCGGGACATGACGATCCGTACGCTGAGCCAACCCTCGGACTCGGACATCCAGGCCGCGCTGGACGAGGAGTGGCCCGACGTGGAGTACGCCGAACCCCCCGATCTGGGCGGGTCCGGCGACGACGACGACGACGACGAGATCCCGGAGGGTGATCTGGACGTCGACGGCGCGGGCTCCTCCAACCCGTTCCGCGATCAGTCCATGGGGGCGTGGGGCGGTTCGGTCGTGTGCGCCGTGGGCTCGGACGCGCGCGCGCCGTGGCTCGCGGCCGCCCTGCTCATCCCCGCGCTGGCCTGGCGGCGGCGCCGCTAGGCCTCTTCACTCGATCCACACACCACTGCAGCAGCTGAACCCCCCGGGCGAAGGCCACGGACGCGAACCCGTGGGCGAGGACCGCCTCGACGGGCGGGACCTGCTGGTTCCAGTAGGTCCAGCAGTGGCGTGAGGTGCCCCAGTACTCCAGGAAGATCCCCAGGGTGGCGCCGGTGACGAAGAGCACCAGGTCGCGGCCGGGGCGGGGGCGGACCAGCACCACCACGGCCATCAGCACCAGCACCCCGATGGACCACGGGTGGGTGATGGCGGGCCGCATCAGGCGGGTGAACAGCAACACGAACAGGGGCAGCACGATCCAGTAGGCGGGCCCCATCCGGCGCAGCCACGGCAGCAGCCGGTCGGTGCCGCGGTGGAGCCGATCGATGCACAGGGCAGCCACGGGCCAGGCCGGCAGGATCCACAGGGGCGGGCGCTCGGCGGTGAAGTAGATCCAGAGCTGGGTGTTGGTGCCCCACCCCTCGATCACGAGCCCGCCGAACAGCCCCACCACGGCGAGCTTGACGTCCCGGCGGGGGTTCGGTCGCCACAGCAGCGCCCCGGTCATCAGCACCCAGATGAAGCTCAGCAGGAAGTCGGGCTCGGCGTGGACGTCGATCAGCCACGGGTTGAACAGCCACACCACACCGTAGACCGCGCCGACCGCGGCCAGGGCGCCGATGCTGCGCTTGTCGTAGCCCGCGACGAGGTCGCGCAGGAGCCTGGGGAGTCGTTCCACGGCCGCGGACCCTATCACGGTGAGGGGAGTTCGGGCACCCAGCTCAGGTAGCCGAATGCCGAACCGAGCTCCAGGTTGACCTGCCAGATCACCTCGCCGTCCGGTGCGACCTGGTCGATCTGTCCCGAGGTGGACCACACCACGAGCCGATCGCCGCCTGGCAGCACCATCGCGTCGCCGTAGGTGGGGCACATCAACGGCGGATCCGTGACGTGGCTCCAGCGCAGCTCGGCCACCCCCTCGCCGGGATCCAGCGCGTACTCCAGCACCTCGGAGTACAGGCCGCCGTCTGCCCAGTTCTCGAACACCAGCACGCCGTCGTCGAGCACCTGGAATCCGTGCTGCCCCGAGTACAGCGACGTGCTGCCACCCTCGGTGGCGAAGTCGCTGCGGTCCCCGCCGATGGACAGGAGGATCTCGCCCGTGGCGCGATCGAGCTGCTCGAGGGTGCCGAAGTTGCGCAGGGAGACGAAGTAGGTGTCGGTGGCGGGATCGTGGGCCAGGGCGTTGGCGTGGCCCCAGGTGCCGTCCATGGTGGAGGGGTCCTCCGGTCGGTAGGCCGGCTCGTCCCACATGTTCCAGACCTCGGTCTGGACGCCGCCGGGGGACAGCTCCACGAGCTTGTGGCCCTGGACCTCCTCGTCGTCCACGAGGCGGACGTCGTGCTGGAGCAGGGCGAGGGTGCCGTCCGGCAGCTCGGCGAGGTCGTGGTGGCACTCCCCGGCAACGCCGACGTCGCTGGCGCCGCTCCCGTCCAGCTGGATGCGCTGGGGCCCGATCTCGTCGTCCAGGGGATCGGGGGTGAACGCCAGGAACAGCAGGGTCTCCCCGTCCACCGACAGCAGCGCGTTGGCCGCCACGCGCCCCAGCTCGTCGTCGCCGGCCCACCACCACACCCAGTCCCCGTCCCGGTCCAGGATCACCGCCGTGGGCGCGGGCGCGGTCAACGCTCCGACCAGGTAGCCGTCGAACGCAGCCCCGGGATCGGTCCCCGTGAGGGTCACCCTCGGCATCCACGGCGGCACCGGCCCGGTCTCCACCGTCGAGGTGGGACCCAGCAGCGTCTCGTCGCCCACCACCACCGAGGGGCGCAGGTCGTACTCCGTCGCCGCCTTCAGCCCCAGGATCGTCGCGCGGAACCCGTCGCCGTCCACCCGACCGGTGACGCGGCGGTCCAGATCGCCGATCCCCACCTCCACCGAGGGCTCCTCGGCGTCCTCCACCGACACGGTCCACGACACCCGCGCCACGGTGGGGATCGTCTCGCTCACCTGGACGTCCACGTCCCACACGATCCCGTCCGCGTCGTCGTCGTCGCCCTGGCTGTCGTCGTCGTCCGTCGGCGAGGTGTCGTCGTCACCGGGGGGCGCGGTGTCTCCGTCGCAACCGGCAAAGCACAGGGCTGCGGCCGTCAGGAGCATCAGGAGGGATCGGAGCGAGGGCGTATTCATCCGCGAGCACCATACGCCTCTTCGGGGGAGCGTGGAATGGACTCGTCACGCATTCGTAGCTCACGACATCGAGTAGACAGCCCCCTTAGAATGACTGTGGGAGTAGAGCATGCGATCGATCCTGTTCCTGGCGGGTCTCCTGACGACCCTGGGTTGCTCTCCGGACGATCCCACCGGCGACGGTTTCTGGGACGGCGGTGAGGACCTGTGCGAGCGCGCGGGCCGCAGCAACTTCTTCGAGGTGGAGGACGGCGAGTTCTGGATGTGCGACTTCCCCGAGCCGACCATCGGTGAGGTGGACGTGCTCGGGTACGAGGGGAACACGTCGCTGGTCAACGGCTCGACCGTGGCGTTCGAACTGGACTGGGAGGGCGCGCCCGTGACGGGCAAGACCCTGATCCTGGGGGTGCTCGACGACGGCTTCTACCGCGTCCCCGTCGACAACGGCGTCTATCCGTACCCCACGGACGTGGAGATCCTGCAGACGGTGAGCCACGACTTCGACCTGTGGGTCGGCTTCGCCGACGGCTTCGACGAGGTGGGGCACCCCATCGTGGGCGCGACCATCGCCATCCCGATCCAGATCACCGAGGTGCTCACCGGCGACGTCCAGGTCAACATCAACTGGGACACCGCCAACGACGTGGACCTGCACGTGGTCGACCCCACCGGGTTCGAGATCTTCTACGGCCAGCCCTCGAGCCCGACCGGCGGCCGGCTCGACCTGGACAGCAACGCCGCGTGCTACATCGACGGCGTCAACAACGAGAACATCTACTGGCCCGAGGGGGGCGCGCCTGCGGGCGAGTACACCGTGCGGGCCGATCTCTGGGCGTCGTGCGACGGCCAGGGGATCCGGTGGCGGGTGACCGTGGTCACCGGCGGGGAGGACGTGACGACCCACGACGGGACGTTCTCGCCCGAGGACGCCAGCGCCGGTGGCCTCGGCTCCGGGGAGCTGGTCACCACGTTCACCTGGGATCCCTAGTCCTCCAGCTCCATCCGGTGGTCCAGCATCCGGTCGCCGTCGAAGGTGGCCCACATGCGGAACGTCTGGCCGCCGAGCAACCGGGGCAGCCAGATCCGGTCGTCGTCCCACATCTCGTCGAAGGGCAGGGCGTCCACCGCGGTCCACAGGGGGATGGCCTCGTCGGTCTCCTGGGCCTCGCCCTCGCAGTCGTCTGCGCGGAACACGGTGCAGTGGATGGTCAGGCCGTCGACGAACTGGAACCACAGCCGCCCCATCTCGCGCGCGCCGATGGCCCGCACCCCCAGCTCCTCCTCGGTCTCGCGCACGGCGCACTCGAGCAGGGTCTCGCCGGGATCGAGCTTGCCGCCAGGGCCGTTGATCTTGCCCGCGCCGATGCCGCGCTTCTTGCGGATGAGCAGGACCTCGCCGTCGCGGACGATGAACATCAGGGTTGCGGGGATCTGGGGGGTCCAGTTCTCCCAGTCGACGTGGTTCACCATCAGCGGTGGGGTGGTCATGCGCTCCTTGAGGCCCTTCTTGTAGATCTTGCCCGATCCGGTCCGGGGCAGCCCGGCGACGAACTCCACGGCCTTGGGGGCCTTGTATCCCGCCAGGCGCTCCTTGCAGAAGGAGATCAGGTCGTCGCTGGTGGCGCGGTGGCCGCGGTGGAGGGCCACCACGGCGTGGACGGCCTCGCCCCAACGTTCGTCGGGGACGCCGATCACCGCGCATTCGAGCACGGCGGGGTGCTCGACGAGGACGTACTCGACCTCGGTGGAGTACACGTTCTCGCCGCCGGTCACGATCATGTCCTTGCGCCGGTCGACGATGTTGACGTACCCCTCGGCGTCGATGACGGCGAGGTCGCCGGTGCGCAGCCAGCCGTCGCGGAACGCCTCGGCCGTCTCCTCGGGGCGGTTCCAGTACCCGGGGGTGACCGAGTCGCCGCGGACCCAGATCTCGCCCACGGTCCGGTCGTCGCGGGGGATGTCCACGCCCTCGTCGTCCACCACGCGCAGGTCCACGGTGATGAACTCGCGGCCGGTGCGCGACTGGTACTCGAAGCGGCGGTCGGGGGGCAGCCCCTTGAGGTGGTCCTTGAGCAGGCTCAGCGTCAGGTAGGGGCTGGTCTCGGTCATGCCGTAGGTCTGCACGTACTCGCAGCCGAACGTCTCCATGATGCGGCGCACGAGCTGCGGCGCGATGGGGGCGCCGCCGGAGAGGATCATGCGCAGGCTGGGGTACGGGACCTCCCCCGCGCCAGGGGCGTGCACGAGCTCGTTGAGCATGGTCGGGACGAGGTTGGTCAGGGTGACCCGGTCCTCGCGGAAGGTGTCCAGGACCACCGCGGGATCGAAGCGCGGCACGATCACGTGTCGTCCGCCCACCGCGGTGATGGCGAAGGTGGCCCAGGCGTCGGCGAGGTGGAACATCGGCGCGACGTGGGCCCAGGTGTCCGCGTCGCTCAGCTGCAGCTCGGCGATGGTGCCCCAGGCGTGGCTGACCACGTTGGTGTGGGTCAGCATGACGCCCTTGGCGCGGCCCGTGGTGCCGCTGGTGTAGTAGAGGTGAGCCACGGCGTCGCCCCCGGGGGGCAGCGGCGGGAGATCGACGTCAGCCCCTGACACGAAGCCGTCGTAGGTTTGCGAAGGTACGGCCGCGCCGGGCAGCTCGTCGGTGCGGGTCCAGACGATGCGCTGCAGGGCGGGGACACCGCGGTCGACGGCGTCGAGGACCTGAGCGCGGAGGTCGCCGGCGGCCAGCAGCAGACAGGCCCCGGAGTCGTCGAGGATCGACGCGATCTCCCGGCCGGCCAGGCGGGTGTTCAGCGGTGTCAGGATCGCCCCGATCCGCGCCGCGGCGAAGTAGGCCTCCATGAACACGTGGCAGTTGGGGTGCACGATGGCGACGCGGTCCCCCGGGGCGATACCCGCGCGGACCAGGGCCCCGGCCAGGGCGCGCACCCGCCGGGCGAGGCCGGCGTAGGTGATCCGGTGGTCCCCGCAGACCACGGCCTCCCGGTCGGGCCACAGGCGCTCGGCGCGGCCGAGCAACGAGGCGATGTGCATGACGAGCTCCGATGGTCGGGGGGGATCTTGTAGGGGCGCCGGGACGATGGCAACCTTCGGCGAGAGGTAATCCCATGGAGAAGATCGGACGGAAGATCTGGACCTATCTACCGGACCAGGGGGACAGGCCCGTGCTCGCGGAAGTGGATGAAGTGGCCAGGAGCGCGGGGTACGAGGTGTCCAGCTACTTCGATCTGGTCGATCGCGTCGCCGCCATCGGGTATCTCAACTCCCGATATCGGCTGTTCTTCCGAGGACAAGGAACGGACTACCGTATTCGAACGCGCGACGGCAGAACCGGTGTCTCGTCCATCTACGCTTCTCTCTACCGCAGTCGAGGGCGCAGCCTTCCCAGAGCCGAGCGGCTGCGGCGGCTGGAGAAGCTCGATTGGTACACCCAGGCGCTGCACAGGTCCTTTCCGGGCAGCTCGCGCTGGGACCGCACGCGCCTACGGAAGTTCTCCGAGCCCAGCTGGGCGCTGCTCCAGCACTACCAGGTCTGCGACACGCCCCTGCTCGACATCTCCCAGTCCCTTCACGTGGCCTCCTCGTTCGCCACACTGGGGAAAGAAGCGGGAGACGTGTACCTGTATGTCCTGGGCATGCCCGACGTAGCGGGCGCGCTTTCGTATCGCCCCGACGAGGGTGTCGTCCTGGTCCGTCTCCAGTCCGTCTGCCCTCCAGCGGCGAAGCGAGCTCATCGCCAAGAGGGGTACCTGGTCGGTCAGTTTCCGTGGGAGATGAGGAAATACGCCTCGCTCAACTGGGCTCGGCGTCTCGTCGCGAAGTTCGTCCTTCGAGTGGACTCATTCTGGGATGTTGACCTGCCGGCCATTCGGGAAGTGGACTTGATGCCCGAGACGGACGATCTGCTCGACTACTTCGACGATCTCGAGGAATACAGGATCTAGACCCCCTCGGCCACGCACACCGCCGTCATGTCCCCGCCCCCCTCGGGCTGGTCGTGCACGCCGATGTACAGGCCCTCCCCCTCGTACGCCGACAGGTCCACCTCGCGGTACTCCCCCGCCGTGGTGCAGTCCATCTGGGTGATGTACTTGAGGTGGTCCCAGGCATCCATGCCGTTCTCTTCCCAGCCGCGGCACCGCTGCACGCCGTCGTCGCACGGCAGCCCGGTGTTGGGGGCGAGGTAGGCGACGCCGCCGTTGTCGTTGTAGCAGACCAGGAACATCCGCACGTAGGGCGACGGCACGGTGAACCGCTCGTCGTCACACACCTCGCTGCCGTTGCGGCAGCCCTTGAGGCAGCACCCGCCGCCGAAGCACTGGGGCGGGTTGCCCCACAGCTCCTCGGTGCAGGCCCGCTCGCAGGCGCCGCAGTTGTCCACGTCGGAGGTGAGGTCGACGCAGCCGGTGGGGCAGCACGTCTGGTCCTTCGCGCAGTGGGGCGCGCACTCGGACCACGTGCACCCCTCCGAGCAGACCTGGGCGTCCTCGCACACGCCGCCGTCGCACGGCTCCACCGCCCCCAGGACACACTCGAAGTCCTCGTCGGCGGTCCCGTCGCCGTCGTTGTCGAGCCCGTCGCAGACCTCGACCGGGGCGGCGTCGTCGTCGGCGACGTCGTCGTCACTGGCGTCGTCGTCCGAGGCGACGTCGTCGTCACCTGCGGGCGGATCGGTGTCGTCGTCCCAGTTTTCGTTGCAGCTGCCCAGAATCAGGGCGAGTGAGCCCACCAGGGCCAAACCGAAAGTGCGCATGTTTCCTCCCGTCGAATGGATGTTACCAGGGGGAGGGGCGGTGTTTGGAAGAAGCACGCAACGACGCGACGACGCGACGTCGCAACGAAGGGGGCAAGGGGAAGAAGGGTTGGGGAGGGCAGGTGTCGGGCACCTCCACGCGGAGAGCTGCCTTCGACCAGAGATCCACGTTGCGCCGTTGCCTCGTTGCGTCGTTGCGTGAGGTCTTCTTCTCCCTACTTTCGCCGGCGGGGATTGCGCGAGCCGCCGCGGCGGAACCGGGGGGTGGAGCCGCGACGGATGGTGCCGCTCTTGGGCCCCGAGGGATCGAGGCCGAGGTGGCGCCGCTCGAGCTCCATGAGGCGGTCGCGGACCTCGGCGGCCTCCTCGTACTTGAGGTCCTGGGCCAGCGCCATCATCTTCTGACGCAGCTCTTCGAGCACGCGCGGGACGTCCTCGGCCGCCACCTTGGCGAGGGCCTCCTCCTCGTCGGGGATGGGCACGGTGACGTAGTCGGCCTCGTAGACGCTGGACATGATGTCCTGGATGTCCTTGCGGATGGTCTCCGGGGTGATGCCGTGCTCGGTGTTGTAGGCGAGCTGCTTGGCGCGGCGCCGATCGGTCTCCTCCATGGCCGCGGCCATGGACCTGGTGACCGTGTCCGCGTACAGCAGGACGCGGCCGTTGACGTTGCGGGCGGCGCGGCCGAAGGTCTGGATCAACGAACGGGTGGAGCGCAGGAAGCCCTCCTTGTCCGCGTCGAGGATCGCCACGAGGGAGACCTCGGGGAGGTCGAGCCCCTCGCGCAGCAGGTTGATGCCCACCAGCACGTCGAACTCGCCCTTGCGCAGGTCCCGGATGATCTCGATCCGCTCGATGGTGTCCACGTCGGCGTGCATGTAGCGGACCCGGACGCCCAGGTCGGCGTAGTACTCGGTCAGGTCCTCGGCCATCCGCTTGGTCAGGGTGGTCACGAGGACGCGCTCGCCGGCCTCGGCACGGGTGCGGATCTCGGCCAGCAGGTCGTCCACCTGGTCGGTGGCGGGGCGTACCTCGAACTGGGGATCCACCAGACCTGTGGGCCGGATCACCTGCTCGGTGTAGGCACCCTGGGTGCGGTCCAGCTCGAAGTCGCCCGGTGTGGCGGAGACGTAGACCACCTGGTTGAGGTGCTCGGAGAACTCCTCGAAGGTCAGCGGCCGGTTGTCCAGGGCCGACGGCAGGCGGAAGCCGTGATCGACCAGGGTGAGCTTGCGGTTGCGGTCGCCGCGGTACATGGCCCCCACCTGGGGCACGGTGACGTGGCTCTCGTCGATGAACAGCAGGAAGTCGTCGGGGAAGTACTCGAGCAGGGTGGGGGGCGCCTCGCCCTCGATCCGGTTGGTGAGGTGGCGCGAGTAGTTCTCGATGCCGTGGCAGTGGCCGAACTCCTCCAGGGCCTCGAGGTCGTACAGGGTGCGCTGCTCGAGCCGCTGGGCCTCCAGCAGCCGTCCGTGGTCCTGGAACCAGCGCAGCCGCGGCTGCAGCTCCGTGCGGATGGCGTCGATGGCGCGGGCCAGCTCCTCTTCGGGGGTCACGTAGTGGGTGGCGGGGAAGATGGTGACGCGTCCGAGGTCCTCGATCTTGGTGCCGCGCAGGGGATCGATGGCGGTGATGCGCTCGACAGTGTCGCCCCAGAACTCCACGCGGATGGCCTGGGCGTCCTCGTAGGCCGGGAAGACCTCGATCACGTCGCCGCGCACCCGGAACGTGCCCCGGTGGAAGTCCATGTCGTGCCGCTCGTACTGGATGTCCACGAGCTTGCGCAGCACCGAGTCCCGATCCACCTCCATGTCCGGTTCCAGCATGACGATCATGCCGTGGTAGGCCTCGGCGGAGCCCAGGCCGAAGATGCACGACACCGACGACACGATCAGCACGTCCCGCCGCGACAGCAGCGACCGGGTGGCGGCCAACCTGAGCCGGTCGATGCGGTCGTTGATCTGCGAGTCCTTCTCGATGTACGTGTCCGTGGAGGGGACGTAGGCCTCGGGCTGGTAGTAGTCGTAGTAGCTGACGAAGTACTCCACGGCGTTGTTCGGGAAGAGCTCCTTGAACTCGCCGTAGAGCTGCGCCGCGAGGATCTTGTTGTGGGCCAGCACCAGGGTGGGGCGGTTCACCGTGGCCACCACCTGGGCCATGGTGAAGGTCTTGCCCGTGCCCGTGGCGCCGAGCAGCACCTGCTCGCGCGCGCCCCGCTCCAGCCCGTCCACGAGCTCCTCGATGGCCCGGGGCTGATCCCCCTTGGGCACCAGATCCGTGACGAGCTCGAACGGCTTCACTTCTCGCCCATGGGCAGGGACCACTGCAGCAGGGACGCACCCCAGGTGAACCCCCCGCCGAACGCGCACAGCAGGATGCGGTCCCCCTGGCGGACCCGGCCGTCCTCGATGGCCACGTCCAGGGCCGAAGGGATGGTGGCCGACGTGGTGTTGGCGTGGCGATCGATGGTGATCACCACGCGCTCCGAGGGCACCTCCACCTTGGCGCGAGCGGCCTCGATGATGCGGATGTTGGCCTGGTGGGGCACGAACAGGTCCACCTGGTCGGCGGGCAGCCGGTTGCGCTCGAGCAGGGTGCGGACCACCTGGACGATGCGGGTGACCGCGTGGCGGAAGACGATGTTGCCCTCCTGGTAGACGCGCTCGTGCTTGACCAGCGACGCGGCGTCCGGGTACTCGTGCTGGATCCCGCCGCCCGTCCGGTAGAGGTGCGGGACACCGCTGCCGTCCGCAGCCATCTGCCAGTCCAGGAAGCCGCCGTCCAACCCGTCCGGCACCGCCTCGACCAGGACCGCGCCGGCGCCGTCGCCGAACAGGGTACAGGTGGCGCGGTCGGTGTAGTCGAGGATGCGGCTCATGCAGTCCGCGCCGATCACGAGCACGCGCTCACAGCGCCCCGACTCCACCATCATCGCCGCGGTGGTCAGGCTGTACAGGAACCCCGAACAGGCGGCCTGCACGTCGTAGACCCAGGCGTTGGTGGCTCCGAGGGCCTCCTGGACCAGGTTGGCCGTGGCCGGGTACCCCAGGTCGGGGGTCACCGTGGCGAGCAGGATGCAGTCCAGCTCGGCGGCGTCCATGCCCCGCCGCGCGAGGCACGCCCGGGCGGCCTCGGTGGCCATGGTGGCGGTGGTCTCACCGGCCTTTGGGTCCACGACGCGCCGTTCCCGGATGCCGGTACGCGTGCGTATCCATTCCTCGCTCGTGTCCAGCCCGAGGGTCTCGTAGAAGTGCCGGTTTTCGAGGCACCGGGACGGGAAGAACCGACCCGTCGCCGTGAGGGTCGCTCTACGTGGCGGCGCGGGGGGAGTCATGATCTTCCCTGCTCCCCGGCCGTCGGGTCGAGCGATTCGGGAGGTCCGGGGTTCGAGGGGGCGAGATCAGGGCGCGGCGTGGCAGTCGGGAACCTCGAGGTCGTCCACGTAGGACTCCAGCACCAGGGCCTCGTCCTCGCACTCCTGCTCCGTCAGGCTCCGGTCCTCGCCCTCGAGGCCCGCCAGCACGGCCTCGGCGTCCTCCTTGCAGGCCGCCGCGAAGTCCTCGGCGCCGGAGACACCGTAGGCCTCGGTCCACCAGTCGGTGGGGGTCTCGTAGATGTCCCAGCCGGCGGGGGGCGTCAGGCCCTTGCCGATGGCCTCGGTCGTGTAGTCCACGCAAGCGGCGATGTAGTCGGCCTGGGCGTCGCACATGCGATCACAAGGGGCACTACAGCCGACGATGGCGGCGGTGAAAAGGACGAAGGCGAGCAAGGGAAGTCCGATCCGCATCTTTCGTTCCTCCGAATCGCTGGCCTCGAAGCCAGCGATTTCGCACACTTGCGGCGAAGTCGAGGAAGGTTATACAATCCCCGACGTCATTTCCAGCGAATTCTAGCCCACACATGCCTCTACGAGAACCCACCCCCCCGACCCGCGAGCCCGAGGTGGGTTTGCAGGGACGTGGGCCCCGTGCACGCCGGTACATGTCCCTCTCCTCGCGGGTGTTGTTGCTCCTGCTGGGCGTGCTCGCGTTGTTGCTGTTGACCCTGCTGATTTTCACCGACAGCTACAACGCGCGCATGAGCCGGAACTTCGCGGCGGACACCCAGGTGCTGAGCGAGGAGATCGCCCAGCGTTCCAGCGAGGTGCTGGTGGAGCAGAGCCGGCGGGCCTACGTCACCCAGGCCCGATTGCAGTCCGAGACCCTCGATCTGCTCTTCAGCGAGGTGGCCGCCGCGGTGGACCTGCTGGCGGACTTCGCCGGCCTGTACTCCCACTCCGGGTACTCCGGGACCGTCCAGGCCCTGCCGTCGCGGGCCTTCGTCGGCGGCGGGCAGCGGCCGCGGGATCTGGCCATGGACGAGGCGCGCGGCTTCGAGGTCTCCTGGGCGTACCCGGTCTGGCACGCCCCCGACCACGCGAGCCGCTCCAGGGTGGAGGCGGACGTCGCTCGATACGCCCTGTTGCGCGATCCCATGGTGGGCCTGTGCCGGAATCGCCCGCACTTGGTCAAGGCCTACGCGGCCTTCCCCTCCCACGCGCTCATCCTCGCGCCGGGCAACGGCACCTTCGCGGACAAGGGGGACTTCGATCCCGTGGCGCGAGCCTGGTACGAGGACGCGGTGGCCTACGGGGGCAGTCGGGCGGTCTGGCAGCCGCCGTACATGGACGTGAGCAGCGGCAAGCTGACCATGACCTGCTCCAAGGCGTTCCGCGGACGGGGCCAGAACGTGCTCGGCGTGGTGGGCGTGGACGTCTCGCTGGCGGTGCTCCAGGAGTGGCTGGATTCGCTGGCCGGTGACGAGGACCTCGAGGCGTTCCTGGTGGATCGGGACGGCAGGATCGTCCACCAGCACTCGTACCAGGTCGCGTCCGGAGATTGGCGCGAGAACTTCGAGCCCCCACACTTCGAGGACATGTTCGGGCCCGAGGCCGCCGATGTCCTCAACAACCTGGCTGCCATGCGCGACGGTGTGGAGCTGATCAACCTCCCGGACGGCAAGCGGTACGTCGCGTGCTCGTCCATCCCCACCGTCGAGTGGAACCTCGTCCTGTCGTACCCCAACTCCACGGTCGCGCAGCTCGAACGCCAGAGCGAGGACCAGATCTCCATGGCGTTCGTGGAGGCGCAGAAGACCACCGACCGTCGCCTGGCCGACCTGGGCAAGTGGTTCATGCTCAGCATCGTCGCGGCCTGCGCGTGCCTGATGGCGGTGGTCTTCTACACGCTGACCACCCGCTTCCGGCGGCCGGTGGACCGCATCATCCGCGACATCCGCGTCGTCTCCACGGGCAACCTCGACCACCGGGTGAGCCACCAGAGCGACGACGAGCTCGGGGAGCTGGCCCAGGCCTTCGACGACATGACCGAGCAGCTGCGGCGCACGCGTGACCAGCTGCGCGAGCACAGCCGCAACCTCGAGAAGCGCGTCCAGGAGCGGACCACGGAGATCGCCCAGCGCAACGACGAGCTCAACAAGCTGTACGAGGAGGCCGAGCACTCGTACATGCAGCTCAAGGCGGCCCAGAGCCAGCTGGTCCAGCACGAGCGCATGGCGACCCTGGGGCAGCTCGTGGCGGGGATCGCCCACGAGATCAACAACCCGGTCAACTTCCTGATCAACTCCGTGCGGCCCCTGAGACAGGTCACCTCCAAGATCGAGAACGTGCTGCGCCTCTACGAGAGCGCCGAGAACCTGGACGGCGACGGGATGGCGGAGCGGATGCGCAAGATCCGCCTGTACAAGAAACAGATGTCGTTCGACACCGTTCTGGGTGACATGGACTCCGCCCTCGAGCTGGTCTGCAACGGCGCCGAACGCACCGGCCAGATCGTCGAGAACCTCCGGGTCTTCAGCCGCACCGAGCAGACCA
>CAYRNR010000168.1:0-15937 GCA_964425605.1 uncultured Rickettsiales bacterium | reverse complement strand
GAGTTTCCATGCCGCAGGCGGCACGTTCCACAATTCAGGACCGCAGACCGGTTCTACCGGCACGGGGGGACTACCTCGGGGGTAGCTTCTTCCGCGCGGCCCGGGTGGACGGCATCGTGGAATCCCGCAACCCCGGCGACCTCGACCACGTGGTGGGTTCGTACACCTACTCGGCGCCCAACGTGGACGCGGCCATCGACTACTGCCGCGGCGCCCTGCCCGAGTGGCGGGACATGGCCATCGACGAGCGGGTCGAGCGGCTGCGCGCCATCGCCGACCAGCTCCACCAGATCACCAACCAGCTCGCCGCCGTGGTCACCTCCGAGGTGGGCAAGCCCGTGTGGGAAGCCCGCATGGAGGTGCTGGCCACGGTCCGGCAGTGCGACATCCTGCTGCGCGACGGGCCCCCGCTGATGGAGCCCCAGACCATCAGCACCATCCACGGCGTCAGTCGCCGCTGGCCGCTCGGGGTCGTGGCGGCCATCGCGCCGGCGCCGCTGCCCGTGTTCGTCCCCATGGGGTACATCCTGTCGGCGCTGGTGGCCGGCAACACCGTGGTGTTCAACCCCTCCTCGCGGACGCCCGCCACCGGGCAGCTCCTCGCCGAGGTGATCGACCGCAGCGGCCTGCCTCGGGGCGTGTTCCAGATGGTGCAGGGGCCCGGCGAACCCGTCGGGTGGAAGCTCGCCACGCACCCCCATGTGGACGCGCTGGTGTACGCCGGCCACGTCCGCGCGGCCCGCACCATCGTGCGGGGCAACGAACCCCACGTGCGCAAGCGGATCATCACGCAAACGGGGGGGAAGGGCACGGCCGTGGTCCTCGCCGACGCGGACATCGATCGCGCGGTGTACGAGGTGGTCACGGGTGCGTTCCTCACGGGAGGACAGCGGTTCAACTCCACGGCCCGCGTGGTGGTGGAGGAGCCGGTGTACGAGGTCTTCCGCCGCAAGGCCCTGGACCTGACCGCCCAGCTGAAGGTGGGCTTCGGCTTCGACCAGGACGTGTTCATGGGGCCGGTGCTGTCGGACGACTTCCGCAGCGAGGTGCTGACCCGCGTGGGGCAGATGGAGGCCGGGGGCAGCCACGTGCCGCACCGCGGGATCATCCCCGACGGCACCCTGCCGGGGCACTACCTCACCCCCACCGTGCTGGAGAACGGCACCCACGGTCAGAACGGATCGGGCGCCGAGGAGGTGCCGGGACCTGTGCTGGCCATGGAGATGCGGGCGGACCGGGAGGAGGCCTGGGCCGCCGCCGACCGCGCCACCTACGGGCTCTGCGCAGCCGTGTTCACCCAGTCCCAGCAGAGCTTCGAACAGGCCCAGCGGCGCCTGCACGTGGGCACCCTCAACTGGAATCGCGCGACCGTGGCCGCGTCGGGCCGGCTGCCCATCTCGTCGTGGGGACGCGCGGGCAAGGGCAGCGAGGGCAACGCGTACCTCGTGCGCGCCCTGAGTCACCCCACCAGCGTGCTGGGCGAACCCGGCGCGTTCGATCCCACCAAGCTCATGCCCGGCGTCTCGTGGTCGGGGGAGTCCGTCGAGGACGAAGAACCGGCGGGGAGCTAGCCGGGCTCAGCGCTCCTGGTGGGCGTCCAGCGTGGCGGCGTCCGAACCATCCTCCTCCAGACAGCCCAGCTCCTCGAAGGGGTGCTCCAGCACGCGCCGCGCGGCGTCGAGCCCGAACCGGGCCGAGAGGCCGTCGTCGATGCGCTCGTCGTAGGTCCAGCGGATGTGGAGGATCTTGCGCGGCACCACCTCGCCGTCCACCACCCACGGCTTCTCCTCGACGCGACCCACCATCATGAACAGCGGGCAGTTGCCCCACTCGTACAGGTGGTGGAAGCCCGCGCGCATCTTCAGGCTGCCCAGGTTGGCCACGAAGATGGAGGCGTACATGCCGTCGGTCTTGATGAACGAGGCGGGCAGGATGTTGTGGTAGTCCATCCAGCGGAACAGGGTCACGGCCCAGTTCAGCGCCGGCCGCGGGACCATCGTGAACAGGTTGTACTCCTTGTCCGCGTAGGTCTTCTTGTCCGAGCGCTGGACGTTGATCTCCTCGTTGACCCGCTCGCAGAACTGCCGGAACGTCTCGCCGTCGCGGATCGCCTTCTTCACCACGGCGATCTTGGCCTTCTTGCTCATGGCCTTGCGCTTCATCGAGAAGGCGATCTCGCGCTGCTTGCGCTGGTAGAGGCGGCGGCCCATGACGAACTGGTTCATGGTCGGCGCCTCGGCGAGCCCCACCGCGCACGCCGCCACGAGGCAGTGGGAGATGTCGGCGCCGAACTTCTCCTTGGCCTTCGCCAGGTAATCCAGCAGCTCGTCCGCCACCACGTAGTCGTCGAAGTACACCACCGACTCGTTGCGCGTGATCATGATGTGCTGCATCAGCCGGCGGTAGGGGTGGACCTTGCGCAGGTAGATCCCGTCGCAGCGTGACGTCTTGAGGTTCAGCAGGACCCAGGCCAGGAACAGCACGCCGATGGCGATGTACACGTAGAGCAAGGCTCACCTCCCCGGAGATGCCCGACCTTCGGGCAGCGGGTAGTTTCCCGGCGGCGAGACTCGCGTGTCAATCGCTTCTTAGGAAGGGTCCGGCGCAGCGACGAATACGCGATCCTCCTGATCGGGGATCACGGCGCCCGCGTCGTCCAGGCAGGGCACGCCCGCGCCGGAGGCGTCCATGCACGCGCTCGTGGAGCACGGGTAGGCCTTCGCGCGCTGGCCCAGGGGCGCGATGTACATGGGGTTGACGAGCCATCGCCCGTCCGCGTCGTGGTAGGCGTGGCACATCACCTCGGCCCGCTGCCGGTTGACCACCAGGCGCAGGGCCGTGGCGTCGCGCAGCATGCTCACGTCGGTGGTCGCGTCGCCGGCGACGAACGTCGGCCGCTTCGCCGGCTCGGCCTGGACCTCCATCGCGGCCTCCCCCCCGACGCCGAAGATCACCTGGTTGACGAAGCAACGCTTGCCGTCCACGAACGTCAGGATCGCGTTGTCACCGTCGGCGACCGAGCCGCAGCCGCGCAGGTCGTAGGTGAGCTTGCCGTCCTCGCCCGCCACCGAACGGATGCCGATGACGTGCGCTGCGTCCACGTTCACCCGACGCGCGAACGCGCGCACCACGGGCTCGGGCGACGCAGACACGATCCAGACGTCGAAACCGTTGTCCTGCAGCGCCGCGATCAGGGCGCGCGACTCGTCGTAGATCCGTATCCAGCCGTCGATCTCGTGGTGTCCCACGGCGCGGCGGCTGCCCTGCTCGGCGTTCAGGTTCTGCTCCACGGCCAGGTCGGCGAACGCGTCGAGCTCCTCGAGGGAGTAGCCCGCCTGGATCTGCGCGGGCACGGCGAGGGCCGGGACGAAGCAGCGGTGGTCGTACCCCTCGGAGAGCCAGATCGCCGCCCCGCCGGGGGTCGCCTCGTCCTCGTAGACGCCGAAGATCGCCGACGCGCAGTCCACGTCGGTGCTGGTGGGGAGGGGCTGCTCCGCCGGGTGTTCACCGCACGCGCCGTCGAGCCACTCGAGGGCCGCGGGGGTCAGCCACTGGTTGACCCTCGACCAGTCCTTCGCGGGGGGCTGGAGGACCTTGTCCTCGAGGAGCATCCAGGCGATGTAGCCGTCGCCGATGTCGTTCTTGATGACCGTGTTGTCCCAGTCGAAGATCGCCACGGGCCTGTTCGCCGGATCGTAGCCGGGCGACGCGGAGCCCAGCGTCGTGATCATCTCCTCCAGCCGGGCGCGGTTGTCGCCGTCCCAGGCCAGATCCGGGTCGAGGGTACCCACCGCACCGAGGGGGCCGAGGAGGGCCAGCGTGCAGAGGATTCGGGTCATCGGCGTCCTCCTTCAGGGCACGCCAGGGTACCACACCGTGCACCCCTGCCTGGCCCGCGCCTTGCACCTGTCCCCTTGAACGACCCATCCCGTACAATGGCCGAGGAGGAGACCGATGGAGCGAAGACCACGCACCAGCTACGACGCCACGCGATACCCCACGCGTCACCCCCGCCCGAGCAGGCGTTCCGTGCTCGCCGGGATCGGAAGCGCCGTGGGAGCGCTGGCCATCTCCGCCGTGACCAAGGGGTGCCTCCCCCCCAACGACGACGACGACGACACCAGCGGGCTCGAAGAGTGCACCCTCCCCCTCGTCGGCTCGCGCACCGTCTACATCGACTACGGCAGCATCGACTACCACGTGGCCCTCGGGTTCGACGACGCCGCGCTGTTCGACTTCGTCCAGGCGCAGGCGGACCCGCTCACCGACGCGGTGGACGAGCTGCTCGCGGGCCTGGGGATCTACACCTTCGCGCCCGGGGAGACCCTCACCGCCGTCGAGACGGCCATCGCGCAGCTCATCGCCGATACGTTCAGCGGCGTCGAGGGCGCGCCCCTGGACGACTTCACCTACGTCTACCTGGCCATCGATCACTACGACGAAGGTGAAGAGATCGCCGGCATGGAAGGTTAGGCCGGAACTTGCAGGTCGTCCTCTTCCTCGACCACGCCTGCAACCTGCGCTGCAGCTACTGCTACAACGGGCGCAAGTTCGAGCGGCCCATGCCCCAGGACGTGGCGCGCCAGGGTGTGGACATGGCCCTGTCCGGTCCCCCGTCGCGGCGGGCGCTGCTGACGTTCTTCGGTGGCGAGCCGCTGATGCACCTTCCGCTGATGCGGGAGGTCGTCCAGTACGCGCAAGGGGAAGCGACGCGACGCCAGCGCAGGCTGCGCGCGGTGGTGGTCACCAACGGTACGCTGCTGGACCGCGAGGCATCGGACTTCCTCGTCGAGCACGACATCTACCTCGGGATCAGCATCGACGGGTGCCGCGAGGCACACGACGACGCGCGGGTCCACCCCGGCGGCCGGTCGAGCTACGACCAGGTCGTGGCCAACCTGCGGGCTCACCTCCAGCGCCGCGAGGGGCCGGGCGCGCGCGCCGTCGCCGTGGTGACGCCCGGCAACGTCGAGTACCTCGCCCGCTCCTTCGACGCCCTGCTGGAGCTGGGGGTGCGCAACGTGGCGATGAACATCGACTACAAGGCCAGCTGGGACGAGGGAGCGCGCCACCGGTTCGAGGGTGCCCTGACCGCCCTGGGCGATCGGTACGTGGCCGCCCACCGCGGGGACCACCCGTTCACGCTGCAGCTCCTCGACGACAAGATCGACACACACCTCAGCGGCGGGTACGCGTGCGGCGACCGCTGCGACTTCGGCTGTGACGAGGTGACGGTGGCGCCGTCGGGAAGGCTCTACCCCTGCGAGCGGCTGGTGGGCCAGGACGACCGCGACGATCTGGTGATCGGTCACGTGACGACCGGGATCGATCCGGTCCGGCGAGATGCCCTGGTCGCCGCGAAGAACCAGGTCCTGCACGGGTGCGCCGACTGCGCGCTGCTGGGGCGCTGCATGCACTGGTGTGGCTGCGTGAACCACGCGACGACCGGGTCCGTGGGAGAGGTCTCGGGGCTGCTGTGCTGGTTCGAGCAGCGCGTCATCGAGGAGGCGGATCGCTGCGCGGGCATCCTGCACGCCGAAGGCAACGAGGGGTTCCGGCGCCGGTTCCAGCTCCGGGGTGGTGTCTCAGATACGGCCGGTCCCCAGTAGGGGCGCCACGAGGCGCAGGCCGATGGCCGTGCCGGTCATCCACGGCGGCAGCGAGAAGCCGCCCACGACGCTGCACTCCCGCCCGGTCCGGTTCCAGGCGCCCCCGCGCACGCGCCGCGCCTCGGGGTGCTCTCCGTCGCCACACCACTCCATCACGCCGCCGGCCATGTCTTCCACCCCGTACGGGGACGAGTCCGCCGGGAACGAACCCACCGGCTCCAGCCCCGCCGCCTCCTCGCGCGACGTCCGGCAGTTGCAGTACGTGGACTCGAAGCGATCCCCCCAGGGGTACAGTCGGCCGTCCACCCCCCGCGCCGCCTTCTCCCACTCCTCCTCCGTGGGCAGCCGCAGGAGGCGATCCTCCACTCCGGACCGCCAGTCGGCGAAGGCCACGGCGTCGTCGAAGGAGATGGAAGTCACGGGACATCGGTGGAACCGCGTATCCCGCCCGCCGCGGCCCACGAGGACGAGGCCCTGCCGATCTTCGTCCCAGCGGACGAGCCGCCGGCCGTGGGGGTCCATCCGCGGCGCCCGCGCGAGGGCCGCCTTGCCCTGCTCGCCGGCGAGGTGCTGGAGGAAGGCCATGTACTGCGCCAGGGTCACGGGGTGACGGGCGATGGCGAAGTCCCGCACCAGCTCGGGGCGCCGGGGCCAGGACTCGGGCACGCGCGGGTCGCCCCCCATCAGGAAACGGCCCGACGGCACGTGGACGTAGTCACCGCCCACCTCCCCCACCGACCGCAACCGCACGCGGTAGCGTCGCGTCCCGGGCCGGTTGCTGAACAGGGCCAGCCGCGCCTCGGCGAACCCGTCGAGCTGCAGCCGGACGATGTAGGAGCCCTGGGCGATCTGCACCGATCGGGTGGGGGTCCGGCCCAGCGCCCGCGGCAGGCTCGGGACCATCACCTGGTCCTGCTCCTCGCAGCGATACAGGACCGCCTCCGCACCGGGAGGATCGGTCTGCACGGACAGGGTCGCCATGCCACCGAGACGCCGCCGGTACCGGCCGGTGTCGCAGAGCAGGACCTGGGTGCGGAAGAACTCGGTGACCTCCTCGTCGCCCCGCGCCTCGGCCTCCTCGAACTTCTGCCAGTAGAGCGCGGCCAGCCCCTCCTGCGCGTCCTCGTTGGCGGGATCGGCGCCCTGGGCGCGCTGGAAACAGGCCAGGGCCAAGTTGAACGCGCCTTCGCTCTGGCGGCGCAGGTCGCTGGCCTGGTGTTCGAGGGACCACCCGGCCCGCTTCTCGGTCACGGGCGCCCACGGCGCCGTGCCACGGATCACCTGACGGGCCTCCCGTTCCGTGCGATCGGCCTGGGATCTCAGCTCCTCGAACCGCTCGAGGGCGGTCTCCGCGTCGGTCAGCGCGGCCTCGGCCTCCCGCTGCCGGCGCGTCCCGTCGAGGAACTCGTCGAGCTGGGCGACGAGATCGCGAGCCGACGCGGGGCGGGCGGCGGGGTCCTTGGCCAGGCAGGCCATGGCGAGTTCGTCGAGATCGGCGGGGACGGCACGATGCGCGGCCCTCACCACCGGGCTCAGGGGCTCGGTGTTCTGCACCTCTTCGAGGACGAGGGGGATGGCGTCACCCGAGAACGGCGGCCGCAGGCAGAGGATCTCGTACAGCACGGCGCCCAGCGCGTACACGTCGGTCAGCGGTCCCACGGCGTCCGCGTCGGCGCGCGCCTGCTCCGGGGCCATGTACGCCGGCGTGCCGCGGACCTTGCCCTCCTGGGTGGCCAGCGTCCCTGCGGACGATCCCAGGACCTGCTCGTCGAGGATCGAGTCCGAGGACACCTCGTCCTCGTCCAGGACCTTGGCCGAGCCCCAGTCCAGCAGCAGGACCTCTCCGAACGCGCCGATCATCACGTTGTGGGGTTTGATGTCCCGATGGATCACCCCCTGCGCGTGGGCGTACGCCACCGCCTGGCAGACCTGGCGCAGACAGCTCACGAGGCGGGGCAAGGGATAACTCTCCACCGCGCCGGCCTCGCCGCTGCGCAGCTGGTTCAGGATGGCGTCCAGGCTGAGCCCCTCCACCTCCTTCATCGTGTAGCCGATCCCCGCGCCCGGGATGGCGTCCATCCCGTACACGGGGACGATGTTGGGGTGGGTCAGCTGCCCGGCCAGCTGGGCCTCGAGCAGGAACCGGCCGACCACGTCGGGCCGGTTCTGGTATCGCGGACGCAGGACCTTGACGGCCACCGTCCGGCCGATGCGCCGATCACGGGCCCTGAGGATTCGGCCGAAAGCGCCGCTCCCCAGCTCCTCGATGGGCTCGTAGGGGGCGCCCGTCAGGATCTCGCCGGGTGCCGATCCGTCCAGGGCGCGGTCCACGGCGGTCAGCTGGTCCTCGTCGAGCCACCCCAGATCCTCGAGCAGCGCCCTCAGCGTCCGTGACTCCCCCCTCCCGAGCCGCGCCATGGCCTCGCCGTACCGCTCGATGTCGAGCAGGCCCAGTGCGACGGCCATGCTCCCAAAGCGCACCTGTGCATCCATCGTTTCCATCCGCGTACACGACCCCTCAAGTCCCATGTTGGGGGATCGGGCGCGCGGGCGCAAGCGTGCCTGGGCAGGCGGGGGTGGCTACTTCTTCTTCTTCTTGGAAGACGAGCCGCGTGAGCGGGAGCCGCTGTTGGACTTCTTGGAGCTGCTCGACGAGGAGCTCGAGGAGGAGGTCCGGGTGCTGCCGGACTGGCGTGAACGGTTCGACGAGCTCGAGGAGCTGGAGGTGCGGCTACCGGACTGGCGGTTGCTCGACGACGAGCTGCTGCCTCCGGACCACTGACTCGAGGACCGCTGGCTGTTGTCCCGCGGGGGTTCGAACTGGCGGCGGCTGTCGCTGCGCCCGCTGTACTGCGGCACGGCCGGGGTCTCGCGACGCTCCGGCGACGGCGACACCTGCCTCTGGGAGGCGCCCGACTGGTACAGTGAATCGCGCGCGCGCTGCTGCACGGAGCGCTGATCCGTGGCGTGAGTGCGGTCCGCGGGCCGGCTCGGCGTGAACGAACCGTTGCCGTCGGGGCGGACCACGGTCCGGCCCTGGCCACCCTGGCCGCGATCGACCGCGGAGTGACCGCTGCCGGCTCCGCTGCCGCGGTCGCTGCCGCCGGAGAAGCCCTCCTGCCCACGACCGCCACCGGCGGTCCCGCGATCCGCGGCGCCGCGGCTGCCGCGGTCGAAGGTGTGCTGGCGCTCCATCACGGCCATCCGGTCGTCTCCGCCGCGCTCGAACGAGGCGCGGTCCTGCGCAGTCATGTTCGACGCCTGCAGCAGATCCCGGTTGGCGTCCTTGACCGTGGCACGGTCCATGGCCTCGAACTCACCCTGCTCGAAGGTGCGGAAGTTGCCCCCCGCCGACTTCTGTCCCGCAAAGGACTGGCCGAGGTTGCCGCGGTCGTTGGAGCCGGCCACGCCCCGGGCGTTGGAGGAGCTGGCGTCGTCGCGGGAGTTGGACGCGCTCGCGCCGCCGTGGTTGCCGTGGGCGCTGTGGTGCGGCGACGACGACCGGTGGTGTGAGTTGTGGTGGTTGTGCGAGTACTGATGGTGATGGTGGTAGTTGCCGTAGTGGTACGACCCGTGGTGGTGGTACCCCCCGTGATAGAAGTAGTCGTAGTGGGCGAACGTCCAGCATCGGTAGTGCCAGTACGAGTGCCAGTGAGCTGCGGCGACCACCGGCCAGCCCCACCACCCGATGGGAGCCCAGGCCACGTAGCCGTCGAACACCGCCCAGGACACCCAGGCCGGTGACCACACCATCCCGGGCATCCACACCCAGCCGTAGAAGGGGTCGTAGCTCCAGCGTCCGTGGTGGTAGGTGACGTAGCCCCAGGTGTACCCGGAGACCCACACCCAGCCGTAGTCGGCGTACCAGGTCCACTCACCCACGGTGTAGGGGCGCCAGTCCACGTCCACGTAGCGGGGCCGCCAGCAATAGACGCCGTCCACGGCCACCCAGTTGCCGTGCTCCTGCAGGTCCGAGTAGCCCACCAGCGGGTAGGACGGGGAGTCTTCCTGGGGCACGCCGCGCAGGTGCTCCTCGCGCTCGAGGCTCCAGATGTCGAAGGCGCCCTCCTCCTGGGGGTAGAACTCGGCGCTGGTCCACGGGGAGACGTCGTTGGCGGCGCTGATCTGCTGGTTGTCCGCCACCTCCATGGTGGCCTCGTGGTTGATCACCCGCCCCAGGCCGTAGACCACCGCGAGGTTGCGGTGCTGGTCGGGGCTGATGGACACCCGGGCCAGGGAGGCGCTCGCCACCTCGGCGCCGTCGGGACCGAACTGCAGCTGCGCCTCGGTCCAGTCGCCGGTGGACAGGTAGAACGATCCCGCCGACGGCACCAGCCGCAGGTCGTCGTGGTAGGCCCGCACCACCACCGAGCTGCCGCCGTCCAGCCGCAGGTAGGTGGCCCCCGGGAACTCCACCTCGACATAGGTCCCCGGGGCGGCGTAGATCTCGTCGCCCTCCCGGACCAGGTCGTTGATCATCAGGTTGCGCTTCTCGTCATCGAAGGGCCCCCAGCAGTACACGGTCCCGTCCAGATAGCTGATACGGGCCGCTGCGGGTCCCCCCTCCCCTCCCCCACCCTCCTGGGGCATGGGGGCAGCCATCGCCGGCGACACCAGGAGGCAACCCAGGGCGAAGGCGAGGACGGGCACGGCATAGTTTCGAATCACGACGGACCTCCTTGACTCCGCGGCCATTCTATCGGCGGCGGACCTGCCCAGAAAGGGAAACACACGGCGCACCCCCGGCCGGACACAGGTGTACAAACGATCGAGCCGGTGGGCTTATTCAATCGGAGATCGAAAACGTCGGGAGCTTGGGGAGCGCTCGGCTCGGCTCACTCGGCGGGGGAGCAGTACTCGACGTCCACGTCGAAGTCCATGGAGTCGCCCATCTCGAGCTCGCCCTCGTTGAGCGCGCCGATGTGGGCGAAGATGCTCGCGCCGTTGGTGAACGACTTGAAGCCCAGGTCCTCGGCCCACACGTGCGTGACCACCTCGCCGGTGGTGTCGTGCTCGGCGGCCCACTCGGTGCCGTTGTCCGGGCAGACGCCCGTGCCCACGGCCATCTCCATGTCCCACTCGGTGCGGCCCGCGTCCCAGGTGACGGTGGCCTTGATGTGGGTGACGCCGGGGTCCATGGCGAACTGCCAGCGCTCGTGGCTGTCGCCGGCCGAGACGGTGTAGGTGCCGATGCCGTCGTCGGGCAGCTCCACCTGGTAGCAGTCCTCCGGGGCCATGGACGTGTCGTCGTCGTCGTCCGCCGTGTCGTCGTCGTCCACTGCGTCGTCGTCGTCCGCGACGTCGTCGTCCGCCGCGTCGTCGTCGTCCGCCGCGTCGTCGTCGTCAGAGCCACCCTCGCAGCCCAGGGCCAGCAGGCCCAGGCCCGCGATCATCGCGATCAGCCAGTACAACGAGTTCCGGGTCATGTCCTCATCCTTCCGTGAGTGGGTTGTGTCCTCCCCAGGACGGGGGGGAGGTACCACAACCTCGACGGCCGGGACAAGGAAGATCGTGGGGAAACTAGCTCTGTAATTCTACTAGTTTAGTGGTCTTTCTCCGGGCGCCGTGGGGATCAGGTGAGCGCGGGTAGCGCGGAAACCGGAGAATTCCCCAATTTCTACAAAAACGATTGCCTGCCTCCGGTTCACTGGCTACGGTTAGTTGCAGCTAACAATCATCGCCCTCGCTATTTGAGGTCTGGCCATGAGAAGACGATTCCACGTATCGAGCATCGCGGCGCTGACGACCGCCGTGCTCCTCGCCGGCAGCCACGCCTCTGCCGAACAGGCCCAGGACATCTTGCCCCAGAATGCGGAGATGCCGGCCTTCCTGTTCGTGGTCGAGCGCAACGAATCCATGGAGGAGCGCTGGTCGGGCAACGCCCACCAGCCGACCCGCTGGGACGTGGCCGTGGACGCGATCATCGCGTCGGTCAACTCGGCTCCGGCCGGCTCCCAGTTCGCCGTGGTGGGGACGGACAACTCCTCGCAGGGTTGGTACCGCATCAGCTCGTTCGATCACCCCGACGTGCACCTGACGCGATCCCTGGTCGCGTCCCCCATCCAGTTCACGCAGACCCGCTCCATCGCCAACGCCTACGACGGGATCCTCGACGACTACCTGACCCTCGGCCGCTCGGGCCGCTCGGCGCGCGAGTGGCGCCAGATGCCCTTCTCCGAGCCCTGCAGCAGCATCGAGGTCATCATCCTCAGTGACGGCGAGGGCGACGGCGACGACGACCACGCCAGCGACGAGAACTTCACCGGCGACGTCATGGTGGACCGTGTCTGCCAGGACGAGCACGAGTGCACGGGTCTCCACGAGTCAGGCGTCACCCTGCTGGACGACGTGGCCTTCCGCGCCGCCAACACGGACCTCAACGTGTTCCACGACGGATCGCAGACCGTCCGCACGCACACGATCCTGCTCGACGCGCTGACACAGGCGTCCCCCCTCGCCGAGGCCCTGTTCATCTCGACGGCCGAGGTGAGCGGCGGCCTGTACACCCGGGCAGAGCAGCCGGCCGACGTCGCGGTCGGCATCTCGCTGGCCATGACCGACGCCATGCAGTCGGTCCTCAACGTGTCCACGGCCACGACCACCGTGGTGGGCCACCGCATGTTCCGCACGTGGACCCAGATCTCCGGCGAGCTCGGCGGCGAACGCGGTTCACCCCTGTACCGCGGACACATCGAGGCGTTCCAGCTCATCAACCAGCCCAGCGATCCCCGGTACGGAGAGATCGTCGGGGGTTCCCTCTGGGACGCCGCCGAGCTGCTCTCCCAGCGCGCCTCGGCTTCGGGGGGGGTGAACTCCTACAGCTACCAGGGCGACCAACCGGGAGCCCACGAGCGGACCCTGTTCACCAACGCCGAGATGGCCGGGACGTACACACCGCGGCCGCTGATCCCCTTCGACTCCACCCAGGTGGACGAGATCGGGGAGTTGATGTTGCTGGACTACGACGGTCGCACCCCCGGCACGTACGGGTGCCCGGACTACCCCCTGCACGACCTCAACCAGGACTGCGCGGTGGACGAGGACGACGCACAGCTCGCCATCGACTTCCTGCGCGGCGTCCCCGACGCCACGTTCGCCGGCACGAGCGTCCTGACGGGGCGTGAGCGCGGCGCTTGGCGCGTGGGCGGGATGTTCCTCAGCGTCCCTGCTTTCTCGGACGCGCACACCAAGGTCTTCACCAACGACCAGCCGCTGGTCGCGTTCCAGCAGAAGATGTCGCAGCACGACTCGGTGCTCTACACCTCGTCCAACGACGGCTTCCTGCACGCGTTCAAGGTGCCCTTCCTGGACGCCGACGAGGACGGCTGGGAGGACTACTCGGAGGACGCCCAGGGCGGCTGGGAGCTCTGGGCCTACATCCCCCGCCACGTGCTCGACCGGGAGTCCGAGTACCACGACGACGTCCACGGCGCCCTCAACCTGATGCTGGACGGTGAGTCGTACCTCAACGACGGCCCCATCAACCTGTCGGACGTGTGGATGGACGGCGTGGCCAACCACCTCGACGGAGACTGCACGTCGGCCACCGCGGACGGCCGCATCGATCCCGACGGCTGCGAGTACCACCGGATCCTCGTCGCCTCCATGGGCATGGGCAGCCGGTACCACTACGCGCTGGACGTGACCCATCCCCACGAGCCGCGGTTCCTGTGGGAGTGGATCGGGGACCTCGACGGCTGGCGCAAGGGCCTAGGGACAGGAACGCCCATCGTCACGACCGTGTACCACGCCGAGTCCCGCTCCGACGTGCCGGTGGTGCTGTGGACGAGCGGCACGGTGGACGCGGACGACAACATCCCCGAGCGGCCCCGGTGGCCCGTGCCGTCGCAGCGCCAGGGGAACGTCTTCGGTGTCGGCGCGCGCTGGTACATGTTCGATCTTCTCAATCCCTCCAACTCGGCGTTCAGCCAGGTGGGCTACCAGGTCGACAACAGCCTCTCGCCCTTCACCCGCGGCAACCGCGATCCCAAGTACCCGGTCACCGATCCCGCCGGGGGCCTCTTCGGCACCCCGGCCGCTGTGGACTACGACGAGGACGGCAACGTGGACGCCCTGTACATGGGCAGCCGCCACGGATACCTCTACAAGGTCCTGCTGCGCGACGGGGACTACTCCGCGAGCCAGCTCGAGAGCATCGACGAGGACGACGGCTCCACCTGCGTGTTCCACGCCCCCGCCGAGATCCTCGACTCACGGGTGGCGGGCAACGACGACCTGGCGGTCTACTACCGGCCGTCGGTCTCCAGGGACAGCCGGGGGCGGGTCCGCGTCTCGTGGGGCACGGGATGGCCCGGCAACGTGGCCGAGCCCTACGCCAACGGCTACTTCTACAGCGTCATCGACGGCGAGACCGTCGGCGACGAGTGGTCCTGCCAGGAGGCCACGGTCTCGTCGTGCGGCCCGGCATACGATCCCCTGCAGCTGGACCCGGGCGAGAAGCTGGTGGGCCAGGTCCTCACCTACGGCGGCCTCGTCATGTACACCACCTACGTGGCCGACAACGCCGACTCGGGGCCGGCCTGCGGCGTGGGCCACACCCGGGTCTACGCCATGGCCCTGGACGACTGCGTCGGTGGCTACGTGGAGGGGCGCGACTGGGGCCCGGCCGCCTACACCGTGACCGACTCCAGCTACGTGGAGTTCGAGGGCATCCCCTCGAGCTGGTCCTTCGCCAACCAGGGCATCTACCTCAGCGTCGTGCTTCCCGACGGCAGCCTCCAATCCATCGGACCCATTCGACCCGAGCCCACCGAGGTCTCCGGACTCCGGGTCGCCTACACCAACTGGCGCCACGTCTACTGACCGGCGCTCACGAGGGGACGGATCATGTCACTCGAAACAACTTCACCCGGCACCCAGGGCCACCCACGATCTCGCCGCATCCACGGTTCGGACGACGTCACGGAGCCGCCGTGGGAGCTCGAGGTGGTCGACGACGACACCCTGGACATCGGCAAGCCCTGGCTCGACGGCCCATCCGCTGGAAGGCTCCCCACGGCGGTCCTCGATCGATACCTGCGCTGGATGGTCACCAGCCGCGCAACGGATCTCCACCTCTCGCCCGGATTCCCCGCGTCGATCCGGGTCGACCGCGTACTCCAATCCGGCGTCATGGCCGCTCCCACCGGCCAGGAGGTCGAGGCCATGATCGACACCCTGCTCAGCGGCGCCCGGCGCGCCGAATACGAGGCCAACCACAGCGTGGATCTGGGCTACACCGTCGAGGGGGTCGGACGATTCCGGATCAGCTGCTTCCGCCACAGCCACGGCCCCGCCATCTCCGTCCGCCACATCCCCGAGGAGGTGGGCACCCTGGACGACCTGGGCCTGCCGCAGAAGCTCGCGGACCTCGCCGACTACCCTTCCGGCCTGGTCCTGTTCTGCGGCCCCACCGGCTCGGGCAAGTCCACCACCCAGGCCGCCCTGCTCCGCGTGATCAACGACGACCAATCGCGCCACGTCATCACCCTCGAGGATCCCATCGAGTACCTCCACGCCAGCCGCAAGAGCCTGGTCCACCAGCGCGAGATCGGGGAGCACGCCCCCAGCTTCGCCCGCGGCCTCGCCGACGCCCTGCGCGAGGATCCCGACGTCATCGTCGTGGGCGAGCTGCGCGATCGCGAGACCATCACCATGGCCCTCGCCGCCGCCGAGACCGGCCACCTCGTCCTGGGTTCGCTGCATGTGAACACCACGGCCTCCGCCATCACCCGGCTCCAGCACGCGTTCCACGAGCTCGAGCGCCCCCTGGCCCGCGCCCAGATCGCCGAGAGTCTCCGCGCCGTGGTCAACCAGCGCCTCCTCCCCCGCTCCGGCAGCAAGGGCCTCGTCCCCATCGTCGAGCTCCTCAGGGTCAACCACGCCGTCTCCGCGCTCATCCGAGAGGACAAGCTCCACCAGATCAAGCAGGTCGTACCCACCGGCCAGACCGAGGGCATGATCACCTTCGAGCGCTCCGCCGCGGTCGCCCACCTCGCCGGCCTCGTCTCCATCGAGGACGCCCGTCGCGTCGTCCCCGACCGCCCAGCCCTCGACCAGATGCTCACCCTGCTACGACGCGAGTCCCGACCCCGGGTCGAACCCCACCTCCAGACCACCCGATCGGCCCGTCGCAGCCTGCGCACCGTCCTCGGCGCCTGAGCTCTCTCGTTGACCTTTGCTCACGCGTGACTACAGTGAGTGCAGCTCTGGCCCTCACGGGCCTCGGATCTTTGACATGGGGGCGAAACGGTTTCGACGGGATGGATTGAGTTCGAGATTGCGCGCCGGGGGTCCCGGTCACCCCGTATAAAGGCTGGAAACCACAA
>CAYRNR010000167.1:0-15981 GCA_964425605.1 uncultured Rickettsiales bacterium | reverse complement strand
GTCAAGTCCGCGCCCGCGCTGAGCCGCGACGAGGCCGACACCCTGGGTGATCTCGGCGAGATGAGCTTCGAACTCGACGCCGAGGCCGCGGCCGCCGCCAGCCGCGCCTGGGTCGACGTCCCCGCCGTCGAGGCCGTTCTCCGCGACGAGGTCACCGCCCACGCCCGCATGTGCTACCGCCGGCGCCTCGAGGTCAGCCCCGGCCTCGCCGGCACCATGAACCTCGATCTGATCATCGGCACCGACGGTCGCGTCTCCGCCGTGTACCTCAACCAGTCCCTGTCGACCCTCGACGACGAGGAGATCCTCGAGTGCGTCCGCCGCGCCGTGCAGGCGCGCACGTACCCGCCGGCGTACGGGGGGCCGGTGACGATCACGTACCCGTTCCGGTTCCAGTAGCCCGCGTCCGGGACTACTCCTCGCCCTTGGGCTCGAACACGCCGATGTGGGCCCCCGTGGGATCGGCGAGCATGGCGAAGAACCCGATGCCCGGTATCGGGGTCTTCTCGACGACCACTGCGCCACCGAGTTCCTTGCACCGCGCCGCCGTCGCCGCCGCGTCTTCCACCTGGACGTAGACCATCCAGCACGAGGGCATCTCCGGGACCGGAGCCTTCATGATGCCGCCACCCGGCTCCTCGCCGGTATCGACCATCATGTACTCCTCGTCCCCCATGGGCATGGCGTCGACCTTCCACTCGAAGAGTTCGCCGTAGAACTCGGTGGCCGCGCCGACGTCCGATGTATTGAGCTCGATGTGACAGAACTTGTGGGTCATGGTGGTCCTCCTTTTGAGTAGCTGAACAAATGTACAGTTGTGTGGTGCCGCGTGCAATCGGGGGATAGTGAACAGGGAACCTACTGATCCTCTTCTCGGCGATCTTGGCGCCTCCGTCCGTGACGGCCGGCCCCTTTTCCCTCCCCCTGCACTCGTGCAGCACTCCCTCTCTGGGTATCCTCTGGGCGTGTCCGATCCCCACGACGAAGTCCTTTCCCTCTGCCAGCGCCATCTGCGCGCGTGGCGCGGCCTGACGTCCGCGGACTTCGACTTCGCAGGGCCCAGAGGGTTCTCGTCGTTCACCATGGCGCTGCGCTGCCGGCGGGAGGAGATCGAGCCCGGCGGCGTGTTCTTCCGGCGCCTCGAGGGCAAGAAGAACGCCATCCTCGACTTCGACGACGAGCGCCGCGTGTTCCTGGCCCTGGGCAACGCCGGGATCGCCGCGCGGTGCCTCCACTACGGCACCGGATACCGCCTCGAGGCCCTGTACGACGGACGCAGCCTCACGGCCGAGGACCTGCGCGAGTCGTCGAACCTGCGGGGCATCGCATCGCAGCTCCATCGGTTCCACGCCCTGCGGCTCGAGGGAGTGTCCGGTGAGACGTTCTTCCAGCGGATGCACGCGAAGTGGGGCGCGCTCGCGAGGCGGGTCCTGGAGGGTGATCCGGAGGTCTTCCCCCCGGATGAACGGGCGCTGATCGGGCCGTTGCGCGCGATCTACTCCGACGAGACCCGCCGCAAGGTCGAGCGCCTCCTACCCGGCGGACCCCCGGTGCTGTGCCACAACGACACCTACCACGGCAACGTGATGAAGCTCGCCAGCGGCGAGATCAAGCTGCTGGACTTCGAGTTCTCCTGCCTGGGCCACCGGGCCTTCGACTTCGCCAACCTCTTCGCCGAGACCGTGATGCGCCATGGCCTGGATGATCCGCCGCACTTCGGCTTCGCCGAACCCGACTTCGGGGAGGCCGAGATTGGCGAGCTGATCGGCTACTACCTGGACTGTGAGCCGGAACTCCCGGCCGCCGAGCGGAGGCGCCAGCACGAACAGCTCGTCCGCGAGACCCTGGACCTGATCCCCCTGTCCGACTACATGTACGCCCTCGCGGCGATCCCGCTGGCCGCGGAGCCCATCCAGAAGATCCGGTTCATCCCGTATGCGAGCCAGCGGTTCGCGCGGTTCTGCGCGGCTACTCCCTCGCCGCGTCCCAGGCGGCCAGCACGGCCTGGACGGCCTCCTCGAGCGTGAACACGTCCATGTTGAGGACCAGGTCGTAGTTGTCGGGATCGGTGATGTCCGCCTTGAAGTAGTACCTGGCGAACGCCTTGCGGTCGGCCTCGCGCTGAAGGATCAGCATCTTGGCCCGCATCGTGGAGATGTCGAGGATGTTGGCGATGTAGTCCATCCTCATCTCCAGCGGCGCGATCATGCGCACGCGCAGGCAGCTGGTGCGCGGGATGATGAAGTTGGCGCCGCGGCCAACCACCACGCCGCCGTCGCCGTCGCCGATCTCCAGGACCACCTTGGTCAGGTGTTGCAGGTACTCGTCGGGGCGCAGGTTCAGGTGACGCAGGTATCGCCGGGGGAGCAGCTGCCGATGGTCCACCAGGCTGTCGAACCAGCCCTCCAACAGCGAGTGTCCTCGCTCGTCCCGGCCCTGCACCGCCTCCGGCTCGGTCCGGGCGCTGTCCGCGATCTTCCGGATCAGCTCGCGGTCGTGGTAGCACAACCCGGTCTCCTGGGCCACGCGAGCGGCGATCAGCTTGCCGCCGCTGCCCGCCTGGCGCGACACCGTGATCACGCGCAGGTCGAAGTCGCGATCGGCCTTGCGCCGCGACTCCACGCCGTCCCACTTCTTCAGCTGGTCGGCCAGGACCTTCTCCATCCCCGGTGTCATCACTTGCACCATCTCGCACTCCTCACCGCGATCGGAACGGTGCGCGCACCGCCGAACGGATCTCGTGATCAGGTTGTGATGGTCCTCCCCGGGACCCTCATCGAGTCCAGGATATCACAGCTGGTGGAGCGGCACGCCCGTCGCCCTACAGCTCCACCTCCGCGATCCCCATCCCCTCCAGCAGCGTCCCCCGCACCAGCTCGAGATCCACCCGCGCGGACAGGGCGTTGATCTGGGCCCGGATCTCCGCGAGCTGCGCATCCCGCAGCGACTGCTGGACCTCCAGCACCTCACGGGTGGTGGACTTGCCGGCGGCGTACCGCGCCTCCTCGGCCTCGACGTTCTGCTCGGCGAGGGCGACGCGGGTCTCGGCGACGCGGACCTGCTCGTCGTAGCTGACGATCTGGGAGTAGGCGTTCTCCACCTCGCCCAGGGTGGTCTCGTGCAGCGACTTCAGCGACAGCAGGGCGAACTCGACCTCGGCGCGGCGCTGGCGGAAGGCGGTCTCGGAGGTGCGGTTGGTCAGCGGGACGGTCAGCGTCAGGCCGATGGTCCAGTAGGGGTGGTTGCCGGAGAAGACGTCGTCGAGGCCCTCGTGGGTGTACTCGCCGACGCCGTTGAGGGCGAGCGAGCCGGTGAAGTCTAGCTGGGGCAGCAGGTCCTGGCGGGACATTCGGAACGCGATCTGGCGGCCCTGGAGATCGAGGTTCTGGCGGCGGACGTCGGGGTTGCGCAGCAGGGCGGTCTCGAAGGAGGCCTCGAGATCGCGCTGGGGGATGGGGCTGGTGGGCAGGTCCACGGCGCGGTAGCTGGAGCCGAGGTGGCCGGCCTCGTTCTCGCCCACGAGCAGGGCGCGCAGGGCGACGCCGGCGCGGCGGCGGGACATCTGGGCCTCGAGCAGGTCACCCTGGCGGGTGGCGACGGTCTCGTCGAGCTTCATCAGCTCCACCGGCGCCAGATCGCCGGCCTCGATGCGGGCGCTGGTGACCTCGCGCTGGCCCAGCGCCAGGTCGACGCTGAGCTGGGCGATCTCCACGGCGCGCTGGGCGTAGGCGAGCTCGTAGTAGGCCTTGACGGTGTTGCCGACCACGTCGGCCACCTGGGCGCGGTAGGCGACCTCCTCGGCGGACTCGGCGAGCTCGGCCTGGCGGACGGTGCCGAGGTTGTACCACCAGCCCATGCCCTGCAGCAGGTTCTGGCGGACCTCGATGGCGCCGCTGGCGGTGAAGGACGTGGTGATCGGGTCGGAGACGCCGGAGAAGCTCGAGAGCAGCTCCTGGAACTCGTCCTTGATGCGCTCGTTCTTGGAGCTCAGGTGGTACCAGCTCACGGTGACGTCGGTGCCGGTGACGAAGCGGTTGGTCAGGGAGCTCGTGGCGGTGAGGTTGTAGTTGCGGTACAGGCTCTCGACCAGCGAACCGGCCACCCGCTGGAGGCTGTGGTCCATGCCGGGCTGGTAGCGCACGTCCAGCGAGAACGTGGGGTGGTAGGCGGCCCAGGTGGCGCGGCGGGCCTCGCGGGCCACGTCCAGCGTGGTGGCCTGGACGCGGATGCCCAGGTTCGACGCCACCGCGCGCTCCACGGCGCTGGCCAGGTCCAGGTCTACGGTGGCCCCCGCTGAAGCGGTGCCCGCGTCGGCTGCCCGCGCGACGGCGGGCCCGGAGGCGAGCAGGGTGATCAGGAGCAGGGTCGCGAATGTTCTCACGTCGTGACCTCCTTCCGTCCCAGCATGTAGTTCCACAGGCGGCTCCCCCAGGAGCGCATGTCGTCCACCATGGCGTACAGCAGCGGCACCCACAGCAGGGTCATGATCGACGAGGTGATCAGGCCGCCGATGACCACCCGGCCCAGGGCCTTGTAGGGGATGCCGGCCAGGGACGCGTCCCCCACGGCCATCGGGATGAGGCCCACGATGGTGGTGGCGGCGGTCATCAGGATCGGCCGGAATCGCTGGCTCCCCGCGGACACCAGCGCCTCGCGGCGGGTCATACCCTGGCTGCGGTTGAGCTGCACCAGATCCACCAGAACGATGGCGTTGTTCACCACGATCCCGACCATGATCACGATGCCGATGCCGGCCATCAGATCGAAGGTGGTGCCGGTGATGAACAGCATCCAGTAGGCGCCGAACATGGCGAACGGCACGGCCGTGATGATGCACAGCGGCAGGCTCACCGACTCGAAGAGGATGCCCATGAGCAGGAACACCAGCAAGATGGCGAGCAGGAACGCGAACTGCTGCTGGCGCTGGTCCTCGAGCATCTCCTCCCAGCGCTGGCCGCGGCTCCAGCTGTAGCCGCGGGGCAGCTCCAGGCCGGCCAGGGCCGCGTCGATGCGCGTGTAGCTGGCCTCCAGATCGTCGCCCTCGAGGTTGGCGGTGATGGACAGGCCGGTGCGGCGGTCGATGCGGCGGATCTCGCCGAAGCCACGCTTCTGCTCCAGCGCGGCCACGGCGGACAGGGGGATGGTCTCGCCGGCGTCCGTCCAGATGCGGAAGTTCTCGAGATCCTCGATGTCGCGCCGGTCCTCGAGGCGGAACCCGGCGATGACGTCGATCTCCTTCTCGCCCTCGATGAAGTCCGGCAGAACGGCGCCGCGCATGGCGAACTGCAGGGTCCGCGCCAGGCCGTTGGGGTCCACGCCGTAGCGTGCGGCGGCCTCGCGGTCCACGCGGACCTGGAGCTCCTCGGACGCGTCCTCCTCCACCTGGAACTCCACCGAGACCACGCCGGGGATGTCCTTGAGCCGTCGCTTGATCTCGGCGCCGTACTCGGCGAGCAGCTCGGTGTCCTCGCCGTAGATCTCCAGCGCCACCTGGTTGACCTCGCCGCCGCCCTCCTGGCGGTGCCAGCCGATCCACGCCTCCATGCCCGGCAGGTCGGGCAGCATCTCCTCGGCCTCGGCGACGATGTCGTCGCGGCTGATGTCGCCGCGCTCGCGCGGTTCGAGGAAGACGCGCACCTGGCCCCTGGACCGCCCGGATCGGTAGCGCGTGCGGACTGCGTCGATCCGCCACTCCTCTTTCTTGTCCAGGACCTCCGCCTCGAGCTCGAGCAGCACCTCCTCCTTCTCGTCGAAGGTCATGTTCTCGGGGAACTGCACCCGCATCTGGAAGTCGTTGATGTTGCTCTCGGAGCGGTCGGTCTCCGGCACCCCCGACTTGGCCACGCAGGTGGTCATCATCAGCATCAGGGCGATGGCGGTGGCGTCGATGCGGTGGGCGAGCACCCAGCGCAGGATTCTCACGTACTTCTTTCGCGCCCACTCGAGGACCTTGCCCGGTTCGACGGGCTTGCCCGCCGACAGCCGGGTCGTGGCCAGGGGGATGAACAGCAGCGCCACGGCCAGCGACGCCAGCAGCGCGTAGCACACGGGCAGGCCCAGGCGGCTGATGTAGAAGCTGAACCCGCCGCCGCCGGTCATGAACATGATCGGCAGGAACACCGCCACCGTGGTCAGGGTCGCCATGGTCACGGCCAGGCTGACCTCGCTGGCGCCCTTGAGCGCCGCCTTCATCGGCGGCATCCCGGCCTGTCTCAAACGGTAGATGTTCTCCACCACGACGATGGAGTTGTCCACGACCATGCCCACGGCGAGCATCAGCCCGGTCATGGTCAGCAGGTTGATGGTCTCCCCCTCGAAGTACATCACCGTGACCGTGATCAGGATGCACACGGGGATGGCGCCGGCCACCACCAGGGTCATGCGCAGCCGCCGCAGGAAGATGATCAGCACGATGAACGCCAGCGATCCGCCGATGAGCGCCGCCTGGGTGAGGTTGTCGATGCTCTGCTGGATCAGCTCGCCCTGGGAGAACAGGATGAAGAAGTCGAACCCCTCCAGGGCTGGATCGTTCTCCAGCTCCTCGCGGATCACCCGCTCGAGCTCGGCGGTCACCTCCAGGGTGTTGGCGGTGGACTCCTTGTAGATACCCATGGAGACGCCCGCGTCGCCGTTGATGCGGTTGATGTAGGTGGCGGCCGGGGTCGCGTGGACCACGTCGGCCACGTCCGACAGGGTCACGCCGGGGCGCACGGGCCACCGCCGCATCTCCTCGATGTTGGGGTAGCGCGCGAGGGAACGCAGGTACACCACGTTGCCCGGCTCGCGCACCTTGCCCCCGGGCAGGGTGAAGTTGTCGGACATCAGCGCGGGCACGACGCGGTACAGGTTGACGCCCATGGCGTCCACGTCGTCGTGGCGGAAGTCCACGTAGATGTTGCGCCGGTCCGCCCCCCACAGGTCCACCGCGCCCACCCCGGCGATGCGCTCGATGACCTTCTCCACCCGCGCCTCCAGGATGTGGGCGGGGTCCTCGATGCCCTCGGGCACGGAGATGCCGGCCCAGATCACCGGCTCGTCGTTGGGGTCGTAGCGGTAGATGTAGAACTGCTCGAAGTCGTCGGGGAGCTCGGCGTAGGAGCGCTCGATGCGGTCCAGGGCCTGGTTGTAGGCCTCGGCCATGTCCGTGCCCTCTTCGAACTCCAGCTCGAAGAAGGCCGAGTCCGAGTCCGAGTGGGACTCCATGTGCCGCAGGTTGCTCAGGGTGCCGAAGTGCTCCTCGACGGGGCGGGTGATCTGCTCCTCGATCTCGCGGGGGCTGGCGTTGCGGTAGCCGCCCCAGATCCACAGGTAGGGGTGGTCGTACCCGGTGGGCATCATCTGCACCGGGATCAGCGTGAAGGCGATGACGCCCACGAGGATGACCGCCGAGAACAGGGTCATCGCCGCGACGGGGCGGGACAGCGCGATCCTCGGCAGCAGTCGGCCGAAGGGGTGCCCGCCGGACTCGTCAGACGACATCGACGGGCTCCGCGGGGTCCGACAGATCGGGATCGTCCGGGGCTCTCCCCGGATCCTTGCCCGCGAGCAGGGAGTAGACCACCGGCACGACCACCAGGGTCAGCAGCGTGGACGCGATCAGCCCGGCGATCACGGTCACGGCCAGGGACTGGCGGATCTCGAAGCCGCGGCCGAGGCCCACGGCCATGGGGGTCAGGCCCAGGGCCGTGGTCAGGGTGGTGATCAGGATGGGGCGCAGCCGGGCCCGCCCCGCCGTGCGCAGGGCGTCGTACAGGTCCAGGCCGCGGCGCCGCAGCTGGTTGACGTAGTCCACCAGCACGATGGCGTTGTTCACCACGATCCCGGCCAGGACGATGCCGCCGATGAGCACCAGCACCGAGATGGGGATGCCCACCACGCCCAGCACCGGGATCACCCCGACGATGGCCAGGGGGATCGAGAACAGGATCACGAACGGGTGGCGGAAGCTCTCGAACGTCGCGGCCATGATCACGTAGACCAGGAACACGGCCAGGGCCAGCGCGAACTTGAGCGACTGGAGGCTGACCTCCATCTCGCGGCTCTGGCCGCGGATGTCGTAGTCCAGCCCGGAGCGGCGGGCCAGGGTCGACAGGCGCCCGTCGATGTCGGACGACGCGGCCCCGAGGTCGAACTCCTCCAGCGACGCCGTCACGAGGCCGGCGCGGCGCTGGTCGATGTGGCGGATCTCGGAGGGGCCCTCGTCCATGACCAGGTCGGCCACCGAGTCCAGGTCGATGGGGGGATACCCGCCCGGGTTGACGTTGAGGTGGCGGATGTCGTCCTCGCGGTCCACCTGGCTCGGTCGCAGCCGCACGCGTACGTCGATGCGGTCGTCGCGCCCGCGCAGGTCGGTGGCGACGTTGCCCTCGACCTTGTCGCGCACGGACTGGGCCACGGTGAGCAGGTCGAGGCCGCGCGCGACCAGCTGCTCGCGGTCGTAGGTGATCCGCAGCTCCGGGAACCCGGGCCGCAGGTCGGTGCGCACGTCCTGCAGCGCGTCGATGCGCGACAGGGAGTCCACCACCTGGTACACGTCGCGCCGCAGCGCCACCAGGTCGTGCTCGTAGATGGCCACCTCCACCGGCGCGCGGAAGCTGAACAGGGCGGGCTGGCGGATGCGCACGGTGAGCCCGGGGATCTCCCCCAGGGTCTCGCGCAGCTCCTCCTGTACCCGGGTCTCCACCAGGTCGAGGCGCCCCGTGGCGGCCACCAGGACGTGCAGGTCGATGGTGTGCTCGCCCTTGCCCAGCTCGGCGTCGGACGTCTTCTCCGTGCCCGCGGTGGCCAGCACCTTGTCCACGCCGTCCACGGCGGCGACGCGGCGCTCCACGTCCTCCATCACCGCCAGGGTCTCCTCCAGCGGCGTGCCCACGGGCATGGACAGCTCCACGTCGAACTCGCCCTGGTGCACCGTGGGGATCAGCTCCTGGCCCAGCTGGGACGCCAGCCCCAGGGCGCCGGCGAACAGCAACACGGCGATGGCGAGCACCAGCCCGCGGGCCGCGAGCGCGCCGCCGAGCAGGGCCAGGTAGCCTCGCTCCACAGCGGCGTGAGCCGCGTCGAACGCCCGGAGCAGGGGGCGAATCACGAACCCGCCGCCGGATCCGCCGGCGCGCGTCAGGCGGACGACGATCTTGCCCATGGCACCGACCAGGGCGCCGATCAACAGCCCGGCGATGGACATGGGCACCATCACGGCCAGCCGCACCAGCAGGTAGCCCAGCCCCGGCAACAGCATCGCGAGCCACAGCAGCTTGCGCAGCCCGGTGGCCTCGCGCCGCCGGCGCCGTAGCCCGGCCCACGAGTCCTTGAACTGGCCCCAGGCCGCCCGCGGGCCGAACTGCTGCAGCGTCCCCAGCCGCGTCGCCGGCTTGGGCACCGTGTCGAGCCGCCGCGCCGCCAGCATCGGGATGAAGAACAGGGCCACGGCCAGCGAAGCCAGCAGCGAGAACACCACCGTCAGCGCCAGGTTGCCGAACAGCTGGCCGGCCACCCCCTTGACGAACACGATGGGGAAGAACACGGCCACGGTGGTGAACGTGGACGCCGCCACCGCGGCCGCCACCTCGCGCGTCCCGCGGATCGCCGCCTCGCGCGGGCCGTCGCCGTCCTCGCGGCAGCGGTAGATGGACTCCAGCACCACGATGGAGCTGTCCACCAGCATGCCTATGCCCAGCGCGAGCCCTCCCAGGCTCATCAGGTTGAGGCTGACGTCGGCCAGGAACATGGGCGTGAACGTGATCACCACGGACATGGGGATCGACAGCGAGATGATCAGCGTGGACCACAGGTCCCGCAGGAACAAGAAGATGATCGCTACCACCAGCAGCCCACCGAGCACGGCCGCCCACTTCACGTCGGCGATGGAGTCCTCGATGAACCGCGACTGATCCGCGACGGTGTGCAGCTCGACGCCCTCGGGGAGCTGGTACGCCAGGAATGCCGTCATGTCGCGGAAGGCGTCGCTGGCCGGATCGAAGGCGGGGCCGCCGGGGCCCTTCCCCTTTCCCTTGCCCTTTCCCTTGCCCCCCCGCTTGCCGGTCTTCTTGGCTTTCTTGACCTTGCGCGCCTCGCCCTCACCCCCGTCGACCTCGGCGCCGGCCGCAGCCTCGGCGTCCTGGGTCTCCAGCCACTCCTCGTACGCCGCGACGTAGGCCTGCTGCGCGGGCGTGCCGAACAGCTCGGTCTTCACCGCCCGCGCCACGGTGACGATGTTGGCGTCGGCCTCGCGGTAGATCCGCACCTCCACCGACTCGGAGCCGTCGATGTGGCCCACCACCTCCCGCTCCCGGTGGGTGGCGTGGACCTCGGCCACGTCGCCGAGCCGCGTGGGCGTGCCGTCGGGGCACGGCAGCATCACCTCGGAGATCTCCTCGGCGCTGAGGAACTCGTTGAGGGTCCGGATCAGGTACTCGGTGTCGCCCTGCTTGATCGATCCCCCGGCCAGGTTGACGTTCTCCGACGCCAGCCGCCGCGACACCGCGTCGATGGTCAGCCCTCGTCCGGCGAGCCGCCCCTCGTCCACCTCGATGACGATCTCCCGCTCCAGGCCGCCGCGGACCTTGACCGCGGCCACCCCGGGGATCACCTCGAGCTGGCGCCTCAGCAGATCCTCGGAGAGGTGGCGCAGCAGGAACAGGTCGTCCCCGCCGGCGAGCCCCACCCGCAGGATCGGGTCCAGGCTGGGGTCGTAGCGCAGCAGCAGCGGGTTGCGCACCTCCTCTGGGAACGTCAGCCGCGAGATGCGCTCGCGCACCATCTGCGACACCTCGTCCATGTCCGTGTCCCAGTCGAACTCCATGACCACGTCGCCGAGCTCGGCGCGGCTGATGGACGTGATCTCGATGAGCGAGGGGATGGTGGAGAGCTCCGCCTCGATGAGCCGGCAGACCTGGTTCTCCACCTCCTCGGGGGCCGCGCCCGGGTACTCGGTGCGCACCGTGAGCGTGGGATAGGTCAGGTCGGGGAACAGGTTCAGCGGCAGCCGCGTGTACGAGACCCGCCCGAACACCATCGCGGCGATGAACGCCATGGAGATGGCCACGGGGCGGGATACGACGACGCCGTAGATCCCATCGGAGCGCGTGTCCGGTCGGGGGGCGGACACCGGCTACTCCGCTTCGGCGTTCTTGTCGGAGCCGGCCTCTTCGCCGGCCTCTTCGTCGGCCTCGGCTTCGGCCGGGGCCTCCACGGAGCCGTTGGCCGCGGCGATGGCCACCGCCGCGCCGTCCTTGAGGGCGGTCTGGCCCATGACGATCACCTGGTCCCCCTCCTCGATGCCCTCGGCGACCTCGCGCTCGTCGCCCTGCTCCTGGCCCGGGCCCAGGGGCACGCGCACGGCGAGGCCCTCGCGGACCACGTAGGCCACTGGCTCGCCGTCCTCGTAGACCAGGGCCCGCTTGGGGATCAGCAGCGCCTGCTCGCGCGTCTCGGTGATCACGTCCACGTTGACGAACATGCCCGGGCGCAGCACCACGCCCTCTTGCTGGACCGCCACGGTGACCTTCACGGTGCCGGTGGCTGCGTCCACGGTGGGGGCGATGCGGAGCACCTCGCCGTCGGCGATCAGCTCCGAGAACTCGCTGGTGACGCGGGCCTTCTGGCCCACGACGATGCGGGGCAGGTAGCGCTCGGCCAGGTGGATCTCCACCTCGAGCCGGGACAGGTCCACCACCTGGAACACCCGCTTGCCCACGGTGACGTTCTCGCCCACCTCGATGTCGCGGAAGGCCACGGTGCCGCTGAACGGCGCCCGCAGGATCGTGTCGTCGAGGGCGGCCTGGGCCTGCTCGTAGGTGGTGCGGGCCAGGTCGTGGGCGTGCACGGCCTCGTTCCACTCGTTCTCGCTGATGAACCCCTTGTCGTGCAGGGACTGCAGGCGCTCGAGGTCCTCCTCGGCCTTGCGGTACGAGGCCAGGGAGCGATCGCGCTCGCCCTTTTGCAGCGGGCTGTCCAGCCGCGCCAGCACGTGGCCGTTGCCCACGCGGTCCCCCTCCTCGACGCCCACCGCGGTGACGGTACCCGACACCTCGGTCATCAGGTCCACGGAGTGGACCGACTCGACCGTGGACGAGGAGCGCACGGTGGTCTCGAGCAGCCCCCGGCGGGCTGCCTCGGCGCGGACCGGGACGGTGGATGCGTCGGCGCTGTCGTCGTCACCGGCGCTGTCGTCGTCGCCCCCTCCCTTGAGCTTTTCGAGGATGGAGCAGCCCGTCAGCGCGGGCAGCAGGCACAGCAGAAGCACGAATCGCCAGGAACTGCGCACCGTCTTTTGACCTCCACGAGCGACTATCTTACCCCCCGGCCAGGGCGAATATTTCAGTCGGACATCTTTTTCCTGCGCGCCCGCAGCGCACCTTGAAACCGCGCGCCGCGCACGCATAGGATCGGAGCCCGATGCGAAACGTCTGGGCCGTCTTCCGCCGCGAGCTGACGTCTTTCTTCGACACGGTCGTCGGGCCGGTCGTCGTGGGGATCTCGCTGGTGTTGTTCGGCCTGGGGGTCTTCTACTTCGGCACCCACGGCGGCCGGGACCTGCTCGATCGGGGTGTCGCCGATCTGTATCCCCTGTTCTTCTGGACACCGCTGATCCTCGCGCTGACCTCGCCCGGGGTGACCATGCGGCTGATGGCCGAGGAGCGGGGCGCGGGCACGTACGAGCTGATGCGCGCGCTGCCCATCAGCGCGACGGAGCTGGTGGCGGGCAAGTTCCTGGCCGGGCTGGCGGTGCTGCTGATCGCCATCGCCGGTACCCTGCCCACGGCCCTGACCGTGGGGCTGCTGGGCACGCTGGAGCCCGGCCCCGCCGTCGCGGGTTACCTGGGCATGGCGCTGATGGCCTGCACGCTGGTCAGCGCCGGGCTGCTGATCTCGTCGCTGACCTCGAGCCAGACGGTGGCGTTCTTCGTCACCGAGCTCGTGGCCATCCTGTGGTGGGCCGCCGGCCGCTACGCGGCCCACGCCCCCCTGGAGCTGGCGCGGGTGCTGGAGTTCGTCAGCATCGACACGCGCTTCCGCTCCATCGCCCGGGGTGTGGTGGACTCCCGGGACGTGGTCGCCCTGCTGGCCATGACCGGCCTGTGCCTCGCCGCGGCGGTGTTCGTGCTCCGCCGGGAGAGGTTGCGGCGATGACGCGGCGCGACCTGGTGGTGAACACGGCCCTGACGCCGCTGCTGTGGGTGTTGATCGCCGGCCTGGCGCTGGCCGTGAGCAACCACCACTTCGTCCGCCTCGATCTGACCCGCGACGGGGACTTCTCCCTGGAGCCGGTGACCCTGGAGCTGCTCGAGTCCATCCCGGACCAGCTCACGATCCGCGTCTACTTCACCCGCGATCTCGAGCCGCCCTACCACAACATGGAGGGGCAGGTGCGGGACCTGCTCGACGAGTACCGGGCCCACAACCCCGGCCGCATCCGCGTCGAGTGGGTCGATCCCACCGAGGACCCGGATCTGCAGGCCGAGGCCCAGCGCCTGGGGGTGGAGCCCGCCACGCTGCAGGTGATGGCCGAGGGCCGCCGCGAGGTGCGCGAGATCTGGACCGGCATGGCCTTCGTCTACCGCGAGCGCATCGAGGCGCTGCCTGCGGTCCAGTCCGTGGACGATCTCGAGTACCAGGTCACGCGGCGCGTGCGCGCGGTCGTCGAGGACCGCCGCGAGGCCGTCGTGGGTTTCCTCGCCGGCCACGGCGAGCCCGACGTGGCCGAGGGGACCGGCTCCTTGGAGGGGGTCCGCCGCGCCATCGACGAGACCTACGACGTGCGCAAGGTGGAGCTCGGCGACGGCGCCCTGGTGCCCGACGACATCGACCTGCTGGTGGTGCTGGGGCCGCGGACGCCCGTGGCCGAGGACGAGCGCTTCGCCATCGATCAGTACCTGATGAGCGGCCGCCCGGCGGCGTTCTTCCGCTCCAGCCTGACCCCGGACGCGCGGACCCGTGAGCTGCACCGCAGCTCGGACAACCTCGGCGACCTGCTCGCCCACTACGGCGTGGCCATGGAGACCTGGATCCTCGCCGACAGGTTCTCCAACGGCCTCATGCCCACGCCCACGCGGCGCGGGCAGACCGGGTACGTCAACCACCCGCTGATCCCCCTGGTCAGCGAGCTGGACCGCGACCACGTCGTCACGCGCGGTGTGGACACCCTGTCCGTGCCCCTGTCCTCGCCCCTGACCCTGCCCGAGGCCCCACCGGGCTGCCCCGACTGCGCCGTGCACGAGCTGGCGCACACGGGCAAGCGCAGCGTGGCCCTGCCCGTGGTCACCACCCTGGAGCCGGCCGACTACATCAAGCCCACGCCCGGCGAGCTCCCCGGTCCGTTCCTCGTGATCGCGGCCGTCGAGGGCACGCTGCACACCTTCTACACCGAGACCAGCCGCGAGGTGGACACCCTCAGCCCCGAGGGGACCCGCCTGCTCGTCATGGGCAGCGCCGACTTCGTGCTCAAGGATCTCGGCTTCTTCCTCAACACCCTGGACTGGCTCGCGCTGGACGGCGACCTGCTCGCCCTGCGCCCCGATCGCTCCTTGCCCCCGGTGCTGCGGCCCCTGGGACCCACCACCGCGCACCTGGTGCGCCTGGTCAACCTCGCCGCGGTGCCCTGCCTGGTGGCCGTGGTCACGGTGTTGCGCGCGCAACGCAGGAGGCGCGGGTGATCATCTCGCGCACCAACGTGGCCCTGATGGGCGTGGCCGTGCTGCTCGCGGCGGTGTGGACCGCCGACCTGATCCGGCACCGGCCGTCCGAGGCCCCGTCCTCCCACGAGTGGCCCGCCCTCGACCCCGACATCATCGACGGGCTCCGGCTGGCCAACGCCGACGGCGAGGTGGAGGGGCAGCGCGTCGACTTCCGCTGGCAGTTCACCAACGGCGACCCCATGGACGGCGATCTGGTGGACAAGGTGCTGTACACCTTCGACGAGCCCCTGCGCGCCGACGTCCGGGTGGCCGACGCGGTGGACGATCCGGCGCTGTACGGCCTCGACGACGCCCACCGCATCGATCTCGAGCTCCTCGTGGAGGGGGAGGTCGCGCTCGCCATCGAGATCGGCCGATCCCTGGCCGGCGGCGTCTCCTTCATCCGCCCGCCCGGCGATCCCGGCGTGTTCCGCGCCCGCATCCCCGGCCGCTTCCGGCTCGAGAAGGCGCCGGTGCAGTGGCGGGACCTGCACGTGCTGTCGCTGCCCGAGGGCCGCGTGGACCGCCTCACCGTGACCCGCGGCGACGACGTCTGGCACTACCTGCGCCTCACCGAGTCGTGGATCTGCGAGGAGCAGCCCGAGATGATGCTCGACGCCCGCCTCGTGGAGGCCATGGCCCGCGGCCTCGGCGGGCTGCGCGCCACCCGCATCGTCGACGACGTCCCCGACGACGCCTTCGCCGAGCTCCCGTTGACCGTCGAGGTGGTCGCCCAGGAGCACGCCCCCGCGCTGCTGGAGTTCGGCCGCGCGGTGGAGGACGGCGGCCGCTACGTGCGCCAGGGTGACCGCGCCTTCGTGATCGCCCCGGCCCGCTTCGAGACCTTCGACAAGGCCCCCCTGGATCTGCGCGACCGCATGATCGCGAAGGTGGACTGGCGCGAGACCGAGCGGGTCACCGTCCGCAAGGGGCCCTGGCGGTTCGTCGTGATCCCCATCGGCGAGAAGGTCTGGGCCGTGGAGGAGCCCCGCGGCTACTCCATCGATCTGCGCGAACTCGGCTACTCGGTCAACGCCCTGCTCCACCTGCGAGGCTTCGCGCTGGTGGACGACGTGTCCGCGGCCGAGGCCGGCGTCGACGACACCGAGGCCATGGTCGTCACCATCGACCGCGTCGAGTCCGCCCCCATCACCCTGCGGATCAGCCCCCTGACCGGCGACCTCCACTACGTGCGCCGCGACGGCCGCGACCAGACCTACGTGCTCCGCGAGGCCTCGGCGCGACTCCTGGTCAAGGGATTCGGGCTGCAGTGGTGAGGGAAAAGGGACGCTCGCAAGAAATCAAC
>CAYRNR010000166.1:0-16304 GCA_964425605.1 uncultured Rickettsiales bacterium | reverse complement strand
CCCCGGGGGCATGATCAGTGAAAACCCTGGGGGCATGATCCTGAAAAGTCACAGCGAGCGTCCGCGTGCGAGAGCAGCGATGCGATCGGGAGAACCAGAAGCGCAGAACAAAAAAGAGGCCGGGCAAGTGCCCGGCCTCCAGTTTCCCGCCCTCGGCGGATGAGGGGGAGGGGGGTCGCCGTCACCTTGCGGTGAGTGGCGGGAAACCCGTTCCTTGCATGGCGGATGAGGGGGAGGGGGGGCCGTCATCACCTATTTGGTGATTTGCAAGGAACGTATGTCTCGGTGGTATTGCAACGCTGGTGCCAAGGCGTGGAATCGTCGTGAAAAAAAGTGAAAAAAGTTGAAAACGCCCGGAATGCAGGGGTTTCTCGGGCTGCCGGATCCGGCCTCTCCCAGGGAGCGAACGAACGTTCGGCAGGAAATGTCTCGTATTGAACCTGGCAGTGGTTTCAAGTTGAAAAAAACGGTTCAACTTGAGCCAAAATGGACCTCCGCACCCGGAATAGACGTTGACACAACTCGAACTAGCCCCGTATCGTCACCGTGGCTCAATGCCAGTCTGAAGACGCTGATGCAGGTGCCGGTCGGGAAGGCCGGCTGCGAGAGGAGTCCAGCGGTGAAGGAGCTTGTGGAGACGATCGTCAAGGCGCTCGTGGACCGTCCCGAGGACGTCGAGGTTCACGAGGTACAGGGCCAGCATTCGTGTGTCATCGAACTCAAGGTAGCGCGCGAGGACATCGGCAAGGTCATCGGCAAGAGGGGCGTACACGCGCAGGCCCTGCGGACCATCATCACGGCCGCGGGCGGCAAGAAGAAGAAGCGGTACGTTCTGGAGATCCTCGAGGACCGAAACTGAGTATTCCCCCCGGACGGGGGCCCCATCCCTACTTGGCGGCCTTCTCTGCGCCGTCCTCCTCCTTGGCCTCATCCTCCTCGCTCGCGCCGAGCACGGGCAGGTCCACGTAGTCGGCCACGTCGGCGCTGTCGGGCAGGTCGCCCATGTGCTTGTCCACCTGCTTGGCGGTGATGGTGCCGTCGGCCACGTAACGGTCGCGGACGCGCACGTCCAGGAAGCGCTCCATCTCGCTGGCCTCGTACTTCTTGGTCTTGCGGGCGCTCATTTCTTCTCCTCGTCCGCGGCCGCGGGCTCGGCGGCCGGGGCGGGCTCGTCGGAGGCGGCGGACAGGGCCTTGAGGCTGGCGAAGAGGTTGGCCGGCAGGTCCACCTCGGCGGCGGCCTCCTGCTGACGCTTCAGACCCTCGATGGCCTCGGCGAGCTCTTCCTCGCTGGGCGCCTCTTCGATGTTGTACTCGATCAGGCCGGCGGCGATCTCCCGCAGGGCGATGACCGCTTCCTTGTTGTCCCGTTCCACGTCCAGCAGCGAGGGCGAGCCCTTGATGATCTGGCGCGTGCGCTGGGCGGCGATCAGGACCAGCTCGAAGCGGTTGTTCACTTGCTCGAGGCAATCCTCGACGGTAACGCGTGCCATGCGATCCCTCCACGATGGGATGGGTTTCGGAGTTGGGCAAAGTAGCCACGCAAACCGGGGGGTGTCAAGAGAACAGCGCTTGACACCACACGCGCGGTGATTAGATTTGCCCTCTCTCCAAGGAGAGGTTGCGGAAAAAATAGGTAATTCCAACTACTTAGGTCATTGCCCCGCTGGGATGGTGACCGGACGGAGGAGCTGAGAGATGAAGGTTATCCCACTGATGGATCGCGTACTCGTCAAGCGCGTGGAGAGCCTCGCGAAGACCGCGGGCGGCCTCTACATCCCCGAGACCGCCAAGGAGAAGCCGGCGCAGGGCGTCGTCATCTCGGTGGGCGAGGGCAAGCTCCTCGACGACGGCACCCGGGTGCCGATGATCGTGGCCGAAGGCAACACCGTCATGTTCGGCAAGTACGCCGGGACCGAGATCAAGCTCGCGGGCGAGGAGCACCTGATCCTCCGCGAGAGCGACATCCTCGGCATCGTGGAGGACTGATCCAATGGCAGCCAAGGAAATCCGTTTCGACGAGCACGGGCGCACCGCCATGCTCGCGGGTGTGGACCTGCTGGCCGACACCGTCAAGCTCACCCTGGGTCCCCGGGGCCGCAACGTGCTGATCGAGAAGTCCTGGGGCGCCCCCAAGGTCACCAAGGACGGCGTCACCGTGGCCAAGGAGATCGAGCTCGAGGACAAGTTCGAGAACATCGGCGCGCAGATGGTCAAGGAGGTCGCGTCCCGCACCAACGACGAGGCGGGCGACGGCACCACCACGGCCACCGTGCTCGCCCAGGCCATCTACCGCGAGGGCGTCAAGCTGGTCACCGCCGGCCACAGCCCCATGGACCTCAAGCGGGGCATCGACGCGGCCATCGCCGTGGCCAACGACGGCATCGTCAAGCTGTCCCGCGACGTGTCCGGCAACGACGTGATCGCCCAGGTCGCCACCATCTCCGCCAACGGCGACACCGGCATCGGCCAGATCATCGCCGACGCCGTGGAGAAGGTCGGCTCCGAGGGCGTCGTGACCGTGGAGGAGGCCAAGGGCCTCGCGACCACCCTCGACGTGGTCGAGGGCATGCAGTTCGACCGCGGCTACCTCAGCCCCTACTTCGTCACCGACTCCGAGCGCATGGAGGTGGTGCTCGAGAACCCCTACATCCTCTTCAACGAGAAGAAGATCTCCAACGTGCGCGACCTGCTGCCGCTGCTGGAGAAGGTGGCCCAGAGCGGTCGCCCGGTCCTGATCATCGCCGAGGACGTGGAGGGCGAGGCCCTGGCCGCGCTGGTGGTCAACAAGATGCGCGGCACCCTGAACTGCGCCGCGGTCAAGGCCCCCGGCTTCGGCGATCGCCGCAAGGCCATGCTCGAAGACATGGCCATCCTCACCGGCGGCAACGTCATCGCCGAGGAGTTGGGCATCCAGCTCGAGGCCGTGGGGCTCGAGGATCTGGGTAGCTGCGCCAAGGTGGTCATCAACAAGGACGACACCACCGTGGTGGACGGGTCCGGTTCCCGCGACGCCATCGACGGCCGCATCTCCCTGATCAAGAAGCAGCGCGACGACTCCACCTCCGACTACGACCGCGAGAAGCTGCAGGAGCGGCTGGCCAAGCTGGCCGGCGGCGTGGCGGTGGTCCAGGTGGGCGCGGCGTCCGAGGTGGAGATGAAGGAGAAGAAGGACCGCGTCGAGGACGCCCTGAACTCCACCCGCGCGGCCATCGAGGAGGGCATCCTCCCGGGCGGCGGCATCACCTTCGTGCGCATCCTCGAAGGCATGAAGGAGATCGAGGTCCCCCAGGAGCAGCAGTACGGCGTGGACATCGTGGTCAACGCCCTGACCGCGCCCCTGCGCACCATCGCCGCCAACGCCGGCGTGGACGGCGCCATCGTGGTGGACCGCGTGTCCCACAGCGAGGGTAGCCACGGGTACAACGCGGCCACGGACACCTACGAGGACCTCATCGAGGCGGGCGTCATCGATCCCACCAAGGTCGTCCGCATCGCCCTGCAGAATGCCGCGAGCATCGCCGCGCTGCTGCTGACCACCGACGTGATGGTCAGCGAGCTGGTCAAGGCCGAGGACTAGTCGCCTCGCTCCGTCGGCTCCCCTCCGTCCCCCTCCAGCAACCGAGTCACCATCCCCAGGAACGCCGGGTCCTCGGCCACCGGTCCCCACTCCGGATCCACCGGCAACGACGCCAGCCACGGGAAATCCCGCTCGAGGGCGAGGCGCATCATCGCCTCGCATCGGTCCCAGTCCCCGAGCTTCATCGCCGCGGTCTGGGCCTGGCGGTAGGGTCCGTGCCAGCTCCCCGGCCGCAGCTCGGTCAACCGCGAGAACGCGGCCATGGCGCCCTCGCCGTCGTCGAGCTGGAACCGCACCAGCCCCAGGTCGTGGTAGGCCTCCGCCAGGTCGGGCCGCAGTGCGATGACGCGCTCCAGGGCGTCCCGCGCGCCCTCGTACTCCCCCTCGAAGATCAGGCAGACACCCAGCAGGTACAGGGCGTCCGGATCCTCGGGGGTCAGCGCCGTGGCCCGGCGAGCGGCGGTCAGCGCCTCGTCGAGCCGCCCCGCGCGGATGGCGATCAGGCCGTCGGCGTAGGCGCGGTTGCCGTGGTACGTGCTGTAGTCAGGCGGGGCGAGCTCGCCGGCGGCGGTCGCCGGAGCGAGCAGGGCCAGGGTCAGGGCGATCCACAGCGCGGTGGTAGGCGAATGGCTCATGTCGTGTGAGACTATAGCGTCATGAGATCACGCGCCAGAACCCCGTGGGTCCTCCTCCTCGCCTGCGCCTGCTGCGCGCCGGGGTGTCCCGCCGACGACGAGGCGCCGCCCCTGCCGCCACCCACCTGGGAGCTGGATCGACCCGCGGACGCGGCCGTACTGCACGCCGAAGGGGAGCCCGCGCCCCACGCGGTGCTGGCGCTGGTGATGGAGGACCGGGAGGACATGGTCTCCTGCTCCTGCCCCGACGGCGTGGTCGGCGGATACGATCGCCGCGCGTCCCTGCTGGCCGCCCTCGAGGAGGAGGTGGGCGAGCTGCTCGCCGTGGCCGGGCCCGGCAGCCTGGCTCCTCCGGCGGACCACGGCGTCCCATCGGCCGAGGCGGCCTCCCGCGCGCGCCGGATGATCGAGCTGCACCGGCTGGTGGGCATGGACCTGGTGGCCCTGGGCGGAGCGGACGCGGCGGTCATCCCGGCCGCGGTGCTCCCGGGGGTGGCCCGGAGCGTCGACGTGCCCCTGGTGGCGACGAACCTGCGCTGCGGCAGCTCCGAGTGCCCGGACCTGAGGACGTCGGTGGTCCACGAGACCGCGGCCGGTCCCGTGGTCGTGCTCTCGCTGGTGGATCCGGCCGGCGGTCCCCTCGGCGCGTTCGGCTACGAGGTGACCGAGCCGCAAGACGCCGTGTCGGCGGCGCTGGCCCGGCAGCCCACCCCGCCCGCCGCGGTGGTGGCCTTCTGTGACGCCAACCCGCGGCGCCTGGAGGAGCTGGCGCTGGACCTCGACGGGGTGGACTTCCTGGTGGGCACGGCTCGCCTCGACGCCACGCCGGGCCTGCAGACGGGGGCGGGGATCCTGCGCATCCTGCACGAGCCGGGATCGCTGCGCGTCGGGCTGCTGGACCTGGTCTTCCTCGGAGACGACGACGCCTCCTTCGTGGACGCACCCCGCCTGCGCGACCTCTCCGAACAGCGGCTGGCCAGCTACGGTCGCCGCGCGCGGCTCGCGCTGTCCGGGACCTCCCCCAGCCTGATCAGCCCGGAGGACGACGCGGCGGCCGACCGCGTCAGCGTCCTGGGCAGGCAGCTGACCGCCGGCGCCTCCGAGCATCACGCGTTCGGGTTCGAGCGCGCCCCCGTCCTCAAGGTCTTTCCCCAGCAGGCGGACGTGAGCGAGGCCGTGCAAGCCCACCTGGACGCCCGCTGACGCCCCGCTGAGCGCGATTTTCTTGTGAAGGGGAGGGCTCGAAGTTATCATCGGCCCACCTCGGCGACGGCCGCGGGGACCCACATGCTGAACGACATCCTCAGACCGGCCAACCTGTTCACGTCGAGCAGCCTGTTCTGCGGGTTCTACTCCATCGTGCTCTCGGCCGGCGCTGGACCCCACGACCAGGGCGCCTTCCAGGCGGCCGCAGTGCTGATCCTGTTCGCGGGCCTGTTCGACATGCTCGACGGCCCCATCGCGCGGATCACCCGCACGTCGTCGGAGTTCGGCCGGCACCTGGACTCGTTCTCCGACCTGGTGTCCTTCGGCATCGCGCCGGGGGTGCTGCTGTACAAGTGGGGCCTGGCCGGGTTCGAGCTGTTCGGGTTCGCCATCGCGTTCTTGTTCGTGCTGTCCGGGGCGTTCCGCCTCGCGCGGTTCAACACGGGCGTGGACGACGCCGAGCCCGGATACAGCCGCGGCCTGACCATCACCTGCGCCGGCGCCACCGTGGCCGTGCTGGTGATGCACCACACCAAGACCGGCATGAGCTTGCTGGGATCGCAGCTCGTGATCCTGCTGTTCACCCTGTTCCTGACCTACCTGATGGTCAGCCCCATCCGCTTCCGCACCCTCAAGGGCATGCGGTTCCGGGGCGCGACCCTGGCCGCGGCCGGCCTGTTCGCCTTCGCATTCACCATCACCGCGATCGTGTTCGAGATGACCCTGACCATGCTGGGCATCGCCACGCTGTACATCGGCGGTGGTCTGCTGGAGGGGGCGTTCACGCGGCGCCGGCGGCGCTGGGAGCTGTCCATCCTCGAGCCCGCGGACGAGGACGAGGACGAGCCGCTGCTGGACGCGCTGGACGAGGACGACAACCTCGCGCCCGCAGGTCAGCTGGACAACCGCCCGCGGCGCCGATGGTGGCCGCCGTTCCGCCGGCTCTGAGTCGTCTGACTACTTGATCAACCGGAAAGAGGGATTCGTCGACAGGGTGGGGCTGCGGTCCAGGGATGCGTGCTGGACAACTTTTTCGCCGCGCACCACCACATCGGCGGTGAACTGGCTGCGCCGCAGCACGAGGCAATCCCAGAAACCCGACCGCTCCAGCAGCCCGAACACCTCGTCCGAGGTGTAGCGAATGCCCAGCCAGCGCAGGAACGTCCGCCCCGTGAGCGGGGCCATGCGGTCGTAGGGCATCAGCTGGTCGGTCAGGAGCAGGCGGCCCCCGTCTCGAAGCACCCGATGGCAGCGCTGGATCAGCGTCAGCAGCTCGGGTTCTTCGAAGTTGCGCAGCGCGTCGCCGAGCACCACGGCACCCACCGAGTTCTCCTCCACACCTTCGAGGGTGTCGGCGGCCCCCTTCAACTCCACGGGCAGCACCTCTCCCTCGGCGTCGAGGAGCGGCTCGACCAGGTCCGCGAGGGCGGCCGGGTCGCGGGCGACACAGAGTACGGGCGCGGGCTCGGGGGGCAGGGCCTTGGTGAGTAGTTCTTCCACGAAGCTCCTGACGGCCGGCGGACGATCGGGCGCTCGGACAGAGGTCGCATCGCCCGGAGGACAGATCGCCTAGGTAGCTTGAGTGTTGGTCGAGGAGGGCCTCATGTCAAGGGTGCCGTCACCAGTCGGTATCGTCGATCACCCCGAGGACCATCTTGGCCGACTCGCGGTACGGCTCGTGATCCGGCGCGAGCTTGACCGCGCGCAGGTACGCCAGCGCCGCCCGGTCCATCTGTCCGCGCCGGAAGTACGCCTGGCCGAGGCGGTCGTAGAACGCGGCCTTGGGTACGTCGTCGATGTACAACGGCTCGGTCTTTCGCCAGGGGCCGCTCGTCCCCTCCAGCAGGATGCGGAAGTTGCGCAGTTCGGTGATGTAGTGCAGATACCGCGGCGCCGAGAACTCGATGATCATGTTGTCGTCGGTGTTCAGCGGCCCGTCGCCCGCCACGTCGACGATGTCGATCTCGTCCATCAGGTAGTAGGTGATCAGATCCTCGGCCGTCTCGATGCCGATGCGCTCGAGGTCCTCCCGCGGGCCGGGCGTGGCCAGCAGCGAGTCGATGTGGACGAGGTCGAACTCCAGGGGCTGGTCGCTGGCCACCATGATGATGTCCGCCTCCTCGATGGAGGAGAACAGGATGACGTTGGGGAACACGCTGTGCAGCGTGCGCAGGATGCACCGCAGGTCGTCCTGACCCATCCCGTACAGCTGCATCCACTGGACGAAGACCCCGCCGTCGGTCATGTGCTCCCGGCACAGCTCGAAGTAGTCGCGCGTGTACAGGTTGCTCACGCCGCTGATCCACGGGTTGGACGGCTGGTTGATGACGATGTCGTAGGGCTCCCGGGCCAGGAAGATGTGGTTGCGGGCGTCGTTGACCACCATGCGCACGTGGGGCCTGGACAGGGGCTCGTTGTTCACGTGATCGAAGAAGTGGCTGGCCGTGACCACGGCGGGCTCGATCTCCAGGACGTCCAGCTGGGACTCGGTGTACACAGCGGCCGAGCCCGCGCTGATGCCGCTGGCCAGGCCCACCACGAGCACCCGCTCGGGGTCCTCGACGAACACCTGACCGAAGTGCCCCAGCAGCACCTGGGTCGGCAGATCCACGGTGGTGGAGGCGTCGATCTTGCCGTTGTTGGCCAGCCAGATGTTGTCGTCGCCCATGGCCCTCGCCACGGTGACGGTGGTGGTCACCCCCTCGTCGTAGTAGAGCAGCTCGTAGTCGCTGACCGCGTAGTTGCGCACCCCTTCGCGCGTCAGCTCCTCGAGCTCGGACACGTACTTGTACATGCCCGCCGAGAGCAACAACGGATCCCAGTGGGGTTGGCCGACCACGGTGATCGCGGCCATCACGGCGATGCCCGCCGCCGCGATCAGGCGCCGCTTCAGCGGCCCACGCCAGACCACGAGCAGGCCGATGGCGCCGGCGAACCCCCCGAGCACGGCCAGCTCCAGGGACATCTGGATGCCGAGCCGCGGGATGAGCACGAACCCCGTGGCCAGCGAGCCCACGATCGCGCCGGCCGTGTTGAAGGTGTACAGCCGCCCGACGTCGGTGCCGACCCGCCGCGGATCGCGCACAGCGGCCGCCACGGCCACCGGGAAGAGGGCCCCCATGAACAGGGTCGGGCCGAGCATCACCGCGCACGCCATGAGCAGCTGGACCACCCACAGCAGCTGGTCGTGCTCGTGGATCAGGGAGTACAGGCTGACGAACCAGTAGGGCATCTGGCCGAACAGGTGGTGGACGCCGAACGCCGTGGCCCCCGTCCCCGCAAGGCAGACCACTGCGGCGAGGAGGGGATCGGGGCGCCAGCGGCGCATCACCCGTGAGCCGAGATCCGCGCCCGCGGCGATGCCGATCAGGAACGCCATGAGCATGGTGGTGAAGGCGTACACCGAGCTGCCGATGAGCAGGGTGAGGAAGCGCGACCACGCCACCTCGTAGACCATGGCGCACAGCCCGCTGAGGCCGAATGCCAGGGCCGCGGGCAGGTAGTAGGCGGTGCGGCCCGCCTCCGGGGCCCCCTCCGCCGTGGGGGTGGCAGGCCGCGCCCGCATCCCGACCACCACGGCGGCCCCGCCCAGCAGCAGGTTGCCCGCGGCGGTGACCCAGATGGTCGTGGCGAGCCCGAAGTACGGCAGCAGCACGAACCCTGCGCACCAGACGCCGAGGACCGCGCCGGCGGTGTTCACGGCGTACAGGCGCCCCACCTGGGGGCCCGCGTCGTCGATGCGGTCGGTGACGAAGCGCGACAGCACCGGCAGCGTGGCGCCCATGCAGCTCGTGGGCAGCAGCAGCAGCACCATCATCAGTAGGCAGTTGAACGCGTTGGCGGTGAGGAACCCGGGCTCGGCCGCGAGGTGGAAGCCGCGGTACACGTGGCTGGCCAGGTCCGCCGCCAGGGGGAAGACCAGGGCGTACAGGCCGATGACGACCTCGAGCACCCCGTAGACCACCAGCAGGTTCCGGGATCGGTCGGCGAGCTTGCCTCCGGAGAATGCGCCCAGGGCCAGGCCCGCCATGAACGCGGCGATCACCGTGGCCGTGGCTAGCTGGGTGGCCCCGAACACCAGCGTCAGCATCCGCATCCACACCACCTGGTAGACCAGGGAGGTGGCCCCCGAGACGAGGAAGAACGCGATCAGCAGGACGACGACCTCGCGCCGTCCCCAGCTGCTCGAAGCGTCCACCTGCGGAGGTTCCGGATCGACCACTTCAGCTCCTCGACGCGCCAAGATAGCAGAAGGGACCGGCCATCACTTGCCTCCCCTCCCCGGACGCGGGTACCTTTCCCACAGCCGAGCCGATCTCGGCCACGGACGGGCGACCATGGGTCCGGAAGACAAGCACGACTGGAAGATCCGCAAGCTGCAGCAGAAGGTGTCGTCGCGCTCCGACGACATGGACGCGAGGCTGGAGCTGGGGGAGTCCTATTTCCAGAAGGGGTACTACTTCGACGCGGGCCAGGAGTGGTACGACGCAGCGCTGAAGCTCGCCGATGAGTACCTGCGCGTCCACCCCGGCGCCCCGCGCGCCCTCGATCTGGTGGCCAGCGCGCACTTCGGCAGCGGTCGCCTCGAGGCGGCCGAGGAGGCCTACCTGGCCGCCCTCCAGAGTGATCCCGAGGACGGCCTGGCCATGGTCGGCATGGGCAACCTCCACCGCCAGCAGGGCAACCTCAGTCGGGCCATCGAGGCGTTCCGCCAGGGGGTGCGCCAGGACGCCGACCTGTGGCAGGGTCACTTCAACCTGGGCGACGCCCTGTACGAGGAGGCCAAGGAGCGGGACTTCCGCGGGGTCGACTCCATCATGGACGAGGCCATCTTCCACCTGGTCACGGCCATCCGCCTCGAGCCGTTCCCGGGCTTCATGGGCAACGCCTACAGGAGCCTCGGCGAGCTGTTCCTGTACACCCGGCAGTACGCGCAGGCGCAGCGCTTCTTCAAGAAGCTGGTGGACCACCCCCGGTTCGGCGCCGTGGCCAACTACTACCTCGGCCTGGCCTACCTCAGCCTCGACAAGCCCAAGAACGCCATCCAGTACTTCCGTGCCTTCCTGGCCGTGGAGCCCGACAGCATCATCGCCCTGTCCAAGATCGCCCTGAGTCACCTGGAGCTCGAGGAGTACGACCGGGCCCGCGACGCCTGCATGACCGCCCTCGAGGTGGATCCTGACAACGTCATGGCGCGGTTCACCCTGGGCTGCACCGCGCTGGCGTCGGGCCGCTACGCCGAGGCGCGCGCCGAGTTCGAGGCCATCCTCGACGAGGACCCGGAGTACTTCCCCGCCTACGTGGAGCTGGTCAAGACCCACCACCTCGAGGGCGACCATCGCTGGCTGCTGGAGAACCTCGCCCGGGAGTGCCGCGCGTTCGACGCCGCGCCCGGCTACGACGGCGGCCGCAACTACTACAAGGGCGCCAAGGGGCGGCTGCGGCGGCGTATCGACGTGCTGCTGGCCCAGCTCAAGGAGGTGGGCCTGCCCGCCTTCGGCTCCCTGGCCCAGATGCTCCAGGACATCCAGACCGACTCGCTGCGCTTCCAGATCTGGGAGGAGCTGTACGCCTTCGGCCGCGAGAAGCGGGTGGAGGACCTGCTGGAGGACCTGGCGCTGGCCGAGGAGCGCTTCGGCCAGACCCTCGGCCGCGCGGTGCTGATGCTGAGCCACCACGTGCCCGAGGAAGCGATCATCGCCGGCTACGAGGTGGACGAGGAGGCGCTGAAGCGGCGCGCCCGCACCCTCAAGACCGTGGGCGACGACATCGGCATCTACATGGAGTCCATCGACCTGGCGCGGGCCGACCTCAACCGCTACCGGGCCTACCTGCTGCTGGCCCTGGCGGTGAAGGGCAGCGAGAGCGCCGAGCGGTTCCTGATGGACCACCTGGACACCGAGGAGGGCGTCCTGCGCAACGCCGCGGCCATCTCGCTGCTGTTCTACGGCAACGACAAGGCCATCAACCTGCTGGAGCTCGAGGCCGCCGAGGCGACCGACGAGGCCCGCGCCAAGCTCGACGAGCTGGTGCGGGTGGGTCGCTCACGGCGCGAGGAGCGGCGCAAGGTCATCGATCTCGCGGACGTGGCCGCCCAGCGCGCCCAGCTCCCCACCGAGGCCCCACGACGCCGCTCCCTGGAGGATCACGAGACCCTGCGGTGCTCCATCTGCGCCCGCTCCCAGGATCAGGTGGACCGGCTGATGAGCGGCAACCGCTTCTTGCTGTGCAACCTGTGCGTCAACACCATCCACGACCACCGCGACGAGCTGGCCGTGCCCGACGACGAGGAGCACACCTGCGAGCTGTGCCGCCGCAGCGTGTTCGAGGTGCAGCAGATCTACCGCGTGCAGGAGTTCATGATGTGCGACCTGTGCCTGGATCAGTGCATGATCCTGCTGCGCCGCGAGGGGGTCGACGCCTTCCTCAAGGACTTCTCCTGATCCCGGTCCGTTCCCCTACTCCAACCTGACGTCGTCCACGATCACGCGGTTCATCCCGCGGTCGGTGGAGTACGTGGCCGTGGCGTCCTCGAGGATCAGGAACTCGACCTTGCGGGGATCCGGGTGGCGGGTGACGTCCTCTCCGGGGAACAGGAAGAAGTCGTCGATGTCGCTGCGGATGTGGACCCAGCCCGCCGAGGGCTCGATCACGTAGTGACCCGACGCGAAGCGGCTCCCGCCCTCCTCCACCAAAAAGAGGATCAGGTGAGCCGGGAACTCCACGGCCATGACCCACAGCTCGACGCGGTTCAGGACCGGGCTCGGGCTGGAGAAGCACAGGTAGACGTCGCTGCGGGCCTGGGTGAGGACCTGGCTCTGCCAGACCAGCACCCCGGGGGACTCGTGACCCAGCTCGTTCGTCCAGGCGAGGCTGCCCGGGGAGCCGTGGCGGCCGGCGTGCAGCCACGCCTCGGTCCCCGCGTCAAAACCCATCACCAGGGGCAGGGCCGGGATCCGGCGACCGTGCTCGGCCAGCCGCAGGAGCCGCAGGTGGGCCAGCTCGGCCCACGGCTGGACCGTGTTGTGCTGGGCCAGCAGCTGCTCGAGGATCTCCGACGCCGTGTCCAGGTCGCCCAGCATCTCGCGTCCCGCGGCGAGGCGAATCAGCAGCTCCGCCTCGAGCTCGGGCTCGAGCCCCTCCACGGCGAGGCCACGTTCGTAGGCCTTGCACGCGCCAGAGAAGTCCCCCAGCCCCGACTCCATGTACATGCCCTCGGCGATGGCCGCGCGCGCCGCGGTCCACGCGGCCTCCTCCTCGGAGAACGCGACCGACGGCGCCAGCGCCAGCAGCGCCAGGACCAGTGCCAGGGGGCGGATCATGGTCTCGAGGTCAGCCGATGAACTTGTAGCCGACCCCATGGATGGTCTCGATGTAGCGCGTGCGGCGCGAGGGATCTCCGAGCTTGCGCCGCAGGTTGAGGATGTGGGTGTCCACGGTCCGGGTGCTCACGTCCGACTCGTAGTGCCAGACCTGCTCCAGCAGGGTGTCCCGGCTCAGCACCTTGCCGCGGTTGCGGATCAGGAAGCGCAGCAGGTCCATCTCCTTGGCGCTGAGCCGCACGGGCTCGCCGCGGACCACCACCTCGTAGGTGGAGAAGTTGACCTCGATGCCGTCGAACTCGTACAGCTCGTCGTCGTCGCCCACCCCCTCGCTGCGGCGCAGCAGCGCCTTGACCCGCGCGAGCAGCTCCAGCAGCGAGAACGGCTTGGTCATGTAGTCGTCGGCCCCGATGTCGAAGCCGGTGAGCTTGTCCACCTCCTCGCCCTTGGCGGTGAGGAAGAGGATCGGGCCGCGGTAGCCGCGATCCCTCAGGGCCTTGCACACGTCGAACCCGTGCATCCCGGGCAACATGATGTCGAGGATGATCAGGTCCGGACGCTTGTCCAGGCCCATCTCCAGGCCGCTCTCGCCGTCCTTCGCCCCCGAGACCCGGAAGCCCTGCAGGGTGAAGAAGTCGATCAGCGTGCGTAGCAGCCGGTCCTCGTCCTCGACGATGAGTACTCTCTTCGACACGGCCGAACCTCCCGGTTTTTCCTGTGATCACGGCGTGTTGGGCCGTGGGTATCTTCCCACACGGTCCAGCCCGGCGCAATCGTGGTCCCGCACGACGCCTCAGTACGTCCGCAGGTCCGTGGGCAGGAGCACGAAAAACGTGCTGCCTTGCCCCTCCTTGCTGTCCAGCCTGACCTCTCCGCCGTGGGCCTCGGCGATGTGCTGGACGATGGACAGCCCCAGGCCGGTGCCGCGGACGGTACGGGTGAGGTAGTCGCCGCCCCGCTGGAACTTGTCGAAGACCCGGCCCCGCTCGTCGGCCGGGATGCCCTGCCCTCGGTCCTTCACCGAAAGAACGACCGAGCCGCGCTGTTGGTACACCGAGAGCAAGATGATTCGCTTCTCCGGGTCCGTCGCGTCGGTGTACTGCACGGCGTTGGTCACCAGGTTGATCAGCGCCTGGACCATGGCGTCGTGGTCGAACCGCACCGGCGGCAGATCGGGTTGCGCCTCCACCGCCAGCTCGAACTCGGAGCTGGCCAGGTAGTCCTGGGTGACCCGCTGCACCTCCTCGACCACCGTCATGACGTCGCCCACGTGGAAGCGGTACTTCTTGCGGCCCTGCTCGATGCGCGCGAAGTCCAGGACGTTGTCGATCAGGCGGGTCAGCCGCTCGGTCTCGCTGAGGATCGTGCTGTGGTACTCCTGCTGCTTCTCCCCCGGGGGCACCGCGCCCATGGTCAGCATCTCGGACATGATGCGGATGGTGGCCAGGGGGGTGCGCAGCTCGTGGCTGACGTTGCTGACGAAGTCGGTGCGGATGCGGGCGATCTCGAACTCCCGGCGCACCGCGCGGTAGCTGATGCCCAGCCCGATCAGGATGAACAGCGAGAACGTGCCGATCATCAGCAGCCGGACGCTGCGGCTCCGCGACAGCATGGAGCTCACCGCGGTGGGATCGCCCGGCGACACCACGATGGTCCGGCCCGGGACCCAGGGCTCGAGAGGGTGCACCACCCCCTGGCTCGGCGCCTTCAGCGGGGACGGTCCGACGCCCACCTCCCCCAGGGACACGGCCAGCTCCGGGTTCGCCTGCTGGATGCCGTCGAGCCGCTGCAGCACACCCTCGAGGAGGCGGTCCTCGGCCAGGTGCAGGATCAGGCTGCGGTGCCCCCCCGGGCCGTTCCACGAGGTGCGGGCGAACAGGAACGGTTTGCCCCCGCGGATCGTGCGCTCGTACACGAACCGCCCCGGGGCCGGGGCCGACTCGACGCGGCTGGCCGACAGCTCGGGCAGCAGGGCCACCACCATGGCCTGCACGTCCTGGCGCTCGGTGGCGCGCTGCAGTTCGCGCCGGGCGGAGACGAAGTCGATCTTCAGCTCGTCGGGGAGCTGACCGCGCAGCCGCGGCTCGGCCAGCTGCTCGAGGACCGACGCCGAGAGCAGGGACTCGGCCGAGCCGCCGTAGCCCCAGGTGGACTCCGACAGGGTGCCCCACAGCTCGCGCAGGGTCTGCGCTGCCTCGGCCTCGCCCCCCATGGCCAGCTGGCACTGGCTCACCTGGTACGTGGCCAGCAGATCCAGGGGGAAGCCGTTGAAGTCCAGGTGCCCCTCGGCCTCGGCGGCGAGCCCGCGGTACGCGGTCAGGGCCTCGGCTGGCCTGCCCGCGCGGAGCAGGCAGCGCGCGCGGGCGTTGCGGGCGATGAGCTGCCCGCGGTACCCGGGGATGCCCGGGATCGCGATCTGGTACAGCGACGCCGCGCGGGACGGGTCCTGCTCGCGGATCTCGGCGAACTCCGCGTCCCGGAACGGCCGCCCCATCAGGGACCGCAGCTCCTCGGCGAACACCGGCCGCTCCGCCTCCGTCGCCAGGGTCAGGGCCCGCACCGCGGGGTACCGGAGGTTCCCTCCGTCGTCCAGGATCAGGATGCCCTGCACCCCCGCCACCTGCCCCTGGGTCAGGGACACGGCCTGCCCCGGGCGCTCGGTCCAGCGGTCCCCTGCCTGGTCGATCACCCCGCCCAGCTCCCGCTCCAGCTGCTCGAAGCGGTTGCGAGTCTCCTCGTACAGCAGCGCGGCCACCGACTCGCACCGCTCCTGGAGGTGCGCCTTCTCCACCAGCGCCTCGGACCGCACCGACCGGAACGCGAACGACGACAGCACCAGGCCCGGCACCCCCACCGAGATCGCCAGGATCAGCATCAGCCGGCTGGGGCGGTCGCGGCGTCGGGGAAGCGCAGTACTCACGGCGCATGTTCTATCATGCCGGGGCCCCGGGGAATCCAATTGCCACCTCGGGGGTCAGTCGCTATACATGTTCACCCCATGACGGGAGAGACGTGAGCCCACCGAGCCCCGACGATCCTTCCCACGGTGACGGCCCGCGCTGGCGGGACCTGGAGGACGATACTGGACCGACCGAGCCCGCCGGTGAGCAGCCGGGCGGGTGGGGTGTGGGAGGGGTGGGCATCGGTGGGCTGCAGCGCCCCGACGAGCCCGAGGCTCGGGAGGCGGACGCGGGTTCCGACGAGCCCGCCGCTCCTGAGCCCCCGGACGTCCTCCCCCGCCCCCCCGGCGCCGAGGAGACCGGAGTCCCCCGCATCCCCCTGCGGCGCTGGAACCCGTACCGGAACCTCGACGCCAGCGGCAAGCGCTTCATCAGCGACCTGTTGCGGTTCCCCACCGTCACCGCCGGCATCATCGGCGTGCTCGTGGTCTTCTACGGGTGGATGGTGGCCATGGGGTGGGAGCTGACGATCTTCCTGCCCTCGCGGTGGGGGTACGGCCTGGCCCTGGCCTTCGGCGCCCTGGAGCCCGGCCTGGTCCGTCAGGGCGAGTGGTGGCGCCTGTTCACCCCCGCGCTGCTCCACGGCTCGCTGCTCCACCTGT
>CAYRNR010000165.1:0-16556 GCA_964425605.1 uncultured Rickettsiales bacterium | reverse complement strand
CCGCGAGCCGGAACAGGATGTGGATGTCGCTGCGGATGCGCTCCTCGATGTCCGGGCGCTGCACCTTCACCGCGACCTCGGTGCCGTCGTGCAGGCGCGCGCGATGGACCTGAGCGATGGACGCGGAGGCCACGGGCTCCGCGTCGAACTCCGCGAACAGATCCTCCACGGGCTGCCGGAGCTCCTGCGCGACGATGAACTCCGCCTCCTCGCCGGGGAAGGGGGGGACCCGGTCCTGGAGGCTGGCCAGCGCGTCCACGTACTCGGCGGGGAGGATGTCGGGGCGCGTGGACAGGATCTGGCCGAGCTTGACGAAGGTGGCCCCGAGCTCCTCGATCACCCTCAGGGCGCGCTCGGGGCCCGTCGCCGTGGCGACGTCCTCACCTGCGGCGTCCTGCTCGCGGCGGGGCAGCAGCTGCTTGGGCAGCTGGCCCAGCGCGCTGCCGAAGCCGTGCCGGATCAGGACGGCGAGGATCTCCCTCGCGCGGCCCAGATCCTGGAGAGGTACGCTGCGTCGGGCCATCGGGATGCGTTCAGACGCTGGGGTACTCGGTGGCGAGCAGCCTGCGGAAGAGGCCGACGCGGAGCTGGTAGTCGTCGGCGGACAGGTGGGTCACGAGGGTGGTCCGCGCGAGGCCGTCGAGGACCCCCTCCACCTCCTCGGACTCCAGGGCCGCGAGGACGCCGCTGGACAGCTGCTGGAGATGGATGCGCCCGTCGGACGCGTGGGCCATGGCCCGCACCAGCGTCTGCTCGGCGGGGGTGAAGTCGGCCAGCAGGTTGCGGGCGAACTCCTCGAACTCCGTGCTGCGGAGCACCGAACCGAGGATGGGTTCCACCTGGTCGCCGGTGACCTCTCCGGTGCTGCGAGCCCGCGAGGCCGACAGGGAGTCGGCGATGGACCACATCACGACCGGGTGGCCGCCCGAAGCCTCCACGAAGGCGTCGATGGCGTCGTCCTCGATGCTGATCGCCAGATCGTCGGCCACCGTGCCGAAGAACTCCCGGCACTCGAGCTCGCCGAGCAGCCCCACCACCAGTTCGTCGCATCCCTCGGGCAGCACGCGGTGCAGGCCGCCCGGGCTGCGGGTGGTCGCCAGGCCCACCTGGCGGCTGATCAGGGCCACGTTCGCCAGGCTGAGGTCGGCCACGGTGAGCATGGCCTCCATGACCGCCATGGCGCCGTCGGCGAGGCCGGGCTCGGGATCGATGGGGTCGAGCACCGGGAACAGCTCGTCGAGGGGGTCCACGGCCAGGACGATCCCTGCGCGGTCACAGTCCTCCGGCAGGGAGGCGAGGATGCGCTGGAGCCGCTCGATGTACACCTCGCTGGAGTCGCCGGGCGCCGGATCCGCGAGATCCGTGGGGAACCGCGTCGGAGCGGGGATCATCCCGGACGACCGCGCGGTCTCGAAGACCTCCTCGAGCAGGTATCGCCAGAGGCTCGGGACGTAGAGGTCGGGATCGGCCTCGGGGGACACCAGGCCGATGGCCTCGCACCCGGGCAGTTCCTCCCACTCGCGCAGCAGGGTGCTCTTGCCCACGCCCCGCAGGCCCGTGACGATCAGCGGCCGCCGGGACACCGGACCGCGCAGACGTCGCCCGAGCTCCTGCTTGAGCCCATCGCGGCCGAACAGCCGCGCCGGGTCCACCGAGGAGGCGGAGCGTCGCGGGATGCTGAACCGGAGGAGGCCCTGGACCAGGCGCTGGAACGTCTCGCGGGTGTGACCCGTGGCGAGGGCGCTGGCGAGCTCGCGCCACTGCACGAGGATCACCGGCGGCGCGTTCTCGCCGGTGCGGTAGCGTCGCACGTCCTCGGGGATGGGCTGGCCCGTCAGGATCAGCGCCAGCCGCGTGTTCATGGAGCCGGTGCCGATCCGGGCCGCGATGCCATCCACGTCCGCAATGGTCACGGGCCGGTCCGCGATCACGTCCACCAGCGTGCTGCGGTCCTCGGGGAAGAACTCGGAGCACGGCGGCGCCTCGTCACCGGGGACCAGCATCAAAGAGTGGTCCGACACGTGGGGCTCGAAGCCGCAGGCCCAGAAGAAGATGCTCGCGGCGGTGGGGTAGTCGCCCACCTTCCACAGCAGCCCCGCCAGCTCGGCGTCGAGCACCGACAGGTGGCGGTCGTTGCGGCGGTAGAGCTCCAGGAAGACCTGGATCTGCTCGCGGACGTCGGGCCGGAAGGTCTCCTCGGGATCGATCAGACCGAGGTACCCGCGCGCGAGGCCGAAGAACGTCAGGCCGGGGAACTCGGCCGACTCGAGGTTGCTGCCGCGCTCCCGTTCGCGCAGGTTGCGGCTGCCCGCCACCATCAACGAGAGGGCGACCTGCATCGCCAGGCCGGGGTCCGTGGCCTCTGCGTTGCGCGGGAAGAGGCGGTGGATGGCCTCGAGGGCGCGGTCGTAGGCCCGGGTGTCGGCCGCGGTCTGGAGCAGGCCGTCGAGGAACATCGGCTCGCCGCGGAAGCGCTCCAGCAGCGCCAGGTAGACGTCGAACAGGCGGCCGCTGTCGCCGCCCTCGGCCAGCAGGCGCGCCAGCTCGGCCAGCACCACCCGCGCGTTGGAGGCCCGGGGGCCGGCCATGCGCTCCCCGTGGGAGAATGCACGCTGCTCCCGGTCGATGCTCAGCAGGTAGGCCTCGCGGATGGCTGTCGCGTCGTCGCCGGTGAGGTCGAACTCCTGGTACCCGGCCAGCAGGCGCTCGAGCAGGGCCACGCGGCGCGCCTCCACCGCGGGATCGGCCATGGGCGTGCCGGCCACCTGGGCGAAGACCTCGCGCTGCGCCTCGTCGGGCTCCCCGCCCGTGTACTGCTCGGCCACCAGCAGGAGGCGCTCGGCGTTGGGACAGCCCATCCCGATGAGTCGCGTGGCGATCTCCAGGCGATCGAGCACGTCCTCCTCGGCCAGGCAGGCCTCGGCAGCCTCCCACAGGTCGGCGTCACCGGGCGTCTTCTCCGCGGCCGTGCGGTACAGCCACGGCGCCTCCTGGTCGGTGAGCCCGAGGTCCCAGTACAGCCGCGCCAGCTCGGTGATCAGCTCCTGCGATGGATCGTCGTCGAGGACGGCCCGGTAGATGGTCCGCGCCTCTTCGTCCGCACGCCCGGCAGCGGCCAGGCACTCGGCGTGGGCCGCGCGCAGCTGGGGGTCGTCCGCGGACCGGCTGCGGAGCATCTGGTAGATGGACAGCGCGCCGTCGGTCCAGCCCACCTGCTGCAGGCTGCCGGCGACCACGGTGAGGACCTGGGGCCGGGTTCCGGCCACGCCCAGCGCCACCACGGCCAGCGCGGCGATCAGCAGGAACCATGGGAATCGAGCCCCGCCACCAGCGTCCCCGGAGGTGCCGTCGCCCGTGGGCTCGACGATCTCCGCGTGGGCCAGCGCGTCGCCGTCGTTGACGTCACCGATCTCGATGTCCGGCGGCGTGGCTTCGCCGATCTCGATCTCTGCGCCGATGTCCTCCTCGTCGGTGATCTCCTCTTCGGTGATCTCCTCTTCGGTGATCTCCTCTTCGGTGATCTCCTCTTCGGTGGTCGCCTCTTCGGTGATCGCCTCCTCGGGAGTGACCTCCTCGGGACGGTCCGACGTATCGGTGACCTCTTCGGGAGTGACCTCTTCGGGACGGTCCGACGTGTCGGTGACCTCTTCGGGAGTGGGTGGCTCGGGAGTGGGCGGCTCGACGGCCTGCTGGGCAGCGCGCTCCCGGTCCAGGCTGGCGCGGACAGCGTCGTCGTCGCGGTATCCCAGGGCCTGCTCGTAGGCGCTGACGGCAGCGGCGTGGTCGCCGCGCGAGGACGCCGCATCGCCCTGGTCCCGGAACTTGCCGAACCGCGCGCGCCCCTTGGCGGCGGCGGCCTCGGCCAGGTGGGGATCCCCGTCGGGGAAGTACCAGGCGACCTCCTCGAGCACGGCCAGCGCGGCGTCCCATTCCCCGTCCTGGAGGAACAGCTCCGCGTCGGCGAGGCGCTGCTCGCCCAGGGACTCCACCGAGGGTTGAGACTCGGCCGGGCCCGCGGCGCAGAGCATCAGGATCAGGGCAATCGCTGGGAAGAACCGTCGAATCACGGGTCTGGGCGCCCCTCCTCGGCCGGGCGTGGTCAGCCGGTAGGCCAAAAGTACGGCAAGGCCGTCGCCAATGCAAAAAAATGGCGCCGGTGTGTGTCCGGTGGGAGCGCCGAGGGAGGTCCGCGGTTGGACGCTCCTCGCGCCTGCGAGTAGAATCCGGGATCGACACGCGACGGGCCAGTGACTCCCTGCGCGCGTCCATTGTTCGAGCACTGATGGGCAATCTGAACATCCTCTTCGGTCTGGATATCCAGGCCCCCACCTCTTCCGTGGACGCCGAAGCGCGGGTGATCCTCGTACTGGATCCCCTGCTGCAGCGCCTCGCGGAGTGGTCCCAGCTCCGCGTCTCGCTCCACATCAGCGGCCCCATGCTCGAGCACGTGGTGCAGAGCCACCCGCGGACCCTCAAGACCCTCGTCGCGCTCGTGAAGACGCGCAGGCTCGAGCTGCTGGGAGGAGGATTCCACGACCCGTTCCTCGGGGCCATCCCGGAGCACGACGCCACCGGCCAGATCCACCTGATGAACGCGACGCTGTCGCGCACCCTCGGCTACCAGCCGCGCGGCGCGTGGCTGCGCGGCAGCGCCTGGAACCCGGTCCTGCCGGCCCTGCTCAACCGCTGCGGATTCACCTACACGCTGCTGGACGAGAGCCTCCTCGACGGGCGCTGCCAGAAAGAGGGGGACGGGTACCACGTCGCCGAGCGCGACGGCTTCACGCTGTCGGTGTTCCCCATCGATCAGGTCCTGCAGGAGCGGCTGTTCGCCGGCACGGATCCCGTGGACATGGTGCTGCAGGGGTATGCCGAGGGGACCCGGACGCGGACGGCCGTGCTGGCGGTGGAGGACCTGAGCGGCGCGGACGATCTGCGGCAGATCCTGGGCTTCCTCAACCGGCTGCGCGGGCACGCCGAGTGGATCAAGACCTCCACGTTCAGCGACTACATGGCCCAGGCGGCGCCGGTGGGCCGCACCTACCCGACCGCGCCGTTCTCGTCCATCGTGGCCAGCGACGGGCTGGTGGACTGGGAGCGGTTCGCGACGGCCTACCCGGAGGTCAACTTCCTGCACAAGCGGATGCTCATGGCGAGCTATCAGGTGCACCGGGTGCGCCGGAAGGTCCAGGCGAACCTCCGCGGCAACCCGGACGCGCCCAACGCCGCCAAGCTCCGCGCCGGCGTCCAGGAAGCCTGCGACCACCTCTGGCGGGCCCAGAACCACCGGGTGTACTGGCACGGCGACCACCACGGGCTCTACGACGCGCGGCGGCGGCAGGCCGCGTACGGCCACGTGTTGACCGCCGAGCGGCTCGCCACCGCGCTCACGCGGGGCAAGAAGAAGCCTGCGCCCAGGTTCGAGGTCCGCGCCGTGGACTTCGACTGCGACGGGCGCCAGGAACTGCTGGTGGACTCGGGCCAGCTCGGGGCCATCATCTCACCCCACCGCGGCGGCGGGCTGATGACCCTGGAGCTCAAGGACCGCGACGTGGGGCTGGGCTCGGTGCTCCGGCGCCACGCCGAGTCGTACCACCAGGAGCCCACGAGCACCGACATCCAGCTGGTGGGCGGGGACGAGTCGTACGACGACGACGAGATCACCGCCTCCACGTCCAGCCACCTCCGCCTGGACGAGGAGACCCGCCCCTGGGTGGACAGCCGGGCCAGGCTCTCGTTCATGGATCATTTCCTGGGACCTGGGACCACGGCGGAGAACTGGGCGCGCAACTGTTACCGCGAGGCCGGGGACTTCCTCGACGCGCCCTACGAGATCATCCGCGAACGCGACGATCACCCCGACGACACGGGGGTGCTCCTGCTCGGCCGCAACGGCACGGTCCAGACCGAGTCGGGCCGCTCCCTGGTGCGCGTGGAGAAGAAGTTCCTGTTCTCCACGGCCATGCCCCGGGTCCGGGTGGAGTACAAGCTCATCAACCGCTACTTCGAGCCCGCTCCGGCCTGGTTCGGGGTGGAGGCCAACTTCGCCCTGTTCGGCGGCGACGGCGCGGCCGCGGGGTTCCGCGCCATGTGCGCCTCCGCCGACGTGGAGGGGAGCGTGGCCAGCCCGCGCGAGCTCCAGCGGGTGGGGTACCTCGAGATCATCGACGAGCAGGCCGACCTGGTGCTGTGCCTCTACCTGGAGGAGGCCATGGACGTCTGGCTGGCGCCCGTGCAGACCGTGACCCGCTCGCGCGACGGTGTCCACAAGCTCCAGCAGGGGGTGTCCGTGATGGTCCACGGCGTGCAGGACCTGTGGGGATCCGAGGAGAGCCCGATCCAGTTCAGGATCGAATTCGTCCGCCCGTGACCAGTTGCCGTCCTACCTGAGGACTACTTCCAGTAACCCGCGATTTTACGGATGTTCTTGATGTTGTGCAGGTTGAAGAACTTGCCCTCGGCGGCGTACTTGGCGACCCGTCCGAACCGCCGGCCGTTCTCCCCGGCCCGGTAGAGCAGCTCGAACAGCTTGTTGAACTCGTCGCGCGACAGGGTGTCCAGCAGCGGCTTGGACGCCATGGCCTCCACGACCCCCTTGGGGAAGCGGTTGAAGATGGACAGCCAGAACAGGAAGTTGACGTAGCTGCCCTTGGGGGTGGTGAAGTGCTTGCGGTACACCTCGGAGTACTCGTCCACGAGGATGCCCTCGGCCTTGGCCCGCTCGTAGAAGGCGGTGCCCGGATAGAACATCAGCGACGACGGCAGCAGGTTGTACGGCTTGGGCAGCTCCCAGATCAGCCGCAGGGTGTCCACCACGTCGTCGGGGCTCTCCCAGGGGCAGTCGAGGATCACGTGGTAGTCCGGCACGTTGAGGTAGTCGCGGTACCGGGTGATGATCTCGGTGGCCTTGAGCAGGTGGTCGTTGGTCATGCCCCGGTTGTACAGGGCCATGGTGTTGAGGTTGCCCGTCTGCAGCCCCAGCTCGGTGAAGCACTGCCCCGCCTCGATCATCGCCTTGAACTTGGCGTCGTTGATCACGGTGGGGGACATCTGGGCGCGGATGGGCAGGCCGATCTGGTCCTTGTAGGCGCTGGCGAACTTCTGGATCTCCTTGGTCGGCGCGGCGAAGAACACGTCGTCCTGCATGTGGAACATGCCGTAGAACGGGTAGCGGTCCAGGACCTCCCGCATCTCGGCCATCATGTTCTCGACGCTGCGACGCCGTAGCACGCTCTGGCCCTTGTACAGGTCGTGGTCGTGGGCCGCGCCGCAGTACGCGCAGTGGTGGGGGCAGCCGCGCGTGATCATCGCCTTGTACGTGTAGCGCAGCACCTTGTCGCGGTCGGGGTACTGGGCGGCGTTGATGCGCAGTCCCTCGGAGTCCAGGGGGATCAGGTGCTTCTGGGCCGGATCGTAGACCCAGTGGTCCTCGCACGAGTAGTCGATGAAGGGCAGGCCGTCCAGGTCCGTGATCAGCGGACGCAGCGGGTTGTGGATCCGCTCACCGCCCACGTCGAGCATCAGGTTCCGGATGCCGGTGACGTCCCCGCCCGCCTCGAGGGTGTCCGCGAGCTCCAGCAGCGTGCCCTCGCCCTCGCCCACGCACACCATGTCCACGAAGTCCAGCGCCTGGTCCGGCGCCACGGTGCAGTGATGGCCGCCCCAGACCACGGGCTTGCCAGGGTAGGCGCGCTGCACCGCGCGGGTGGCCTGCAGCGCCGCGTCGAAGTTGCACGACATGAACGACACACCCACCAGGTCGCAGTCGCCCACCAGGCGGACCAGGTCCTCGATCATCGTGCGCGGCAGCTGGTAGATGTAGTTGGCCCGGTACTTGTACTTGCTGGTCTCCCCCGGCACGAGGATCAACCGCGTGTCGTGGCCGTTGGCCCTGAGGAACGCCGACAGGGCTCGCACCCCGGGCGCGTACAGGTCGTAGGGCGTGGTGTTGATCAGGGCGACGCGCATCGCAGTGCTCCAGTTCGTATCAAGGTAGCTGCGCGACCGGGTGTCGCCAAGGGGGGAGTGTCACTGGGCCAGGATGGCCTCGAGCCGCTCGTCGCTGAGGCGGGCGGGGTGGTTGCGCCACGCCACCTTGCCGTCGCGACCGATGACCACACCCGCGGGCACGCCCGACACACCGTAGTCCTTCGAGGACTGGTAGCCAGCGGACTCGACGGCGCACGGCAGGGTGATGTCGTGCTCCACCATGAACTTCTCGACCTTGTCGTCGGTCTGGCTCTTGGTGTGCTTGGTCACCGGGATGATCACCAGGCCCTGGGAACCGTACTTCTCGTTCCACGCCTGGAGGTTGGGCAGCTCGCGCCGGCAGTGGGGGCACCACTCGTTCCAGAACGCCAGGACGATGACCTTGCCCTTGGAGTCGGCGATGCCCGGTCCGGTGCCGCCGATCCAGTGATCCACCGCCAGCTCGGGGGCCTCGGTACCGATGATGCCCAGCGCCTCGATGTTCTTGCGCGCGCGCTTGGCGCGGCTGTGGTTCGGGTAGTCGTCGACGAGCTGCTGGAAGTACTTCGTCGCCGTCTCGATGTTCTCGTCGCTCCACGCCGTGCTCGCCACCGAGTACAGGGCCGAGGCCGCCATGGGGTGCTGGGGGTACTTGGCCACCAGCTCGTCGAACGTGGCCAGCGAGGCCTCGTCGTCACCCAGGGCCTTGTGGACGCTGCCGAGGCTGAACAGGGCCTCACCGCAGGCGGCTTCGTTGTCCCCGAACTGCTTGGGGACGTCCATGAACGTGTCCCGCGCCTTCTCGTACGCGAGCTTGGCCTCACCCGTGGGCGTCTCGCCCTTCTTGGCCAGGCCGCGGGCCTTGGCCATGTGGGCCTTGCCCTCCACCAGCGCGGCCTGGGGCATCAACCGGCTCTCCGGGTAGCGGTGCCGCCAGTCCGTCAGCGAGTCCATGGCCTGCTGGGGCAGGTTCTGGTTGACCTGGTTGGCCGCGGACAGCAGGGCCACCTCCTCCTGGTACGCGGCGTCCGGGTTGCCCGAAGCGAGCCGGTCCAGGATCGGTCCCGCCGCCCGCGCGTTGCGCCGGTCCACGAAGTCCACCACCCGCCGGTAGTCCGACAGGGCGGTCTCGTCCGTCTCGAACTTCGCCGTGGCCACCGAGTCCATGAACGGCGAGTCCTTGGCCGGCGTCGCCGTGGGGCGGGTCTTGCCCCGCGGCGTGGCCTTTGTCGGGAGGTTCGTGCCCGGCGCGACCGTCTCCGTGGTCGCGGTCGGCTTGGTCGTGGTCGCCGTGGTGTCCTCGCCCGAACCCCGACCGATGATCACGCCGATGATGATCCCCACCAGCAGGGTCATCCCCATCATCGCCAGTGTGGTCGGATTGAGCTGGAACCCGGGTTGCGGTTGGTTCTTTCCACCTGCCATTTCAAGACCTCGCTTTTCATCTAGAATCGGGGGCACCCCGTTCCGGACGCGGCAAAGAATAAGACGTCGCGCACAACAGGGCAAGGCAGCCCCGCGGGCCCGAGGAGTCCCCGTTTCCATGTCCAGTTCGTCCCGACCCGTCGTCTCGCTGATCATTCCCGCGTACTGCGAGGCGGGTAGGCTCCCCCGCACCCTCCCCGACATCCTGGCGTTCCTCGACGCGCACGATCTGCGCTGGGAGGTCCGGATCGTCGACGACGGCAGCGAGGACGCAACCCTCCGGGTCGCCCGTGGGATCGCGGACGCGGATCCCCGCGTCCGCGTCCAGGCCGAACCCCACCGGGGCAAGGGCGGCGCCGTCCGCGCCGGCATGCTCGCGACCACCGCCCCGTTCCGCGTCATGTGCGACGCCGACATGTCCATGCCCGTCGAGATGGTCCCGCGGCTGCTCACGGAGCTCTCGCGCGGCGCCGACGTCGCGATCGCGTCCCGGGAGGCGCCCGGCGCCCGGCGCATCGACGAGCCCCCCCACCGGCACTTCATGGGCCGGATCTTCAACGGCGTCGTCCGCGTCCTCGCGGTCCACGGCATCCAGGACACCCAGTGCGGGTTCAAGGCCTTCACCGCCGCCACGGCACAGCGCCTGTTCCGCGCGTCTCACCTCGATGGGTTCGCGTTCGACGTGGAGGTGCTGTTCCTGGCCCAGCGGCTGGGGATGGAGATCGTGGAGGTTCCCATCGACTGGACCCACGATCCGGACACGCGCGTGGTCCCTGGGCGGGATACGCGGCGCATGCTGACGGAGATCGCCCGTATCCGCCTGAACCGTCGGCTGGGGAAGTACGACGGGATCTGAGCCCTACCCCTCGAACTCCTCCTCCAGCCACTGCGTCACCTCCGGATACACCCACCTCGCCGCCAGCCGCGAGCTCACCAGATCCAGGTGTCCCAGGGGCGGCGCCGGATCGCCCTCGCCGCCGAACACCCTCAGCTTCTTGTGCTGGCTCTGCGCCACCTCGTACGCGTGGGAGAACGCCCTGGGCGGGATCAACGCGTCCCCGGCCCCGCCCAGGACCAGCAGCGGCACGTCGATGGCCGCCGGCGCCTCCTCGAGCCGCTCGCCGGTGCTGGCCAGCTCCATGCGGGCCGTGGACAGCCACCGGCCGTACTCCTTGAGCAGATCGTTGGGCATGTCCATGACGCCGCGGGTGAACACGGTCGCCACCTCGTCGGCTCGCTGCAGCCGCGGGTTGCAGAAGAAGAACAGGAACATGGAGCGGAGGTAGACGGTGAACGGCAGGCCCACGCGGGCGATGGCGTTGAGGGGGAAGCGCCAGCCGGGCAGGAGGAACCGGAAGGTGAGGATGGCGACGCGGATCAGGGGGCTGCGGGCGCGGCCGATGCGGCTCGGCGAGGCGATGGTGACCACGCGGTCGAGCCGGTCCGTGCCGTGGATGGCGGCGTAGCGGTAGACGATGATGCCGCCGAGGGAGTGGCCGACCCAGCGGACGGTCTCGCTGCCCGTGAGCTCACAGACCTTCTCGACGAGGTGGTGGACATCCTCGCGCGCGTACTGCTCCAGAGAAAACGCCCACGCGTGGGGGGAGCCGTCGTGGCGGCTCTCGCCCGAGCCCCGGTACTCGGCGATCCAGACGTCGTGGCCGCGGCCGCGGAGGTGGCGCGCCAGCGACATGTCACCGTTGGCGTCCCAGCAGCGGCTGGACATGGCCGTGCCGTGGCCGAGGATCACGGGGACCTCGCGCGGGGTCGTGCCGTGGGCCGGACGCAGGCGGTGCAGGGCCATCTGCCAGCCGCCCCCGGTGGGGACGAGGTGGGTCTCGTCGAAGGGCAGCGTCGCGCCGTAGGTGCGGTGGAGCAGCAGCAGGATCGCGGTGTACCCGGCGGCGAGGGCGACCAGCAGCAGGATCAGCAGGGTGAGGGAGGATTCCATGGCTGCGGATCTTGGCCCCGTCGAGGTGCGGGGTCAACGGCCGTACGAGACGGATTGGACCGTGGCCGCGGTGGGAACGTGGTATGAGTGTGGGGCACTGGAGGAGACGCCTGTGTCGGCATCCAAGGTCCTGCTGGGAGTCACGGGGAGCATCGGCGCATTCAAGTCCTGTCTGCTGCTGCGGCGGATGAAGGAGCGGGGCTTCGACGTGAAGGTGGTGATGACCGAGTCGGCCACGAAGATGGTGGCGCCGGCGACGTTGCACGCCCTGTCCGGGCACCCGGTGATCACGGACCTGTGGGACCTGGAGCGCACCTCCAGCGGCGAGATCCACATCGAGCTGACGGACTGGGCGGACGTGACGGTGGTCTACCCGTGCACGGCCGACTTCCTGTCCTGCGCCGCCCAGGGGCGGGCCAGTGACGCCCTGGAGCTGGCGGCCATGGCGAGCCGCGGGCCGGTGATCCTCTTCCCCGCGATGCACCACCGGATGCTGTCCAACCCGGCGACCCGCCGCAACATCGAGATGCTGCGGGAGCGGGGTACGGTGGTGGTGGAGCCGGAGGTGGGGGTGCTGGCCAGCGGCGAGACGGGGCCGGGGCGGCTGCCCGAGCCGGAGAGCGCGCTGGAGGCGCTGATGGCGGCGCTCTCGCCCAAGGATCTGACGGGGCGGACGATCCTGGTCACCGCGGGACCGACCCGGGAGCGGCTGGACGCGGTGCGGTTCATCAGCAACCCCAGCAGCGGGCGCATGGGCTACGCCGTGGCCCGGGTCGCGCTTCGCCGGGGCGCGCAGGTGCGGCTGGTGTGCGGACCGGGCCGGTACGAGCCGCCCGAGGGGGCTGACGTGACGCGCGTGGAGAGCGCTGCGGAGATGGCCGCGGCGGTCGCGCGACAGGCCGAGGACGCCGACGCGGTGGTCATGGCCGCGGCCGTGTCCGATTTCCGTCCGACGAGCGCCGAGGACGGCAAGATCTCCAAGACCGACGCCGAGCTGAGCGTCGATCTCGAGCACACCCAGGACATCCTCGCGACCCTGGGTGAGGACAAGGGGGGGCGGATCCTCGTGGGATTCGCCATGGAGACGCAGGATCTGGTGGAGCGGGCCTCGGCCAAGCTGCGCCGAAAGAACCTGGACCTGGTGGTGGCCAACGACCTCACGCGCGAGGGCGCGGGATTCGGTCACCCCACCAACGTGGTGGTGATGGTCACGCCCGACGGCAAGGCCAGCGAGCTGCCGCTGCTGTCCAAGGAGTCCGTGGCCGGGCACATCCTCGACCGGGTCGCTGGTCTGCTGGAGGGAACGACATGAACCGCAAGCATCTGCTCGGAATGCTGGCCGCCGCGGCGTTGCTGTTCGCGGGTTGCGACGACACCGAGGACCCGGCCGGGGACGACGACGACAGCTCGTCCCAGCAGCAGCTGGACCCCATCGAGGCGGCCCAGCTCAGCGCGGGCTCGGCGGACGGCACCCTCGATCTGCCGGTGGGCCTGCCGATGGCGGGGTTCACCGGACGCGCCGGGTTCTTCGGGGCCCAGCCGGTGGACGGCCGGGACTCGGCCTATACCGTCGAGTTCGTGCCCAGCAACGGGGTCCACACGCGCATCCCGATGCACGTGGTCTGGCTCCAGGCGGGGGACCAGAACGCCGTGCTGGTCAACATCCAGCTGACCTACGCCTTCGACGGCCTCGTCGTGGGCCTCGAGGAGGCGATTCGCGAGGCCACGGGGGTGGACGTCACCGACCGGGTCTTGCTGTTCACCGGCCACAGCCACCACGCGTACGGCGACTTCAGCCAGGCCCATCACCTGTTCCTGGGGCACGACCGCTACAACCACGAGATCTTCTTGAGGCTCGTGGCGCAGGCGACCGCGGTCGCCGCGGAGGCCCACGGCGCGCTGGAGCCCGCGGCCCTCGGCGTGGGCCTGGACCCGAACTTCGATCCCCTCGACGAGATCTACCGCTCCCGCCGCGAGGACCACCACGGCCTCGAGGACGCCTTCGGCGAGGTGGTGGAGGACGGCTACAAGGACCCCAACCTCTACCTGATCCGCGTCGACGCCAGCCAGGGGACCGCGGACGCCGGCGACGACGAGCCCATGGCGCTGCTGTTCGGGTTCGGCATCCACGGCACCATCATGGGGGAGGACAACGCCTTCATCAGCAGCGAGGCCCCGGGGGCCATCGAGCTCAAGCTGCGCGACCAGTTCGACCACCCGATGACCGTGATGCACTTCCAGGTCCACGGCGGGGACATGTCCCCGGCGGGGACCCAGAGCGACTTCGCGCGGATGGAGAGCATCGGGGAGCTGGCGGCGCCGCGCGTCCTGGAGCTGTGGGAGGCCACCGAGACCACCTCCGAGCCGGTGGTGCTCGAGGCCCTCGCCCGCACGGTGCCGCTGGGCCGCGACATCCGCGTCGAGCGCAACGGCGAGGTGGACCTGCACTACCTGGAGTACGACGAGGACTACGAGCCGGATCTGCTGGTCTTCGACGACTACGGTGTGTCGCTGAACCCCTACGACGAGTTCACCGCGCCCTACGGGGCCGGGCTGTGCGGGGATCCCAACATGGAGATCCCGTTCGTGAGCATGAACGTGCTGGTGCCGCCGTACTCCTCGTGCGCCATGGTGGACCTGGTGGCTGCCCTGTTCCCGATCCTGTTCTACACCGACCTGTACTACGAGATGGAGTTCCCCCTGTGGGAGACCCGCTCGACCATGATCGGCGCCCTGGGCATCGACTCGGTCCCGTTCACGACCCTCGGCGGCGGCACGGAGACCGACCGCTTCGTGGCCGGGTTCTTCCCGGGCGAGGTGAACACCCTGCTGGGGCGCATGTTCCAGAAGCGGATCGCCGACGAGCAAGGCGTCGACAACGCCTTCGTGGTGGGCGAGGCCATGGACCACGAGGGGTACGTGTTGAGCGTCGAGGACTGGATGCGGGGCGGCTACGAGGCCTCCATCAACCTGTGGGGCCCGCTGCAGGGGGAGTACACCCTGGAGCGGATGCTCGAGCTGACGTCCCTGCTGGGCAACGAGTACGCCGAGGATCCTGCGCTCCCCGACTACGTGGACCAGGAGTACCCGGAGTGGCCCCTGGAGGTGGCGGTGCCGGACCTGGCCCCCGGGTGCGGGACGGTGCCGGACTCGGTGTACGAGTACCTGTGGACCCGCGACGGCTGGCAGCCGGCCCAGCCCCAGCCCGACGCCCAGGTGCGGCGCGTGGCCGATGTGGCCCACTTCCTTTTCCTCGGCGGCGATCCGGTGATCGACCTGCCCACCGTCGTGCTGCAGATGGAGCAGACGCCCGGCAGCGGCGACTTCGCCGACGTGCTGCTGCCCAACGGCGCGCCCCTGGACGACAGCGGCTACGACATGATCGTCAGCTACAGCCCCGATCCGCTGGTGGAGCTGTACGAGGAGGAGGACCGCCACCACTACTGGCTGGTGGAGTGGCAGGCCGTGACCGATCGACCGTCCCTCGACCACATGGCGGGCATGCCGGCGGGCAACTACCGCTTCGCCGCGCGGGGGCTGTGCACCGACGCCTCCGACACCGAGTTCCCCTTCGACGGCGTGCCCTACGAGGTGGTCAGCGACGCGTTCGAGGTCACCGGCGAGGGGCTGCTCGAGGTCACCGCTTCCTACGACGCGTGGGGCGGTGACGTGGACCTCATGGTGTCCTACGCCGCCGCAGGCCGCGGCTTCCGGCTGCTGAGCCTGGGCAGCGACTTCCGCACCGCCACCCACCTCGTGGGCGGGGACACCGCCGCCGAGGTCACCGTGGACCTGCTCGACGCCTCCGGCCAGGGGGCCCCCATCCAGTCGTGGAGCGGGCTCGCGGCGGCCACCGACGGGGATCACTCCGACGTGCTGGTGGACTTCAGCGGCCAGCCCGCGGACGACTACGTCCTGCGGGTCACCGACACCTTCGGCAACACAGGGACCGTGGCCCTGGCCGGGCCCTGAGAGGGTAGGGACCTTGAGCGACGAACGCGCCGAGCTGCTGGAGATCGTCCGCGACCTCAGGGGCGCCCTCGAGGTGGAGGCCGCCACCTGTGCGCTCCCCGAGGCGCCGCCCATCGAGGTGCCGAGACCCGAACCGCCGCGATCCGAGGCCCCGGCGGAGGAACCCGGGGGATCCCCCGGCGATCTCGCGGCGCCGCTTGGCGCCCTGCGCCAGGAGCTCGGGGATTGCCAGCGGTGCGGGCTGTCCCAGACGCGCACCCACCTGGTGTTCGGTGAGGGGAGCGCCGAGGCCCCCATCGTCTTCGTCGGCGAGGCGCCCGGCTACGAGGAGGACCGCAAGGGCCGGCCCTTCGTCGGCCCCGCCGGCGGCATGCTCACGGACATGATCACCAACGTGCTGTGCCTCGAGCGCGGTGACGTCTACATCTGCAACGTGCTCAAGTGCCGGCCCCCGCGCAACCGGGATCCCCAGCCGCCCGAGGTGGCCGCCTGCACGCCCTTCCTCCAGGGACAGCTCGACGCGATCCGCCCCCGGCTGATCGTCGCGCTGGGCCGCTTCGCCATGCAGCACCTGCTGCAGACCGAGGGCTCGGTGGGCCGCCACCGCGGCGAGGTGCACCGCACGCCCGCGGGAGTGCCGCTGATCGTCACCTACCACCCCGCGTATCTGCTGCGGAACGCCGGCGACAAGCGCAAGGCCTTCGAGGATCTGCTCCTGATTCGTCGCACCTACGAGGAGCTCGCCGGGGTCCAGCTGCCCCCTGTCCAGCGCCGCAAGAAGGGGTAGAACCCCATCGTCGACGAGGCCAAACCCCGCCCGACGTGCTAGAATTGACCCATATCCAGGAAGGATAGGGCCGTTAACAAGATGTTGGTTCTCACCCAGAAAGAAGGGGAAATCCTCCAGATCGGGGACGACATCAAGATCTACATCAAGCGGGTCAAGGGTAACTGGGTCCGCCTGGCCATTGATGCCCCCCGCGAGGTCCCCCTGCTACGCATCCCCGTCGAGAAGGAACCCTCCGACTCCGCCGCTTCGCGCGCCTCGGGAACCTGGACTGGTCCCAGGAATCGCCGCCGCTAGAACTTCAGTCAGCACAACTCCTTGAAATAGTTGCCAAAATCCGTCTCATAACGGTTGACACCGCCATCGCCTGGCCGTAGTCTGCGTCGTCCCCTGCCCCGGGAGATTGACTCGTGTCTGGCGCTGTGTGTAAAAGTGGCGACCCGTTCGGGATCG
>CAYRNR010000164.1:0-16556 GCA_964425605.1 uncultured Rickettsiales bacterium | reverse complement strand
GCTCCACCTCGTACACGCGGTTCTCGAAGGAGTTCAGCGGGTAGCACAGGCCGGTACAGCGCAGGCCGGCGGCCTCCACCCCGTCGAGGACGCGGTCGGGGGTCAGGGACAGGAACAGATCGGTGGTCGAGTCGCTCAAGGAGCCTCCTCGGGGGGCGTCATCGGGTGCGCGGCGCGGATGGCCTGCTCGAGTTCGTCGTAGCCGTCGGCCTCGTACACCTGCTTGCGCAGGTCCTGGAACGTGATGAAAGGCCAGCTGCGGCTGACGATGTTGATCAACCACGCCGGCAGCTTGCCGCCGGGATCCACGTGGATGCGGACCTCCACCCAGGTCCGCTCGGGCTCGTCCCAGCGGGCGTAGAACGACGAGCTGAGCAGCTCGCCGCGCACCACGCCCTCGCGCTGCGGGTAGTCGTCGTGGGTCACCGACCACATGGTGTCGTACACCGTGCGGGCGTCGGTGTCGTACACGTACTCCTCCTCCCACAGGAAGTCGCGGTCCCAGAACGGCTTGGGCAGATCGGTCATGTTGTAGGTGATCTGATGGTCCACGTCGGGCTTCTCGACCTCGACGGACTCCAGGCAGTCCGCCACCCACTCGTCCGAGCGGTTGGAGTCCATGTACACGGCCACCACCCGGTAGAAGTCGGCGTCGATGTACCCCTGGCCGCGCCACTCGTGCAGCTTGGAGTCGTCGCTGGAGCGGCGCCAGCCCTCGATGCCGTCCTTGTCGTACAGCAGGGTCCACCCCTCGTCGCCGGTCTCGGCCGCCGCGGCCGGTGCCGTGGCCAGCGCGAGGAGCGTCGCGACGATGGGCAAGGTGCGCAGCATGTCCCCTCCGTGGCCCGCAGCGCGGGCCGAGGCTGGCAATCTACGCCATGGGGTAGCATAGGCAAAGGAAACGCTCACCCGAGGACGCCCCATGCGCCATCTACGCCTCCTGTTGATCCTCGCGGCCATGCTGTTGGCCGCCTCTTGCGCCCGCAGCGACGACGCCGCGACCGACGATGACGCCGAGCCCCCCACCGAACCCCCCACCGAGGAGCCCGATCCGCGTCCGATTCCGCCGCCGACCGCCGTGGAGGGGGTTCCCCGCCTGGTGGCCATCGGCGACGTGCACGGCGACGTGAGCGCGACGCGCGCGGCGCTGAAGCTCGCCGGCGCCATCGACGACGAGGACCGGTGGATCGGCGGTGAGCTCGTGGTGGTGCAGACCGGCGATCAGATCGACCGCGGCGACGACGACCGCGCCGTACTCGACCTGCTCGAGCAGCTGGCTGACAGGGCGTTCGAGGCCGGCGGCGCGCTGTACAGCCTCTCGGGGAACCACGAGGTGATCAACGTGGAGCTGGACTTCCGCTACGTGTCCGCCGCGTCGCTGGAGGCGTTCTCGGACATCGAGGTGGACCCCGAGGACCTGGACGTCGCCGCCATGCAAGAGGAACAGCAGGGCCGCGCTGCGGCGTTCCGTCCTGGCGGCCCCTACGCCCTGATGCTGGCCGGCCGCAACATCGCCATGACCGTCGGCGACGTCGCCTTCGTCCACGGCGCCATCTTGCCCGAGCACGCCGAGTACGGCCTGGACGAGATCAACAGCGAGTCCCAGGCGTGGATGCGAGGCGAGGCCGAGATGCCCGACTTCCTCGACGGCGAGGACGCCATCGTCTGGGCCCGCCACTACTCCGACGACGCCGACGAGGCGGACTGCGAGCTGCTCGACGAGGCGCTGGCCACCCTCGGCGCGACGACCATGGTGGTGGGCCACTCCCGCCACGAGGAGATCGTCTCGGACTGCGACGGCAAGGTCTGGCTGATCGACGTGGGCATGGCGGCCTACTACGAGGGCTCGCCCGCGGTGCTGGAGATCACCGAAGGGACCGGGTTCTCGGTGCTGAAGTGATGTCCGAGAGGCTGCACAGGAGTCGGCTCGGCTGGATCTCGTCGGCGCTGACGCTGCTGCTCTGGGTCTCCACGGCGACCGCGAGCGACGAGGTCCACGGCCCGGGTGAGAGGGCACGAGCGCTGGTGGAGTCCGGGGCGATCTGTCGCGGCATCACCGAGCCCGACGATCTCGTCGAGCTGCTGGGCGAACCCCAGATCCGGACCCAGAACGAGGAGAACGGCGGCCTGTGGGAGCGCCTCCGCTGGGACGGCGTGTTCGCGGTGTTCCGCCGCTGGCCTCCCCACTGGGGCTCCGACGCCATCACCCTGGTGCACCTGCAGCTGGACGAGGAGGAGCTGATCTCCCATGACTCCAGGATCGTGGTCACCGATGCCGACGATCTGGCCAAGCTCAACCGCTTCCTGGGTCTGCAGAACATCTCCGTACTGGCGCTGGATCTGCGCGACGAAGGTCCGCTGCTGGAGACGATGCCCTTCGACTCGCTGACACGATGGCCCGCCAGCGAGCGCCTTCCAGCTGGGTTCGATCCGGACGAGCTGCTCGAGGAGGGCAAGAACCCCGGGCTGGGGCTTCGAGATCTACACGCCCAGGGCATCGACGGCCGCGGCGTGGGTCTGGCCATCATCGATCAACCCCTGCTGCTGGGCCATGAGTCCTACGCCCACCGCCTGATCCGCTACGACGCCACGGGATTGGGCGGGGTGGAGCCCCAGATGCACGGTCCGCCCGTGGCCAGCATCGCCGTGGGCCGGGACGTGGGGGTGGCCCCGGCAGCCGAGCTGACCTACTACGCCGTGGCCATGTGGGGTCCAGACAACCTCGTCTTCGTCGAAGCCCTGGACGACATCCTCCGACGCAACGAGAGCCTGCCCGGCGACCAGCGCATCCGGGTCGTCAGCATCTCCACGGGCATGTTCGCCAGCTTCGAACACCCCGAGGAGTGGGAAGCCGCGCTGGACCGAGCCGAGGCAGCGGGGCTGTTCGTGGTCACCTGCGACAACAGCAGATTTCGATACGGGCTGCTCGCGCGCAACCTCGGCGAGGATCCCGAATCGCCCACCAGCTACAACAAGATACCGGCCTCGTCCCACATGGACGCCACCGTGCTGGTCCCGGGCGGAAACCGCACCATGGCCAGCCACCGCGGCGTGGGCGTGTTCACCTTCGATCGGGACGCCGGGCTCAGCTGGGGAGCGCCCTTCGTGGCCGGCCTGGCCGCGCTGGCCCACCAGGTTCGGCCCGGCATCCTGCCCCGGGAGATCCGCGACGCGCTGGCCCAGACCGCGGTGACCACCCCGACCGGCCCCGTGGTGGATCCGCGGGCGTTCATCGAGCGCGTCCGGGGCGAACTCCCGACCACCGACTGACGCCGCGGGTCACGCTCAGGACGCCGGCACGAACGTCAACGTCACGAGGTAGATCTGCGTGCCGTCCTCGGACATCTGGCCGTCGATCCAGCTCAGCTCCGAGCTCTCCAGCGGCGAGGTGTAGTTGGCGACCACGAAGGTGTGCTCGTCCAGCTGCACCACCGACGGGAAGCCGGTGTCGCCGGCCGACGGGAGATCCAGGAGGTGGACCAGCGCGCGGGCCTCGCGATCCACGTGGAACACGGCGGTGCGCTTGGGCCTGGCCTGGTAGGCCAGGACGTTGGTGAGCTGCTGCTCGGCGAAGGTGGCCTCGGGATCGGCCTGGGCGTATGGGCCGTCGAGGTCGCGCCGGGCGACCAGGTAGATCTCGTCGTCGTGGCGGAACATGCGCGGGGCGTCGTAGCGTTCGGGATCGCTGACGCCGGGGCAGTCCCAGGCTGCGGGGCGATCGGTCGGGGCCCTGCACAGCAGCGAGCCGAAGCCGGTGTCGTCCCCCTCCTCGTTGCGCAGCAGCGCCCACAGGTCGCCTTCGGGGCCGAACTCGATGGCGGCCTCTGAGGCCCCGCCGTGGTGGACCACCGCGCCCTTCTTCGACGCAGGCCACCAGGTCTCGCCGTCGCGCGAGGTGTGTAGCCGCACGTCCACCTCGCCGGGTACGCCGCCCATCGGATTCACGCCGAGGTAGCTGGTCAGGTGGAGTCGACCCGCGCGGCGCGCGACCGCCCAGGGGACCTCGCCGGGCTCGCCCCAACGCTGGGGGTAGGACCAGTCCTCGGGGCCCTCGCGGTGGCTGCGCCATGCGGCCTGGGGCTCGTAGTCCAGCGGATCGGTACCGGCCCCGACGAAGCTCACGAACACCGTGCCCTGGGCCTCGTACAGCAGCGGCGCGCGCAGGTCGGCCCCTGCGTGGAAGGTGGTCTCGTAGTCCCAGGTGACCCCGAGATCGGGCGACGAGATCACCTGCAGCCGCGCGTCGGCGGTGGCAAAGGGGGACGGGGCCGCGCGCCAGGCGAAGTACAGCCGGTCCCCCGACGCGACCAGGGACAGCTCGTCGTTGAACGTGCGGGCGTCGGACCGATCGGGCAGCGCGTCCGAAGGCACGATCCAGGCCGGATCGGAGACCACGACGTCGTACCCGGGGGCTGCCCCGGTTCCGTCGTCGGCGCAGCACGCGAGGGCGAGCCCGCAGAGGAGCACCCCCACCCCCTGTATTCCGCGCATCCGTACCCGCTGCATGCCTCCTCCGTCCCTCGTCCCCAAAACCCTACCACCTTTGACCTGTCCCCTGCCTTGGCACATCCTGTCGTCGAGGAGGCAGAGGATGCGCGATACGGGACGATGGATGACGACGCTGCTGGCCATCCTGGCGCTGGTCTGGGTCGGGTGTGACGGCGACGACGACGACTCGGCCGCGGGCGACGACGACACCGCGGACGACGACACCGCGGACGATGACGACGACGACGCGACCGGGGACGACGACGACACCGTGGAGCCCATCTCGGTCCCCGAGGAGGAGGGCTGCGAGAACACCAACCCGCTGTACTGCGCCTTCCCGTTCCCCTCGGACCGATACCTGGTCGAGGACGCCACCACGACCACCGGCTACCGGCTGAGCTACCCCCCCGAGGCGCTGCCCGACGAGATCGACGCGGACACCTTCGACTTCGAGCCCTACGAGCGCCTCGACGGGTTCAGCCCGGCCACCCAGATCATGACGCTGTTCGAGACCCCGCCCGATCTCACCGGCGCGGCGAGCTACCTGGACATCGAGCGGTCCCTCGATCCCGGCTCCCCCACCGTGATCCTCGACCTGGACACGGGCGAGCGCATCGCCCACTTCGCAGAACTCGACCTGCGCGCCCTGTCCGACGCCGAGACCGTGTTGTACCTGCGCCTGGCCGGCCGGCTGGAGGAGGGGCGCGCCTACGGCGTGGCGCTGCGCGCTCTGAACGACCTCGACGGCAACCCGCTCGAACCCTCGTCGGCCTTTGCCGCCCTGCGCGACGGTGTCCCCACCGATTCCGACGAGATCGAGGATCGCCGCCATCGCTTCGAGATCCTGTTCTCGGTCCTGGAGGGGGAGGGCATCGACCGCGCCTCCCTGGTGGCCGCGTGGAGCTTCGTCACCGCGTCCGGAGACACCATCCGCGCGGACATGCTGCACATCCGCGCCGACGCCCTGACCCGGCTGGGCGAGGACGGCATCGGCTGCACGGTGACGTCGGTGGAGGACGACTACGGCAGCGACGGCCTCACCTGGCGGCGCATCCGCGGCACCTACACCGTGCCGTGGTACCTCGACAGCCCCGATCCTCCCGGGCGCTTCGTGCGCGACGTCGACGGCATGCCCGGGTACGTGCAGGACACCGAGATCGAGTTCACGATGGTCATCCCCCAGGTCCTCGCCGACACGGCCGCGCCAGGGCCCATGATCACCTTCGGGCACGGCCTGCTGGGCACGGGCGAGGGCACCATCTCCATGGGCTCGGTCCGCGACATCGCCCAGCGAGGGCAGGTCGCCTTGCTGGCCACGGACTGGGACGGCATGTCCAGCGAGGACATCCCCACCGTGGGCCTGGCCCTGGCCGACGCGTCCAACTTCACCTACGTCACCGAGCGGCTCCAGCAGGGCATGGTCAACCAGATCACCATGACGCGCACCTTCGGAGGCGTGTGCAGCGATCTCGAGGAGTTCTACAGCGACGAGGTCAACCTGGTGGATACCAGCGCCCACTACTACACCGGCGTGTCCCAGGGCGGCATCTACGGCGGCACCCTGGTGGCCCTGTCGCCGGACATCGACCGCGGCGTGCTGCTGGTCAACGGCGTGGTGTTCCCGTTCATGATGGAGCGCAGCATCGACTACGCGCCGTACCTGCCGTTGTTCGAGTTCGCCTGGCCCGATCGCCTCGACCAGGCCCTGCTGCTACCCCTGGCCCAGCACCTCTGGGACGCGTCCGAGCCCGCCGGCTACCTGGCCCACCTGACCCAGGGCCTGCCCGGCATCGGCCCCAAGGAGGTGCTGTCCATCGCCGTGGTCAACGACGCCCAGGTGCCCAACCTGTCGACGAACCAGGCCATGCGCATGGTGGACGTGCCCGTGGTGGAAGGGTCTGCGCTGGAGCCGTGGGGGTTCGCCGTCGAGGCCGCGCCGTTCACCGGCTCGGCCCTGGTCTACGTGGACATGGGCGACCGCGACATCCCCGAGGGCAACGTGGCGCCCGAGCACGACGACGGCGGCCACTCCGCCGTGGGTGGCGAGGCCATCGCCATCGAGATGATCCGCTCGTTCCTGCTGGACGGGGAGGTGATCATGCCGTGCGACGGGATCTGCGATCCGGACTGAGGGTGCCTGCGGGCCGATCAGGATCACCACGCCGCACAGGGCGATGACGTCACGGACGTACCCTACCGCGGCCCCCGATCCGTCTCGTTCAACCGGACGACCGCCGCCGTGTCGTCGCTGTACACGATCTCGGCGCGAGGGTCGGCCCCCAGAGCCCTCAACGCGGCTGGTCTGCGCACCCCCACGAACACGTACCGCGACCCGAACTGTTCACGGATGGCTGCCACTGGATGCGGGTGTTCTCCGCGCTCCAGCGCCAGGTAGGTCGTGGCCAGGTCGTGGTCCAGCAGATCCATGAAATTCGGGTCCAGGCCCACCACGTAGCGGTGGGCGCGATCGTGGAAGAACAGCTCGGGGAACTCGGCCCAACCGAAGTGGAAGATCACCTCCCCCTCGGGAACGTTCTCGCGCGTCCACTCGCAGGCCCCGGCCCAGCGATCGATCGAGGGCGCGGCCGCGATCCTGGGCGGCAGGTCCGCGCGAATCCACAGGAGCCCCAGGAGTCCTGCGAGCGCCAGCCCCGCCGCGGCGCCGCGGCGACCCCTGGGCATGTCGGCGACGAGCAGCGCGGCCGCGAGGACACCCATCGGCGCGAAGTACTCGAGGAACTTGCCCGCGACCAGGCTCGCCGGGATCGCCAGGCCAGCGAATGCCAGCACGGTCAACGCGGCCGGGCGTAGCCACCCCTGCCGCCAGGCCAGCCCGGCCAGCACCAGCGCCGAGAGGAACAGGGCCAGAGCCACAGGGGTCCCGCTGAGCAGCGCCTCCGCCGGCACCGGCTCCCATTCGCTGCCCACGGGCATTCGATTGGGATTGAGCACCTTGAATCCCACGTGGGCGATCAGGAATCCCAGCGTATCGGGGAAGTACGGATTGACCACGAACCCGGCGGCGACACCACCGAGCAGCGCCAGGACGGAGCGCTCGGCCTGGCGCAGGGGTTGCCGCAGAACAGCGTGGGCCAGGATCCACAGCGCGCCCAGCAACCCCAGCAGCACCGCGGCCTGGTAGCTCAACGCGAACACGTAGCCCACGGCCAGGGCGGGCCAGATCGAGCGACGTCGCAACGCCAGCAACGCCAACATCAGCAAGCCGAGGGCCAGCCCCTGGGTGCGGACCATGGACAGCCGCCACCACAACGCTGGCCCCGCCCCCATCAGGGCCACCAGGAAGCCCGCCGCCACCGCCGGCGAACAACGCCGCACCACCAATCCGGCGCAGAGCCCCACCACTCCTGCGAAGAACACCACCGAGGCGCGACCGCCCGTGACCAGATCCGTCCCGGCGAAGGGCAACAACATGGCGTGGTACAGCAGCTGGTGATCCACCCAATGTTCGGCAAACAAGGTCGCGCTCAAGTAGGGGAAGTCCCCGACAAAACCTGTCTCGCGCCAGTGCCGGGCGTAGGCGATGTGGAAGGCTGAATCTGCGCCGATGAAGCCGGGAGTCCAGGAGAGGAGCCACGCTTGAAGCGCCGCCATGCTCAGGCCAGCTGTGGGAGGGAACAACCAGCGAAAGAGACGGGCAGTGCTCATCGCCGGTTCACGGCCTTTCGGCATCACCACACAGCCCCTCTCAGCGCGCCGAAGATAGCATATCAACCGTTCCCGCTGAGCGGGAGGGTGGTCATGCCGTGTGACGGGATCGGCGTTCCGGACCGAGACGAGTGGGCTAGAGACCGAACAGGATCGCCACGCCGCACAGGGCGACCACGGCGCCGGCCATGGGGTGGGCGAGGCGGGTCAGCTTGTGGGTGGGCAGCAGCCGCACCCCCGAGTGCAGCAGCATCACCGCGGCGGTCATGGTGGCCACGGTGGCCACGCCGAACAGCGCCAGCACCAGCACGATGCCCGCCACCGATCCCTGCGCCGAGGGCAACATCACCAGGGGGATCATCGCCTCGCAGGGGCCGAACACGAACACCAGCACCAGCGCCCAGATCGTCACGTTCCTGCGGGAGTGCCCCGGACCGGCCGAGTCAGCGGCGGTCATCCCCTCGGGGAGGTGGCTGCCGTCCGGGAGGTGGCGGTGGCGGTGGGGACGCCACAGGCCCCACGCCGCGTAGGCCAGCCCGAAGGTCACCAGCATCCACGCCACGGCGGTCCCCTGCCAGCCGAAGACCTCCTCGACGCGCGCCGCGCCCAGGCCCATCAGGCCGCCGATGACCAGGGCGATGATCAGCGACGACGCCACGTGGAGCGAGCCGCACCCCACGGTCACGGCCAGCAGCTTGCGCCGCGACCAACCCCAGGCGCTGCCGATGGCCACGAAGGGCAGGTAATGGTCCGGTCCGACCAGGGTGTGCAGGACGCCCACCGAGATCGCGCTCAGAGCCAGTACGGTCCAGGAACCTTCCATGGGTGATCCTCTCCATCCCAAGCGACGCCAGAGTCCAGGTTCGGGTGGTGCGCCTAGTGTTGATGCCCTCCTGGATTCTCCACCGCGGTGCACACCAGCTTCCCGTGGATCACGCCGCGCGTCCCGACGATGTCGTCCGCCACCTGCTGCACCCTGGCGGCCTCGCCCCGCATGACGATCACCTCCATGCAGTGGACGTGATCCAGGTGCACGTGGGTGGTGCACACCACCAGGTCGTGGGCGTCGTGCTGCACCGCCGTCAACCGCCGCGCCAGCTCCCGCTGGTGGTGGTCGTACACGACCGTGAGTGTGCCCATCACCTGTTCGTCGTCGCGGCTCCAGCGCTCCTCGACCAGCGAGTCGCGGATGAGGTCCCGGATCGCCTCGGAGCGGTTGGCGTAGCGCCGCCCCTGGATGCGTTCGTCGAACGCCTCCATCAACGGCTGCGGCACGGTGATGCTGTAGCGGGTCACGGAATCGGGCACGGAGACCTCCGCGTATTACGAATTCGAGAAAGTTATATACGTACGGGAGACGGACCGAAAGGTCGGGTGCAGATCACCACCGCCGAAGCAGCGTGCTGTCCCGGCCGAACACGCCGGTCAGGCTCCAGTCGGCGAGCACCCGCACCTGGTTGTGCCGGCCCTTCATCAGCGTGGAGTAGGCGGCCTGCCAGAACAGGCGTCCCACGAAGCCGTGCACCCGCACCCCCAGCACCTCGGCCGAGGCAGAGCGGGGCCCCAGCGAGACCATCTGGCCCATGTGCCAGTAGTGGTAGGCGCGGGGCGCGCCGCCGCGCAGGAAGGCGGCGACGTTGTGGGCCACGGCGCGGGGTTGGCGGATGGCGATGTGGGCCGTGGGGGGCAGGGGCGCGCCGGTGACGTGGTGGGGCTGGTGGGCGTTGTCGCCCAGGGCGTACACGCCCGGGTAGCCGGGCACCTCGAGGCGGTCGTTGACCCGGATGCGGCCGATGCCGTCGCGGGGCACCGGCAGCGCCGCCGATACCGGGTTGGCCTGGATGCCCGGGGCCCACACCACCGTGCCGGTGTCGATCCGGCGGCGGCCGTCCAGCTGGACCCACCCCTCCCCCACGTCGGTGACCGCGGTCCCGGTCAGCACCTCTACCCCGCTGTCCTCGAGGGTGCGGCGCGCGGCCTCGGCCATCCGCGGGTGCATCTCGGGCAGGACGCTGTCGTGGTCCTGGAGCAGCAGCACGCGAATGCTGTCGGGGTGGATGCGCACGTACTCGTGGGTCAGCGCCCGGCGCACCAGGTCGTTGACGTCGGCCACGGCCTGGACGCCGGTGATGCCGCCGCCGACCACCACGAAGGTCAGGGCCTGGGAGGGATCCGCGGACGACGCGTCGGCCCGCTCGAACATGCGGATGACGTGGTTGCGCAGCGCCATGGCGTCGGTGAGGGACTTGAGCCCGAGCACGTGCTGGCGCTTGCCCTCGATGGCGTCGTAATCGGTGACGGAGCCCAGGGCCAGCACCAGCGCGTCGTAGGGCATGTCGCCGCGGTGGGTGCGCACCACCTTGGCGTCCAGGTCCACCGCCTGCACGTCCGCCTGGACGAAGTCGAAGCGGCGCTTGCCGCGCAGGCGGCGGATGGGCTCGGCGATGTGCCGCGTCTCGATGTGGCCGCTGGCCACCTCGTGGAGCATCGGGGTGAACAGGAAGTAGTTCTCGTCGCTGACCAGGGTGATGCGGACGCCGGGATCGCGGCGCAGCCTCTTTTCGAGCTTCAGCGCGGTGGTCACCCCGGCGAACCCGCCGCCGAGGATCAGCACGTTTCGGGTGGATCTGGACTGGATCATGGAACCCTCGCTCGCTGGCCGGGTCGCCGGAGCTGGTCCACCCAACGCCGCGCGGGCGAACGACCACCACAGCCTCGGTGACAGCAGCCGCCCGAAGATGCTGCGGTACGGCAACGCGCCGGTGAACATGCCCCAGCTCACCTGGTCGAGCAACCTCGCCGGGTACGGGGCGGTCTTCTCGTCCTCGATCACGGCGGCCTGCAGCTCGAAGAAACGGCGCGATCCCTCGAGGCGTCGGTGCAGCCCCAGCAGCGCTCGCCCGTACGTGTTGTCCCTGGCGAGCTGCCCACACAGGGGCCGGTAGTGGCGCCGGAAGTCTCCCCGCGACACGCCGTGGAACACCGCGGTGTGCGCAGCCCGCCGCGCCGTCTGCAGGGCCGTGCCGATCCCGTCCTTGAACAGCCGGGTGACCGACGCGTCCCCCACGACGACGACCCGATCGCCGTAGGGGTTGCGCGCCGGACCCACGGCGATGCGGGGCCGACAGCCGCAGCTGCGCTCGTAGGAGTCGGGCAGCCATGCCGCCACCTGGGGGTGCTCCAGGAACTCCTCGAGGCCCATGGGCCGTGACAGCCCCGACAGCAGCGACACGCTCACGTAGTCGCCCTTGGGGATCAGCGTCCCGAAGTCCAGGCGGTCGCCGGGCAGCGAGAAGATGTGCACCCGGTTGCCCAGCTTGCGCCCGATGACCTCGGCGCCCACGAGCAGCTCGTCCTGGGCCATGCGCCGCGTGGGGGGCCGCTGGTACGGGGGGAGGACCCGGCTGGGCAGGGGCGAGTTGATCCCGGTGGCCAGCACGAGGAGTTCGCAATCCAGGGTCTCGTCACCGACGCGCACCCGCGGTCCGGACGGCCCGGCGTAGACGTCGTCGACGCCGCGGCCGTCCAGGCGCGCGCCGCGCTGGACGGCCGCGTGCAGCAGGAACTGATCGAAGCTCGCCGCTGGCCCCGGCTCCGTGTCGCAGGGACCTGCACCCCGGAACACGCTGAGGATCGGCTCGAGGGGGTGGGGCTGGGGCACCTCGAAGGACCCGAACGGCGAGTGCATGCAGTACGAGCGAATCCGGTTCATCACCGTCGAGGACGGGATGTGAAGCCCCAAGCGTCCGAGGCCGTGCACCAGCGGCGCAGAGAGGATTCCCGCGCACATGTTGCACCCCGCAGGTCCACAGGCACCGAACTCACGCGGCTCGAACAGCGTCACGTGTACACCGAGTCCTGCTTGACGGGAGTACTCGAGCAGGTGCAGCGCGAAGAGGCTGCCCGCCGGGCCACCGCCGACTATGGCCACGCGACTTCCCGGCTCCAGCTTCACTCGAGCACGGCCAGGGGTGTCGGATCGATGTCCGAGAGCTTCATCCCGTCGAGGCGCGCCAGGATCTCCGCGGCCAGGTCCGCGCTCAGGGCTCTTACGTGGCACTCGCCCGGCGCGGCGCAGCACGTGTGGTCCATGAGGCAGTCGGCGCGACGGACGGGTCCGTCGACGGCCTCCCATACATCCAGCACGCTGAGGGTCTCGGGACGGACCGAGAGCACGAAGCCGCCGTTTCGGCCACGCACCGAGCGGACCACGCCGGAACGCGCCAGCCGCTGCATCACCTTGCCCAGGTGGGCCCGGGACGCGCCCATGGACGCGGCGAGGCGCGACACCTGCACCGGATCGGCGCGGTAGGACAGGGACGCCAGGGCGTGGATGGCCAGCCAGGCGGCCTCGGAGATGCGCAACAGGTTTCTCATGGGCGGTAATTTGGTATACAAATACTGAAATACCTATAATAGCCCCTGACGTCAACCTTGCCTTGACGGGGACCGCGGCCCTATCCCATACCGGGACGACGAGATGACTGGAACGTACCTACGACTGTCGGTCACCGACCGCTGCAACCTGCGGTGCACGTACTGCATGCCCGCGGACGGCATCGGTGCGCGTCCGGACGCCGCGGTGCTGAGCTTCGAGCAGATCCTCCAGACCGTGCAGGCGCTGAACACGCACACGCCGCTGCGCAAGATCCGCCTCACCGGCGGCGAACCCCTGGTGCGCAAGGGGGTGGTGGCGCTGGTGGCCATGCTCGCCCAGGCCCTGCCGGAGACCGAGATCTGCCTGACCTCCAACGGCCTGCTCCTGCATCGCCACGCGCGGGCCCTGGCCGACGCCGGCCTGCAGCGGGTCAACGTCAGCCTCGACACCCTCGATCCCGACAAGTACCGCGCGATCACGCGCGGGGGTGACGTGACCCGGGCCCTGGCCGGTGTCCTCGCGGCGGTGGATGCCGGGCTGACCCCCGTGCGGGTCAACTGTGTGAGCCAGCGCGGCCTCAACGACGACGAGGCCGAGGCCATGGTGGAGTTCGCGCTGGACGCGGGCGTGGAGCTGCGGTTCCTCGAGATGATGTCCATCGGCGAGGCGCGCCTGCAGTCCCGGACGCGGTACGTATCCAGCGGCGAGCTCCTGCAGCGGCTGTCCGAACGCTACGAGATGAGCTGGGAGAGTGCAGAGGGCACCTCCTCGACCTTCACCGCGCGCAGCGGAGACCGACAGACCCGTATCGGCTTCATCAGCCCGGTCAGCGATCCGTTCTGCAGCCGCTGCGACCGCCTTCGCCTCGACTCCCACGGGCGTCTCTTCACCTGCCTGATGACCGAGGAGTCCGTGGAGCTGGCGCCCCTGCTGGGGGGCCCGCCCGAGGCCCTCGCGCAGACCATCCACGACGCTGTGTGCGCCCACGTCCCCCGCAAGGGCGGCGGCCGCAACGATTCCATGAGCTCCATCGGAGGCTGAACCATGATCTCCATCGAAGAGGCCCTCGACCACATCCTGGACGCCTGCCCGGCCCTGGGCGACGAGGAGGTACCGGTCGAGGACGCCGTGGGGCGCGTGCTGCGCCAGGACGTGGTGGCCCCCACCCACTACCCGCCGTTCGACCGGGTGATGATGGACGGCTACGCCATGCGCGCGGCCGATCTCCAGGGCAACGACGTGCTGCCCGTGCGCGGCGAGGTCGCCGCCGGGACCCAGGACCGGCTGCAGCTCGAGCCCGGCGCGTGCGCCGAGGTGATGACCGGCGCGCCGCTGCCCCGGGGCGCCGACGCGGTGGTCATGGTCGAACAGACCCACCGCGACGGCGACCGCGTCACCTTCACCGAGCCGGTCCGCTCGGGCCAGCACTTCGCCCCGGCCGGCGAGGAGGCCCGCCAGGGGGACACCCTGCTGAGGCCGGGTGACGTGCTCACGGCCGTGGGGGTCGCCACGGCCGCGTCGGCGGGCCACGCCAGGTTGAAGGTGAGCGCGCTGCCGTCGCTCACCGCGGTGAGCACGGGCGACGAGCTCGTGGACGTGGACCAGCAGCCCGGCCCCGGCCAGATCCGCGACACCAACGCCCTGACCCTGGCGGCCCAGGCCCACGCCCACGGCCTGACCCGGGTGCGGCGGCTGCGCGCCCGGGACACCCTCGAGAGCCTCGACGAGGTGCTCGACCAGGCCCTGGCCTCGGACATCGTGATCCTGTCCGGCGGCGTGTCCATGGGGCGATACGACCTGGTGCCGAAGGCGCTGGCGTCCCACGGCGTCGATCAGATCTTCCACCGCGTGCTGCAGAAGCCGGGCAAGCCCCTGTGGTTCGGCAAGCGCGGGGATACGCTGGTGTTCGGCGCGCCGGGCAACCCCCTGTCCACGCTGCTGACGTTCCAGCTGTACGTGAAGCCGGCCATCGCCCGCATGTCCGGCCGCAACCCCTCCCCCCCCAGGCTCCGCGGCGCCCTGGCGCGGGACGTGACCTACCGCTCCAAGCGCCACCTGTGGGCCTTCGTCCACGCGCGGTGGGAGGGCGAGGGCTGGATCGTGACGCCGCTGCCGGGCCGCGGCTCGGCCGACGTGTTCGCCCCGGCCCTGGCCAACGCGGTGATCTCGATGTCCGCGGGTTCCCACGAGTACAGCGGCGGCCAGGAGGTATCCTTCCACCTGTTGCACCCGGAGGGATGACCATGGCCAAGCTCACCCACGTGGACGACGGCGGATCGGCGAAGATGGTGGACGTGTCGGGCAAGGACGTGACCGTGCGCACCGCGCGGGCCGCGTCCACGGTGAGGACCCGGCCCGACGTGATCGAGCTGATCCGGAGCCACGGCGTGGCCAAGGGGCCGGTGCTGGAGACCGCGCGCATCGCCGGGATCCAGGCGGCCAAGCGCACCTCCGAGCTGATCCCCCTGTGTCACCCGCTGCCCCTGGACGTGGTGGACGTGGATCTCGAGCTGGGCGAGGACCGGGTGTCCATCGTCACCACCGCGCGAACCACCGCGCGAACCGGCGTGGAGATGGAGGCCCTGGCCGCGGCCACCGTGGCCGCGCTGACCGTGTACGACATGTGCAAGGCCGTGGACCGGGCCATGGTCATCGAGGGCGTGAAGCTGCTGGAGAAGTCGGGCGGCGCGAGCGGGACGTTCCGGAGAGATCCATGACGGTTCGAGGCCAGATCCTGCACCTGTGCGTGGCTCACGAGCGCGGCCCCAAGACCGAGGTGGACACCGCGCAGGTCCGGACCGGACACGGCATGGTCGGCGACGTGCACGCGGGCCCCGGGATCCGTCAGATCAGCGCCCTGGCCGGCGAGAGCATCGACGACGTCCGCGCCAAGCTGCCCGACCTGGACGTGGGCGCATTCGGCGAGAACCTGGTCACCCGCGGCATCGACTGGAAGGAAGTCCCCATCGGACAGCGGCTGCGCCTCGGCGACGAGGTCCTGGCCCAGGTCACTCAGCTGGGCAAGGTCTGCCACACGCGCTGCCGCATCTACTACGACACCGGCGACTGCATCATGCCCAGCGAGGGCGTCTTCCTGATCGCGCGCACCAGCGGCGAGCTGAAGCCCGGGGACGCCATCGCCAGCGAACCGGAGCTGGATCGCGCGCGCTACGCCGTGGTGACCGTCTCGGATCGCTCCTCGGCCGGCCAGCGCGAGGACGGCGGGGGGCCGGCCATCGACGAGACCGTGACCGCGTCCATGGACGCGCTGCGCGTGGACTACCGCGTCGTGCCCGACGAGCGCGACGTCATCGCGGCCACCCTCGCCGAGCTGTGTGACGAGCAGCTGATCGACGTGGTGTTCACCACCGGCGGCACGGGCCTGGCGCCCCGGGACGTGACCCCCGAGGCCACGGCCGACGTCATCGACCGCGAGGTGCCGGGCATGGCCGAGGCCATCCGCGCCGTGGGCATGGCCAAGACCCCCCACGCGATGCTCTCGCGGGGCATCTGCGGGCAGCGGGGCCGCACCCTGGTGATCAACCTGTCGGGCAGCCCCAGGGCCGTCCGCGAACAGCTCGGGGCCGTCCTGCCCGCTCTCCCCCACGCCCTCGAGGTCGTCTCCGGGGCGCCGCTGGACTGCGCGCGCGCCCGCCGCACCTGAATCCCCGATCCCCGGTTCGCGACTCCCGAGTTGACACCCCCGCCGAATAACGGTAAACAGGTATCAGTATTCCTGTTTAGCTGGAGTTTTCATGGGACCCGCACCGTTCTCGACACGCGCGGCATCCGCCCTTCCGGGCCCTGAATTCCACCTAATCTGTGGAAATCGTGGAGGACGCCATGAACCATGATCCTCCCGGATGGGCTGTCCTGACCGGCGACGCCGAGGATCCCAGCCGCCGGGCCATGCTGACCAACGGCGCCATGCTGCTGGGGCTGGTGGTGAGCTACACCGCGGCCTTCGGGTTCGGGGCGCGCTACCTCATCCCCACCAAGAGCAAGGGCATCCAGAAGCTGCTGG
>CAYRNR010000163.1:0-16578 GCA_964425605.1 uncultured Rickettsiales bacterium | reverse complement strand
GTGACACGCCGCGCAGCCCGTCCACGGAATCCACGGCGCCGTCATGTCCATAGCCTTCCCCCCCTGCCGCTACCTCAGCCTCCGTAGCATCACCACGCCGAGCAACCCGACGATGATCGCCGATGCGGGCAGGCCCGAAGCCGGGCTGGCACTACACTCGCAGTCGGACGGCTCGAGGTCGTCGAAGTCGTCGTCGTCCGTGGGGGTGAAGTCGTCGTCTGACGAGGTGGTGTCGTCATCGTCACCCGCGGTGGTGTCGTCATCGTCGCCCGCGGTGGTGTCGTCATCGTCGTCGTCACCGGCCGAGTCGTCGTCGTCGTCGTCGCCCGCGGAGTCGTCGTCGTCCGCCGCGGAGTCGTCATCGTCGTCACAAGGCTCCTCGTCGTCGATGAGGCCATCGCAGTCGTTGTCGATGCCGTCCTGGAGGTCCTCGGGGGCGCCGGGGTAGGTGGTGGGCTCGGTGTCGTCGCAATCGTCGTCGCAGGTGGAGTAACCGTCACCGTCGAGGTCGGCGGGCTCCAAGGTGGCGTCCAGGTCGTCGCAGTCGTCGTCGCAGGTGCTGTAGCCGTCGCCGTCGATGTCGTAGGGGGTGAGGGTGGGATCGGCGTCGTCGCAGTCGCCGGCGCAGATGCGCCAGCCGTCGGCGTCGTCGTCGGCCTCGTCAGCGGGGACCAGGCCGTCGCAGTCGTCGTCGTCGCCGTTGCAGAGCTCGGCGGCGCCGGGGTGGACGAGGGAGGAGAGGTCGTTGCAGTCGACGCAGTGACTGTAGCCGTCGCCGTCGAGGTCGAGGGTGTCGGGGGTTGCGGCGCTGCAATCGTCGTCGATGCCGTTGCAGTCGACCTCGGTGGCGCCGGGATGGACGGCGGGGTCGGTGTCGTCGCAATCGTCGCAGTACGTGTACCCGTCGCCGTCGACGTCGAGGGCGTCCGGGGTGGCGGCGTCGCAGTCGTCGTCCAGGCCGTTGCAGTCGACCTCTGCGGCGCCCGGGTGGACAGCGGCGTCGGCGTCGTCACAGTCGTCGCAGACCGTGTAGCCGTCGCCGTCGCCGTCAGGGGTGTCGTCGGTGGCGGGATCGCAGTCGTCGTCGGTGGCGTTGCAGGTCACCTCGCCGGCGCCGGGGTGGACGCCGGCGTCGGTGTCGTCGCAGTCGTCGCACAGCGTGTACCCGTCGCCGTCGGCGTCGGGCGCATCCTCGGTGGTGATGTCGCAGTCCTCGTCCACGCCGTTGCAGGGCACCTCGAGGGCGCCGGGATGGATGGTGGCGTCGCTGTCGTCGCAGTCGCCGGCGCAGACGTCGTACCCGTCGCCGTCGGCGTCGCTGTCGTCGGGGTGTTCCTGGCCGTCGCAGTCGTCGTCGAGGCCGTTGCAGGGGATCTCCGCGGCGCCAGGGTACACGCCAGCGTCGGCGTCGTCGCAGTCGTCACAGACCGTGTAGCCGTCCCCGTCCACATCCGGTTCGTCCTCGGTCACGGGATCGCAGTCGTCGTCCACGCCGTTGCACTCGATCTCGGGGGCGCCCGGACGGATGGCCGGATCCGTGTCGTCACAATCGTCCCCGCCACAGGCGACGTCGTCGAACCCGTCGCCGTCGGCGTCACAGTATCCGTTGAGCAGGTGGTCGATGGCGTTGGGTCCGATGTCCGAGAGCACCACAGCCCCGGCCCACTCCACGACGAGGGAGCTCACGTAGGCGGCGCCGGCACCGACGGAGATGAAGTAGCTGGTGATGTCGCTGACGTTGGTCGAGGTCAGCGGGGTCGCAGCGCCATGGTTGTGGAGCCAGCCCTGAGAGAGGAACTCGCAGGAATAGGCGGGGAGACCGGCCATGATCGGATGGGCGGGCTCCAGGTTGTCGCCGCAGCTGCCGGCGGTTCCAGCGTGGTGCTCGTGCCACGCCCCGTAGGGCAGCGTCTCGATGGCGGTGTACGCCGTGTACGTGCCCAGCATCAGGATGAGCTTGCCGCCGCCGGTCACGTAGTCCTCGAACCGCTGCATGTGCGCGTTCATCTCGACGTTGAAGTCGGTGGGCTGCTGGCTGGGGACGATCACCAGGTCGTAGGCGGCCAGGTTCACCGTGGCGATGGACGAGGAATCCACTGTGTCGTACGTGAGGCCGAAGGTGTGGAGGTGGTCGTACCAGTACGAGTACCCCCAGGGGTTGTTGTCCTGGACGATCAGGATGTCCTGGGCGGACGCGGGCGCGCTCAGCGCCAGCGCCAGGGCGATCCCCAGCAGTCTCGAAGCAACGGCAGGCCTGGTCATGTCCCCTCCCTGGGTTGGACCCTCCTGCCGTGGAGCTTACCCCCAGACCTTCCCCTTCACCAGCTCCACGATCTCGTCGATGGGCACGCGCTGCTGCTCCATGGTGTCGCGATCGCGCAGGGTGACGGTGCGGTCTTCGAGGGTCTGGCCGTCGACGGTGAGGCAGAACGGCGTGCCGGCCTCGTCGTGGCGGCGGTAGCGGCGGCCGATGGCGTGCTGGGCGTCCATGCGGCTGTTGATGCCGTTGCGCAGCAGCTCGGCCACGATCTCGCGGGCGATGTCGGGCATGCCGTCCTTCTTGACCAGCGGGAGCACGGCGCACTTGTAGGGGGCGAGGCGCGGGTGGAGCTTGAGGACGACGCGCTTCTCCATCTTGCCCTTGGCGGAGAGGGCCTCCTCCTCGTGGTAGGCGTCGAGGAGGAACATCAGCGCGCCGCGGGTGGCGCCGGCGGCGGGCTCGATGACGTAGGGCAGGAAGCGGTGGCCGGGCTTGCCGGTCTCGGGGTTGGTGCCCTGGGGGTCGAAGTAGCTGAGCTTGACCCCGGAGTGCTCCTGGTGCTTGGCGAGATCGTAGTCGGTGCGGTTGGCGACCCCCTCGAGCTCGTCCCAGCCCCAGGGGTAGAGGTACTCGATGTCGTAGCAGGCCTTGGCGTAGTGGGCGAGCTCGGCGTCCTCGTGGGGCCGCAGGCGCAGGTTCTCGGGGTGGTTCATGAACTGCCGCCACCAGTCCATGCGCGCGTTGCACCAGTACTCCATCCACTCGTCGTCGGTGCCGGGCTCGCAGAAGAACTCCATCTCCATCTGCTCGAACTCGCACGAGCGGAAGATGAAGTGCTCGACGGTGATCTCGTTGCGGAACGACTTGCCCATCTGGGCGATGCCGAAGGGGAGCTTGATGCCCATGGACTGCTGGATGTTCTGGAACTGCACGAACATGGCCTGGGCGGTCTCGGGGCGCAGGTAGACCGCCGACGGCTTGAGGATCTCCTCGAGCTTCTGGCGCAGCTCGGTGCCGCTGGCCACGTCGCCGGACTCGATGTACTGGGCCACCTCGCCCAGGGGGTCCACCGAGCCGATGCTCGTGCGGAACATCAGGTTGAACGCGCGCTCGTCGCTGAGGAACGGGCTGCCGCACTGGGGGCAGACGTAGCCGCGGTCGTTGCCCACCGCGCCGAAGAGGGCCTTCTTGCGGCGGGTGAGGGCCTCGCCGCGCTCCTCGAGGACCTTCAGGGCGGCCTTGGCGCGGCCCTTGTCGGCGAACTCCATGGGAGCGTCGGCGCCGGGCTCGAGGATCGGAGCCTTGTCGGCGCGGAACCGCTCCTTGCACACGAGGCAGTCCACCAGGGGGTCCTTGAACCCGGCGAGGTGCCCCGAGGCTTCCCACACGCGCGAATGCATGATGACCGACGCGTCGAGGCCGACGACGTCCTCACGAGAGTGGACCGTCTGCTCCCACCAGGCGTTCATCAGGTTGCGCTTGAGCTCGACGCCCAGGGGACCGTAGTCGTACGCGCTGCGCAATCCGCCGTAGATCTCGCTGGACTGGAACACGAATCCCCGCTGCTTGCACAGCGAGACGATGGTTCGCATCCGATCGTCACCGGTCTGGCCCTGGCTCATGGTCTCTCCCTGGCGGGCGGTCGGCCCCGCTCGATGGCGCAACCTATACCGGAATCGCCGCCTCCAGGCCAGCGAGCGCCCGCAACTCACCGCGCCCTGCGTGTGGTACGCTCGGCGTCCATGGGCAGTCCTCCCCAGGCCGCACAGAAGCCGGACGGCCGCTCGACCCGCGCCGAGCGGCGGCGGGCCGAGACGCAAGCCCGGATACTGGACGCCGCGCGCGCCCGCTTCGCGGCCAAGGGCTACCACCGCACCTCGGTGGACGACATCATCCGCGGCGCTGGCGTGGCGCGCGGGACCTTCTATCTGTACTTCGAGGCCAAGCGCGCGGTGCTCGCGGCCCTGCTGAGCCAGCTCCTCGAACGCATCGAGGAGGCCGTGCGGCCGATCCAGCTCGACCACGACGACCCGCCGCGCACGCAGCTGATCGCCAACCTCGAGCGCGCCTGGGAGGTGTTCACGGGCCACCCCGAGACCGCCCAGATCGTGCTGGGCGGGTTGCACGGCGTGGACGCCGACTTCGACGCCCAGGTGGCGGCCCTGGAGGCCCATGTCCGCGAGGCCATCGGCCGGTCCATCCGCCGGGGCCAGGAGATGGGGCTCGTGGGCGCGTTCGACGCGCGCATGGGCGCGTGCTCGCTCATGGGCGCCTTCAAGGAGAACCTGGCCGACGTGCTGCTGCGCGACGGCGATCCGTCCGGCGCGACCCAGCGCGTGACCCAGATGCTGGACGTGCTGCTGCTGGGCGCGGCCACCGAGCCGTTGAGGGCCCTCTCCCGGAAATGACCGCTCCCCCACTGTTGCTGGCCTCGGGCTCCCCGCGACGCCGCGATCTGCTCGCGTCGGTGGAGATCCCGTTCGTCATCGAGATCCCCGAGGTGGACGAGATCCCCCTGCCCGGTGAGTCCCCCCGCGATCTCACGCTGCGCCTCGCGCGGGTCAAGGCCCGCGAGGTCGCGCAGCGCGTGCCCCGGTCCGAGGGGATCGTGCTGGCCGCGGACACGACGGTGGTGGTGGACGACACCGCGCTGGGCAAACCCAGGGACCGCGACGACGCCGTGGCCACGCTCCAGCGCCTGTCCGGGCGGGATCACCAGGTCCTCACCGGGTTCTGCCTCCTGGACCAGTCCACGGGGCGCGAGGAGGCGGCCGTGGCCCGCACCCGGGTGTGGTTCCGGGACCTCACGTCCGGGGAGATCCATGGATACGTGGACACGGGGGAGCCCATGGACAAGGCGGGCTCCTACGCCTGCCAGGGTGTCGGCGCGTTCCTCATCGCGCGGGTTGAGGGGAGCTACACCAACGTCGTGGGGTTGCCGCTGGGCCAGGTGATCGACACCCTGGGCCGCATGGGCGGTCCCCGCCCCTTCGGGAGTTCGCGATGACCGATCCTTCCATCGCCGCCAACCTCGCCGCCATCCGCGATCGGGTGGACGAGGCCGCCGTCCACGCCGGGCGCGATCCGTCCGAGGTCACCCTCATCGCCGTGAGCAAGGCCCAGGACCCGGCCAAGCTCGCCGAGGCCGCGGCCGCCGGGCAGCTGGATTTCGGCGAGAACTACGTGCAGGAGTACCGCGCCAAGGTGGAGCAGTTCGCCCACCTGGACGTGCGTTGGCACTACATCGGCCGGCTCCAGACCAACAAGATCAAGTTCCTGGTGCGCGACGCGCACACCATCCACACCGTGGACCGCCTCAAGGCCGCGCGGGAGGTGGGCAAGCGCGCCGTGGGCGTGGGCCGCACCTGCCGCGTGCTCGCCCAGGTGAACGTGGGCGAGGAGGACAGCAAGGGGGGCTTCGAGCCGGACTCGGCCGAGGACGAGATCGGCGAGCTGCTGACGGTGCAGGGCCTGGAGCTCGCGGGCCTGATGGCCATTCCCCCGTTCCTGGAGCCCGAAGACGTCCGCCCCTACTTCGTCCAGCTCCGCGAGCTCCGCGACCGCCTCCAGTCCTCCCTGGGTCACCCGCTGCCCCAGCTGAGCATGGGCATGAGCGGGGACTTCGAGGTGGCCATCGAGGAGGGCGCCACCCTGGTGCGGGTGGGCACGGCGATCTTCGGTCAGAGGGTCTACCGTCGCTGACGAGATGGTACGCTACCCGGTGGAGGAGTCATGACCACAGAAGCACTCGCGCAGGGGTTCACCCGGATGCTCACCGACGCCGTCTTCGCCGACCAGGTGAAGCGCAATCCAGCTGCGGCGCTGGGGTACCTGGACCTGGAGGAGCACGAGAGCCAGCTGCTCGCCGACGCGGCCGCCGAGGGGGTGGACAGCATGGGCGAGGAGCACGGCGGCGCCATGAAGGCCGTGGCCGCGGAGATGGGCCGCAATCAGGCCGACATCAGCGAGCCCACCCAGGCGGCGCTGAGCCAGGCCGTGCAGCAGAAGATGATGGAACAGCTGGCCCGGGCAGACATCGCCGACAAGGCATTCGATCCCGACGAGCAGGAGCACTGAGGGGCAGACCTCGGCCAGGAAATCAGGGCAGCTCGGTCACCATCCCCGCAGCCACCTCTCCCGCCTTCTCCTCGCCAGCGAGCAGCTTCGCCAGCGTCAACGCGAATGGCAGCGCCGTGCCCGCGCCACGGCTGGTGATGAACTTGCCGTCGCGGACCACGGAGGCCTCGCTGTAGTCGCCGCAGCTGAGCTTGTCGCGCCATCCGGGGTGGATGGTCGCGGCGCGATCGTGGAGCAAGCCGAGATCGCCCAGGACCGACGGTGCGGCGCAGATGGCGCAGACCCAGTCCTCGCGGTCGGCTGCGGCCTTGACGACCTGCGCGACGACGGGATCGGCGGCCAGGTTGGGCACGCCGGGCACGCCGCCGGGCAACACGACCATGTCGAAGGGCTGCGCTGCGACGTCGCCGAGCATCCGGTCTGCCACGACGGTGATGGTGTGCTTGCCGGTGACGTGGCGGTCGGTGCCGGTGGATGCGGTGACCACCTCCACCTCGGCGCGGCGGAGCACGTCCACGACGGTCAGCGCCTCCACCTCCTCGAAACCTTCGGCCAGGGGTACCAGGACTCGGGGCATGATCGATCTCCGACAGCGGGTTACTTCTGTGGGGGGGCTGGAGGCGGGCCAGTGGGGCTCGCGCCTCCGCTGGTTCCCACGACGATCTTGGCCAGCAGCTCGGTGGCCAGCTCGTCTCCGAGGAGCTCGCGTGCGGTCTGTTCTCGCCGTGCGATCTCCTGTTCGAGGGTCTGGATGCGCTGTTCGGGCGTGATCTCGCCGGCAGCCTCCTTGGCCGGCAGCGACTCCAGCTCCCGTTCGCTGTCCTCGATCAAGGTGCGCAGCTTCTCTGCCGTGGCCTCGTCGAGGGACTTCTCCGTCGCGAACGCGTCGACCGCCCTCATGGTCATCGCGCGGACCTCCTCGGGGGAACTCGACACGGGGACGATGGGATTGTCGAGGGGCGGGCCGCCGCGGTCGGGTGGGCCGCCCGAAGAGACCCCGTGGGGTGCGGCGCGGTCGCCGCCGCCGCCCGCGAGCGCCACGCTCGGCGACTGGACCTGCTGCTCGAGCCGGCGGATGCGCGATCCCCAGCTGACGATGGTCAGCCCCTCCACCACGGCGAACACCGCGAGAACGGCCACCACGGTCCACAGCAGCTTGCGCTCGCTGATGTCGATCTCCACCTCGTCGTCGGCGGAGGAGGGTCTCTTCTCCTGGTCGGTCATCTCCGTCATCTCCGTTGGTTGGGCCCGTTCGTCGATCAGGGCGACACCTCGAACGGGACCGATGTCTCGTCAGCCAGGCCTCCGGCATCGTACACCGTGACCCGGACCACGTAGGGGCCGCCAGCCGCGAACGTGCCTGCCGGCGCGGTGATCGTGAAGTCTCCGTTCACGTCCGCCAGGGTGGTCAGCAGCAACCCGGGGTCGAGCTCGCTGCTGACGACCACGAGCAGCTCGTCCAGCGCGTCGCTGTCCCCGACGGTCCCGCTGAAGGTCACCTCGTCGGCCTCGGCCATGGTGTGGGGCTGGACGGGCTCGGTCAGGGTCAGCCAGGGGACGTCGTTGGTGGCCAGGCCGATGCTCACCACCTCCTCACCGTCGAAGCCCAGATCCTCCCGGCCGCCGGTGTAGAACAACGAGACCACGCCCCCGTCCACCCACCCGTCGCCCGGGTACACCTCGAGGCTGTCCCAGCGATCCGCCTGGGTCGCCGGCCCGAGCACCGGGTTGAGGTCGGCCAGCTTGGTCACGCCATCGGTGATCTCGAAGGGCAGGTGAGCCGCGCCCACCCGCCACCCGGTCCCGTCGCTCCCCGCGTAGAGCAGCGAACGGGCCGTGCCGGTGTCCAGCAGGGTCGGGAAACCCACCATGGCCGCGTCCCAGTCGGCCACGTCGCCGTCGAGCAGCAGGGGCTGGGGATCGTGGCCGACGCCGGGCTCGGGGTCCCACTTCTGCCACACGTACCCGCCGTCGGTGGACGTGGCCAGGCAGATCCCCACCTCCACCTGGTCCGAGCACAGGTACGCCATGTAGGTGTCTGCCCCCTCCATCCAGACGTAGGGCGCCGCGGCGTACACGCTGTCCAGCTCCCCCATGCCCCCGGCGGGCACCACCTGGATGGTGTCGTACGGGGCGTCCACCTCGGCGTACCGTTCCCACACGAAGCCGTCGACGCTGGTGGCCAGACCGATGTGCGTCACGCCGGTCTGGTTGGACTTGGCCGAGAAGTACATCTTGTACGGGGCCGCGAGGTCGCCGGGATCGTAGATCACCGCCGGATTGCTCACGCCCTCGCCGTCCCAGTCGTCGGCGTCCCCGGTGCCCTCGAACACGGGGCCGGCCCCCGCCATCTGCCAGGTGGTCATGTCGGTGGTGTAGACCATGCCGATGGCCATCTCGCTCAGCCAGTAGCCGGTGCGGAAGTACAGGGCGAGCATGGAGCCGTCGTGGACCAGATCCGCCTGCTCGAGGCGGTGATTGAACCACTCGGCGCCCGTGGTGTCGGCCTCGAGCCAGATGGCGCATTCACGCGCCCAGCCCGACGTCACCGCGTCCTCCGGGAAGACGTGGGGGTCGGCGTCGTCGCATTCACCACAGGCGAGGTATCCGTCGCCGTCGTCGTCCACCTCGTCGGCCGGGATCTCGGTGTCGCAGTCGTTGTCCGCGCCGTCGCACACCTCGACCGCGCCGGGAAAGGACGCGCCATCGGTGTCGTCGCAGTCCCCGTCGCACGAGCTGACGCCGTCGCCGTCCGCGTCCTCCGGCGTCAGGGTGTCGTTGCCGTCGTGGCAGTCCGGTTCCCCGGACGGCCCGCCGCATGTGCTGTACCCGTCGCCGTCCGCGTCGGCCAGGTTCAGGTCGGGGTCGGCGTCGTCGCAGTCCCCGTCGCAGGTGCTGTACCCGTCGCCGTCGGCGTCCAGGGCTTCGAGGGTGTCGTCGTCGTCGTCACAGTCCCCGTCACAGGTGGTGGACCCGTCCCCGTCGAGATCGTCGAGGTTCTTGTCGGCGTCGCCGTCGTTGCAGTCCCCCTCGCAGGAGCTGTACCCATCCCCATCGTCGTCGTCGAGGTTCAACGCGGCGTTGGTATCGTCGCAGTCGGGGGGATCGTCGCACCCGCCCACGCCGTCGCCGTCCATGTCCTCGGGTCCGACCCCTGGATCCGCGTCGTCGCAGTCCCCCTCGCACACCAGGTATCCGTCGGCGTCCGCGTCCGCCTCCTCGTCGCCGGTGCCGCCGTCGCAGTCGTTGTCCACGCCGTCGCAGATCTCGTCGGCGCCGGTAAAGGTGGTGGCGTCCGCGTCGTCGCAGTCACCGTCGCAGGACGTCTGGCCGTCGGCGTCCAGATCGCGATGGTTCAGCGCCTCGTCCGCGTCGTCGCAGTCGTCGGCCGTGCTGGAGAACCCGCCACCGCAGTACCAGCCGGCCTCCCCGCTGCCGAAGCCGTCGCCGTCCGCGTCGCGATAACCCTCCACGGCCTCGGCCGCGCCGGGCTCGTCGCAGACGCACGCGGCGTCGAAGGGTCCGCTCCCCTCACACAGGTTCTCGTCCTCGCAACCGCAGAGCAGCGCGACGAATGCGACCCAAAGGAACAACGAATGTCTCACCGCGACCACCCTCCGCACTAGTGCTCGGCGAATCGTACCACCCGGCCGGGACCACCGCGCCTTCGACCTCGTCAAATGCCCAGCATGGAGTCCGGCTCCGAACCCCTGCGCGCGGCCCAGCGCCGCACGGTGGGGATCTCCTCGAGCATGTCGATGGCCCAGTCCCACAGGCCGCCGCGCTTGGTGCTCATCCGCTGGGGCCGATCGGGCATGCGCTCGGCCACCTCGATGCCGTGCCGGCCGAGCACCTCGGTGTAGTACGCGCGGTTGCGCTCCAGGACCGCCCGGGTCTTGCGGTAGCCGTGCTCCGCGATGACCAGGCGTGCCGAGTACCGCATCACGTTGTACTTGAACATCACCATGTCGTCCGCCTCGGGCTCGAACAGCAGCAGATCCACCTCGGGGTAGCGCTCCCGGGTGGCCCGCAGGCGGTACTGCATCCGCGTGTGCACCAGGGTCCGATAGATCTGGTCGAGTACGGCCGCGCCGCCGCGCGATCCCAGATAGGAGCTGCGGCGCCCACGGCCCAGCAGGTCCCACGAGGGGGTCTCCGGTACGTTGAGGACCGGCACGAGGGGGTTGAGGGCGAACACCAGCTCGGCGCCGTGCTTGATGGCCACGTCCACGGGCAGGTTGCGCTCCATGCCGCCGTCCACGAAGTCCTGCCCCGCGATCCGCGTCGGGCGGAACACGAACGGGATCGACGAGGACGCGCGCACCGCGCGGCCGACGGTCACGCCGTCGGTGGTGCCGGTCTCGCCGAACACGACGATGTGGCTGGTGTCCAGGTTGAGCGCCGGGATGTACAGCTCGCGGGGCATCTGGTCGAAGGAGCCGTCCAGCCCGTTGAACTCCAGCATCCGGTTGACGTAGGCCTCCATGGGGCCGTTGTCGAGCATCCCCGCGGGGACCGCCTCGGTCAGGCTGTACACCAGGTCCGCCAGGTTCATGTCGCTGGCGGGCCCGAAGGTGCTCCACATGCCGCGGGTGACGATGCCCGGGATCGCCGCGACCCGGCCCAGCCACTCGTCCCAGTTGACGCCGTAGATGTCCGAGCGCAGGAACGGCGGCAGCGCGCCGCCGCGGCGGGCGCTGAGGACCTGCATCATCACCCCGGGGCGGTGCCCGGCGCAGATCTGCGACACGATCAGCGAGCCGGCGGAGACCCCCACGTAGAGGTCGAGGTCGTTGACGGTGCGGTTGGCCATGAAGTCGTCGATGGCCAGCAGCGCCCCCACCTCGTACACACCGCCGGTGATCCCTCCCCCACCGAGGACCAGGGCGATCCGTCCGGTGTCGTTGTCCGGGGCCATCATCGATCTCCAATCAGGTCGTCCAGCCGCTTCAGCTGCCGCACGCGGACCTCTTCTTCCACACCCAGGGTGCCGCTGCCCCCGCCGTGCGACACCAGCACGCCCAGGGTGCGGCAGTGGTTCAGCGCGTTGCGCAGGGCCACCTTGGAGATGGCCTCGTAGCGGGTCACGTCCTCGGTCATGTACAGCTTGCGCCCCTCCTTCTGCAGCCAGTCCAGCAGCTGACGCTGGCTCATGGGCTCGGCCCGCAGCACGGCCATGCCGCGCAGGGCGATGAGGTAGGACTCGAGCACGTGCAGCAGCGTCGCGCGGAAGAACGCGGCGCGGCGCGGCGTGAGGATGTCCACCCGGTCGTCGTCGACCTCCACCACGTCGTGACTCACCAGCTCGTCCAGGGCACGCTTCGCGGCCTCTTCCACGGTGCACTGGGGGTCCGTGCGCAGATCGATGGCCAGCAGCTCGCGCAGCTCGGCGTACCGTTCGGTGACCTCGTCCACGGAGCGCGAACCGCGGCCCAGGGCCACGGCCATCAGCGAGGCGCCGGCCAGGTGGTTGATGATGTTGTTCTTGTAGTAGTCCATCGTCATCCGCCGCTCCGGCACGATGGCGATGATGTCGTTGGCGTCGGGCTCCTCGAAGACCTCCACCAGCTTGTTGTCGGCGAAGGTCCGCAGCGCCTGGTCCAGGGCGTCGCGCGGCTCCCCCAGCAGGGAGTTGGAGAACACGGCCCCGCGCTCCTCGAGGAAGCCGGTGAGGAACCGGCAGCGGCGGTGGAACTCACCCACGAGCATCCCCCGCCGGTCGTGGCTCAGCAGCACGGCCGCGGCCAGGGCCGACGGCGTCACCGGGGTGACCCGGTGGATCTCCCACAGCAGCTGCTCGCCCACGGTCTTGAGGAACTCCTTGCGCTCCTCGCGGGGCACCTCGTCGAGGGGCTGACCCACGTTGTCGAGGGCGTCCTTGGCGGACAGGGCCTCCCCCACCCGGACGTAGACGCGCCCGTAGCGGCGGGCCAGGACGCGGGGGGCGGAGGCCAGGCCCCGGATGTCCTCGGCGCGCTTGTCGCCGCCGGTGAGCTCCTTGTGGTACTCGCCCTCCTCCACCACCTTCTCGTAGCTCAACGAGATGGGCACGAACTGCACGTCCGGCGCCACGTTCTCCGCGGCGGCGTCCAGGTACATGGAGAGCATGCCCACCTTGGGGGGCAGCAGGGCGCCGGTGCGGCTGCGGGTGCCCTCGATGAAGAACTCCTGGGGATACCCCTCGCGCACGAGCTCGCGGACGTAGGCCGAGAACAGGGTGCGGTACAGCTCGTCGTCGCTGAACGAGCGCCGCAGGAAGAACGCGCCCCAGCGCCGCAGGATCGGTCCCAGCGGGAAGAAGCTCAGGTTGGCGCCCGCGGCCACGTGGGGCGGCAGCAGGTGCTGGTAGAACACGCACCACGAGATGAGGATGTAGTCGAGGTGGGAGCGGTGGCAGGGCACGAACACGATGGTGCCCTTGCGACCGGCGCGGCGGATGCGTTCGGCGTCGTCCTCGCGGAACTCCACGCCGGCGTAGATCCGGTTGAGCACGAAGTCGAACAGCACCTTCGCCCCGAAGATCCAGTCGTAGCGGTAGTCCGCGGCGATGCTGTCCAGGGCCTTCTCCGCCCTCCGCTCGATGGCGTGGATCGGCTTGCCCTCGGCCTCGGCCGTGCGCCGGACCGCCTCCTGGACCTGGGGACCCCGGTGGATGCGATCCAGCAACCAGGCCCGTGGCTTGACCGTGGGCCCCTTGATGAGCCGCTTCTCGCGGAACAGGTAGCCGCGCAGGATCAGCCGCAGCTTCTTGGCCACCTTGCGCTGCGGGAGCTTCTGCACCTGCTCGAGGAAGTCGCGCAGGTCCAGCGGCTCGCCCATGCGCACGAAGGCGCCGCGGTGATAGACCAGGAAGTGCAGCATCTTGCGCAGGCGGCCGGGGTTGTCGCGCTCGCCGAAGAGCAGGTCCACGAGGTTCTTCTGGGTGTACTCGGGGCGGCGCTCCCACATGACCAGCTGGGGCACGAGGTAGATCCGCTGGTCCAGCTCGCCCTGGAGCCGGATCAGCTCCTCGACCATGTCGCGCTGGGACTGCTGCGGGCGGCGGAACACCCACGACCCGGGGCGCCGCAGGAACATCAACACGGGGTGACCGGCGTGCAGCGTCCTCGCCATGAAGCCCGAGTCCACCGGATCGGGCATGGGTCCGTTCGTGAGGCGGTCGCGCACCTTGCGCCAGATGCCCGGCAGCAGGTCCTCGCCGGGGTTCCACCACAGCATGTTCACGCCGTTGGCAAAGCGGGCCAGGGGCAGCCCGTGGCGCAGGCAGTACCAGTTGAAGAACAGGTAGTCGAGCACCGAGCGGTTGCGCATGACGTAGACCACGAGGCCGTCGTTGGCGGCCTTGCGCACGGCGGGGAGGTGGTCCAGGTCCGGCTTGAGGCGGGTGAACGTCAGCGCGAAGAACCGCGCAACGAGCCAGGCGAACCGGGGGACCATGGCCGAGCGATAGAACTCGGTCTCCTCCTCCAGCGACAGTGGCCGGCCCGAGCGGACCGGGGGTCTGGCATCGTCCATGCGGTTCTCCAGCTGCCGAATCATCGCACAATGGAGCGGGAGGCTGTAGGCTGTTGGCTGCCAAGATGCGAGGAGGGCGCCTTCGATGAACGCTGAGCAGATCCCGGGGTTCGAGTTCGAGGAAGGCCTCTACGCCCCGCCGGTCGACGTCCAGAGGCTCGGCGCTGCCTTTCCCGTGACCATCGGCCGCCGGTCCAGCAACGACCTGGTGCTGCACCACGGCTCGGTCAGCGGCGCGCACGCGCGGCTAGAGATGGTCGAGGAGGGGGGCGAACAGGTCCTGTACATCCAGGATGTGGGTTCCACCAACGGCACGCGCGTCGACGGCGAGCCGGTGACCCGCAAGAGGCTCTCCAACGGCGACCTCGTCCAGCTGGGCGACGTGGGGCTGCGCTTCGGCCTGCTCCCCTTCGACTGGTGGGAGGAGTCGCGGCGCAACTACCTCGCCACTGCGCTGCCGTGGCCCCTGGCCGCTCCGTTCTTCCACTCCCAGGTGGCCTTCGACACCGAGAAGCAGGTCGCGCAGCTGTACCGCCTCTGCGAGGAGATGACGCGGCTGGTCGTGGGCGCCGGCGCGGCCGTGGCAGCGGCCAATGGCGGCGCCGACGCGGCCCTGCGGTGGGCGCTGAATCGACTCCGCAACCCGTCTCCGCCCGACTGGGTCGGGGCCGTGCAGGCGGTGGTGCGCGCGGGGTCGCACCGCGGCTGGCTGGAGCACCTCCCGGGCCTGATCAGCTCCGCCGCCGGTGACGCCCCGGGTACCGAGGGCGCGTGGGACGCGCTCACCCAGTGGGTGCGGACGGCGACCCCAGCCCACGAGGACCCCGATCCCCACACCCAGGCCGCGGTCCTCGAGGTGCTGCGTCCCACCGTGACCGAGCTGCTGCTGTCGTGGACGTTCCTCCACGAGGGGCGCCTGATCTGGGTGGAGCGCAAGAAGTGGGACTTCAACGTGCGCGTGGCCCACGGCATCGGCGAGGCCATGCTCATCGAGGGCGTTCGGTTCCAGGGGCAGATCCCGGGCGAGCGCGTTCCGTACTGGATCCTCTCGGCCGCCGGGGGGGCTGCGTGTCTGGCGCCGTGGTACCGCGTCGGCGAGGGGGAGACCCCCGTGGGGAGCTGGGAGCGGTGCGCCGACGATCGCGTGCCGGTCTACCGCGCCGCCGATTCGGGCGAGGTGATCGAGTTCCCGGCGGACGAGGCGATGCCCATGGGCGCCGAGGGCGCCTATCAGTGGGACGGGTTCCGCAACTACCTGGCCGCCGATCGTTCCCTGGGCGCCGTGGTGGACCTGCAGATGTCCCCCGACGACTGGGCCCGCATCCTGGGGGTGTCCGGCGACAAGCCGGAAGGGTTCTGATCCCCCCTCACAGGCCTTCGATGGATTCGCGCACCACGTGATCCCACGTGTGCGCCTCCGCGCGCGCACGGCCAGCGGCGCCGAGCCGGCTGCGGAGGCCGGGCTCGGCGGCGAGACGGTCCAGGGCGGCCCGTAGCGCGCCGGGATCCTCGGGGGGCACCAGCAGCGCGGCCGGCTCGTCACCCCCGCAGACGCCCGCGACGTCGCCGAGGTCCGTGGCCACCACGGCGATGCCGAGGGCCATCCCTTCGAGGAGCTTCAACGGCGAGAAGTAGTGGTCCGGGTCGTGCGGCGACGGGACGCAGACGACGTCGCACCCGGCCAGCAGCCGCGGTACGTCGGCCTCGGAGCGGGTGCCGGCCCAGGTGACCCGCCCCGCCAGCCCCAGCTCGCCGGCCAGCCGCGCGAGGCGCGGCCCCGCGGGGCCGTCCCCCACCACCAGCAAGGTGTCCTCCTGGGGACCGCGGGCCAGCGCACGCAGCACCGTGTCCAGGTCGTGCCACGGTTTGAGGGAACCACAGAACCCGATCCGCACCCCATCGGCCGCCCCGGCGGGGAGCTCCAGAGGGGAGAGACCCGGGCGAAAACGGTGTGCGTCCACGCCGTTGCCGACGCAGCGTATCCGCGCCTCGGCCACACCCCGCTGTCGCAGGTAACTGCGCAGCGCGGTGGAGACGGCGACGACCCGGTCAGCCGATCCGAGGATCTTCTCCTCCCGCCGCCGCGTGAACCTGTCCCCGCGGAGACCCTCGTGGAGGGTGCGTTCGTGGAGCAGCGGCGCGTTCACCTCGAGGACCAGGGGTACGCCGCGGTGCGCCGCCAGCTTTGCGCCGGCGAGGGAGAACAGGCTGAACCGTTCGTACACCAGCGTCGGCGCGAACGCCCGGGCGCGGCTGCGCAGCAGCGCGAACAGGCGCTGGTCGTAGACGGTCTCGTCCACCCGGGGCACGCGCTTGAGCACCCCGGGCAGCGTGCCCTGCGGCAACACCTCGACCTCGCAGGGCAGGTCGGGCAGCGCGTCGCCGTCCCGCCGCACCCCGCGCCGGGCCACCAGCGTCACCTCGTGGCCGGCCCGAACCATGGCGCGGATCACCTCACGGATATGGATCGCGCCGCCGGTCGCGCCGCCCACGGGGATTCCGGGCGCGGCGTGGACGTAGAGGATGCGGTGGCGGAGCGCGTCACTCATGGGCTGCCCCATTGTCACAAAACAGCCCCCGGACCGATACGCGAGATCGCGCCGATTGTGACAACTTCGCGCGCAATCCTGGACGCACGCAGCGCGTTCGTGTAGAAAACGCGCGGTCGAGGGAGTTTCCATGCCGCAGGCGGCACGTTCCACAATTCAGGACCGCAGACCGGTTCT
>CAYRNR010000162.1:0-16643 GCA_964425605.1 uncultured Rickettsiales bacterium | reverse complement strand
TCGTGGAAGTAGCCCAGGTACATGCGGCTCTCGCCGATGCGGGGATCGAGGTCGTTGGCCGTCTCCAGGGCCCGCCGCGCCTCGTCGAACCGGCACAGCTCGAACAGGGCGACCCCGAGCCCCGTGTAGCAGCCCGCCGAGTCGGGCTCGAACCGCATCACATCGCGGAACACCTCCTCGGCCCCCTCGAACTCGTCGAGATCGAGCATCGCCTCGGCCATCAGGTACAGGGCGGCCACGTCGTCGGGGTTCTGCTCCACCAGGACCTCGCAGATGGCGAGGGCTTCGTCGAGCTGGCCGGCCGCGAAGGCCTCTTCGGCATCCTCGACGGTGGGCAGGGGATCAGGCATCGGACCTCCGGGCGGAGGGCTTTTACCGGAGAACTCGGGACCGGGCAAGCACGAATCGCAGACTCCACAGGCCCACGAGCAGCGCGAGCGCCGCCGTGCCGTGGGCGGCCGCAGCGCGACGGGGCGCGCCCGAGCACTCGCAGCCCGAGTCCCCGCCGCCGCCGAAGTAGTCGTGTTCGCCGGCCGTGTCGTCGTCCCCTGCCTCGCTGTCGTCGTCGTCCCCCTCGACCCAGTCGCCGCCGGTGAAGCCGTCGATCCACTCGGCGTGCACGTCCACGCAGGTGCTCACGCCCGTATCCGACCAGCCCCACGAGGTCACCCCCACCACCCGGTCGCCGTCGCCGAAGTCGAACAGCGCGGGCCCGCCCGAGTCGCCGTTGCAGGTGTTGGCCTCCTCGTCGCCGTAGTAGAACACGGTGCCCGTCGAGTCGATGATCTCCATGTCCACGAGCCGCTTCTGTCCGTCGATCTGCCCTGCCGGGTCCGTCAACCCGAAGCCGACGAAGGTCGCCACCTCGCCGGCGTACGAGCTGTCGAACGCGTCGTCGCGGTTGATGGGGACCGGGTCCACCCACGCCGGCTCCTCCAGGTGGAGCACGGCCACGTCGTTGGCCACGCCGTTGTACTCCGGGTGGGTGTGCGCCTCGTCGAAGCCGATGGCGTCCGCGTCGTTGTAGAAGTCCCACCCCACGTATACCGCGCTGGCGGCCTCGTCGTAGGAGGCCGGGGGGCAGTGGGCCGCCGTGAGGACCCACTCGGGGTGGACGATGGTGCCCGAGCAGATGGTGGCCTCGGTGGCGGAGAGCCTGAACACGATGGCGACCACGGCGTCGTGGCCCATGGTCACGTCGCCGCCGATGATGGCGCGGTCCTCGCCCATCGTCGTGGGATCCAGGGGCGCGCAACCGTGGGCGAACACCAGCAGGAACAGGCTCAGTCGCAACCACCCCATGGGAGCCTCCCGGGATTCAGTAGGTGAAGGTCATGGTGCCGCCCGCGGCCACGATCAGTCCGTCGGTGGTGATCTCGCCGGATAGGGGGTAGCCCGGAGGGACGGTACCCTCCTCGATGAGGTCACCGTCCTTGGTGTGGGTGCGCGAGACCATCTTCTGCAGCTGCAGGAACACGTCGAGGCTGATGGGCCCCTCGATGACGTCGAAGGGATCGCCCACCCGCACGCCGGTCCCGAAGGAGACCAGGTGGTGGTCCGAGTCCATGAAGTTCGTCATCCGGGTCTGCTCGGGGATCCACGTGGGGTCGTAGGCGTAGCCGCCGCGGAACACCACACCGATCTCCTTGAACTTGCCGCCGATGGGCTTGGGCTTGGGCGTGATCTCGAAGCCGGCGCGGAACACCCAGGTGTCCCGCCACTCGAGGGGATCGATCTCCCGGGCGTTGACCACCCGCGGATCCATGTCCACCAGGCCGATCTGGACCTCGGTGTCGGTCTGGTCGATGCGGCCCACCGAGGGCGCGGCCTCGGACCACTGGTTCCACGTCAGATCCACGTAGACCGTGAAGAATTCCTTGCGCAGGGCCGTGCCGACCGCGAGCTGCCGCGGCGTGAAGTAGTCGAGGATCGAGAAGTAGATCTGGGCCTGGAGCGGGATGATGATCGACTCCAGGGAGCCCAGGTCCTCGGCCCGCCCGTAGAGGTCCAGGCCCAGGATAGTGGGTTCGATGAGCAGGTCGATGGGGTGGCGGTAGGTCACGCCCCAGGTCCAGCCGGCCAGGGACTCGTGCACCAGCTTCATGTCCAGCCGGAAGCCGAGGATGGGCGCGAACGCGGGGCGCACGTCGAGCTCGATGTATTGTGGGTTGACGATCAGGTCCAGGTTCAGGGACTCCTCGGGATCGTCCTGGAGCTGCGAGTCGTCCACCGTGGCGTCGATCTGGAAGTCCAGCACCAGCTTGCAGCGCGCCAGGATGGCGACGCTCACGCCGAAGGCCAGCCCGTCCACGGGCTGGATGGAGGCGCCGGCGTACAGGCTCAGCCGCTGGGGGCGGTTCTTCCAGCGGACGTAGTAGGGGAGGTACGGATCCTCCTGCTGTACGGCGATGATCCGCTTCCACGGCAGGGTCAGGCACAGGCCCATGCGCAACCACTTGGTGTAGCTCTTGACCAGCCCGGCGTGGAAGCCGCTGGGATCGTCGTAGTCGTAGTCCTCGACGACCCAGCGGTCGTAGGGGTTCTCGGGGTTGATGACGCCGTCGTTGTTGGCGTCCCAGGCGATGGGCGGGAAGCCCTTGAGCCGCATGTGGCCGCCGTGGGCGCCGAAGGCGAATGCCCCCCGCTCCAGCTGGGCCATGCCCGCGGGGTTGTAGTAGAGGGAGAAGACGTCGTCGGCGATGGCCACCCCGCCGCCGCCGCGGCCCATCGCGGCCGCGCCGATGCCCATGATGTCGCCCTGGTTGGCCTGCGCGCCTCCGGTGGCCCCGGCCAGCGCCAGGATCATCAGCGCGACGACTAGACGCCGTCCCATGGACTCCCTCCTTCCGTCTCCGGGCCCAGCCCCCGCAGTATCCCCGCGAGATCCAGCGCGGGATCGCGCGTCAGCAGCGCCGCGACCAGGCCGCTCAGGTGACCTGCGGCCAGGCTGCTGCCGTCCAGGTTCCCGCGCCGCGCCGCGCCGCCCGGTGGGATGGCGCGACCGTGGGCCCGATACCGGAGCAAAGCGCATTCGGGCTCGCCGGGCAAGCCTCGGCCAGGATCCAGGGGGAACGCCCGGCCGGGCGGGCACGCGGGATCCGCCACGGCGCCGAGGACACCGGGCAGGTCCGCGGGCCAGCCTTGTCCCCCCTCGGGCACCGCGGCGACGACCGTGGAACCGCGCGAACGGGCAACCTGCACCGCCTCGGCCAGGTGGGATTCGGCCCCGGGGTCCGTCGAGCCCATGGACACGTTGATCACGCGGGCGCCCCGCGCCGCGGCCAGCACGATGGCCCGCGCGAGGACGCGGTGGTCGCCCCGCAACCCGGCGTCGAGCACGCGGATGGCCAGCAGCCGCCCCCGCCGCCGTCCGCGGAAGACCGCCGCCGCCACGGCGGTCCCGTGGCCATGGACGTCCCGAACACGCGCCGCCTCGTCCAGGTCGCCGGCCTCGCCGGTCGCGGCGAACCCCTCGAGGCTCACGTGGGCCAGGTGGGGATGGCGGGGATTCACCCCGGTGTCCAGCACCGCGACGAGGGGGACCTCAGCCGGCATCCACCTGCCGCCGCAGCAGGTCCCGGTAGAGCCCGGGCGCTGCCTTGAGGGTGTCGTGGTCGCCCTGTTGCACCACCCGCCCCTGGTCCAGCACGACCACCTCGTCGGCGATGGCCGACAGGGAGAGCCGGTGGGTGACCAGGACGCGCGTCACCTGGCCGTCCAGGGAGGCCAGCAGGTCGCCCACGAGCCGGTCCGCCTCCCAGTCCAGGCCCGCGGTGACCTCGTCCAGCACCAGCACCGCGGGCCGCCTCAGCAGCGCGCGCGCCAGCCCGAGCCGTTGCCGCTGGCCCTCGCTGAGGCGCGCTCCGCGCTGGCCCACGTGGGCGTCGAGGCCCTGCTGCTCCACCAGGGCTTCCAGGCCCACCTGCTCCAGCACCTCCCACAGCTCCCGGTCGTCGCGCGGGTCGATGCCGTACAGCAGGTTCGCGCGCCAGCTGTCCGACCACACCGCGGGGCGCTGGCTGACCAGGGCCATGCGCGGCAGGAGCGACGCGGGCTCCACGGTGTCCAGGGGATGCCCGTCGATCCGCACCACCCCCGACGACGGCCGGCGCAGCCCCAGCAACAGGTCCACCAGCGTGCTCTTGCCCACCCCCGATGGACCCACCACGGCCAGGCAGCGCCCGGGCGGGACGGCGAACGACACCTCCTCGAGCACCGCCCGCCGCGGATCGTAGGCAAAGCTCACCTGCTCCAGCTCCACGCGGCCTTCCACGCTCTGGAGCTCCTCGCCGCCGCCGGTGGGCGCAGATGGGAGATCCTCGTCCAGGACCTCGAACACGCGCCTCACCGACGCCCGCGCCCGCTGCAGGCCCAGCGCCATGGCGGTCAGCCCCCGCACGGGGCCGAACAGCCGGGCCTGGTACAGGGCGAAGGCCACGAGGTCACCCACGGTGAGCAGCTCCTGGCGGACCAGCGCCGCGCCCACCAGCAGGATCGCCAGCCCGTTGATCGCCACGAGCACCTGGCCGGTGCCTCCGTACACCAGCGAGAGCTTCTGGAACCCCAGCACGCTCGACGCCAGGGCGCGGTTGAGGGCCGCGAACCGCGACACCTCGAGGTCGGCGGTGCCGCTGGCCCGCACGAAGCGCGCCTCCTGCAGGCTCTCCACCATCTGGCTGCCCAGGTCCGCGTTGCGTTCGCGCACCTCCACCGCGCGCGTCTCCACGCGGGGCCGGAACAGGCGGACCATCCCCCACGCCAGCGGCGCGAAGAGCAGCGCCACGGCCAGCAGGGTAGGGGAGATCCAGGCCAGCAGGACCACCGATCCCGCCAGGTTGAGCAGCGCGCCCGCCAGCGGGATGACCGTGGACGTGGCGACCGTCTGGACCTCGTTGAGGTCACCCCCGAGGCGGGCGAGCAGGTCCCCCAGCCGGGCTCGCTGGACGTAGTCCAGACCCAACCGCTGGAGCCGGTCGAACAGGGCCGTGCGCAGCTCCACGAGCACGGTCACGGCCAGGCGCGCCTGGTGCCACGACGCCGCGGCGCTCAGCGCGGCCCCGGCCACGGCAGACGCGGCGATGCCCAGCGCGAGCCAGGGCAGCAGCTCGTAGCGGCCGCGGCCGAACACCTGGTCGAACACCAGCTTGAGCAGCCAGGGGTAGGCCAGGGACAGGCCCGTGCCCACCGCCATCAGCCCCAGCAGCCCGACCTGGGTCCGCCAGTGGGGCCGGAGCCAGGCCAGCACGCGCAGCAGATCGCGCCAGCGGGAGGGGGTCGTGGGCTCAGTCATCGGTGGGTCGAGCCTCCGGGTACAGACACGAGAACCCGGCTCGGCATCCGTCCGGGTCGTCTCGCAGGGCGAGGGCGCGGTCCGCGGCCTCCCCGGGCCCGGTCGACACGAGGCCGTCGAGCACGTGGCGCACCATCTGCACCGAGCGGACCTTCCGGTAGGGGTGCGCCTCGCGGCCGACCACCTTGACGCCGTCGATCCCCATGGCCTCCAGCGCGGGGAGCGCGCACAGGCCGCACGGTCCGCGGGGGAGTCCACCGGCGGAGAAGCCGCGGCTCCCCAGGGCGCCGGTCCAGGCCCGGTGGCGCGCCCATGCGTCCGAGTCCTCCCCCACGCGGCGGTCCGCCAGGCAGTAGGTCCCTCCCCAGCCCGGGAGCGCGTGGGCGGTGAAGCAGCTGCCCTCCTCGAAGACGCACGCGTCGTTGAGCACGAACGCCTCGAGCTCCAGCCCGGGCGTCCGCTCGCGGATGGTGCGCATCTCCGCCAGGGTCAGCTGCCGGCTCAGCACGATCCGGCGGGCGCCGAGGTCACCCAGCAGCAGCGCGGCCTCGGCGTTGCGCACCGTGCACAGCGTGCTGGCCGTGATCAGGGCGCCCGTGTCGGCCAGGGGCCGCATCAGCCCGGGGTTGGCCGTGATCAGCCCGTGGACCCCCAGCTCGTCCACGGCCCTGCGCGCGAGGGCGAGCACCGCGGCCTCCTGCGCCTCGTCCAGCAGCGGCGCGTTGAGCACCAGGTGGAGCCGCGCCCCGGCGTCCGCCGCCTCGCGCCCGGTCCGCGCCAGCTCCTCCAGATCGCCCAGGTTCGCCGGGCCGGGGCCGCGCCGGTTGGGCCAGCCGCCCTTGCCCCAGCGCCGCGCCCAGCCGCGATCGAACAGGCCGCAGTACAGGTCGGTGGCGCCGGCCCGGACCAGCGGTTCGACCTCCTTGGCGGCGGACAGGGGGGCGAGCAGATCCACCGTCACTCCCCCTCGCCGGCGACGATCACGCGCGCACCGCGTGCCACCGAGCTCAACCACTGGTGGGTCCGCTGCAGCGCCTCGGGGGGCTGGCGCACGAGCTCCGCGCGTCCCTCTCGCCGCAGCTCCAGGGTTGCTGTTCCCGAACCCATCTGCACGACCTCGCGCGGCGATCGGACGCAGGCCCGTGAGCAGGGGTCGTCGCCGCCGTAGCCGTCCACGGGGCCGGCCGGTCCGTGGTCGAGGCAGGTCCTGCCCAGGCCCACCAGGGTGAGCGGGAGGTGGAGCGAGACGTCCAGCCCCGCCGGCGGGGTCGTCCCGGGGCCAGGGTGAGCCCAGTCGATCTCGAACCGGCTGATCCCGCAGGCCGCGGCGAGCTCCCGCCACGCCGGGGACGACGAGGAGCCCCATCGCCACGCCGGGGGCCAGCGGTCATGGCCCAGGTCCTGCGGCTCGAGGCTCACCAGCCGGGGATCGCGCATCTGCCTGTGCAGCAGGCGACCGGCGACGATGCGCAGGGAGCGGCCCCGGCGGATCAGGACGCGCAGCACCCCCCAGTCGTTGACCGCGACCTCGGCGTCCGGCGCCTCCTCGGCCAGCTGGATCAACCTCTGTGATAGCGCCTCGAGGGGCCCGTCCTCCACCACCGGCGTGGCCAGCTCCAGGCCCAGGCCCTCGTCCCGTGCCAGCTGGATCGCGCGCCGCAGGGCCGCACCGTCGGGCATCCGCCAGGGGCACAGGGACGAGCCGATCCGCAGGTGGGAGCGCGGCGCGGCGCGGAGCCAACCGGGGAGGTCGTCGCGCTGCGTCAGGGGGCGGCCGTCGCGGACGGAGACGGTGAAGCCGGCCGCCGCGGTCACGGCTGGACGGCGAGGGTGTAGGGGGAGATGTCCGCCAGCTCGATCACCCGCAGGGGCCGGCCGTCGGGGTCCGCGACCAGGACGCCGCCGGTCCCGCGTTGCTCGTCGAACACGGGCGTGGCCATCACCAGGTACGCGCCGCTGGGGGAGACCTCGACCGCGGCGAAGCGGTGCCCGACCCGCTGCCAGGCGGTCTCCGGGGTGTTCGGGGAGAGGCGGGCCACGTGCCCCATGGCCGCCGCGTACACGTCGCCGGCCCCGGGCGCGAACGCCGCACCGCGGACCCGGTGCTCGGCGCCCACGTCCACCACGGTCACCCGGGAGTCCGTCACGACGGCGGCGGGAGTGACGAGCACGACGGCGGAGCCGGCCGACGAGCTCCTCGCCACAGCCAGGGTGCCGTCGCTGGAAAGGCCGAGATCGGCGCACAGGAATGCCTGGCCCTCCTCGGCGTCGGGGGCCAGATCCACCTCGCCGAGCCGCGCCGCGGCGCCGTCGTACACCCTCAGGACCGCCTCGTTGGAGTCCAGGACGTAGAGCCGCTCCCCGTTCGACCGCACCCGCAGGGGACGGCCGTGCACCTCGGTCCGGGCCAGGGGTGCGGTCGTGGCCGCGTCGTACACGGCCAGGGTCACCGTGGACGGGATCCCCTGGTCCCGCTCTGCGAGGCCCTCACCCGCGGGCTTGAGGTGGAGCGCTGCCAGGGTGCCGCCGGCGAAGTCCACCGAACAGGTGGGCCGCTCGCTGACGCGCGACAGCACGCCCAGGGACGTGGTGTCCACCACGAAGAGGCCGCCCATGGACGCCACGAACGCCCGCGCTCCGGTGTCGTCGAAGGCGATCTCGCGGATCACCTGATCGGTGGCGACGGTGGCGCTCCCCACCAGCGCGCCCGAGTCCAGGTCGAGCACACGGATGGACGTGGACGCCACCCAGGCGTTCTCCGCGTGGGCGGGCGCGGCGAGCGCCAGGGCCAGGACCAGCATCAGCGGGCGCATGGCTAGTTGTCCGGGATGGTGCACAGGTTGCGCCAGTCGAGGTTGATGTTGGCGCAGGCGCCCATCCAGTCGGGGTACATGTACATGTCGGGTACCTGGCCGGTCCAGTAACAGGTGGCCCAGCACAGCTCCAGGTCGAACTTCCAGGGGCAGGGGTCGGGATCTCCGAACTCGCCCACCTCCCAGCCGGGCGCGAACGTGGAGGAGCATTCGCTGAAAGCGCACCCCTCCACGTCCCCTCTCCGCATCAGCAGGTGGGCCTTGAGGTTGATCGGTCGGATTCCCTTGGCCATCGCGTGCCTCCGAAGACGCTACTCTACCGCGCACGGCGGCGCCGGATCGACGAATTCCGCCAGGAACGGCGCGCCGCTCACCATCAGCTCCGCGTACACCTGCAGCCCCTTGCGCATCCAGCGGCGCAGCCACGCGCACACCCGCAGCTGCGCCTCGTCGCGCCCCTCCACGAGCCGGGTGTGGTGACACCCCCCGCCGCAGAGGTGCCGCGCCCAGCAGCCATGGCAGCCGGTGCGGGTGCGCAGGCTCAGCGAGGGCAGCAGATCGCGTCGGTCCAGGCCGCCCTCGAGGCTCCCGACTTCGTACCCAGAGCGCCCCGCGAGGCGGTGGCAGGCGTACAGCGTCCCGTCCGTGTCGCAGCACGCGAGCCGGAGGCCCGCGCCGCAGGGGAAGTCCCGGTTCATCCCCCGGTGTAGCGTCCGCAGCAGCCCGTCGAGGTTTGCGAACCCCAGGTGCCGCCCGGCCAGCGCCTCGGCGAGGTACCGGTCCGCCAGCCGCTCCATGCCCGCCTCGAGCACCTCGAGGCCCGCGTCGTCCAGCGCCAGCGCCGGATCGGCCACGTCCGCGACGGACACCCCGGCCGACGAGAAGCCCAGGTCGAGGAGGTGGTCCACCACACACACGGGATCGGGATCTGTCGCCGTGATCGTCGCCCGCGCGCTGGGCTCCAACCCCCGCTGGAGGAGGCGCTTCCCCGCGAGGACCGCGTCGTACGAGCCCCTCCCATCCGGGAACACCCGGTGTGCGTCGTGCCGCTGTCGGTCCCCGTCGATGCTGATCGTGACCCGCGCATCGATCTCGGCCAGCAGGTCCGCCGCCTCCTCGGTCACCGGCGTGCCGTTGGTCGTCAGCGAGAAGGTGACCTCCCGCTCGAGGTCCGCTGCGCGCTGGCGGGCGTGCTGCGCGGTCGCGCGGAGCAACGGCAGCTCGAGGAGCGGTTCCCCGCCGAAGAACGTGATGCCGGCCGGCCCGTCCGCCGGCAGGTGAGCGAACAGGAGGTCCACAGCGGCGCGCGCCGTGTCCCGGGGCATCCGGTCGGGGCCGCGGGCATCCCCGGCCGGGATCGAGTAGCAGTAGTCGCAGCGGAGGTTGCACGAGCGGCGGAGCTGCAACACCAGGGTGGCGAGGCTGCCATCGTCCGGGGGGGTGTCGCGAAGCCGTCGTGTGGCCCCCATCGAGGCCAGCTCGGCCCAGGTCGTCTCGTCCACCGGGCCATCCACCTCGAACAGGGCCGACGACGCCACCACGAAGACGAACCGGCGCCCGGCGGCGTCGAAGGTGAGGTGGTCGGGGAGGGGAGGCATCCGGGGAATTGTACTCGACCCGGTGCGGCGGCTACCGGGGCATCCTCGTCCAGAGCATCCACCCCGAGATCTTTCTGCCTCGGCGGCCCACCAGGCGGTATCCCTCGGCCCGCATGAGCTGCCGCACCGCGGTCATCTCCGATTCGGGCACGCGGGGACGGCCCCGGCCGTACCCCGGCCTCCGCTGCCAGAGCAGCACCACGATATCCTCGCCGGCGACCTCGTCGACGAGGCCGCTGACGCGCCTCTCGTCCAGCCGCACGAACTCATCGTGATCCGGAAGGTAGCGGGACATGCGCAGCAGCTCGCCGCGGGCCCCGCAGTTCCCCCCCACGAGGATCGACGGAGGCCCTGGACGCGACGGGTCGCCGGTCCGCTCGCCGACGCGGCGGCCCAGGTCGACCCAGGTCTCGCCCCGGTCGCTCGGCTCCGTGGAACCCGGCACGACCACATGGGCCAGCAGCGCCGCCACCGCCACTGCGGGGAGCGCGGCGCGTCGCAGGGCTCTCGTGAGCAGGATCGAGATCCCGAGACCGGCCGCGGGTATCCAGGTCACGGCCGTCCGGTCCTTGGTCAGCAGATGCGCGGGCCGCAGCAGGTCGTAGGCCATCGGGACCAGGAGCACCGCGGCCAGGCCGAAGCCCACGGCGCGGACGCCGTCGTTGTCCGGCCCCCGGCGCGTCAGGAGCCACGCGGTGAGCGCTACCCACCAGATCAGCACGGGACCCGGAAGCGGCGATCCCGCCCCAGTCGACCGTTCGACGTATCGCCTCGCGAGGCCCTCGGTCCCGTTGATCAGCGCTGCGAAGCTCCCCCAGCCACCCAGGAAATGGTCGGGCGGCGACGGGAGACCCGCGAACGCCAACCACGGCGCGAGGAGGGCCGCCGAGACCGCGATCGAGATCCCCAGCGCGCGGCGCCACCCAGGGCGACGGCTCCAGGCCGCTCCTGCGACGAGGCCCAGCGCCAGGGGCGCGAAGAGGTAGTGTGTCAGCATCCCCAGCCCCACCAGCGCGCCGAGCGCCACCCCATCCCGTACCGGGATCTCCTGTCTCTCCAGCATCCGGACCGTGCACAACAACGCGGCGGTGGCCAGCAGGATCACCAGCGCGTAGGGCCGGACGTTCGCGCTCTGGCCGACCACGAACTCGAGGTCGCACAGCACCAGCGCTGCGAGCCACGGCGCTGCCCGCCGAACCCCCTCCCGCGTCGCCCCGTCGGCCAGCAGGAGCAGCACCGCCAGCACCACCAGCACGCCGGGCAGGGCCGTCATCCACCGATCCACCGCGCGAGCGGAGCCCCCGTCCACCCCCAGCACCCCGACCCCGGCCAGCAACCAGATCCGCCCCAGGACGAAGAACCCCGGCGGGTGGATGTCGTGGCTGCGCAGGCCCGCCAGGAGCGTGCCGAACCCACGGTCCGGCTGCAGCCTGGTGAATCGGTGCAGGGACGCCAGCGACCGCCGCTCCCCCGTCGCCGCCCGCGTGTAGTCCACCTGCGTGCCGCAGATCGCCATCATCGCGATGACCTCGTCGTGGTCCAGCCCGCCGTCGGGTTGCCCGCGGAGGTGCACGCGCAGGGACAGCGCGAGGATCGGGATCGCCACGAGGAGCCAGAGGCGTTTTGGCACTCGATCGATCACCTCGGTCGACCTCCCGCCCGTGCTACAGTGACACCCATCAAGTCGCAGCATAGAGGATTCCCGTGGAAGCGCGGCCCTTCATCGAGCAGTTGAGGCAGTTCGGCGACCGCACGGCCGGAGGCCGGGGAGAGCGGGCGAGCCAGGAGGCGCTGGCCGGGCTCCTCAACCGGCTCGGCTACCAGGCTCGGGTGGAGGGGTGCGTGTGCCACCTCAACCCGGGGCTCGTGTGGGGCATCCACGCGTTCTGCCTGGTCCTGGGGGGCCTGTGGGGGGTGACCCACCCCATGGCGGGGCTGGTGCTGACGCTGCTGACGATCCTGTCGCTGCACGGCGAGGCCGCGTACCGGCGGCGGATGTTCCGCTGGCTGCTCCCCAAGGGCATCTCCAGCAACCTCATCGCTCGCAGGGTGGCCGGCAGGGACGAGGACGTCCCGCGCATCCTGTTCGTGGCCCACGGCGACGTGGCGCGGCGGGGACTGATCCACAACCGCGTCCTGGGGCGCTTCTTCCGGGGCGCGGACAGCACCACCAAGGTGCACCCCATGCGGCTGGCGCTCGAGGTGGGCTGGATCCAGGTGGCGCTGATCGCCCTGCGCCTGCCGGGCATCCACCTCGAGGTGCTCGACCTGCTGCTGATGGTCCCGGTGGCGCTGTTCGCGGTGGTGACCCTGCTGGCGCTGGACTGGAGCCTGCCGCGCCCGGCCCGGGGCGCCAACGACAACGGATCGGGCCTGGCCGTCCTGGCGGCGCTGGCGGAGTACTTCGCCAGCCACCCCCTGCAGCACGCCGAGCCCTGCTTCCTGGTGACGGGGAGCCGGGAGGCGGACTGCGGCGGCGTGGACGCGTTCCTCAAGACCTTCGGCCGGACCCTCCCGCCGGAGAACACCTTCGTGGTCAACATCGACGACGTGGGCGCGGGGAGGATCTGCTTTGCCGTGGGCGAGAAGACCCCGTCGCGCGAGACCTACCACCCGCTGCTGCCCGGCCTCGCCGCGGCGCTGGCCCGGGAGGAGGGCTACGAGCAGGTGCGGCCGATGTTGCTGCTGGGCCTCAGCGACGCGGGGGTGGCGTCGCGGCAGCGTTACCCCGCCATCACCCTCAAGGGATTGCGGGGCGGCCGGCCGGCGACCCCGGTCCACACCGACCGCGACCGGATCAAGCTGCTGAGCCGCAACAGCATCACGCTGGCCTACCGCTTCGCCATCGCCCTGGCCGAGCGGGTGGACGAGCAGCTGGATCGGGAGCAGGGGACCGGGGACGGGGCGCCCGCCCCGTGAGATCCGAAGCGGCCTCCATCGCGCTGTTCGCCATGGCGCTGTTCGCCCTCGCACCGTGCGGGTGCGCGGACGAGGAGGGCGTCGCGGGCGCGGGGTGGCCCTCGGACCGGCCAGGGCACCCCGGCGAGTCGAGCCATGTCGAGGGGCGCGTGGTCTCCTACCCCGACGGGGAACCCATCGCCGGCATGTCCGTGGTGGTGTTCGACGTCCAGGCCCACTACGAGATCTTCACCACCGACGCGGACGGCGCCTACCACGCCATGGGCCTGCCCGCGGACTTCCACCGGCTCAAGGCATGGCCCCTGGACGGGCAGGACTTCATCGGCGCGTACTACGCCGACATGTACTTCTACTGCAGCGGCACGCTGCTGGACCTGCGAAACGATCACCACGCGGGCGGCATCGACTTCCACCTCCCACGGGGCGGGACCGTGACCGGGATCGTGACCGACGGCGTCGACGGCGAGCCGATCGAGAATGCCCGGATCGACGTGCGCGGGCTGGACTACTACAACTCCAACATCGACCCCACCGTGTACACGGACGTGGACGGCCGCTACACCGTGGTCGGGCTCGACTCGGCCATCGTCAGCAGCGGCGACCCCACGCCGGTACCGGGCAACTACGAGCTCAAGGTCACGGTGGCGGGCCGCCCCGTGATCTACTACCCGGACGCCTACACGGCCGACGAGGCGGAGATGGTGACCGCGCTGCGCGGGGAGGTCGTGGACGGCTGGGACGTCACCATTCCGAGGGGGGCGGAGATCCATGGCACCGTCACCGATGCCTCGGGTTCACCCGTGACCACGGGCGGGGTCTACGCGAGACACTCGCCGCAGTCGTGGATCCAGGCCACGGCAGCGGTGAGTGCCGACGGATCGTATTCCCTGAAGGGATTGGCTCCCGGGGCGTACGAGCTGGAGATCAGCAGCGAGGGATTGGCCACGCACGCTCCGACCGAGGACGTGGAGCTCGCGGAGGACTGGCAGATGGTCGGCCTGGACTTCGGCCTGGAGCCGGAGGGGTGGATCGAGGGATCGATCAGCGGCCTGGGCGCGCCTCTGACCGACGTGACGGTGCGCGCCTCCCGCGAGCCCGATGGACTCGACGCCAGCGCAGACGTGGACGCCGAGGGACGGTTCACCATGGGCACCCTCGCCGATGGCTCCTACCGCATCCACGTGGATCCCGACGACGATCGCGTGCTGGCCGGGTACCTCTGCGGCGGGGGGATCTGCTCCTCGAGCAACGACGCCGATCTCCACGACGTGGTCCAGGGGGAGGTCCTCGACCTCGGCGCGGTGGCGCTGCCGACGGCGGCGGTGATCGAAGGCCACGTGTGGGAACGGGAGTCCGGTCGCCCGCTGGACCGGATCTACGTCACGGCGCTGCCCGTGGACCCGGAGCTGCCGTCCAGGCTGGCCACGAGCGAGGAGGACGGATCGTTCCGGCTGGCCCCGCTGGTGCCCGGGTCCTATACACTCCAGGCCGAACCCTACCGCTACTGCTTCGACGATCCCGGGTGGATCACGTGGTACAGCGGCGGCGAGCGGCGGCCGGTGGACGCGCAGGTGATCCACGTGGCCGAGGGCGCCACCTTCGAGGTGGACATCCGCCTTCCGCGGGACGTGGACGGGGACGAGATGGCCGATCTCTGGGAGTGGATCCACTTCCTGGACACGGCCGCCGACGACTCCCTGGACGACCCGGACCTTGACGGCGTGGCGAATTTGGACGAGTACCTGGAGGGTACGGACCCGCGCGAGGACCTCCTCGGCGGCCGGGGATGCAGCGCGACACCCGCGCCCCGCGCTCCGCTCGCCCTGGTCCCGTTGCTTGTATGGAGCCTGCTGCGCCGGCGCGGCGGCACGGACGGACGGGAGCGCGTACGGTGAGCGAGGCCCAGGGCAAAAAAGGCGGCGGCTGGTTCCGGTGGGTCAAGCTGGTGTTCAGCTTCGCCCTGGGCCTGGGCCTGCTCGTGCTCATCTTCCACGACGTGGACATGGAACGCTTCTCGGGGGCCATCCGCGACATCGACAAGGTCTGGTGGATCATCTGCTTCGGGTCGTTCCTCGTCCTGCACGTCAGCCGGGCCTGGCGGTGGGGCCGCATCGTCAACCAGGTCCACCCCGTGTCGTTCAGGCACGTGTTCAGCATCAACTCGGTGGGGTTCCTCGCCATCCAGGCGCTGCCGTTCCGGCTGGGTGAGTTCGCGCGGCCCTACCTGCTCCACGAGCGCACCGACGCCCCCTTCGGCGCCTCCATGTACTCGGTGGTGGTCGAGCGGACCATCGACATCCTGTGCCTGGCGGTGATGTTCTACGTGGCCGTGATCTTCGCGGATCTGCCCGAGGCCATCGTCATCGGCGGGGTCGAGATGAGCTTCGTGGCCGATGGGCAGAAGGCCATCGCGTTCACGACCGTACCCTTCGTCGGTTGCCTGCTGGCGTTCCTGGTGCTCCAGGACCGCGCCGTGCGCTGGACCGACTCCGTGGTGGGCGTGGTCCACAAGGGCCTCGCGCTCAAGGTCGCGGGCATGATGCAGTCGTTCCTCGACGGCGTCCGCACCATGAAGGACGCGCGCTTCGCCCTGTCCATGGTCACCAACAGCGCGTTCATCTGGCTCCTCAACGTCCTGTGCATGTGGTCCCTGTGCAAGGCCTTCCACTTCGACCACATCGGCCTCATGGGCGGCCTGGTGCTGCTGGTGGTCCTGGTCGTGGGCGTGTTGCTGCCCGCGCCGCCGCTGTTCGCCGGCGTGTTCGAGGCGTTCGTCATCGGCGGCCTGGCGCTGCTGCACGTGGACAAGGACTCGGGCGCGGCCTACGCCGTGGTCTGCCACGTGACCCAGACGATCATCATCTTCGGCTTCGGCCTGTTCTTCCTGTGGGTGGATCAGATCTCGTTCTCCAAGATCATCGACCACGCCCGCAGCGTCACGTCCGGGGACCCGGCCGGGAGCCCGGACGAGCGCTGATGGAGACCCTGGGCCGCTACACCCTCACCGAGGAGATCGGTCGCGGCGGCATGGCCGTGGTCTACGGCGGCTTCGCCCGCGGCGAGCACGGCTTCCGCAAGCCCGTGGTCGTCAAGCGCATCCACCCCCACCTCACCCGTCGCGCCCCCTTCGTGCAGATGCTGGTGCGCGAGGCCATGCTCACCGTCCGCCTCGACCACCCCAACGTCGTACAGGTCCTCGAGCTCGGCCGCAGCGGCGACGACTACTTCCTCGTCATGGAGCGCGTCGACGGCTGCGATCTCGCGCAGCTCCTGCAGGCGGCCGAGGCGGCGGGCGTCCACATCCCGCCCCGGCTCGCCGCCCACGTGGTCCGGGAGATCCTCGCCGCGCTGCAGCACGCGCACCGGGCTCGCGACGACTCCGGGCAATCCCTCGGCATCGTCCATCGTGACGTCAGCCCCTCCAACGTGATGATCGGCCACGACGGCCGCGTCCGCCTCACCGACTTCGGCGTCGCCCGCACCTCCATGCACGAGTCCCAGGCCGGGCTCAAGGGCAAGCTGGCCTACATGAGCCCCGAGCAGGCTGCCGGCCAGCCCGTCGGCCCTGCGTGCGACCTGTACGCCGCCGCGCTCATCCTCGTCGAGCTCGTCACCGGCCGCAGGCCGCTCGAGGCAGGCGGTGAGATCGAGACCCTCGAGGCCGCGCGGACCGGCGCGCTGGGCCGCCTCGGCCCCGACGAGATCCCCGACGACCTGTGGCCCGTGGTGGAGCGCGCCCTCGCCGCGGACGCTGCGAGCAGGTTCGTCGACGCCGACCAGATGCGGACGGCCCTGGCGCCGCACGCCCTCGACGTGGAGCAGGGCCAGGCCCGCCTCGCCGAGCTCGTCGGCCTGCTCGCCCCGGTCCGCGAGCAGTCGCTGGGATCGGGCGACCTCGAGACCGCGACACCGTCGGAGACCGTGCGCAAGGTCGAGACGGTGGTCACGCGGGTGACGGTGGTCCAGCCGGAGACGCTGGAGGGGGGGCGGTCGCGGGCGTGGATATGGGTGGCGGGGCTGGCG
>CAYRNR010000161.1:0-16798 GCA_964425605.1 uncultured Rickettsiales bacterium | reverse complement strand
CCGGCGAGGACAACGACTTCCAGCTCAACTGGTGCGAGGCCGCCTTCTCCCAGTGCTTCCTCATCGAGGACAACACCTACTGCGAGTACGGCACCCCGGGCGAGGCCAACGAGTGCCTCACCGACTTCGTGGACTGGCCCGACAACGGGCCCGCCTGCCGTTGCCACCTCCACGCCAGCCCCACCGCGCCCGTCGCCGGCGTCGGCGTCCTGGCCGCCCTCGGCATGCTACTGGCCGCCGCGCGGCGGCGCTCCTAGAGGGAGGGACCGATGATCTCCGCTACGTCACGCACGTGCCTCTTCGCCCTCCTCCTCACCGCCCTCGTCCTGCCCGCCTCGGCCCAGGCCAAGCGCGACCGCAACGAGGGGCCCCCGGCCAACGTCATGCGCATCCACGTCGTGGACGTCGGCCAGGGTGACTGCACCATCATCGAGTCCCCCGAGGACGAGACCGGCGACCGTCGCATCCTCATGGTCGACGCCGGCGAGAGCTCCAAGGAGGGCAACGAGGCCCGCGACACCATCGAGCCCTACCTCCGCCGCAAGCTCGACGACGGCCCCCCCACCCGGCCCGTCGCCGAGGTGGACTACTTCATCGGCACCCACTACCACAAGGACCACATGGGCTGGCCCAAGCCCGGCAACGACAGCGGAGTGTTCTATCTGTACGACGCTCCGGGCGTACGCCTCGGTGGCCTCTACGACACCGGCCTCGACTACGACGCCTCCGGCAACCTCGACGGCGTCTACCGCGAGTGGGTCGCCGCCCAGAACGTCCAGCGCGAGAAGCTCCAGTTCGATCAGCTCGGCGAAGACCGCCAGATCGACATGGGTCCCGACGTCTGGGTCGAGGTCCTCACCGTCGCCACCCAGCTCGACGGCGTCGCCGAGCGCGTCATCCGCCGCCGCTGGATCCCCACCACCAGCCAGAACGACTTCTCCATCGCCATCATCGTCCACTTCAAGAAGTTCGACTTCTTCGTCGCCGGCGATCAGAGCGGCTACTTCCACAAGAGCTGGGGCAACTACTACCACAACATCGAAGGCGCCATGCGCGACCAGCTCCGCGACATCGAGGTGCTCCGCGTCAGCCACCACGGCTCCCAGTGGTCCACCAACTACGCCTTCTTGCAGCACCTCGAGCCCGAGGTCGCCGTCATCTCCTGCGGCAAGGGCCACCACCACCCCAACGAGTACACCGTCCACCGAATCCTCGGCTACGAGAACTACTGGTCCGGCTGGCCCATCGGCGCCGACATCTTCCAGACCGAGCTCGTCGACGGCTATCTCTACGACGGCGAGCATCCCCACACCGGCAAGACCCAGACCGTCGCCAACGGCCACATCGTCATCGAGACCGACGGCGAGACCAGCTACTCCATCTGGTACGAAGGCCTCGAGGAGCCCATCACCTTCGAGCTGGATCGGCAGCCGGCATACACCGACGTGCCAGGCCGGGTGAAGCTGCGGCGCGATGGCAAGGACGAGGACCTGCCCGTGATCCAGGACGCCGAGGATGTGGATCCGCGGTATCTGGAGGAGAAGCAGGACGAGTCGAGGTGGGATTAGGAGTGTAGGTCCGGTCCGACCCGCCCCGGAAAGCACTGGAGTGCCGACATGCAGCGACGCGATTTCCTCTCGCAATCAGCGTCGGCCGTCGGGGGAGTTCTGGGGCTGGGAGTTCTGGGCGGATGTGCAACAGTGGGTGGGGTCCGCGTCCGCGAAGGGGAGACGAACGCCGACAGCTACCTGTCCGCCCTGGACGACCAGCTGGCACAGATCCGTGCGACGCCGGTAGCCACGGCGTTCCAGGACCACCTGGAGCGTGAGGGACTACCCCGCACGTTCCTCCAGGACAACACGGCCTCATTGACCGTTGCGGCGGCGTTCAGGGATGCACCGACCTCCATCCAGGAAACCCCCGAGGTCCAAAATAGGATGTGGTTGGAACTCCCGCCGATCGGCCAGCAAGTCCTCGCGCTGGCCGCGTACCTGGATCGGCTGGACGAACGGGAGAGGAAGGACATCCAGGCATTCCTGTGCGAGGACGGGCAACGGGTCGTACTGCTTCGAGATGGGATGGTGGACAAGGCGTCCCGCTGCGGTCTGCCGACCAGGCGGGTCCTCCAGTTCTCGAAGATGATCGAGGGAATCGGCTGGCGCCTGCAGCGGCAGGATCCGTCTCTGCTGATCCAGGGATCACTCGAGAGAATGGACCGTGCCTGCAGCCGCGTCGGCGTGTACCGGCAAGACTGGAGCGCGCTGGCGACCTCGTTGCAGGGGGTGGAGATCGACGACTCCGCGCGATTGGCCAGGGAGGCCCGCGCACAGGTCGCCGAACGGGCACGCAGTGAGGCGGAACGCGAGCTTGCCGAGGCCCTCCTCCAGCTTCCCGAGGATGAACCGCAGAACGCGACCTACACCCGGGCCGCGCGTGTCGCGATCGCGGGGGGTGTCACCATGGGAGTCGGCGCCATCTTCCTCGGCGCGGGACTCGCGGCATGGAACACGTCGGACGCAAGCGATGGCGCCGAGTACGCCACGACCGTCGGTGGCGTCGTCGTCTCGACCGGCCTGGCGATCATGGTCATCGCCGCGGCCATCGACTACGTGGACAAGAAGAGAGCTCGATGCCGCCGGCCGCGCCGCCCCTGAAACCAGCAACGCCGCAGGTGGTGATCACCGGCGTGGGTGCCTGGACGCCATTCGGAAAGGGCAGCGATGCCCTCTGGTCCGGGATGGTGGCCGGGAGTGACGGGCACCGACCGGCCGGGACCCTGATGCCCGGCCTCCCCGACGGAATGCTCCTGGCCGCGCTGCCAGCGGACGACCGTGCCTACCTGCAGCGCGGGTTCCCCGACGTGGACCCGACCGCCTCGGTGGCCCTCGAGGCCGCTCGCGAGGCGATCGAACACTCGGGCCTGCCGCCCGGAGACAGAGGTCGCTGGGTGCTGGTGCTGGGCAACGGCAACGGCACGCTGATCTCGCCAGAGCCCCGCGGCGACGAGGATCGCGACGACACCGAGCGACGGCGCAGACTGCGCAAAGCCAGCGTCGCCGAGCTCACCGCGACCGTGGCCCGGGACCTGGGGATCGAGGGGCCGAGGCTCACGGTGTCCACCGCCTGCGCCTCGAGCACCCATGCCATCGGCGTGGCCAGAGAGCTGTTACTCGCCGGTCTGGCGGACGTCGCCGTAGCCGGCGGCGCGGATCTCATGCACGTGGACGTGGTCCGGGGATTCTGGCACATCGGCGCGATGAGTCCCGGAGCTTGTGCACCGTTCTCCCACCCCCAGGGGATGACCATGGGAGAGGGAGCGGGATTCGTCGTCCTCGAGCGATGGGACGATGCATCGGCTCGATCCTCCGAGCCGATGGCCTGGTTGCAGGGCCTCGGAATGGCGTGTGATCCGTACCACCCGACGGCGTCCGATCCCAGCGGCGCCGGCATGGCGCGGAGCATCCTGGCAGCCATGCACGACGCGGGTGTCGGACCCGAGCAGATCGGTTGCTACAACGCCCACGGAACGGGAACCGCGTCGAACGACATCGCCGAGACGATGGCGCTTCGCACCGCGTTCCCGTCGGGCATCCCCGTCACTGCCTGCAAGGCCCAGCTCGGTCACGCGCAGGGTGCAGCCGGTGTCCTGGAGACCATCGTCGCCTCCATCGCCCTCCAGCGGCAGCTCGTCCCGGCGATTCCCAGCTTCACCAGACCGCGGAACCTCGCTCCTGGCGACGTGGTCACGGGTCCGGGGCCCCGAGAGGTGGCCCACGATCGGACCCTCAAGCACAGCGCAGCCTTCGGTGGCTCGAACGTGTCGCTGGTCCTGGGCCGGCGGGCAGGGGTACGCCGCCGCGAGGTTCCGCGCGAGGTGTACGTGACCGGCCTGGGCTCACTCGGTCCCTACGGTTTCGATGTCCGGTCCCTGAGCCGGGAGATCGAGCGGCAGGTTCCGCGGGGCAAGGAGAAGAACCTCGACACGGCCTCGCAACTCCTCGCCGCCGCCATCGCCGGAGCCACCGAGGGCGAGGCAGGGTCTACGAAGGTCTCCTCCCTGGGGCTGTTCGTCGGCGTCTCCGGCCATCCGAACCGCAGCGAGCAGCGGTACAGAAGAGATCAGGGCGCCAGCAGCCGACAGAGGACCTCCGCCCGGGCCTTCTCCCGGGCCGTTCGCAACGCACCGGCCGGCGCCGTCGCGCGCCAGTTCGAACTCCACGGGCCGGACTGCACGCTGGCAAGCGGACACGGCGCAGGACTGCTCGCGCTCGCGCTCGCCGTGACGATCCTGCGGCGGCGGGAGGATCTGGCCGGGATGCTGGCGTCCGGATTGGATCTACCGGGCCGGGCCTTGTGCGACCACCACGCGCTCCACGGAGGTGACGGCCCACGCCCCTCGGCCGGAGCCGCGTGCTTGCTCATCGAGCCGCCCGGAGGTCAGCCCCTCGCTCGAGTCGCAGGTGTCGGTCTCGCCGGTCCTTCGGGGCTCGCCAGCGCCATCGCGCGGGCGCTGGGGGGCGCGCGACCGGATTTCGTCCTGAGCGGTTCGGACGGATCGGCCCTGGCTCGTCGCACCGAAAGGGCTGCCCTGCACTCGGTGCTTGGGCCGCGCGCAGCGCAGAACGAATCGCGGTCCATTGCCCGGCAGATCGGATACTGCGAGGCCAGCGCCGCGCTGTTTGCAGCCACCGCAGCCGCGGAAGCGATCCGGGCGCAGGACGCCAAGAAGGTGCTGGTAGTATCTACCTGTCCCGTCGCGGGAACCGCAGCGCTCCTCATGGCAGCGCCGTGACCGAGATGGGTAAAATGGGCGAGGGGGCCATGGACGAAACCATCCACGACCTGTTGCAACGACGCGAGGAGTACCTGCGTCGTCTGCGCGGGCTACTCGTCACGAAGCTGGGCCTGGAGCGCGGGGAGGATGAGCTGGATCCCGACGCATCGCTGTTCGGCACCGGCCTCGCCCTCGACTCCATCGACGCGATCGAGCTGCTGATCGCCGTCCAGGAGGAGTTCGCCCTGGATCTCGCGCGGGACGACGGCTCGCCATACCTGGCCATGCGTACGCTGAACACCATCATCGACGAGCTGATTGCGCGCGAGGAGGAGACCCCGACTTGAGAGAGACCGTCCTGCTCGCCGAGCACGAGAGCCCTCAGCGGACGATGACTGTCGAGGACGGGGTCGCCGTGCCCGCCGTGTTCTCGACGCGGGACGCGGAGGTCGACGCCATCCGACGCTGCGTGGCGGTGTCGGACCTCTCCCATGTGGTCGTGCTGCGGGTCGGTGGAGCCCAGGCGCACGATGTGCTCGATCGCCTGGTGCCCTGCGACCTGTTCCTCCGCCGCGGCGAGATCCGCCACACGCTGGTGCTGCGCCGGGATGGGACCGTCGCCGCCGATCTCTACGTCGGGCGCGACGCGGGACACTACCTGCTGTTCGCCGAAGGTATCACCGCCGAAGGCCTGCTCGCCTCGCTCGAACAGGTGAAGCTCACCGGCGACGAGGTGCTCATCGACCGGCTGAGCGATTCACACACGTTGCTGTCGATCAACGGTCCGTTCGCCTGGGAGCTGCTGAGTGTGTACGACAGCCCCGGGGCCATCGGACTGCCCTATCGCACGTTCTACCAGCCCGAGCCGGGCGTGCTGTGCCTGCGAGGAGGCAAGACCGGCGAGTTCGGCTACGACCTGCTCGTGCGCGACGAGGCCGCGGCCGACCACTGGAACCGGCTGCTCGATCTGGCGCGTTCCTTCGAGGGCATTCCGGCGGGACTGGACGCCATCGACTACTGCGGACTGGAGAACTGGTTCTTCAATGCTCGCCGCGAAGGGCGGCGGCACCTGGATCCACGCCAGCTGCAGCTTCAATGGCGCCTGGAGCCCGGTAAAGACGCCTGGGGGAGGGAGGGATTCGAACTGCGCCGCGGCGAATCGGGGCAGCGGCTGACCGCGTTCGCGGCCGCCGAGGCGTTGCAGCCGGGCGTGCCGATCCACTTCGACGACTCGGAGATCGGCGAGATCCTTCGGGTGGCTCCGCGACACCGCGGCACAGGGACTCTGGGCCTCGCGCTACTCGATCTGGCGTTTGCCCACGCCGGCATCGATCGGTACACCGTCCCCCACCAGGGCTCGACCGTTCCGATCCAGACTCTCTCCCCGCCGTTCGTCACCAACCGCAGCCTGTTCGTCAAACCGCTGGAGCACGGCTGGTCCTCCCGCGAGGAGATCACCTATCCCGCGAACGTAGGGTGACACGATGGACGGCACCGCCATCCCGGGACCGAGGGCACCGCAGCGGTGCGACGTAGCGGTCATCGGTTCGGGGCTCGGCGGGCTGAGCTGTGCGGTGCACCTGGCCCGGGCCGGGCTCACGGTCCACGTCTTCGAACAAGGATCCTCGGCTGGCGGATTCGCGACATCGTTCTCCAGGAGCGGGTATCGGTTCGATGCCAGCCTGCAGTCGATGGACGCGGTCGGGCCAGGCGAGCCGTACCACGAACTGCTAGAGGATCTGGGCGTGGTCCGACGCCTGCATCTGGCGCGTGACCGCTGGTCCCATCGGGAGAAGACAGGGGGAATCGACCTCTGGATCCCCCGCGGCGCCGATGCGTGGGTGGAGCTCCTAGCGAAGCGATTTCCCGGAGAACGCAGGGGGCTCCGGGAGCTGATCTCGAGGGCCCGTCACGTCCACTCCGAGTCCTTCGATTTCCTCCAGGGGTGGTGGAGCGGACGGCCTTCGAGCGCACCTCCCGGGGACATCCGCCCCCTCCTCCATCAGACCGCGGCGCAGATCATCGAACGACACATCGAGGATCCGACGGCCCGCGAGTTGGTGGGGATCCGCACGGGATACCTCGGGCTGCTGCCCGACAGGATGTCGGCCTTCACCTGGTTACTGATCCTTGCGGGGTACCAGATCTGGGGAGGGTGGACCGTCCTCGGCGGTGGCGCGGCGCTGACCGGCGCGCTCGCCGCGGAGCTGGCCCACCACGGTGGGACGCTGTGGACCGACCAGCCCGTGGAGGGCCTCCTCCTGGACGGCCGACAGGCCACCGGTGTGCGGCTCAAGGAGGGCTGCCAGGTGGCCGCCGCAGCCGTCGTCTGCAATGCCTCGCCGGCGACCGCGCTGCGCCTCCTGCCCCGCGCCGGCGGAGCGCTGAGCCGCTGGCGCGCGCAGCTGTCCTCACTGGAGCCGTCGGTATCGGCGGTCAAGCTGTGGCTCGGACTGGACGTGGCCCCACAGTCTCTCGCCGAGGTCGCCTACGAGACCGTTCTGCGGCAACCGGATCTCCCCTCCTGGGCCCTCGGAAGGACCATCCACGTCGCCGCCCCGAGCCTGCTCGATCCCGGATGCTGCCCACCGGGCCGTGGGGTGCTCTCCGCCACCGCGGTCGTACCCGCGACCGCGGGAGAACGCCGCGCCCGGGGCCATCGAGGCACCGCGACGGAGCTAGCGCATGCCGTGGAACGACACCTCATCCCGGGGCTGTCGGAGAGCATCCACGTCATGGAGACCGCGACGCCGCAGACTTTCCACGAGTACACCGGTTCGCCCGGTGGCGCCATCTTCGGGTACGCCCACACGCCTTCGCAGGCTGGTCCGCGGCGCCCGGCCGCCACCACCCCCGTGGACGGGTTGTACCTGGCCAGCGGATGGGCCAACCCCGGCGCGGGCTACACATCGTGCTTGATCGCAGGACGCAATGCGGCTCGGTGGGTACTGGAGGGGCTCCTCCAGCGCGACCTATCGTCCCCAACCCTCGGTTTCTGACGCGCCGATACCGATGAAGACCCACGACGCGATGAAAACGATGACCCCGAAGGTGATCCCGAACGCCATGGGCCAGCCACCGCCGGAAACGAGGGCGAGGGTGAAGCCCGCAGTGGAGACCGTTCCGATCCCCAACAGGATCAATCCAATCTCGAGCTCGGGAGCCAGCCCGCAGCCAGCATCCTCGGAAGACGGCGCCTCGGTTGCGTATGCGGCAAGCCCTCCACTGCCCGCGTTCTCCGCATCGGCCCGCAGCACGTGCGACCGGCGATCGACATCACGAGCCGTGGCCAGCCTGTCCACTTTCTGGATCAGCGGCTCCACGAACAGCTTCGGCTGCTGGTGCGTCAGGCGCCACACCACGTGGTCGTGCACCTGGGTGAAGTGGCGCATCGATCCCACGTCCATGGACTGGTCCAGCCCCTGCTGGACGATCTCGTCGTGCACCCAGTGTCCCATCTCGGGGGTGGCTCGCAACACATCCTGAGCTCGACTCAGCTCCTCCGTGGACAGGGACTCGAGGTAACGGGTCGCGGTGAACACCGAGCGGCTCATCCCGGACGCCCGCTCCTCCAGCGGCCTCTGCAGTTCGCACGGCAGCTGTTCCCGATCCTCGACGTCGCCCAGGGAGTGACTCCACAGCATGGCCTGGAGCCCGTTCTTCACCACACGATCGGCCCGTACGCCGCCGATCGACGTGCCCGCGAGGGCCGGCATCGACGCGCCCGCTACGATCCGTTCGCGCTCCAGCAGCGCGCCGAGCAACGCCTCCCCCGAGCCCTTCCCCGTAGGCGTGCGCAGAGCACCCGCTCCCCCCACCGTCGCACAACCCGAGACGCCCCCCAGCCCCGCCAATCCCGCCAGGGATGCCGCGCCCTTGATGAATCCACGTCGTTGCATCGGTCGCGTCACGTCCGACCTCCCGGCCGCCATTCCACCAACTCTCCGCGAGCGGGTCCAGGGAGTTTTGTCTACGTCCCCATCGACGCCAGATTGTTCTTCAACCTCTTTCCGGGCGATCTGCCGGTGTGGGATGTGTGACATGGCTGGCAGCGTCTGGGAGTGGGTGTCGGACTGCGACTACCCCACCTACGATCACGGAGACGGGCGCCAGAGGACGGCTCGTCCCCGAGAGAGGAAGGCTGCACAAGCCACCCGGTACGAGGTGGCAGCTGGACGAGCCGCGCCGACGATCTGCGCGTCACGAGGAGAGGAGGGCTGGGTGAACGAGCACTTCGGAGATGTCGGCTTCCGCTGTGCCCGCCCCGTCCTTGGGTCCTAAGACTTCCTCAAACGATCCGGCGAATACGGATCTTCGTCGAAGGTCTTGGTGGGCGGTGCGTGAGAAAGAGGGGGCGACGGACTGGGTTGGTGGTTCGGACCGGCAACCGCGATACGCCGAGCACGCCAGCGTCCCCCCCCGGGCGCTTCTGCTGCGAGCGTCAGCTCGCCAGCAGCAAGCGACCTATTTCTTCACCGGCGTCTTCTTCTTCGCCGGCGTCTTCTTCTTCGCCGGCGCCTTCTTCTTCACCGGCGCCTTCTTCTTGGCCGGCGCCTTCTTCTTCACCGGCGCCTTCTTCTTGGCCGGCGCCTTCTTCTTCACTGGCGCCTGCTCCTTCACCTCCTCCTCCACCACCTTGCCCTTGGCCACGCCCTCGGCGTGCGCCTTCACGAACACCTCCCGCATGCCCTCCTTGGTCACGTTCTGCCCTGCGGCCTGCGCCCGGAAGTAGTAGTCCATGACCTTGCCGACGGCGTAGATCAACGCGAAGAACAGCGGCAGCGTCGTGATGGCCCCCATGAACGGGAACGCAGCCTTGTACACGCCCGCCAGCACCTGCCTCGCTGCAAATCCCATCCCCACCGTCGCGAGGATCTCCCCCGTGAGCCTGGTCGCGTCATGGCGCCGGATATCCACGCCGCGGATACGCCCGATCTTGAAGCCCATGTAGGCGAGGATCGGCAGCTGCAGGGCGAAGTCGGCCATGGGGATGGGCTGGATGGCGAGGACGGCGGAGGTGGTGGCGCAGACGCCGATGACGCGGTTGACCTTCTCGTCGGGAGCGAGGTCGGGGTGGTTCTCGATGTGGACGAACTCCCGCTCGAGGCGCTCGCGGGCTTCCTGGAATCGACTCATCTTTCGGGTTCCTCCGGAGCCGCGGGGACACTGCAAGAGCCGCGACATGGCCTTTCCTACGTGCAGAGACGCACAACATTTCACCGTCGGGTCGCAGGGCAGTGCCAAAAAGGTTGCGGAGGGGCGCGCAAGGCTTGGTATAGTCGTCCCATTCGAGGGGATACGGCAGACAAATCGGCTGAAATCGTAGGGAGGCTTCCCCATGGAACGCGACCAGTACGTCTCGATCCGCGACATGACGTGGGATGAACCCAAGCCCGTGATCTTCGTGCACGGCGATGTGGATGGCATGGTGTCCGCCTGCCTCTTCGTGCGCGGGCGCGGAGAGGGATCGGAGATCCGGTTCACCGGCGCGCGCAGGCTGGCGGGGGATCTGCAAGCGCTGGCCGATCGGGTGGCGGGCGGGCTGCAGGTGAGCGAGGTGCTGATCGGCAACGTGCCTGTGCGCCCGGCGAGCATCGGCGCGGCGCGGCAGCTCCTGGGGCAGGGGGTGCCCATGATCTGGGTGGACCACCACACCACGCGGCAGGCGCTGGTGGAGGAGGTCAGCGGGCTGGAGGCGATGACGTTCCTGCACGACGCGGAGCTGGAGGGGCCGCCGTGCTCCCTGGCTGCGCGGGCGCTGGAGCTGGACGACGAGCACGTGACGAAGCTGATGGAGGTGGGGCGGGGCGCCGGGAGCGAGGACGACTGGATCCGCGACCGGCACGTGCTGTTGTCCGCGTTCATCGGCCGTGGCTCGCCCGACACGCTGCGCCGGCTGGCCTTCCAGGAGGAGCTGGGGGACGAGGACCGCGAGGTCATCGACCGTCACCTGGCGCGGGAGGCCGCGGCGGACGAGTTCGTCTCGGAGGTGGAGCACCCGGTCCACGAGATCAGCGGCCTGAAGATGGTGGTGCTGGACGCGCGGGACAAGGACGTGGGGTATCTGCCGCGGCGGGTCGAGGCGCGCTACGGCGACATGGATCTGCGGGTGATCGTGCCTGACGAGAAGACGATCGTGATGACCTCGGCGGAGCGGGGAAGGGACCTGGTCCGGCTCCTTCGCTCCCTGCCGTGGCCGTCGGGCACCTTCGTGGGTGGTCGGCCGCACCAGGCGCGGATCACGCCGGGGCCGCTGCCGCTGCAGGCCGCGCTGGACATCCTGTGCGACGTCAGCAGCTGGCCCAAGGACATCGAGGCCGCCGCGACCCGGCCGCCGCGGGACAACCGCCGCCAGAACCAGCGCTGGGCCCCCCAGCGGGGCGGGCCTCGCGCTTCGTCCGACGATCGCTGGCAGCGCCCGTTCTTCTCGCGAGTCGTGGAGCAGCGGGTCATCGCCGACCTGATGGAGGAGGCCCTGCATCTGGACAAGCGCCTGGACGTGTTCCGCGGCGAGGGCGGCGACGCCTGCGCCGCGATCACCCTCGACGGGGGGAACGCGGTGCGCCGCGTCTCCCTGTTCTGCTCGCGGGTGAACGCCGAGGTCAGCCACATCCCGGTCCCCGCGAGCCTGGCGGGACGTCCCGGGGCCTGCGCGATCTGGGCCCGCGCCGAGGTCAACCCCGAGGACGGCTACCTGGACGTGGTGTTCGGCTGGTTCGGTCGAGCGGCCAACCAGACCATGCCCCGCCTGGACGACCCCGGCCGGACCGGCCTGTGTCAGGTGCCCCAGGACCGCTTCACGCGGGTCCGCTCAGCAGAGGAACTCGTCGAGAAGTTGTTCGGCTGGCGCGAGAACTAGACCGCGCCCTCAGTCGCACACGAGATCGCTGGTCATCGTCCAGTCCCCGCCGTCGGGACCCGCCCACTCCTGCAGCTGGAACTTGCCCGCCTTGGGGCTGTGGAGGACCCGCATGCCGTCCGGGGCCAGGCGGAACCAGCCGTCGTCGAACACCGCGGCGTCGGCCTCCCCCACGAACGCCCAGCCCGAGACGCCATCCTCGAGCTGATGGATACCGAAGCCACCAGGGCCGTCCACGAGGGCCACGATCCGCCCGTCGTCGGTGTACCGGGGGCGCTCGGCCTCCCCGAGGTCCTCCTCGGTCCCCTCCTCGAACTCGTACCGCCAGGCGTGCCCGTCGCGTCCGTAGGCGATGGATCCCGCGTCGGGTGAGAAGCTCGGGCTCGTCCCGGTCACCCCGAGCTGTTCCACCGTGACCTCGTTCACGTCGACCCGCACCAGCGAATCCGGGCCCTCGGCGATGAGCAGGTTCTTGCTGCCGTGGAAGGAGCCCTCGCCCATCCCCTCCCCCAGGTCGATGAGGTCGCGGCCGTATCGATCCGCCACCTCGGCGAAGTCGTCGAAGGCGTAGTACACGTGGATACCGTCGTCGGCCGCGGCGATGTGCGCGGTCTCGCGGACGAGCCGGTCGCTGATCAGGAACGCGTCGCCGAACTCCTCGGGGCGGCCCACGTGGGACCACACGACCCAGATCTCGTTGTCCTCGAGCGCGATCTCGTCGCAGGACTGCTCGTACCCCCACACCCGCTGGTTGAGCAGCGCCACCTCGTAGCCGCCCTCGAACGAGGCGGCCGTGTAGCTGAGGATCATGTTGGCGTCCGAGCGCAGGCACCCACCGAGCAGGCTCGCGGCCAGCGCGAGTATGGCGAGGGATCTGGGCATGCTCCTCCTCCGGTCACGGGTCCGATCAAGAGTATACTGGGCGACCCCCAATCCGGAGGCCCGTTCATGCGCTTCGTCCCCTGCGCCGTGCTGACGACACTCGCCCTCACCGCCGTGGCCAGTACCCCTGCCGCGGCCCGCTCCGACCAGGGAGAAACCGTGGACCTCACCGCCGATGTCCACGTGCGCGCCGCCGAGCTCGTGGGCGAACACGTGCAGCTCGAGCGCCCCCTCTACATCGACTTCGGCGACGCGTTCTGGCAGGCCATGACCGAGGGCACGCCCGAGGCGTTCGGGCGCATGGAGCGAGTGCAGCTCGCGCAAAAGGAGGTCAAGGGCGACGCTGGCCGGTTCGCGGCGATCCGCGACCTCCTGGCCGACGAGTCCCTCACCGACGCGGATCTGCGACGGCAGCTCGAGATGCTGCAGATGCTGTACCTGCCGTACCAGATGAAGGGAGAGGCGCGGCAGCGCGCCAACGAGATCGAGACACGCTGCAAGGAGATGTTCTCCACCTACCGGATGGACATCGCTGGCGAGCCCCAGTCCATAGCCTACGTGGAGACGCTCATGCGCACCAGCTCCGACGGTGCGCTGCTCGAGGAGGCCTGGAAGCAGTCCAAGACCGTGGGCGTCGAGCTGCTGCCGCTGCACCGGGAGCTGGTGGACCTGCGCAACCAGACCGCCCGGGAGCTGGGCTACGAGACCTACGTGGACATGGCGCTGACCTCCCAGGGATTCGATCCGGCCTGGCTGGAGGCCTTCTTCGCCGAGGTGGAGCAGGCCACGGACGAGCCGTTCCGCGCCCTGAAGGCCGAGGAGATCGATCCGCTGCTCGCCGAGCGCTTCGGCGTCCCCGCCGAGGAGCTGATGCCCTGGCACTACGGCAACCCCTACTTCCAGGACGTACCGCCGGGCCTGTACGAGCTGAACCTGGACGAGCTCTACGCGCGCCGGGACCACGAGCAGGTGGTGCAGGACGCGGTGGACTTCTTTGCCGGCGTGGGCCTGCCCGCGGATTCGATCCTGTCTCGCAGTGATCTGTACCCGCGCGACGGCAAGAACCCCCACGCGATGGCCCACAAGATGGACCTCGAGCGGCTCGACACCGCCGTGCTACTGATGAACCTGCCCCTGCCTCCGGAATCCCAGACCCGCATGGGCACGTCCACGCTGCTGCACGAGCTCGGCCACTGCGTCCACTACGAGGCCGTCGACCACAGCCTGCCGTACCTGATGCTGGACGTGGACTCCCAGATCACCGAGGCGGTGGCCATGTTGCTCGAGCGCCAGGTGATGACCCAGGGCTGGCTCGACGGCTACCTCGGCGTGGAGGAGGCCGAGGCGGCGCGGCTCGCTGGCGAGTCCTTCCGCGCCATGCGGGCCCAGGAGCTGATCTTCGCCCGCTGGTGCCTGGTCATCTACCACTGGGAGAGGGACATCTACGCCAACCCAGAGCAGGACTGGGGCGACGCGTGGTGGAAGTACAAGGAGCGGTTCCAGCTGTTGCGGCGCCCCGAGGGCTGGTCCAACCCCGATCCCCTGGGCAAGTACCACCTGGCCAACGCCATGAGCACCTACTACAACAACTACGCCGTGGGCGGCTTCATCGCCGCGCAGGTGGCCGACGCCCTGGCCGTGCACCTCGATCAGGACGTGCGCACCGCAGACTACCGCGGGCGCCCGGAGGCCGGCGCGTGGCTGGCACAGCGCGTACTCTCATCGGGCGCGCGCCTTCACTGGCTGGAGCTGGTTCGGTACGCCACGGGCGAGGAACTCACCACCGAGGCGTGGAAGAAGCAGTTCGTCGACCGCTGATCAGGTGGGCGGCGGCCGGCGGTCCGGTCCCTGCTCGGGGTTCTCCGGCATCGGATCCTCGTCGTCCGAGGAATCCAGATCGCGTTTGTGCTTCTCGAGGGTCTTGCAGCCCGTCGCGCCCAGCATGAACAGCAGACATACCAGGGCGGCGATCACCGGCGCGAAACGGCGTAGCCAGGACATACTTCCTCCTTGAGTCCGCTTGCTCCCCTAGACTAACAACTTCAAGGGGGGTCGTGCACCCGCGCTGCAGATGACATTTACGTCTGGGCGTCTGGATCGGCGCGCCGCTCGCCCACACCCTTCACCCGTAGCTTGAACGTCTGGATCATCACCGGGGTGAGGAAGAGGTCGGCCAGCAACGCAGCGGTGAGGGCGACCGCGCCGAGGAAACCGAACTGGAACAGCCCGAAGAACGAGCTGCTGAGGAAGATCGCGAACCCGGCCACCAGCAGGGTCGACGCGAAGACGATGGCCTGCCCCGTGGTCGACACGGAGCGGCGCAGCGCCGCGGAGATGTCGCCGTCCACCTCCAGCTCCTGACGGTAGCGCGCCAGGATGTGGATGGTGTCGTCCACGGCCACCCCCAGCGACAGCGCGAAGATCAGCACCATCGACGTGCGGATGGTGATCCCCAGGAACCCCATCACGCCCAGCGTGATCACCAGGGGCAACAGGTTCGGGATCATGGCCAGCGTGCCGATCTTCACCGACCGGAACAGCAGGGTCATCAGGATGCTGATCACCACGAACGCCGTGGCCAGCGAGGTGAACGTGTCGCCGACGATGTTGTCCAGGGCGCGGTTGGCGATGAGGATCGCGCCGGTGACGTGCACGTCCACGCCCTCGGGCATGCACTCGGCCGCCCTGGCGTCGAACTGCTCGAGCCACACGAAGAAGTGGTCCGAACCCCAGTCCAGGGCCGTGGTGGAGATGCGCGCGTGCAGACGCTCGACGTCGGTGTACTGATCCACCGGGCTCTGGTCGCCGCCGAGCTCGAACAGGAACAGCTCCTGGGTCACCGCCGCCTGGCTGTCCGGGATGCCCACCTCGCCCGTGGCCAGCATGTGGGCCTCGGAGACGATGTCCGCCAGGGAGACCCCTCGGCGCACGTACGGATCCGCGTCCATGGACTCCTGAAGGGCCAACATACCCCGCAGGATCTCCGGCTCGAGCACGCTGCGGCCTTCGGGGACCGTGATCTCCACCTCGATGGGCAGCACGCCGCCGAAGTTCTCCTCGATGAAGGTGTTGGCCACGCGGATGCGGTTGTCCGGCCACATCTCCTCGAGCAGGTAGTTGTTCGCGTCCAGGCGGGTGATCCCGATGATCGAGACGATGGTGACGATGATGCTGACGACCCACACCACCTTGCGCCCGTCGGGGGACGTCACGTAGGCCGCGACCCAGTCGCACCAGCGCCCCGTGAGGCTACGCCGGCCCTTGCCCGGTGCCTCGGGCCTGGGCGGTGGCATGAAGGTGAAGCACGCCGGGACCAAGATGATCGCGGTGACGAACGCGAACATGATGCCGGCCGCGGCGAAGATACCCAGCACGCGCACCACGTTGATGCTGGCCGTCATCAGCGACGCGAACCCCACCGCCGAGGTCGCGGCGGTCAGCAGACAGGCCAGCGCGACGCGCGCCACGCCCACCTTCAGCGCCTCGTGCCTGGGCAGGCCCTGGGCCAGGAGCTCGCGGAAGCGGGTGATCAGGTGCACCGCCTCGGACACGCCGATCACCAGCACGAGGCTCGTGATCACCGAGTTCACCAGGTCCACCGGGTGATCCGTCAGCACCATCGCCGCCAGCGTCCACGTCAACGCCGCGCCCACGGCCAGGTTGGAGACGATGATGGCGCTCCAGTTCCGGAAGAGGATCCAGATGAAGACCGAGATCAGGATCACCGACAGCGCCGAGTTCCGTACCAGATCCCGCGGCAGCATGATCGCGTACTCGCGCTGCACCTGCGGCAGGCCGATGGCGTGACTCACGAACGGCTCGTGCACCGTCTCCGCCACCACCCGGTCCACCTCGTCCACCACCGGCCGTCGCTGCTGCTCGCCCTCGAAGTCCTCCTCGAACCGCACCACGACCACGGCCGTGTCGCCCGCCTCGTTGATCAGCCGCCCCTGCAGCAGCGGGCTGCGGAGTGCAGCTCGCCGAGCCGTCCAGATCTCCGCCTCCTCGGTGGGGACCCCGTCCAGCAGCGGGCGATGGGACAGGTCCCCCTCCACCGACCGCATCGGCAGCCACACGTTGGTCAGCGACACGACCTCGTCGATGTGTTCGACCCCCTCGATGCCCCGCGTCAGATCGTCCAGCAGCGTCAGCCCCTCGGTGGACCACAGCTGCTCCGAGTCCGCGTGCAGCGCCACGATGAACGCCGCGTCTTCAGCGCCGAAGCGCCCGCGGAACTCCTCGATGTAGTCGATCTCCTCGTCGTGGGTCAGGAACAGCGCGCG
>CAYRNR010000160.1:0-16888 GCA_964425605.1 uncultured Rickettsiales bacterium | reverse complement strand
TGCCCATCAGCGGCGGCTACAACGGCAGCTGCTACGGCGAGGTGCGGCTCCAGGTCACCGACGTCTATCCAGGCTCCCGCAGCGAGGTCGCCATCACTGAGATCGACCTGCGCGCCATCAACTACGGCGGCTGATCCCTCCCCCCCACCCCTCCAGCCCCGCCCCTGTTCCGTGTAGACTCGTCGACCTGGAGAGAGCGCCATGGACCTTCGTCTGTTCTTCGTCGCCGTGATCTCGCTGACCTGGTGTCTGCCCGCCCAGACCCACGAACGGTTCATGTGCCACCACACCCTGCCCGCGGGCTACGAGGGTCTGTGCACGTCGACCCGCTCGCGCCCGGAATGTGAGTTCTCCATGGACGCGCCCACGTCGCCGCTGCGCGTGCACTACGACGAGGGGGAGGAGGAGATGGCCGAGCTCGTCCTGCTGCACGCGAACCTCGCGTGGGAGCAGCAGGTGGACGAGTGGGGCTGGGACGAGGTGGGCGGGGACGAGGGCCAGGGCGGCAGCGACTCCCTGGACATCTACGTCGAGCCCGCTGGCGACGCCGCCGGCTACTACCAGTGCGAGACGCAGTTCAGCGAGGGCGACTACTTCCGCTGCACCGGCTTCATCGTCATGGACGAGGAGCTCGGGCTCGACGACGTGCCCTCCACCATGGCCCACGAGCTCAACCACGCGCTGCACCGCTGGGTGGACGCCGCAGAGGACCGGCAGTTCGTCGAGGCCAGCGCCGTGCTCACCGAGGAGTGGTACGACGAGGAGTCGGCGTCGGGCTGGTACAACGCCGCCTACTACCAGGAGGGGTACTACCGCAACCTGGACTACTACGAGACCCTCGAACCCGCCCAGTACGGCTCGTTCATCTTCCTGCAGTACCTGACCGAGCGGCTCGGTGACGGGACACCGAGGATCGCCGTGGAGCTGTGGGAGGACTCGGCCCAGACGGACGCGTTGAACTCCAACACCTGGATGGAGGCCCTCGAGCGCTGGCTCGAGCCGCGCTGGGACGGCACGCCGCCAGTGGGCGACGAGCTGTACACCGAGCACGCGTGGCAGGAGTTCGCGGAGTGGCGGTATTTCCTCGGGGACAACGACGACGGCGAGCACTTCGAGCACGGCTACCACCACGCCACGAGCCTGAGCCTGGAGCTGCCCAACATCACCACGGCCGACTTCTCCCTGCTGCTCGAGGGACCCCTGGAGAGGGAGCTGCGCCACGACATGGCCGAGCTCAGCTCCGGCACGGTCCCCATCGGGGGCCCCGAGGTGGGCGCGGAGATCACCGTCGAGTTCACGGCCGACGGCGGCGAGGACCGCTGGGCCCTGACGTTGTTGAGTCTGCACGCCAACGGGACCGTGGTTCAGCGCGATCTCGGCGCCATCGACAACGGGGCGGCGACGGTCACGGCCGTGGTGCCCGAGGACACCCTCGACGTGGTCGCCGTCCTGGCGAACATGGGCGACGGCGACCTCGATCCCAACGAGGACGACTGGGACGGGACCTCGGGAGTGCTCATCTTCTCCACCGACGCCCAGGCCGAACCCTCGGACGACGACGACGACTCTGCCGACGAGGAAGAGGGCGGGTGCGAGTGCGCGGCGGCGCCGGGGACGAGCCCCGGGGCCTGGCTCGCCATGGCGGCGCTGGCCGGAGCGTGGATCGCGCGGCGGCGCTGAGCGAGAGGAGACCCCCTTGGCAGACGAGACGTCAGTGAGGCTGCACGCCCTGCGCGCGGCCGTGGCCGGTGTGATTCACGGCAAGGACGAGGTGATCGATCAGCTCCTGGTGGCCATCCTCGCGGGCGGCCACGTGCTGCTGGAGGACGTCCCGGGCGTGGGCAAGAGCACCCTGGCGCGGGCCGCTGCGTCGGCCATGGGCTGCACCTTCCGGCGCATCCAGTTCACGTCCGACCTCCTGCCCGGCGACATCCTCGGGGTCAACGTGTACGACGCCGGGGAGGCGGAGTTCCGCTTCAAGCCGGGCCCCATCTTCGCCCACCTGGTCCTGGCCGACGAGATCAACCGCACCACGCCCAAGACCCAGTCGGCCCTGCTCGAGGCCATGAGCAACGCCGAGGTGCACCTCGACGGCGTCGGCCACGCCCTGCCGCAGCCGTTCCACGTCATCGCGACGCAGAACCCCTTCGAGCAGCACGGCGCGTATCCCCTGCCCGAGTCCCAGATGGACCGCTTCCTGGTCCGGCTGACCATGGGGTACCCCGACCGGGAGGCGGAGCGCCGGGTGATGTACCGCACCGGCGAAGGGGGCGGCGATCTCGACCCGGTGATCGACCCGGACCAGCTGGCCGAGCTGCAGCAACGGGCCGCGCGTGTGACCGTGGCGGCGAGCCTCGAGGACTACGTGCTGGAGATCGTCGAGGCCACCCGCCGATCGCCTCGCCTGAGCCTCGGCGCCAGCCCCCGCGGCACCCAGGCCCTGATCCGCGCGGCCCGCGCCCGGGCGCTGCTGGACGGCCGTGACTTCGCCGTCCCCGACGACGTCAAGCAGCTCGCAGTCCCGGTGCTGGCCCACCGCGTGCTCGCGGCCGACGCCCTGCCCGGGGAGGGGCTTCCGGTGGCCGACGTGGTCGCCGAGATCGTGGCCGGGGTGCGGCCGCCCGCGTGAGGATCGCCCTTCCTGGATTTCGTCGCCGTGCGCCCGCGATCGGACCGGTCCTGCCCGGCGCCGAGAACGAGCCCACGGCGCTGCGCCGCGTCTGGACGCGACTGGCGCCGCTCCTGCGCCCGCCGCGGCGGCTGCGGATCACGATCCAGGGGTGGATCTTCCTGGCGCTGGTGTTCGCCGTGGCCGGCGCGGCCCTGAACACCGGCAACAACCTGCTGTACATGCTGTGCTCGATCATGCTGGCCATGATCGCGATCTCCGGCGTGCTGTCCGAGAGCGCCCTGCGGCGGGTGAAGCTGGACGTGGAGCTGCCGTCGGCGCTCTACGCCGGGCGGGAGGCCCGGGGCCAGCTGCGGGCGCGCAATCCGCGCCGCTGGTTGCCCAACGTGGCCCTGGTGGTGCGCCACGTGGGCTCGGCGCGATGCGACGGGGGCTCCGAACCCGCTGGCGTGCCCCTGGTCCCCGCGGGTGAGGCCGCCCACCACGGCATCACCTACCGCTTCCACCGGCGCGGCCTGCACCGTCTGGCCAGCTTCGAGGTGGGCACCACCTACCCCTTCGGCCTGTTCCGCAAGAGCTACCGCGTGGCAGCTCCCAGGGACGTGCTGGTGTTCCCTGCGCTGGGCCGCGCCGGCGGCGCCTCGCGCTCCGCCGGTCACGCCAACGGCGCGCAGGAGGGCCGCCGGGTCGGCGTGGACGGGGACTTCCAGGGGTTGCGGGAGTTCCTCGACGGCGAGGACGCCCGCCTCATCCACTGGAAGAGCAGCGCCCGCCGCGGGGCCCTGATGGCCGTTCAGCGCGACCGCGCCGAGGGCGCCACGTGCACGATCCACCTGCTCCCGGGCGGCGATCCCTCCGAGGGGGAGGCGTTCGCGAGGCGGTTCGAGGTCGCCGTCAGCCGCGCCGCCACCACGGCCCACGAGCTGCTGGAGGCCGGCCACCAGGTCGGCCTGGTCACGCCGGACGGCGCCGTGGAACCCCAGCGTGGCGACGCGCAGCTGCGCCGGATCCTCACCCACCTGGCCCTGATCCGCATCCCCGTCGCCGCGCTCGCACCCGCGCTGGTCAGGCTGCGGACCCAGCTCGGAGGTCGCGATGTCGGCCTGGGCTGACCGCGCCCGCCGCTTCACGCGGCTCGAGCTGCTCTCGGGCACAGCGAGCGTCGCGGTCATCGCCCTGGGTGGGGCGTCGCTGCTGATCTCGGGCCAGCTCCACCCCCTGGCCGCGGCCGTGGCCCTGCCGTCGTCGCTGCTGGCCCTGGTGGACGCGCGGCGCCTGCGCGTGTCCTCGCTGGTGTGGAACCTGCTGGGGCTCGCGGCCCTGGCCGTGTCGGTGGCGGCGTGGCGGGTCGGGCACGCCCACCCGGTGACCGTGCTGGCCCACCTGACGGTGTTCTTCCAGGTGTACCGGCTGCTGGCCCGGCGCGGCGGCGCAGGGCTCGGCGTGTGCTACCTCATCGCCTTCGCCCAGCTGGCGCTGGCGTCCATCCTGACCATCCACTTCTCGTTCCTGCTGGTCTGCGCGGCCTTTGCCGTGACCCTGGCGTGGGCGTTGCTGCTGCAGCGCGTCCAGGAGGCGTTCGCCGCGGCCGGCGAGGACGGCGGGGCGCTCCCCCACGAGCCCGGACGGCTGCTCAGCGGTCCCTTCGTGGCGTACGCCACCGTGCTCACCGCCGCCCTGCTGGTCGGCGCCGTGGCCATCTTCCTGCTCATGCCGCGCCTGCAGATCGGCCTGGCCAACCGCTACTCGGCCGCGGTCCAGGTGGGGGGCTTCTCCGAGGAGGTGAGGCTGGGGGACGTGGGCCTGATCCAGCGGCGCTCCGAGCCCGTGATGCGGGTGGAGGTGCGTGACGGCGAGGGCCACCCCCTCGACGTGCCCCTGTACTACCACGGGCTCGCCCTGGATCGATTCGACGGCCAGCGCTGGAAGCTCGGGGACGCCACCCCGGTCCCCCTGATCAACCGGCGTTTCCCCGAGCGCGACGAGCGGCCCATGCCCGGCTCGGCCACCCTCACCCAGCGGTACAACCTCGAGCCCATCAACAGCCGCGTGGTGTTCTACGTCCGGAATCCCGTCGAGCTGCTGGTGCCAGTGCACCAGCTGGAGGCGGCCTCCACCGAGGGCTACTTCTTCCCGGTGGACTCGGGCCGCCCCGAGTACGTCGTGCACTCGCGCACGACGCGCCCGCCCCCCGAGGCGTTCCGCGCCGCGAGCGACGAGTACCCCGACGACGTGGTCAGCCGGTATCTACAGACCCCCGAGCTGAGCGGCCGGGTCGTCGATCTGGCCCGCCGGTGGGTGAGCGCGGGCGAGACCCGCTACGACTCGGCGCTGGTGGTCCAGCAGCGGCTGCGCAGCGGCTACACCTACTCCCTGGACCAGCCCTCTGCCGGCACCCCCGATCCCGTGGATCATTTCCTGTTCGAGTCGCTGGAGGGCCACTGCGAGTTCTACGCCACGGCCATGGCCCTGCTGTTGCGCTCCCAGGGCATCCCGACGCGCGTGGTCAACGGCTTCTTCGGCGGCGAGTACAACCCCGCGGGGGACTACTTCATCGTGCGTCAGCGGCACGCCCACTCGTGGGTGGAGGTCTACTTCCCCGGCCTCGGCTGGCAGATCTTCGATCCGACCCCCGAGGGCGACGGCTCGGCCGAGGAGGCACAGCTCCGCGTCACCAGCCTGCTCCGCGGCTGGGTCGACATCGCGGGCCTGCGCTGGCGGACCCTCGTGCTCGACTACGACCAGATGGACCAGATCGGCGCGCTGGATCGGGGCTTCCAGGCCGTGGCCAGCCACGACGTGCTCGGGGTGCCGGATCTGGCGATCCCCGGGCTGCCGCAGGGGGGTGGCGGGGCCAGCAGCGTCCCTCCCTGGGGCCTGGCGATGGTGTTCGGGGTGTTCGCGGTGCTCGCGCTGTTGCTGGCCCTGGCCATCACGCGGGCTCTCCGGCGCGCCTCGGCGTCGCTCCGGGGCGTACCACCGGGCCACGCCCGTCGCTTCGTGCGCCTCGTTCGCCGCTGGACCACCAGGGCCGCGCTGAGGCTCGACGTCCAGGGGTATCCCACGCCCATGGAGGTCGCCCGGGAGTGGGAACGCCGCGGTGGGCGCGCCGTGCCGGTGATCGTGCGTTACTACGCCGTGGTGTTCGGCGGTGCCGGCGCCTCGCCGCAGGACGTGGCGGACGCCAGGGACCTGCTGAGGGGGCTACGGCGCGGTCCGGGGGCGTGACTCACTGCATGGTCCCCACGAACCCGTAGTACCGCGCCATCCAGTACGCCAGCAGGTAGTCGCCGGGCTGGTGGATCTCCCACGGGGCCTCGACGCACGTCTCGCGATGGTAGGGGTTGCCCCACCACAGGAAGGTGTGGGGGCAGCGGTCGGCGACAGGGATCGGATCCGTGGTCAGCGAACCGCCGTTTCTCCCCTCACAGTCGTGCGCGTACAGGGAGGCGGAGTCCAGTGACGGCGTGGCCTCGGAGGCCGGGAACTGCCGCAGGGCGCACACGGCGTCCTCCACCGCGTCGAAGTCCGGGCCGTCGCTGTCCGGACCCAGGTGCTTGTGCGCGGCCCACATGACGTCGAACCAGGCGTTGTCCTGCTTGATGAGGGCGCGGGGCTGGTCGGCGAGCATGGCCTCGGTGGCCAGGGCGTCCTGGAGCAGGGCGCGGGTGTCGAGGTCGCGCTCGTACCACAGCAGGTGGTGGAAGTTGGCCAGCACCATCGAGAAGTTGTTCCAGTTGCTGCCGCAGGAGTCCTCGCCGGTGTACAGGAGCAGGGCGGGGAGGTACTCGGTGAAGGGCTGCGCGGTCTGGCCGGGCCAGTCCAGGCACTCGTCCTCGCCGGAGCGCTGCATGAGGCAGTCGTCGTACCACTGGCGCAGGTCGTCGTCGTCGCTGGCCTCGGCGGCCACGAGCACGAAGCTCATGGCCATGACCGCGAGGTAGCCCGGGGTGTCGGTCAGGGCCATGGGGTAGAGGCGGCCGTGCTCGGTGAGGCGGCCGTCCCAGTCCACGAAGGTCAGGTCGTTGGCCATCAGGTGCTGGCCCACCTGCCTGAGCATGTCGGCGGCCATGGCCTGGATCTCGGGATCGTCCACCAGCCTGGCGATGGCGCCCAGGGCGAACATGTGGCCCACGTACTCGTCCTGGGACACGTTGTCGAGCCAGCACCAGTTCGCGTACTCGTCCAGCCCGCAGTGGGCGGTGGTGGACCACTCCATGGAGTCGGGATCGACCACCTGGACGCAGCCGTCCTCGCCCACCCTCACCCAGCGGTTGTCGTCTTTCTCCTCGTCCACGGTGTAGTAGGACGGGTCGGTGGGGCATGAGATGCCGGCCACGTCGGGGGGGATGAGCTGGCGGGTGAACAGCCCGGGCACGCCGGTGATGGCCATGCGGTCCTGCTCGCCGGCCAGCAGGACCTCGATGTTGTCCAGGGCGTCGGACTCGCCCGTGACGGCGTAGCGGTAGGCCTGCGACGCCAGGTAGAGGCTGCTCCACAGCCCGTCGTTCTCGCCGGTCTGCCAGCGCTCCACGTCCTCCCAGGTGGCGGACTCCTCGGGTGTCAGCGGCTCGTAGCACGGCGGGGTCAGGCCGCCGGGGCACGCCACCTCCTGCTTGAACAGCTCCACGTTGGCCGCCCAGCGGAGCTGGGGGTGGATGTGCAGGCGCGCGGCGATGTCGTCGTAGTACGCGGCCTTGTCCGACAGGCTCTCGGCCGTGGCGCGGGGCTCGTCGAGGCAGGTGGACCAGACCGGGTCGCCGTACGTCCATGGGTCCACGCACGCCCCGTCCTCGCACAGCTGGCCCTCGTCGTACCAGCAGGGCTCGGTCTCGGCCCAGAAGCCCTCGATGCACGTCTCCTGCGAGAGGGAGTCCTCGGTGCAGCGGGTCGCCCCCTCCTCGCAGTTCGCGCCGCCGCCGTCGTCGTCGTCCCCGCCGCCGCAGGCAACGCCCAGCGCGAGCAGCAGGAGCCACGGTAGATGTCTAGACGTTGGCATATCGCTCCCACAGCTTGCCGAACTCGGCGGTGAACGCCCCCACCAGCCGCGGATCGGACGAGACGATCAGGTTCTCGTCGTTGGCCCTGGCCGCGGCGCGGGTCCAGTTGTAGCTGCCCGTGACCACGAGCCGGCGGTCGAACACGGCGAACTTGTGGTGCATGTACTTGTCCGGGGTGTCCAGGGCCACGGCCACCCCCTCGGCAGCGAGACGGCGGATGTCCGAACCGGGATCGAGGGTCTTGACCGCGTCGCTGAGCACGCGCACGTCCACGTGGCGGCGGTGGGCGTCGAGCAGCGCCTCGGCGATCCGGTCGTCCGTGATGGTGTAGACGCACACCTCGAGCCGCTGCCTCGTCCCGCGGATCAGGCCGATGATGCGCTCGAGGCAGGCGGTGCCGGGGCTGAACAAGGCCTCGGCCCTGACCTCGGCCAGGGGCGGTGGCGTGAGCAGGTTGAGCACGTCGTACAGCCAGGTGGCCACGTCCGCGTCGCGGCCGCCGCGCATGGCCTCGCGGGCGATCCCCAGCGCGGCGTTGCGGTAGGTCGACAGGCCGCGGTGATCGAGCCCCTCGTCGTCGAGCAGGGCGGCCACCGCCTTGCGTTCCGAGCGGCTGAGGCGCCGGTCCTCGAGGGTCTTGCGCAGGATGGATTCGAACTCGTCGATCTTCATGGTGCGACAGGGTATCAGAGGCGCGATGGCGCCGACCGTTGCCGTGTTATCCTTCTGCGCGGGAGAGGTGTGATGCGAAGCTGGCTGATCTGTTTGACGCTATCGACGATGGTCGGGGCCACCTTCGGCTGCGGCGGCAGCGATCCCTACGAGCCGCCCGAGGGGGAGGACGACCCGGACCTGATCGCCTGCATGGACGCCCTGCTGGCGGACGTCCAGGAGATCGACGAGGCCGAGGAGGTCGTGGTGGACTGGTCCCAGCTCTCCGAGGACCTGGACGGCGACCCGCTGGATCCGGCCGCGGACATCGACCAGCTGGTGGTGACGTTCCTGGACCAGGACGCGGAGGAGGCGGCCGAGTGGTTGTGCTCCGGGGCGGGGGAGCAGAGCGACGTGGTGCTGCTGGTGGAGGACAACACCGTCCAGGGCAGCACCCTGGCCGAGCTGGACGCCACGGACACCGCCGGAACGGTGGCCGGCGTGGAGCTGCTGGGAGGTGGCGAGGTGCTCGCGCTGGCCATCGCCGAGGTGCGGGCCGGGCTCGTCAACGCGGGCATCGTGGTGACCAACTGACCGGGGCTCCCGTGAGCGACAAGTACGAGCGCAGGGACGTCGGCGACGCGCTGGTGCTGTACACCGTCCCGGACCAGGGACCCGCCGGACGCCTGCCCACCGCCCGCCAGTACGCCGAGGCCCGGGCCGCGATCCCCACCTTCTGCGTCGACGGCCTCGTGTGCACCCGGTCCGCCGATGGCGTGCCCGTGGTGGTGCTGCTGCGGCGCGCCACCGAGGGGGAGGCCGCGGGCCCGTTCCGCGGTGAGCCGTGGGTGGTCGGCGGCCGGTGGGACATGATCACCCCCTTCGAGCCGTTCGTCCGGGCCAAGGCCTCTGCGGAACTCCTCGGCGGCGCGACCCCACCCATGGAGGTGTCCGGTCCCCTGGGCCAGCAGCTCTTTGCCACGGGCTGGGCCGCGGACGGACCGTTCGGCCAGCAAGGCGTGACCGTGCAGTACTGTTTCCAGGTGGTGCTGGACGTGCCCGTGGAGGAGCTGCGGCCCCGTGCCGACGCGGAACACTCCGAGGTGGTGGTCCTGCGCGGGGATCGCCCGCTGCCGCCGTTGCACCCGTACGTGCGCGACGTCATCGAGCTCAGCGGCTGGCTCGGGACCTGAACAATCCGGGATTCTCGTCGTCTAACCCGCTCGGATGGTTCACGATGATCGAGGAGGAGCCATGACCGGACCGAACCCCTGGCCGACCTGGGCCGCAGCCTGCCTCGTCCTGGCCCTCGCAGGACCCGCGAGCGCCGCGGAGTCACGGAACCTGCTGCTGGAGCACGACGACTACCACGTCTACGACCTGCAGCGGCTGCACGCCGACATCTCCCTGGCCAACCAGATCAACGGGCTGAACCTCGACGTGGAGAAGCTCTGGGCGTTGACCGAGATCGCCTACCGCGCCGACGACCTGCGTGAGCGGTACCGCATCGCCCTGGAGCCGGTGATGACCGAGATGCACGACTCGAGCACCGAGCTCAAGCGCTGTCTGCTCGAGGAGGGGACCGCGTCCGAGCCGGTGATGTCCGCGGTCGAGCGCGCCACGAGGGGGTTCCAGAACGAGCGCTACGCGTTCCACGCCGAGCTGCTGGAGCTGGAGGCGGAGGTCGAGCAGGTGCTGGACGAGAACCAGATCCGGCTGATGGAGGGCACCCGCCCCTGCGTCCGGCCCCCGGACGAGCTGTCCCCGGCGCGGGTCGGCCAGTCCAGCGGCGCCAGCAGCCGGATGATGTCCCAGCTCGAGACCCTGCGCGACCTCAACGAGGTTCAGTTCGAGCGCCGCAAGGCGCGCTTCATCGAGAAGGCCCTGATCCGGCGCGAGGACCGCTTCGTCGCGGGCAGCGAGGACGACGAGGCGGTCTTCTCCGACGCCATGTCCGACGCCCTGGACGCCGTGTACGAGATGGACGACCTCACATGGGCCGTAGACGGCACCTCCGCCGGTGATCGCGTGGACGAGCTGATGAAGCTCAAGCCCGAGCGCCCCGAGGGGACCCGGGCCCGCAAGGAGGGGCAGATCGGTCGCGCCGCCGAGGTGATCCTCGCCCCCGGGGCCGCCGACGTGCTCGCGGTCATCCTCGAGCGGCGTCAGGCCGAGATCGAAGGGGCCCGCTGAGGCGAGACGGTCAGGTCACCCCCCGCACTTCAGGATCTCCAGCTCGAACGCAGCCCTGTACACCTCCAGCGGCCCGGCCGCGTACCGGATCGTCGACCAGGTGCCGCTGGCGGGGCTCGCCGCCTCGCCCTCGGGACAGGCACCTCCGCGCGCCTCGATCACACGCTGGAGCAGCTGCACGTCGGGATCGTCGGGGTGCGCACGGCGCGCGTCTTCGAGCAGCCCGGCGGCGGTCCCCTCCTGTCCCGGCCGATTCAGGACCAGCGCGGCGGCCTGGACCGCCCCCCGGACGATGCCCCTGCGACCTGCGCGGCGGAACGCCTCCTCGGCGGCCGCGGGCGCCGAGCTCCACAGGCACATCCCCGTGAGGTAGAGCCCCTCGGACGTGTCGTCGGTCACCAGGGCGCCGCATGCGGCGCCGGGCGCCCCCTTGCGCAGCTCCATCCACGCGGCCGTGTACGGATCGGCCCCGTCGGCGCCCAGCCGGAATGTGCGGGCGCCGCGGTGGTGCGTCATGGCCATGGCCGTGCTCAGCGCGGTCATCTCCGGCTCCTCGACGGCGGCGGGCGCCAGGGCCCCGGCGGCCGGCAGCGCGTCCTCGAGGAGCACCCGCGGCTCGGTCTCGTCGAGGACGACCACCAGGTCCACCCACGCGTCGAAGTCAGCCCCGTGCACGGCGGCGACGAGGTCGAAGCCGGGGTCCAGGGCTTCGGCCAGGCGCCCCTGATCCAGCAGGAACGCCACGGCCAGCTGGGAGGTGTACCAGCGCTGGGGCTCCTGGTAGCGGGACCAGCCGTCCTCGGCGGTCGCGGCCAGGGGGGCCCGCTGGATGCGCGCGGCGTGTAGCGCGGGGAACGTGGACGGCCGCAGGACCAGATCACCATCGACCACGTCCATCCTGGCGAACAGCTCGAACAGGCCGTTGCGAAGCCAGGTGGGGAGCTCGCCCGGGCCTCTTTCGAGGGCCAGCTCGGCCACCTGGATCGTGGCGTACCGCAGATCCTCGAGGCCGGTCTCCTCGGCCACGAGGACCCACAGGCGCGTGTCCGTGGGCAGCAGGTGCATGTGGCCGATGCGGTCTCCGCGGAAGGGCAGCCGGCGGTCCATCCGCAGGGTCCTGTGGAGGTACGCCACGGTCACCGGCTCGGCCAGCCGTTCGGCCGGCACCTGCAGCTCGTGGATCAGGAAGCGGTCCACGGCGAGCAGGCGGCGCGTGATCTCGGCGAGCCGATCGGGGCGCCGGTCGGTGACGACCGTGAAGCGCTCCGCCTGGACCTGCGCGGGCTGGCGCTTCACCCGCTTGCGCGCGTTCGCGGTCATGGCCGGGGCGATCAGGGCCAGCGCGAGCAACAACACCACGACGCGATCTCTCATGACTCTCCCTTGCGGCCGGCCAGTCCCAGGTAGGCCACCCACAGCGCGGCGGTGGCCGCGGCGAACACCAGCCGCCACGCCGGCGGCAGATGCGACTGGCGCAGGAAGCTCTCGATGAGCCCGGCCAGGACGAACATCGGCAGCGTGCCCAGGGCGAGGCGCAGGGCCACCCGGGCCCGCAGCCGGATCGCGTCCATGCGCGGCAGCCGGCCTGGATCGAGCACGCCGTAGCCCAGGTACATGCCCGCGGCCGAGGCGATGTTCACGGCGAGCAGCTCGGTCACGCCGTGGGGCAGGATCCACGGCAAGAACAGCGGATGGAGCCGGCCGTCCACCAGGAAGATGGACGAGAACGCGCCGAGCATGATGCCGTTGTACAGCACCAGCAGCACCGTGGGCACGCCCGCCAGCACACCCGAGACGAAGGCCAGCAACCCGACCCGGGCGTTGTTGCGCATCAACCACGCCGAGAAGAATGCCTTCTCCCCGCCGGCCTGGTCCTGGCCGTGGGTCAGCAGCGCGTCCTGGGCGCCCGGGTCCACCAGCAGCGCGTGCAGGGCGTCGCGGGGGTAGAACGTCGAGGGGATCAGCGAGTAGCACAGCTCGCGGTTGGCCTGGACCGCGCCGAAGGTCACCGCCGCGGCCGCGAGCATCAACGCCCACGCCGTGGCCTGGTAGCGCCACGTGCGGCGGAAGGTCCGGGGAAAGGTCCGCAGCGCGAAGCCCAGGGGATCGATGCGCTCCCGGGTGGGGCGGTAGATGAGCCCGTGCGCCCGGATGGCCAGGTCGTTGAGGTACTCGATGGCGCCCGGATCGCGGCCCTGTTGCCGGAGCTGGGCCAGGTGGGCCGTGACCAGACGGTACAGGGTGCCCAACCGGTCCACCTCCTCGAAGGACAGGCTGGCCAGGCCATGCGCACCGGCGCGCGCCAGGAGCTTCTCTAGCTCCTCCCAGACAGGTCTTCGGCTGGCGTGTGGGTCACCCATGAACGGCGCGCCATGATAGCATCCGTCCCCCTCCATGGAACCCGCGCGCCCCACCGTCGATTTTGCCACCCCCGAGGACGTGCCGCTGCAGTTCGAGCTGGCCGGTCCCGGGAGCCGGATCCTCGCGGGCCTGCTCGACCAGGTGCTCATCGTGATCATCGAGGCGGGCCTGCTGATGACGGCCATGGTCGTGGGCATCGTCGCGCAGTGGATCAACGAGCACCAGGTGGAGGACTGGGCCGAGCAGATGCAGACCTCCGGGCCGACCCTGACCATGCTCGGCCTGTCCCTCGTGGCGGCGTTCGTCGTCAACTTCGGCTACTACGTGCTGCTGGAGATGACCAGCAACGGTCAGACCGTGGGCAAGCGGTTGCTGGGGCTGCGCACCATCCGCGACGGGGGCTACTCCATCACCCTGACCTCGTCGCTGCTGCGCAACCTCGCGCGGCTGATCGACATGTTCCCCAACACCTACTTCGTCGGCGTGGTGACCATGGTCGCGCACCCCCAGGAGAAGCGGCTGGGGGACATGCTCGCCGGTACCGTGGTGGTGCGCGAGCGCCGCCGCTCCGACGCGGGGCTCCCCTTCGGCGACCAGCGGTACTCCACCCTGGCCGAGCGCCGCTACCACCTGGACCGCCTCGCCCTGCGCGACCTCGACGAGGAGGCCGAGCAGGTCCTGGTGCAGTTCTTCTCCCGCTCCCGTCTGCCTCGCCCCCAGGAGGTCCGCATCGTCGAGGCCCTCAGCGACGGCATCGCCGCTCGCCTCCCGGAGGCGCCCGAGTTCGAGACGGACCGGGACCGGCTGCTGTTCCTCAAGGAGGTCTACCTCGCGCTGCGCGAGCGACGGGAGATGGGGTAGGGGACTACTTCGATCCCAGGCCCTCGACGACGACCCTCGCCAGCGCCGCGCCGATCCCCTTCACGGCTGCGATCTCGTCCTCGGTGGCCGCCTTGAGCGCCTTGACCGAGCCGAAGTGCCGCAGCAGGGCCCGCCTCCGGCCCGGCCCCACGCCGGGGATGTCCTCCAGGACGGAAGAGAAGGTCCGCTTCTTGCGCTTGCGCCGTTGCAGGCTGACCGCGAAGCGGTGGGCCTCGTCGCGCACGCGTTGCAGCATGTGCAGGCCCGGGGAGTGGGGGAGCAGCCGCACGGGGTTCTTGCGGCCGGGCAGGAAGACCTTGTCCGTGGCGTCGGGATCGCGCTCGATCTCACCGGCGTCGGGCTTGGCCAGGCCGGCGAGGGGGACCTCGAGGCCCGCCTCGGCGGCTGCGGTCACCGCCACGGAGAGCTGGCCCTTGCCACCGTCCACCAGCAGCAGATCCGGCAGCGTCCAGCCCCGGTCCACCCGGGCGAGGCGGCGCTTCATGACCTCGGCCATGGCGCCGTAGTCGTCCCGGGCGCCGGCCGTGCGGACGGTGAAGGAGCGGTAGTCCTTCTTCAGCGGCTTGCCGTCCTGGAGCACGACCATGGACGCCACCGTGTCCTCGCCGCCGAGGTGGCTGATGTCGAAGCACTCGATGCGGTGGGGCAGGTGGCGCAGGTGGAGGCGCTTGCGGAGCTCGACGGTGGCGCGCTCGACGAGCCTGCGCTCCTCGCCGGCGGCGGCGTGGCGGACGCGCGCGTTCTCGGTGGCCATGGCCAGGAGCTTGACCTTGGCGCCCCGGCAAGGCACGTGGCAGCGGATGATCCGGTCGGCGGCCTCGCCGAGCACCTCGCAGACCGCGTCGGGTTCGGGGAGATCGAGGGGCAACAGCAGCTCCGGCGCAGGCCGCACGCCGCGACCGTACAGCTGCAGGATCACCTGCTCCAGCACCACGGGATCGTCGTCCACCACGCCGGCGAACGTGAACGCCTGGGGGTCCTCCACCTTGCCGTCACGCACCGGGAGCATGGCCACGGTGACCACGTCACCCTCACGGAACAGCCCGAAGGCGTCGCTGTCCTGCCCGGCAGCGCGCTGGACCCGCTGGCGCTCGGTCACGCGCTCGGCCACCGAGATCCGGTCTCGCAGCTCTGCGGCGTCCTCGAAGCGCAGCTCGACCGCCGCGGCCTCCATCTGCTGTCGCAGCTCGCGCACCAGGGGGCGGTTGCGCCCCTCCAGCACCCAGATCACCTGGCGGACGAGGTCGTCGTACTGTTCAGGGGTGACGTAGCCCACGCACGGGGCCACGCAGTTGCCCATGTTGTACTCGATGCACGGGCGCTTGGTGTGGGCCCTGAGCACGCCGTCGGTGCAGGTGCGCAGGGAGAACGCGCGGCGGATCAGCCGCTCCACCTCGCGGGCGCGCAGCCCGTTGAGGTAGGGACCGAAGTAGCGGGCGCCGTCGTCGCGCCACTGGCGCACCAGCGACACCCGGGGCCACCGCTCGCGCAGCGACAGCTTGATGCTCAGCCAGGTCTTGTCGTCGCGCAGCAGCACGTTGAAGCGCGGCATGAACTTGCGCACCAGCGTGCTCTCGAGGATCAGCGCCTCCTTCTCCGTGGCGGTGACCACCACCTCCACGGCGCACACGCGGGTCATCAGCTCGGGGATGCGCATCCGGTCGTCGTTGCCGCCGGAGAAGTAGCTGCGCACACGGGCGCGCAGGTTGCGCGCCTTGCCCACGTACAGCACCTCGCCGCCGGCGTCCTTCATCAGGTACACGCCGGGATCGGTGGGGAGGTGTGCCGGGGCGGCAGTCAGCGGATCGGGCACGGCGGTGGTTCAGCCCGCCTGGCTGACCTGGGTGCACACGGGGCAGGGCACGAACGACGGAAGATCGCCCGCCACCTTGACCACGCGCTTGCCCTCGCACTGCCAGCACGGCTGGGCTGGCGCCGGGGCGATCTGGCGGCGGATGGGGATGTCGAGGCGCTCGGCCTCCTCGATCTCCATGCGCATGCCGGCGGAGGGTTCGCCGAAGCACCACATCTCGTCGCAGCGCGCCAGGAGGCTCAGGGCCAGCGACAGGCCGAGATCGCGCTCGGCGGGCACGTCGTCGTCCAGGACCTGGGGGATGTACAGGTGCGGCACGATGGGCACACACCCCGCGTCGATGACGATGCGGGCCGCTGCGCGCGCCACGGACACGTTGTAGGGCACGTTCCCTGCGTAGGGGGAGGAGACGAACACGACCTTGGCGTGGTCCTCGGCCATGGAAACGAAGGTATCATAGGGCCCCTGGGAGAGCGATGACACCCGTCGAACCCGGCGCCCAGCCCACGAGCCGAATCCTGGTCGGCGACTGCCGCGATCGGTCCGCCGATCTCGACGACGACAGCGTGGACGTGATCGTGACCAGCCCCCCGTACTGGGGCCAGCGGACGGGTTCGGGAAACGGCGTCGAGGAGGACCCCCGCGAGTACCTCGCCGAGCTGATCCGCGTCTTCGAGCTGTTGCTGCCCAAGCTGCGGCCGGACGGCATCGCCTGGATCAACCTCGGCGACGCCTACGACACCCCGGTCAACTGGCGGGCCGACGACCGCGCCTACTCCAGCCTCGGCCCCGACGGCCACGGCCTCGCCGACGACAACTCCGCCTACATCAAGCCCCGGCACCGTCGCCGCGCGTTCACCGATCCCCACGTGCCCTGGCTCACCTACGGCAACCTCCTCGGCCTGCCCCAGCGCCTCGTCCTGGGCCTGTGCGACCGGGGCTACCTGCTCCGCGGCGAGGTGATCTGGCGCAAGCTCAACCCCCTGCCCGAGGGCCGCTGCCGCCGCCCCCACCGCCAGCACGAGCCCATCTACCTCCTCGCCCGCCACGAGCGCCACGCCTTCCGCGTCAAGCCCCCCGTCGCCTCCGTCTGGGAGTTCGGCAGCGAGCGCATCCCCGGCCTGCCCCACTACTCCCGCTTCCCCGAGGAACTCCCCCGCCGCTGCATCGAGGCCCTCGGCCGCCTCGGCCCCGACGTCCTCGTCCTCGATCCCTTCTGCGGCTCCGGCACCACCGGCGTGGCCGCCCGCAAGCTCGGCTGCTCCTTCGTCGGCATCGAGATCGATCCGGCGCAGGCCGAAGCCGCGGCCAGTCGCACAGGGGTCAAGTCTGGTCTTGAGTCTTCTCGGCGCGAGAATC
>CAYRNR010000159.1:12380-17365 GCA_964425605.1 uncultured Rickettsiales bacterium | reverse complement strand
CGGTTGTCGAGGAGGACCTGGAGGTAGCGCATCTGGATGTCGACGATGGCGCGGATCTCGGCGCGGCCGAGGGGGCCGAAGATGACGATGTCGTCGACGCGGTTGAGGAACTCGGGGCGGAAGTGGGCGAAGAGGGCGGCGTTGGCCTCCTTCTTCATCTTGTCGGTGTCGCCGACGTTGGCGGAGATGGACTGGCTGCCGATGTTGGAGGTCATGATGATGACCGTGTTGGCGAAGTCCACGCGCTTGCCGTGGGAGTCGGTGAGCCGGCCGTCGTCGAGGAGCTGCAGCAGGATGTTGAAGACGTCGGCGTGGGCCTTCTCGATCTCGTCGAAGAGGACCACGGAGTAGGGGCGCCGGTGGACGGCGTTGGTCAGCGTGCCGCCCTCGTCGTAGCCCACGTAGCCGGGAGGCGCACCGATGAGCTTGCTGACGGTGTGCTTCTCCATGTACTCGCTCATGTCCAGGCGGACCATGGCGTTCTCGTCGTCGAAGAGGAACTCGGCCAGCGCCCGGGCGGTCTCGGTCTTGCCGACGCCGGTGGGGCCGAGGAAGATGAAGCTGCCGATGGGGCGCTGGGCGTCCTGGAGGCCGGCGCGGGAGCGGCGGACGGCCTTGGAGACGATGGTCAGGGCCTCGTCCTGGCCGACGACGCGCTCGCGCAGGGCGTCCTCCATGCGCATGAGCTTCTGGAGCTCGGACTCGAGCATCTTCTCGACGGGGATGCCGGTCCACTTGCTGACCACGCCGGCCACGTCGTCGTCGTCCACCTCCTCCTTGAGCAGGCGTGACTCGTTCTGTTCGAGGGACTCGTTGGCGCCCTCGAGCTCTTTTTCGAGGTTGGGCAGGGTGCCGTAGAGGAGCTCTGCGGCGCGGTTGAGATCGCCGTCGCGCTGGGCGTGCTCGGCCTCGAGGCGGGTGCTCTCGATCTGCTCCTTGAACGCCTGGATGCGGCCGATGGCCTCCTTCTCCACCTGCCAGCGGGACTTGAGGCCGCCCACCTCCTCCTGCACATCGGCGAGCTCCCTGCGGATCTGCTCGCGGCGCTCGTTGGAGGCGCGGTCGGTCTCCTTCTCCAGGGCCTGCAGCTCGATCTGCAGCGTGATGGCCTTGCGGTCGAGGCGGTCTATGTCGGGCGGTGAGGAGTCGATCTGGATGCGAAGGGACGACGCGGCCTCGTCCACCAGGTCGATGGCCTTGTCCGGCAAGAAGCGGTCGCCGATGTAGCGGTGGCTCAGCCGGGCCGCGGCCACCAGCGCGGCGTCCTGGATGCGCACGCCGTGGTGGACCTCGTACCTCTCCTTGAGGCCGCGCAGGATGGCGACGGTCTCCTCCACCGAGGGCTCGCCCACGTACACCGGCTGGAAGCGGCGCTCCAGGGCGGCGTCCTTCTCGATGTGCTTGCGGAACTCGTCGAGGGTGGTGGCGCCGATGCACCGCAGCTCGCCGCGGGCCAGGGGCGGCTTGAGCATGTTCGACGCGTCCATGCCCCCTTCGCCGGCGCCGGCGCCGACCATGGTGTGCATCTCGTCGATGAACAGGATGATCTCACCCTCGGCGTCGACGATCTCCTGGATGACGGCCTTGAGCCGGTCCTCGAACTCGCCGCGGAACTTGGCCCCGGCGATGAGGGCGCCCATGTCCAGGGTGAGCAGCTTCTTGTCCTTGAGGCCCTCGGGCACGTCGCCCTCGGCGATGCGCTGGGCCAGGCCCTCGACGATGGCGGTCTTGCCGGTGCCGGGCTCGCCGATGAGCACCGGGTTGTTCTTGGTGCGGCGGCTGAGCACCTGGATGACGCGGCGGATCTCCTCGGCGCGGCCGATGACCGGGTCGAGCTTGCCCTCGCGGGCGGCGTCGGTGAGGTCGCGGCCGAACCGCTCCAGGGTCTGGTACTTGTCCTCGGGGGTCTTGTCGGTGACGCGGGCGGAGCCGCGGACCTCCTGCAGGGCGGCGAGGAGGCGGTCGCGGGTCACGCCGAGGCCGCGGAGGATCTGGCCGGCGTCGCCCTTGTCCTCCACGCACGCGAGCAGCAGGTGCTCGGTGGACACGTACTCGTCCTTGAAGAACTTCAGCTCGGCGTAGGCCTGGGAGAGCATGGCCTTGAGCCGGTTGCCCATGTAGACCTGGGGTCCGGCGCCGGAGACCTTGGGGCGCTTGGCGATGGACTGCTCGAGCTCGTCGGCCAGCTGCTCGGGCTGCACACCCATCTTCTTGAGCATGGGGGGCACGGCGCCGTCGGTCTGCTGCAGGACGGCCACGAGCACGTGCTCGATGTCCACCTCCTGCTGCTCGTGGTTGGCGGCCACGTCCTGGGCCTCGGCGATGGCCTCCTGGGCCTTCAGCGTGAACTTGTCGAACCTCATCGCCATGGTGTGACTCCTCTCCCGGTGCAGGCGCACCCCTCCCTAGTTGACGTCGTCCTGTGACGGAGGGCTAACCGCCCTGGCCCGACTGCACGAACTGCATCCTCAGCGCGTACAGCAGGTTGCTCATCAACTTCTGCTCCTCGTCGCTGAGGTTCCCTCGAGTCTTCTCTTCGAGGATACCGATGATGTCGATGGTCTGGCGCGCCGCCCGCAGGTCCGGGGCCGGCTCGCCCGTGGCCGGGTGGGGGATGGCGCCCAGGTGGATCATCGCGCTGTCGCCGAGCGAGATGATGAAGGTGGCGAAGTTGATGGGGATGTCCTCGCCCGGGTCGGCAGCGGTGTCCTGCGCGGGTTCCTCCTCGGCCGGAGTCTCCTCGGCCGGAGTCTCCTCGGCCGGAGTCTCCTCGGCAGCGCTGTCGTCGGTCACTTCCCCGGCGTCCTCGGCGTGGATGCGCCGATCGCTGACCTTGAATCCCTTGTTTTCTTCTTCGCTCATGGCCCCTGTCCGTGGTGGGTGTTCGGACTCGTAACGCCCCGATTTTTCGGGTCTTTCCTGCTTGTTGGGGGAAACCTAATCACCCCCCGGGGGTTGTCAAGAAAGCCCCCAGCGGGTATCACCGTCACGCTGGAACGGAGCCAAGATGGTGCGCCACCTCTCGATCCTCGTACTTCTGAGTATGACCGCGGTCCTCGCGGCCCCCGCCGACGCGCGCCCGCGCCGCGAGACCCCGGAGAAGCTGTACGAACAGGGTCTCAAGCAGCTGAAGCGCGGGTACTACGACGAGGCCATCACCAACTTCGACAAGGTGCGCAACCACTTCCCCCTCAACTCCTACTCGGTGATGGCCGAGCTGCGCGTGGCCGACTGCCTGTACGAGAAGTCGGACTTCATCTCCGCGGTGGACGCCTACCAGCAGTTCGTGCGGCTCCACCCCCAGCACGAGGAGCTGGACTACGCGCACATGCGCATCGGGCGGTCGTACTTCAAGCAGACCAACCGCATCCCGGGCAACGATCAGACCTACACCCGGCTGACGCTGAAGGCCCTGGCCGAGTTCGAGACCCGCTACCCCCAGAGTGACTACGTCGCCGAGGTGGTGCAGATGCGGTCCCGCTGCCGCACCCGCCTGGCCCGCACCGAGATCCAGGTGGGCGACTTCTACTACTGGCAGGGCATCCAGCGTCGCAAGGAGGACCGGGCGCTGTCCGCGTTCCACGCGGCCTCCCGGCGCTACTCCGGGGTCCTGGTGGACTACCCGGACACCCCCCTGTTCCGCCGCAGCCTCTACCGGTACGGCATGAGTCAGTACCGCCTGGGCAACCACACCGAGGCGATCCCCCGCCTCGAGGAGGTGGTCGAGCGATTCCCGGGCACGGTGCAGGCCCGCAAGGCCGCGCGGCAGCTCCCCAAGGTGCGTGAGGCGGCCGCGGCGCCCCCGGCCGAGACACCCGCCCCCGCTCCCGCGGACTGATGGAGCTCAGCGACGGCGCACCCCGGCGGCTCCGCCGCGCCGAGGCCGTCCTCCAGGCCCGCATGTCCCGCCTCGCCGTAGTGGTCGAGGACCTCCACGACTCCCACAACATCGACGCGGTGATCCGGACCGCCGAGGCGTTCGGCGTGCAGAACCTCTTCCGGGTCGAGACCGCGGCCGACGCCAGGATCGGTCGCAGCGTCACCCAGGGCGCGCACCAGTGGATGACCGTGCAGCGGTTCGTGGATCCCGTGGCGTGCGTCGAGGCGTTGCACGAGGCCGGGTACACGGTGTGGGCGGCGGACGTGGGCGAGGGGGCGAGGCCGTTGCACGAGATGGAGCTGCCTGGCCGACTCGCGGTCGCCGTGGGCAGCGAGCTGCTGGGGTTGTCGGACACGCTGCGGGGCGCGGTGGACGACCGGTTCTACCTGCCCATGCAGGGCTTCACGGGATCACTGAACGTGTCGGTCACCGCGGCGATCGTGATCTGGGAGCTGGCGCGGCGGATGGAGGAGCGGGACGGGCGGCGCGGGGATCTGACGGACGAACAGAAGGCCGCCCTGCGCGGGGAGTGGTACGAGCGGCTGGCCCGGACCGACGCGCAGAAGGCGTTGTTCCCCCGTTACCTCGACGATCCGCCTCAGCCACTGGATGAACGGGAGCCGCCGCCGGAGCGGCAGACCCTCACGGCCTCCAGGAAGACGAGGGGCTGACCCCCCACCCCGGATCGCCGATACAGTCCCGCCCTTCGGCTGGTTTCTCTTCCCCGGCTCTTACTCCACCCGGTTTCTCTTGGTACGGTCAGCGAGAGTCCTGTCCGAGCTTGGTGTGGGGTCCACGCTGCCCGTGGATGAGGGAGACGAGCCGATGATCCGTTCCACGTTCCTGTTCGCCGCGCTGGTCCTCGCCGCCGGCGCCTTCGTCACCGGCTGTCCGACCGAGGAATCCCCTGACGACGATACCGTCGGCGACGACGACGACGCGACCGCGGACGACGACGACACGACCTCGGGTGACGACGACGACACGACCGCGGGTGACGACGACGACACGACCGCGGGTGACGACGACGACACGACCGGGGACGACGACGACAGCGCGGCCGGGGACGACGACGACAGCGGGGCCGGGGACGACGACGACAGCG
>CAYRNR010000159.1:0-12280 GCA_964425605.1 uncultured Rickettsiales bacterium | reverse complement strand
GACGACAGCGGGGCCGGGGACGACGACGACAGCGCGGCCGGGGACGACGACGACACCGTGGCCCTGGTGGACCTCGATGGCGATGGGTGGGACGAGTCGGTCGACTGCGACGACACCGACCCCTGGACCTACCCCTCCGCGTCCGAGCGCTGCGACGGCGTGGACAACGACTGCGACGGCGCGGTCCCCCAGGACGAGGCCGACGCCGACTGGGACGGCGTGTCCGGATGTGAGGGCGACTGCGACGACACCAACCCCTGGACCTATCCTGCCGCGTCCGAGAGTTGCGACGGCCTCGACAACGACTGCGACGGCGCGATTCCCCAGGACGAGGCCGACGCGGACGCCGACGGCGTGTTCGGGTGTGCGGGGGACTGCGACGACGGCGACGCGGGTGTGTGGCCGGGCGCCGTCGAGGCCTGCAACGGGGTGGACGACGACTGCGACGGCGCGATTCCCGCGGACGAGGCCGACGCGGACGCCGATGCCCACAGGGTCTGCGACGGCGACTGTGACGACGGCGATCCGGCGGTGTGGCCCGGTGCGGCCGAGGTTTGTGACGGGATCGACAACGACTGCGACGGATCGATCCCGGCGGACGAGTCCGACGCCGACGCGGACGGCGTGTCGATCTGCGGGGGGGACTGCGACGACGGCGATCCAGCCGTGTTTCCCGGTGCACCCGAAGCCTGCAACGGCGTGGACGACGATTGCGACGGTGCGATCCCCACGGACGAGGCCGACGCCGACGCCGACGGATGGCGGGTCTGCGAAGGGGACTGTGCCGACGCCGATCCGGCCGTACACCCCGGCGCCGTGGAGATCTGCAACGGACTGGACGACGACTGCGACGGCGTGTTGCCCCCCGACGAAGCCGACGCCGATGTGGACTTCTCCATGCCCTGCGAGGGGGACTGCGACGACAACGACCCGCGCGTGCGACCGGGCCGCGTCGAGCTGTGCAACGGGATCGACGAGGACTGTGACGGTGTCCTCCCCGCGGACGAGCACGACGACGACGGCGACGCCTGGCGGATCTGCGAGGGGGACTGCGACGACGCCGACCCGGCCGCGCATCCCGGCGCTGCGGAGGCCTGCAACGGCCGTGACGACGACTGCGACGGCGCCCTCCCGGCGGACGAGGCGGACGACGACGCTGACGGCTTCATGCTCTGCGAGGACGACTGCGACGACGCGGATCCCGAGGTGTGGCCCGGCGCCGCCGAGGCCTGCAACGGGGTGGACGACGACTGCGATGGGGCGGTCCCTGCGGACGAGGTCGATGCGGACGGAGACGGCGCCCGGCGGTGCGACGGGGACTGTGACGACGGGGACGCCGATCTGCACCCCGACGCTGCCGAAGACTGTGACGGCGTGGACAACGACTGCGACTCGGTGGTGGACGAAGGCTGCAGCTGTGACGCGATGGTCCCCGGGGACTTCGCGACCATCCAGGCCGCCATCGACGCGTCCGTGGACGACGCGCTCGTCTGTGTGGATCCAGGCACCTACGTCGAGAACATCGACTTCGGCGGCGCCGAGGTCCACGTGCTCGGGGTTCAGGGTCCGGAGTACACCGTGATCGACGGCAGCGGCTGGGACTCGGTCGTGGCCTTCGGCAGCGGCGAGGGCCAGGACGCGGCGCTGGAGGGGTTCACCCTCACCAACGGCGCCTGGACCTTCGGCGGTGGGGTTCGCGTGACCGATTCCTCGGATCCGACGCTGACCGACCTGGTGATCGAGGGCAACTCCGCGACCCAGTGTGGTGGCGGCCTGTACGTGCTCGGCGAGGCCTACGGGATCAGTGACCTGACCGTGCGCGACAACGCGGCGGACTACGGCGGCGGGGTATGCCTCGACGGCATCGCCGAGATGCAGGGGATGGAGATCGTCGACAACACGGCGTCCTACGACGGCGGCGGGATCTGGATCGAGGGACACGGCGACTACGACGGGATCGGGGAGCAGCTCTCCCTGTTCGATTCTCGTGTCGCCTCCAACACCGCGTGGACGTCCGGAGGCGGAATCCACAACGACGGCTCCATCCTCGTGCTGGAGCGGGTCGAGGTCGTGGACAACCAGGTGGGGGGCAGCGGCGGCGCCATCCGGTGTGACGGCGAGCTGCTCGACGAGGTCTGGGGATTCACGGACGTCTGCTCGGTCTTCGTCGACGACGTGCTCTTCCAGGGCAACTCCGCCGGGTGGGGCGGAGCCGTGTACGCCGACCGCTGGGACGGCACGTTCCACAACGCCTGGTTCGTCGAGAACCAGGCGTCCTACGACGGCGGCGGGCTCCACCTCGGCCAGCCGCCCGGCTACCCCAGTCCCTCGTACGAGTGGTCCAACGTCGTCCTGGTCGGCAACACGGCCGGGGGCGACGGCGGCGGGGTCTACCTGGACGCCGGGTTCAGCTTCGACAACACCGTCTTCGCCCACAACACCGCGGGAGACGACGGCGGGGCGATCTACGCGGACGGCGGCAGCGTCTTCAACAGCGTGCTCGTCCACAACGAGGCCGGGGGATCGGGCGGTGGGGTGTACAGCGACGGGCTCTACGCGCCCAACGTCGAGTACAGCGACGCCTGGGGCAACCTGCCGGACGACTACGCGAACATGGTTGATCCCACCGGCCTGGACGGCAACGTGTCGGTGGATCCCGAGTTGCTGGACCTGGCGGATCCCGATCCCCGCGCCTGGGACCTGCACCTGGCGTTCACGTCGCCGTTGATCGCCGCGGGTGATCCGGCGGTGGAGAATCCGGACGCCACCCGGTCCGACATGGGGGCCTACGGCGGCTCCCACGCCGACTCCTCCGATCTGGACGGGGACGGGTACGACGAGTGGTGGCTCCCCGGCCCCTTCGACCCGGTCACCTCGCCGGGCATGGACTGCGACGACCGGGACGAGGCGGTGTACCCCGGGGCGCCCGAAATCTGTGACGGTGCGGACAACGACTGCGATCGGACCGTCCCCGCGGACGAGGCGGACGACGATGGCGACGGGTACAGGATCTGCGACGGCGACTGCGACGACGCCGACCCCGGGGTCAACCCCGGCGCCGCAGAGGTCTGCGACGGCGTGGACAACGACTGCGACGGCGTGGTGGACGGGCTCGGCGAGGACGACCTCGACGGCGACGGCTTCAGCCCGTGCGACGGCGACTGCGACGATGGGGACGCGGACGTGTACCCGGGGGCTGTGGAGCTCTGTGACGGTGTGGACAACGACTGTGACCTCGCCGTGCCCGCGGACGAGGTGGACGTCGACGGCGACGGCGCGATGGTCTGTCACGGCGACTGCGACGACGCCGACCCAGACCTGCACCCCGACGACCTCGACGGCGACGGGGTGAGCCCCTGTGACGGGGACTGCGACGACGCCGATCCGGGCGTCCTCCCTGGCGCGGTCGAGGCCTGCAACGGCGTGGACGACAACTGCGACGGGGCCATCGACGAGGGCTGCGGGTGCGACGCGACGGTTCCGGACGACTTCCCGACGCTGCAGGACGCCGTGGACGGCGCCGCGGCCGGTTCGAGGGTCTGCGTGGCCGCGGGGACCTACCACGAGAACGTCGACTTCGCGGGAGCGGAGATCCACATGGTGGGCCTCGGCGGTCCGTCGGTCACGATCATCGACGGTGGCGCAGCGGGGTCCGTCGTCTCGTTCCAAAACGGCGAGGGCGCGGGGGCCGTACTCGAGGGGTTCACTCTCACCAACGGCTCGGCGGACGAAGGCGGCGGAGTGTACGTGTTCTTCGCGTCGCCCACGCTGACGGATCTGCTGGTCACCGCCAACTTCGCCGAGGACAACGGTGGCGGCGTCTACCTGGAGGGATCGTCTTCGGTGATCAGCGAGATCGCCGTGACCGACAACGAGACGGACGGAGGCGCGGCCGGGATGTACGTGGTGGACTCGGACCTGGACCTGTCGTTCGCCTGGATCTCGGACAACACGGCCTGGATCGGGACGGGTGGCCTGAAGGTCTCCTCCAGCGACGGGAGCCTCGACAACGTCTGGATCGAGGACAATGGCGTCGTCGGTGGCGGGACCGGCGGCGCGATTCTCGAGGGCGCCGGCCTGCTGCAGGTGAGCCACCTCGCGGTCGTCAGCAACGGAGACTCCATGTCCGGGCACGGGGGGCTCTACGTCGGCGACAACGTCGAGCTGAGCCACCTCGTCGTGCGCGCGAACTATGGGGACGACGTCGGCGGACTCCGGATCCAGGGGACCTCCACCGTGATCCACGCCGTCATCGCCGCGAACACCGGGCACCTCAGCTGCGGCGGCGTCTGGTTCCAGGACGACGCGACGCTGACCAACGCCGCCGTGTACGACAACGACTCGTACTGGGGTGACGGCGGCGTGTGCGGCGACTACTCCGGCGACCTGTTCTACAGCGCGCTGTACGGCAACGTCCCCACGGACTACGACGCCGGCTACCCCTTCTTCGACAACGGCAACATCAACGCGGATCCGCGGTTCCTGGGCTCGAGTGACATGCACATCCAGGCGGTCAGCGACCTGGTGGATGCCGGCGATCCATCCCTGTTCGATCCCGACGGCTCCGTGTCGGACATCGGGGCCTACGGCGGTCCGGAGGCCGGGCTGTGGGACATCGACTGGGACGGCTTCTACGAGTGGTGGCAGCCGGATCCCTACGACCACCTCACTTACCCGGCCATGGACCTGGACTGCGACGATCGCGACGGGGAGGTCTATCCGGGGAACGGGTGCTGAGCAGCAGCTTCGCTAGAGCAGTATCCGCCTCAGGACCAACTTCATCTCGTCCTTGCTCAGCACGGCCTGGGCCATCTCCAGGGTGCCGAAGGCGGCGCGGACGTCGGGATGGTCTCCGGCCAGCTCACGGACCATGGCCTGCAGGCCGCGCATCACGGCGCCGGGGCTGGCGCCGGCCTGGTGGAGGCGGACGGTCTGCTTGAACTGGTCGTGGCCCTCGCAGTGGGTGTCCACGAACCGATCGAGGATCTGCGCGGCCTCCTCCAGGCGGTGCTGCAGCGTGGCGGGCTTCGAAGGCTGGTCGGTCTTGCGCCGCGTGTCGCGCGCGAACCACTCGTCGATGAGGTCGGGCTCTTGCCGGGTCTCGATGGGGGCGACGGAGATCGGTTCGGCCTCGATGGGCTCGACGCGGGCCGGCGCGGACGCCGGGGCGGGTGGCCTGGGGGAGGGCTCGCGGGCCGCCGGGATCTCGCCGGCGCCGAGCTTCGCCGCGCCGGTGGAGCGCTGGGCGTGGTGCTCCTCCGCCCGAGAGAGGGGACCATCGACCTCCTGGTCCAGGGAGTGGGGGCCGTACGCGTCGGCGCTGTGCCCGCTCCCGATGGGGCCGCAGGAGGCCAGGGGCCCGGAAGCATCGCCGACGGAGCTCGGGCCGGCGGTGAGCTTGCCCCCCAGGCCCGTCGGACCGAGGGAGACCTCTCCGCCGTGGCTGATGGGGCCGGCGATGATCTCGGCGCCGCCGAGGATCTCGCTGGTCGATGGCGTGCCCGAAGGCGTGCCAGCGTGCTGGTCGGGTAGCGACTCCATCAGCGAGACGTCCAGGGAGGGCAGGTCGTCCGTGGCCAGCGCGCGGTCGAGATCGGCGCCGAGGTCGTCCCAGCCGATCTCGCGGCCCTTCACGCGGATCTTCATGCCGTCGTCCGGCGTGGGCTCGCGGCCGCCGCGGGCGATCTCGAGGGCCACGTTGTCGGCGCTGCCGTCCCCCTCCACGACGATGCCGGAGACGACGGTCCCCTTGGGGACCTGCCACGAATCGGTCAGTCGTTCCACGGCCCCGCGCACCGTTTCCACGGCGCTGCCCCCCAGCCCGGGGTAGCTCCCCGTCCCGGGTGGTCGACCCGGCTCCGGCGGCAGCGGCGCTCCGTACACCGGGTCCTGGCGGTGGGCCACGACCGCGATCTGCGTCGCCTTCATCATCCCGGTCAGGACGGCCAGCTCGCGTCCCAGCTCCCCGTCCAGCGACCCGACCGCGGCACCCGGGCGGGTGATCACCGCGGCCTCGTAGGGATCCACCCCGGAGGCGAGGAGGCATGTCCAGGCGAGCCCGGGTGACGTGGTGGTCAGGACGAGGGTGGGGGAGTCCGACGACATGGATCAGGACTTCCCGGAGTCCTCGTCGCCGGGTACGAGCAGGCCGTCATCGTCCACACCCGCGACGTTGCGCACCATCTTGGCCATGTCGAGGCCGGTGAGGGACTCCACGACCGGGGGAATCTGGGACACGATCTGGGTCACGTCCTGGGTCAGCTTGCTGGCCCCCGCCGTGGCGTCGTTGCCGCCGCCGACGATGGTGATGCGGTCGGTCTTGGCCAGCGGCGCGGCCACGGCCTCGGCCATCTTGGGCAGCACGTCGACCATCATCTGGACCAGCGCGGCCTGGTTGTACTGCTTCCAGGACTCGGCCTTCTCGGCCATGGCCTCGGCCTCGGCGAGCCCCTGGGCCTTGGTGGCCTCGGCCTCGGCGAGCCCCTTGGCCCGGATGGCCGACGCCTCACCGGAGCCCCTGGCCTCGATGACGGATGCGTCCGCCGAGCCCCTGAGCTTCTCGGCCTCGGCGCGCCCGGCGGCCTCGGCCTCGAGCCGGTAGCGCTCGGCCTCGGCCTGCTTCTGCACCTGGAACTGGTTGGCCTCGGCGGGCTTGTGCACGGTGGCGACGAGCTCTTTCTCGCGCCTCAGGATCTCCTGCTCCTGCAGGGCCACCTGCTGCTGCTTCTCCACCACCTCGACCTGGATCTCCTCCTTCTTGACCAGCTGACTCTTCTTGTGCTTGGCCAGGTCGTAGGCGAGGTCCGCGTCGGCGCGGCGCTCGTTGACCGAGGAGTTGTAGTCGGCGCGCTTCATCTCGTAGTCGCGGGCCGACTCGGCGATCTTGGTCTCGGCGCCGAAGCGGTTGGTCTCGCCCTCCTGCCGGGCGTTGGCGCTCTTGATGGTCGAGTCACGCTCGGCCTCGGCCTTGGCGATGTCCGCGTCGCGCTTGGCCTCGGCCCGGGCGATCTCGGCGTCGCGCAACACCAGCGCGGTGCGCGGTTTGCCGAGGGCCTCGAGGTAGCCGTGGTTGTCGCGGATGTCCTTGAGGGTGAACGAGACGATCTGCAGGCCCATGTTGGCCAGATCGCTCGCGGCCACGTCCTGGACGCGGTTCGAGAACGCGTCGCGGTTCTTGTAGATGTCCTCGACGGTCATCGTGCCGAGGATGGCGCGGAGGTGGCCCTCGAGGGTCTGGGTCGCGACCCGGCCCACCTCCTCCTGCCCCTTGGACAGGAACTGCTCCGACGCCGTGCCGATGCTGATGTCGTCGCCGCGGACCTTGACCTGGGCCACACCGTCCACGAGCACCGGGACACCCTGGATGGTGTAGACCTCGTCCTTGGTGCCCACCGACAGGGTGAGCAGCTCGAGGCTGAGGGTGTCGTACTTCTCGATGATCGGCCACACGAAGGCGCCGCCGCCCTTGCAGATGCGGTACCCGACCTCGGTGGTCTCGCCGCTGGGCAGCAGGTTCTTGCGCCGGCGACCACTGATCACCAGCACCTCGTTGGGACCGACCTTGCGATAGCGGGATGCGTACAGCACCACGGCGCCGAAGACGCCGGCCAGGACAGCTCCCACTGCGAGTGCCAGCAGGCCGATAGCTTCACCCATTCGAACCTCCTCGAATCTCATTGACGACGATGGTCGTGACTCTCCCTACGGACCGACGCGGGGTTCATTCCCCCTGCTTCTGATTCGGTCTGGCCGAGCGTGGCCGGGCCGCGGCCAGGCGGCGGATGCGCTGCCCGCGGGCCTCCTCCACCTCGAAGGTGGACCCCTCGATGCCGCCGATGAAGACCGTGGCTCCCCTGGGGATCTCCACGCCCTCCCTCGATCGTGCCGGGGCATTGTATCGACTCTGGTTGCGCTCGTAGACGATTTCCCCGAACCCCTTAGCCGGGATGGCCACGCTGACGGTGGCCTGGTGCCCCAGCAGGGTCCCCACGCGCGTCTCGCTGCCCCCCTCCACCTGGCTCAGGCGGTTGATGCCCCAGTAGGTGGACCCGCCGCCGAGGGCGGCAGCCGCGGCCGCCGCCGCCAGGGAGACCAGGGCCAGCCCGACGATCCAGTGGTGGACGACGAAGCCCATCAGGCCGAAGCTGAACAGCAGCGTGGACAGCACCAGGGGGCTGAAGAAGCTCACGCCGCGCGGTTCGGTGTCGTGGTGGGTCAGCGCGTGGTTGCCGGCCTGGGCGACCTCGGCGGCGAGTTCGTTGTTCGCGTCCAGATCACCCGCGTCGAGGTCACCGTCAGCGTCGATCCCCACGTCCACGTCGAACCCGCCGTGATCCAGGTCGAGGCCGCCGTGGTCCACGTCGATACCCGCGTCCACGTCGATGCCCGTGTCCACGTCGATGCCCGTGTCCACGCCGCCCGCGTCCACGTCGGCGTCGTGGCCGCCGCCGTGATCTCCGGCGACGAAGTGCAGCACCGAAGCGATGGCCAGGTAGCCGCCGCCGAGCAGCAGGCTCCCCAGATAGACCAGCTCGATGGGTGTCATGGCCCTCCCTGGCGCGAGGGCTCCAGTCTACCCGGGGAGAGGAGCGGAATGGAAACTCACGAACCCCTCCTGGGAGCGGCTGGTGATCGATGGTAACGTCCAGCCTCCATGTCCACTCCTGCGTCATCCGTGACCACGGCACTGCGGGACCGCCCCTGGCTCGATCCGGTCCTCTGTGCGGGGTTGGGCCTCGCCGTGTACGCCAGCCTGATCGTCGCGGGTTTCACCCTCGACGACGGGCTGTTGATCGTGGGTCTGGACGAACGCGGCGGCGAGAGCCTGGCGTCCGTCTTCACCCGCGACCTGTGGGCGATAACCCCGGGGGACAGCGGGTACTACCGGCCCCTGACGGCGCTGCACTTCATGGTCGTGCACCAGCTGGTAGGGCCCTCCACGATGGTGTTCCACGGCATCAACGTGGTGCTCCACCTGGCCGTCGGTGCGCTGGTCTGGGTGCTGGCGCGTGCCGTGATCGGCGGTGATCCGACCCCGGTGAACCGAGGCAGCGCCGCGCTGGCCATGCTCGTGTTCCTCCTGCACCCGATGCAGCAGGAGGCCATCGCATTCGTGGCGGCGGTCAACGACCTGTGGGCCGCGCTGTTCGTTGCGGCGTGCGCGCTGATGTGGGTGCGCGGTCGATGGCTCCTGGCGTCGGCCGCGCTGCTCGTCGGGCTGCTGTTCAAGGAGAATGCCGGCGCAGTCATCCTGTTCGCCCTGGCGTGGGACCTGGACCAGCGCAAGCCGCGGCCGCTGCCCTGGGCCGCCCTGGCGGGGGCCGTGATCGCCTACGGGACGTTGCGCATCGGCGTGGCGGGCGCGGGCTTCCCCCCCGGCGTGGGCGTGCCCGGCGGCTGGACCATCGCGGCGTTCTGGGCGCACTACGCCAGCGTGGCCGCGCTCCCCGTCTCGGTGGGCGCCTGGCGTCCCCTGCGCGCGGCGCAGGAGGCGTGGTGGTGTGTGCCCGCGCTGGCCCTGGCGCTGGCGACGGTCGTCGTGGCGTGCAAGCGGTACCGCGCGATCCGTCCGGGCCTCGCCCTGACCGTCGTCGGGCTCGTCGCGGCGTTGCCCACCGTGGTGCGCACGGGGTTCCTGTCGGACCGCTTCGTCTACCTCCCCATGATCGGGCTGGCGCTCGCCGCCGGGGTGGTCGTCTCCCGCGGCCCCGCGCGCTTCACCGTCCCCCTCGGCGCGCTGTTCGTTTGCGTGGCGTTGGCCACGAACGTGATGACCCTGCCGCGGTGGCAGGACCAGACCGCGCTGATGCGCCAGTCCGAACGGCGTGATCCGTCGGGCCTCTCCTCCCACGAACTGGGCAAGAGCCTGGCCGCCGAGGGCCGGCCCGCCGAGGCCGTCGTGGCGTTCGAACGCGCTGCCTCGGCGCGCTGGCCGTACCCGGCCGCATACGGGCAGCTGGCCGCGATGCACCTGACCCTGGGCGACACGACCGCGGCGTTGCACGCCATCGACACCGGCCTCGAGCTGGGGCTCGAGCCGAGCTGGACCCTGTATGTCAACCGGGCCACCTGCTGCCGGGCCCTCGGGCGATACGACGAGGCGCTGGAGGATCTGCGGCGCGCCGCCGCCCTCGCCCCCAATCGTGAGATCGACGTCACCATCCACGCCGTGGCCGTGGCCCGTGCTGCGGGGCGTGTCGAAGATGTCGATGCCTTCGTGCGACGCCTCGCGACGCTGGGGGTGCCCGAGGGAGAGGCCCACGCTCGGGCCGCCGCCGTGCTGGGCGAGCCCATCCCCTGAGCCCTTCGAAGGAGACAGAACGGATCGTGCGGCGGCGGGATCATTCCCGCCGCCGCTGACCCGGTTCGCCGTGTGTGGGCACGCAGATTCGAAGCGACCGGGCCTCGGTCCTGTTACCTCGTCAGAAGAGCAAGGCCCGTGCCAGGGCGCAGAATTCTCGGCAGATGCGGAGATGTCGTGCGATCGAGTGTGACAGAGTTCGCGCGGCGTTCGGTCGAGGTGTCACCTGGAGGTGACAGGGTGTCGCGGTCGCCTACCAGACGGCGGTGAACGCGAGCCCGCCCCCCTCGCGCAGCGCCAGCGGGGACACGGCCACGGGGGCCAGGGCGCGGTTGCGGTGCAGGGCCGGCACGACGATGCCGATGGCGGAGCCCATGAGGGCGCCGACGATGACGTCGGAGGGGAAGTGCATGCCGGATTCGACGCGCAGGGCGGCCACGGCGATCCCCGCGGCGATGGTGCCACCCCACAGGGCGAACAGGGGCGCGGGGTGGCCGTCGAGGTGCTTGGACGTCAGCAGGGTCGCCGATGCGCACAGGGCGGTGAATGCCAACGTGGTGTGCCCGGACCAGAAGCTCAGGGCGGCATTCTGGCTCTCCATGGCCTCCTGGAGCGAGGAGCGGAGCTCCTCGTCCTGCTGGATGGCGTCGTACTGCGCGGTGTCGTGCATGCTGATGTAGTTGAACGGGCGGTGCCGGGCGAAGGCCCACTTGGCCACGTTGGTGATGGCGCCCGCAAAGGCGACGGCCTCGAGGATGATCAGCACGTCGGACCAGATCCAGCGGCCGATCTGGGCGCGGTCCTTGCCCCAGATGGCGTGGTCGATGTTGTTGAACAGGAACGGCGCGACGAAGCAGGTCACGAGCAGGACGTCCGAGGCCTTGTCCAGGGAGGGCGCCCAGTTGCCGATGACCGAGCGGTCCATGTCACCGATGTGCTCGTACCGAGAGCCGTCGAAGGCCGGCGCCGAGAACTGGTCCTTGAGGCCCAGCTCGGTGACCAGCCACAGCCCACCCATGGCCAGGGTGATGGGGATGTCCACCTCATCGCGGGCCACCAGGGGGGGCTCCATGGGCGTGGCGCGGGCGAGGTCCGCGGGCAGGGTGGTCAGGGCGACACCCGTCAACAGCAGCAGGGTTACGGTACGCATCGCGTGTCCTTCTCGTGGGCGATCGGACGGTGACCGCATACCTGAGGAGTGTACCACTGCGGGGGGATCAGGCGCTCTCGAGGATGGCGGATACGCGCTCCAGGGCCGCCGGCAGCCCGTCGGGGGTCTTGCCCCCGGCCTGGGCCATGTCGGGACGGCCGCCACCCTTGCCGCCCACGTCCGCGGCGAGCTGGGCCACGATCTTCCCGGCGTGGAAGCGGTCGGTGAGGTCGCGGCTCACCTTGACCACGATCCGGGCGCTGCGCTCGTCGCGGGCGGCCAGCACCACCACGCCGCTGCCGAGCTTCTCCATCAGACGGTCCGCCTGCTCGCGCAGGACCTTGGCGTCGGCCTCCACCTCGGCGGCGATGACCTGCACGCCGTCCACCTCGACCGGGTCGGTGGAGCCGCCGGTGTCCCCCGCCGCGAGGCGCGCCTTGAGTTCGTCGATCTGCCTGGCCAGGGCGCGGCGGTCGGCCACGAGCTTGGCCACGCGGTCGTGGACCTCCCCCGGCTGCGCCTTGAGCATGCCGGCCACGGCGGCGCGTAGCTCCTCGAGTTCGCGCACGTGCGCCTCGGCGCCGCGGCCGGTGACGGCCTCGAGCCGGCGGACGCCCTGGGCGACGCTGCCCTCGGAGATGACCTTGCACAGGCCGATCTCGCCCGTGCGGGAGCAGTGGGTGCCACCGCACAGCTCCACCGAGGTCCCCGGGACCTCCACCATGCGGACCTCGTCGCCGTACTTCTCGCCGAACAGGGCCATGGCGCCGCGCGCGACCGCGTCGTCGTAGGAGGTCTCCACCGTGTCCACGGCCAGGTCCGCGCGGATC
>CAYRNR010000158.1:0-17555 GCA_964425605.1 uncultured Rickettsiales bacterium | reverse complement strand
TGGCCGCGACCCAGTCCTGCAGCTCGCCGGTCAGGTTGACCTTGACGACCCGCGGGGCGTTGATGGAGAAGGCGCCGCCGCCCATGGCCACGGCCACGTCCAGGCCACCCGCGCCCATGGCGATCTGGCCGATGCCGCCGCCGGTGGGGGTGTGGGAGTCGGAGCCCAGCAGCGTCGTGCCCGGCTTGCCGAACCGCTCCAGGTGGAGCTGGTGGCAGATGCCGTTGCCCGGACGGGACAGCTGAACACCGATCTTCTTGGCGATGGACATCAGGTACCGATGGTCGTCGGCGTTCTCGAAGCCCACCTGGACGGTGTTGTGGTCGATGTAGCTCACCGACAGATCGGTCTTGACCCGGGGGATGCCCATGGCCTCGAACTGCAGGTAGGCCATGGTGCCCGTGGCGTCCTGGGTCAGGGTCTGATCGATACGGATACCGATCTCCTGTCCGATGACGTACTCGCCCTCGACCACGTGGGGCCGCAGGATCTTCTCGACGACGTTCATGCCCATGTTTGGTTACCTCACCTAGAGTTGGTTTGAAGTTCCGTTTTTCGATTCATCCCAGGGGCTATCGCCCCGTTTTTCAGACCAAGCCGGATCCCGGCGAAGGAAGGCGGTTTTACCCCCGTAGGGGGTGGGTGTCAACGGGCGCACGCACGCGAGGGCGCGTTCCCTGACAAATGTTTTTCTTTCGCGTACGAACGGTGATCGGCAGGGCTAATGAATGAAGCCTCAGTCAGCGCCCGGTCAGGCCAGGAATTCCCGGTCCCAGTCCTTCCAGACCGCCTCGCAGCCGCGGGCCTCGATCATGGCCGCCACCTCGGCGGGTGAGCGGTCGTCGGTGATGGCGAACTGCTCGCCTGCGTCCGAGACGCCTGCGTAACCCCCGGGCTGGGTCTTGCTGCCAGCGCTCATACGGGTGACGCCGAGGCCGACCATGTGGTCGCGGAACTCGGGGCGCTCCCGGGTGGACAGGACCAGATCGGCGTCGGGGAAGGTGAGCCGCATGGCCCACAGCATCTGGGCCAGATCTCGCTCCGAGAGGGATCGCAGCGGTTGCAGCGCACCCGGCCCCTCTCGCAGCCGGGGGAACCCGATGGAGAGCCGTGATCGCCAGTGGTCGCGCCGCAGGGCCTTGCCGTGGGCCGCCATGCACAACCCCTCGACCCGCCAGTCTGCCAGGCCGAGCAGCGCGCCGATGCCCACCGACCGCATGCCTGCGTCCGCAGCCAGGGACGGCGCGCGGAGCCTCGCGGCGAAGTCCCGCTTCGGGCCCCGGGGGTGAGCAGCCGCGTAGGTGGGCTGGTGGTAGGTCTCCTGGTACAGGGTGATGGCGTCGCAGCCCGCCCGGACGAGGTCGGCGTACTCGTCGCGATCCATGGGGTAGATCTCCACCCCCACCGAGCTGAACCGGCCGTGGCAGGTGGCCACCGCGTCGCGGATGTACCCGGGCGGCGCGGCGCGGCGATCCTCCCCGGTCAGCAGCAGCACGTGGTCGAAGCGGGCCGCCTTCAGGCGGGCCACCTCCGAGTCCACTTCACCGGCACAGAGCGTACTTCGAGTGAGATCTACACCATGGGCAAAGTAGCAATATGTACAGTGGTTTACACACTCATTTGAGAGGTAGAACGGCACGTACAGGACGACCACCCGGCCGAACCGCCGCAGCGTGGTCTCGCGCGCTCTTCGGGCCATCTCGTCGAGGTGTCCCGAGGCGGCGGGGGAGAGCAGGGCTGCCAGGTCCCTGGGGGCGATCTCCTCGGCCGCCAGGGCGCGCCGGACGTCGGCGTCACCCGCCGAGCGGACCGCCCCGGAGAAGAGCTCCCAGGTGTCGGGATCGAGGAGGTCGGCCTCGTTCCAGGAGGGGATCATTCGTCGCCGAGGAAGCCGGTCAGCGGGCTCGAGGCGCTGGCCCGCGCCGACGCCCCGGCCAGCCCGGCGAGGTAGGCACCCCGCCCGGCCTCGACGGCTGCCGCGAACGCACGGGCCATGCCCGCTGGGTCCCCGGCCGTGGCGATGGCCGTGTTGACCAGGCAGGCGTCCGCGCCGAGCTCCATGGAGGCCGCCGCGTGGGACGGCGCCCCGAGACCTGCGTCCACGACCACCGGCACGCGCGCCTGCTGGACGATGATGCGTATCTGGTCGGCCGTGCGCAGCCCCTTGTTCGAGCCGATGGGCGCGGCCAGGGGCATCACCGTGGCGCACCCGGCCTCCTGCAGGTGCAGCGCGAGGATGGGATCGGCGTTCATGTACGGCAGCACCGTGAAGCCGCGCTCCACGAGGATCTGGGCGGCCTTGAGCGTCTCCACGGGGTCCGGAAGCAGGAAGTCCGGCTCCGGCGTCACCTCCAGCTTGACCCACCTGTGGCCCACGATGACCGAGGCCACCTTGGCGGTCCGCACGGCCTCGTCGGCATCGCGCGCGCCCGAGGTGTTGGGGAGGACCAGGACCTTGTCCGGGTCCAGCGCCGCCAGGGTGCGGTCCTCGGGGTCGTTCAGGTCCACGCGCCGCACGGCCACGGTGACGATCTCGGTCCCCGAGGCCACGGTGGCGTCGCGCAGCACGTCCGGACCGCCGAACTTGCCGGTCCCGGTGAGCAGCCTGCTGTGGAAGGTCCTGCCGGCGATGACCAGCGGATCGTTGGACAAGGGCGCGCTCTCCTAGCCGCCGCCGACCATGCGGACGAGGTCCAGGTCGTCGCCGTCCTCGAGGGGTGTGGTGGCGTAGTCCGCCGGAGTGATGACGTTGCCGTCGCGGATCACCGCGGTGCCCTGCTCGCCGATACCCAGCTCGGCCAGCAGCTCGGCGGCCGTGAGAGTCCGCTCGAACTCCCGCTCCTCGCCGTTGATCCGCAGCTTCATGCGCGCCTCAGCCCGTGATGTTCGGCACCGTGATGGAGCCTTCCATCAGGAAGACCACCTTGCCGTCGGGCTTGCGCTCGAGCGCCTCGTCCAGCGCCTGCTGGATGGAGGGCACGGGGCGGATGAAGATCTTCTCGAGCTTCTCGGGCTCCAGGTTGGAGATGGCCCAGATGTTCGCGCGGCACATGATCTCGGCCATCTTGGCGGCCTTGTGGTAGCCGAGCTTGAACCCCTTGTCGATCTCCTCGAGCACCAGCTGCGGCGTCTCCTGGCCCGACAGCAGGTTGAAGAAGCTCTCCTCACCGATGCCGGTGCGGCACGGCATGATGGCGATCAGGATGCCGTCGTCCTCCAGCGCCAGCTTGCCGTTGTCCAGGCACTTCTGGGACTGGTACAGGTCGATCTCCATCGGGTACGGCGCCACGGACAGCACGATGTCCTCGCGGCTCGGGATCTCCACGCAGAACACCTCGTTGGCGGCGTCGATGGCCGCGTCGAAGGAGCCGTGGATGTGGCCCGCTGTGACGGCGTACAGCTTGCGGTCGCGGTCCAGGACGGTCTGGATGGAGAAGATGGGCTTCTCGACGACCTCCTTGAGGGCGTCCACCATGTCGTCGTGCACCGGGTTGCCGTCCAGGGCCAGGGAGTGGGAGGCGGGGCGCAGGGCGTACTGGTGATTCTGCTCGATGGTCTTGAAGCTGGCGATGCCCGGCAGGAAGGCCTTGCGGCCGCCGGTGAAGCCCGCGAAGTAGTGGGGCTCGACCGAGCCGATGATCACGATCTTGTCCGCCTCGACGCCGATGCGGTTGACCCACATCTCGGTGCCCGCGCGGGACGTGCCCAGCTTGACCATCACGGAGTCGTCGCGGCTGTCGTGGATGTGGAGACGGTCGCGGATCTTCTCCTTCCAGTCGCCGAAGATGAAGTCCAGCTCGTCCTCGGTGGGCGCGCGGTGCACGCCGGTGGCGATGATGTAGTCGGGGTTGACCGCCTCGAGATCCTCGCCGATCTCGTCGAGCACCTTGGCCGTGGGGGTGGGCCGGGTACCGTCGTTGACGATGACCAGGACCTTGCCGGGGCCCTCGAGGAACTCGGCGAAGTCGGGGGAATCCACCGGGTTGGCCAGGGCGCCGCGGATGGTGTCCGCCTCGTCACCCACGTCGACCTTGTTGGGGTAGTAGACGCCCGCGATGCGGTCCTCGTCGATCTCGACGGGAATGTGCTCCTGGCTGTAGCCGATCTGCAGCGTGACCTTCTTACCCATGATGACTCCTCGATTTTCTCAACCGGCGCGGTGGCCGGCGCGGTTTCTTCTCACCCCGGGTGAACCGCGGGCGGCCGAAGGATAGCGCTGTGCGCACGCGAAGTCACGTCTGCCTGCGGTGGGGATTTTGGATTCTGGATTTTGGATTTTTGGGGGGAGGCGACAGAGCCTGACGCTGCACTCCCCTACCCTGCTGACATGGGATTCGAACACATCCTGATCCTGGTCCTCGCCGCTGCCGTGCTCGTGCTGTTCGGAGCCCTCTGGGTGGCGCGCACGGGCACCCGCCGGGCCAACCATCGGCGCCAGCGGCGCGCACGTCGTGGTGAAGAGCGCGCCCAGCGTCTCTTACGCCGCGCGGGCTTCCGCATCGACGCCGGGCAGGCGAGCGAGACCTGGTGGATGCTGGTGGACGGCCGCGACGTGGAGGTCCAGGTCCGCGCCGACTACCTCGTCAGCCGCTTCCGCCGCACCTACGTCGCCGAGGTCAAGACCGGCCAGCTCGCGCCCGATCCCACCTACCCTCCCACGAGGCGGCAGCTGCTGGAGTACTCGCTCGCGTACGACGTGGACGGGGTGCTGCTGGTGGACGTGGAGGCTGGGGAGATTCTGGAGGTGGGATTTCCCGAGGTGTAGCCCCAAACGAAGACCGGCGCCGCAAGATTGCGGCGCCGGCTCCAAGAAGCCTACCAGTCGCCTAGTAGGAGCACACGTTGTTGTCGCAGCTGAGTCCGCCGGCGCAGTCCTCGTCGGCGTCGCAGGTGCCCTCGTCGAGGCCGCAGGGGCAGGCGGGGCCGCAGACGCCGGGGGCGCCGGCGCCGCAGGTGATGGGGCTCTCGACCAGCAGGATGGAGTAGACGCTGGCGTCCACGCCCTCGGCGAGGGCGTAGTACTGGCCGGAGGTGCCGCCGGTGAGGTTGCAGAAGTCCACGCCTTCGCCGGCCTTGTCGGAGTTACAGGTCCACTCGAGGGTGGAGATGCTGTCGGAGAGGTGGGTGTACAGGTCCACGTTGCCCGTGGCGGTGTTGATGATGACGTCGTACTTCATGTCCCACTGGGTGGCGAACTCGAAGTGGTCCACGACGCCCTGGTCGATGGCCCGGACCAGCTCCTGGCCGGCGGTCAGCTCGATGGCGCTCATGTGGGGCGCGGCGCCCTCGAGGGTCGGACCGGACAGGGAGTTGTCGGCCAGCGAGTCGCTCTCGCGATCGTAGAGATTGACCTGCGCGTCGAGCACGCCGTCGGGGGAGTAGCTCGGGCCGTGGTCGGCCACGAAGGCGTCGTCGCCCGTGGAGGTGTCGAACTCGGTGGTGCAGGCGGTGAAGGTGGCGGCGAAGGCGATGATGGCGGCGATGGTCAGGGTGCGGGTCATTGTCTTTCTCCCAGGTCCGTTTGGTGGCTTCTTTGTGTGCGTTCGTCTCTGGGTAACTGCGAGGACCGTGCCAACTCGCAAAAAGGGGTATATGAGCGTTTTTTGGGGGGAAACGGCGGATCGCGTGTTCAGTTACTGGTCAGGTTCTGTACAGAGTGTCCAGGCGCTACACAGCCGGGCGAACTATCCGTACATCTCCTCGACCACGGATCGCACCGCGTCCAGGTCGGCGGGGCGTTTGACAGGAAGGAACCGCGAGCGCGCGCCCTCGCGCGGGACCACGAGGAACTGGGCATCGACGAAGGCGGTGACCTGACCGACGAGGCGTTCGAACTGGACCACGTCGCGGTCGTCGGCCCTCTTGAGGACGGCGAACCAGTCGAGGGGCAGGGGACGGGAGAGGACGTCGAGGTCGAAGATGAAGGTGTTGCAGTTGAACACCGGGACCGAGGCCCGTTCGAAGTCCGCGGGGAAACGGAAGTCCTCGACGATCTCGAGGTGGCCGTCCACGTGGGCCGGGCCACCGCCCTCGTCGCCAGGGTTCTTGCGCACCAGCTCGGCGGTGGTGACGCGGCCGGACTCGACGTGGTGTCCGAGGATGACGGGATCGGGCCGGGCGCCGAGGTTGTCGACGTTGTACATGGCGACGTGCCGGACTCCGCGGCTGCGCAGCCAGTCGAGGGCGCCGCTGTTGCGCAGGGCGTCGGGAAAGTCCCCGTGGCCCGGACCGTAGAGGCTCGCGCGACCGTCGGCTCCGATGTGGAGGTCACCCTCCGGGGTGAGGCGGGGGCTGACGGACTGCTCGAAGCTGCGCAACAGGTTGACGGGATACCCCAGGTTGTCGGTTGCCTCGAGGTGGTCGGCGGTGGCGCCGGCGGTCGCGAAGCTGTTCATGAGCAGAAACGGGATCTCGCCTCCGGCGCGGGCGGCCAGCTCCGCCACCCCCTGGGCGGCGAGCTGCAGGAAGGACCGGCCGGGGAGGACCTCCACGGTCCCCTTGACCGCGCCACCGAACCGCGTGGCCATGCCGCCGTTGAGTACGACGGCCGCGAAGGCGCCGTCACGGACGGCCTGCAGGCCCCGCTCCACCATCGCTTCGCGGTCGTCGTCGCCCGGTTCCGCCATGGAGACCAGATCGTCCGCCTGCGGCGGCTCCACCGACACGTCGAGGCGGTTGTCCATGCCCTCGAGTCCCTGCCGCCGTAGCCGGGCGGCGAGGCGGTCGAACGTGGGCGCGTCGAAGCGGTACCGCTCGAGCAGGGCGCGGGACTCGGGATCGAGATCGAACAGCGGAGAGAGCTTGGATTCCGGCATGGGTAGAGCTTGCTACCCTGGCATCGGCACTGTCAATCGGGGCTGCGTCGTGGGAACTCGGGGGCACACGTGGGCGCGCGATTACCCTGCACCGGCCTGGATCGTTGGTGCTAGGATATGGCAGCTGTGCAACCGAGGCTGACGATGATCTGCAGACCACCGAACCGACGCCAGCGGCTCGCTTCCACCCTCCTGATGCGGGCGACGGCGCTGGCCCTCCTCCTCGCCTTCGGCGTCTGGGGCGCGGCGTGTCAGCTGGGATTCCCGGGGGACGACGACGTGTCCAGCGACGACGACGCGTCCAGCGACGACGACGACGCGTCCAGCGACGACGACGTGGGCGACGACGACGACTTCACCCCCAGCGGCACCGTGCAGGTCTCCGCCGTGTCGCCCAACGTGGGCATCGTCAACGGCGGCTACCCCGCGAGGGTGTTCGGCGCGAACTTCACGACGGTCCAGGACACCAACATCTACTTCGCCGGAGCGGTGGCGCCGGTGACCGAGTGCGTGAACAACGAGTGCACCGTGACGGTCCCCGCGGCGAGCGGCCCGGGCGCGGTCAACGTGACCGTGGAGAACTCCAACGGAGTGGGCATCCTGGAGGACGGGTTCACCTACGAGGACGACCTCTCCGATCTGACCACCTACACCGTCGAGCTGACCCGCTTCGAGCACCTGTACCCCGAGGCCTACGGAGATCCGCCGCCAGACTCCTACGTGGCGTCCATCGCCTACTTCTTCACGCCCATGGAGATGGACTCCTACGCCCAGCTTTCGTGGGGCAACCTCCTGCCGGCACCGGGCAACTGCATCACGTACACCTATCCCACGGACTGGGGCTCCACCAGCATCTCCCCCTACGACGCGGGGACGTCGGTGTCGCTGCAGGGCCCCAGCAACCTCACGCTGCCGTCCGTGAAGCACTACTACCTGTACGAGAGCACCAACCTGGCCGACTACCAGCCTGGCGCGTACACCCTGACGATCCCGGGCGGCGCGGACCTCGCCGCCGAGAACCTCTCCTCGGCCCTGGTCGTGCCCCCCGTCACGCAGCCCCAGCCCTCGCTGGCCCCCGGGCACATCTCACCCGCCCAGCTGTCCGGTGGGCTGCAGGTGAACGTGCAGGGTTCGTGCGCGCCGGCGGTGATCAACGTCAACGTCCACGACGACACCGGGGCCTACTGGGAGAGCGTGCTGTGCCACTTCAACAGCGGCCAGGGGATGGTCGTGCCCGGGACGTACCTCACGGGGTACAGCACCGCGATGGCATTCGTCGTGGAGCCGGAGTGCTACGTGGTCACCGAGGTCCCGGCCGCCAGCGGCGCCATGGTGGTCGGCATCGGGCGCTCGGTGGCCAGCGGCATCATGTACCTGGACTGAGGCATGGACACCACCGCTTCGGGTAGAATCGTCGCGGGAGGAAGCTCAGGGTGATTCGAACCACTGCCGCCGCGCTGCTCGGCCTCCTGGCGACGCTGTGCCTCGGCTGCGAGGACTGGCCCCGCTACCTGCACGAGGATGCGGGGGAGGACCCCGACGCCATCACCCAGCGCCTGGTGATCTTCGAGGACGAGAGCCTGGACCGCGAGGCCATCCAGGACATCGGCTCCCTGGCGTCCGGTACCGCCGTGGAGTTCTACGGGTTCGCCCACAGCTGCGGCGTGGACGAGGCCTCCCCCTGGCCCGACTGGCCCCTGCACGACTACGACGGCGACGGCGACGGCGAGCCCGACAGTCAGATGCCGTACCACTTCGGCTGGTACTCCGGAGACGTGGACTGGGTGGGGTTCCGCGTGGCCGAGGACGTCTCCCTGGAAGGCATCCTGGAGTGGACGGTGAGCCCGTCCGGCGACGCCAACTGCGCCGAGGAGGACGATCCCGCCTGCGACTGGGACGCGGACTGCGATCTGGACCTGGTGGTGTTCGTGCAGTCCGGCTCGGAGCTGTCCCTGATCAACGAGTCGGCCGTGAGCCACGCGTACCCCGAGACCCTGGCGAGCCACTCGACGTTCCTCGACGGCACGGACGTGGCCGTCGCCGTGGGCTGTGACCACAGCGTCCCCAGCGACTACGCGCTGCGCCTCGAACTGCACTGACCTCCCCACCCCTGTTCGTGTCCCCCTCGCACCACAGGTGTGCTATCTTCCGGCCTCCCCCAGACCATGGAGGAGGAGGGTTCGAACATGCGCATCATCCAGTGGTTCCAGGTTTCCATCATCACCCTGGCCGTCCTCGGCATCATCGCGGGCTGCGGCAACCGCAAGACCAACTACGTCAAGGCGGACGCCGCGGCGGTGACCCCCGAGCAGCAGTTGCTCATCGACGCCGAGGCCGCGTGGGCCCAGCGCGACGACGTGGCCCAGATCCAGGCCGCCATCGGCAAGTGGGAGGAGTACGTCGGTATCGATCCCAACAACGCCGGTGTGCTGGCGATGCTGGCGCGGGCCCACTACATGCTCGCCGCCCACCAGACCGACGAGGAGACGATCCTCGCCACGTACGACGCGGGCGCGGCCTACGGCGAGCGCGGCATGGCGGCCAACGACGCCTTCACCGCGTGCCTCGACGGCGGCAAGACCAAGGACTACAAGTGCCTCGACTCCCTCGGCGTGGACGACATGGACGCCACGTACTGGGTGTACGCCAACCTGGGCAAGTGGTCCGCCACCAAGGGCTTCACCTACATCGTCAAGAACAAGTCCAAGCTCAAGGCCCTCGCCGACTGGATCCAGGCCACGGACGCCAACTTCCTGTACGGCGCCGGTGACCGCCTGCTGGGCACCTACTACGCCAAGGCCCCGGCCGCGTTCGGCGGCGACATGGAGCTGTCCCTGGCCCACTTCGAGGCTTCTCTGGCCATCGCACCGAACTACCTGGGCACCAAGGTCCTGATGGCCCAGTACTACGCCACCAAGTCCCAGGACCGTGAGCTGTTCCAGCGCCTGTGTGACGAGGTGCTCGCCGCCGATCCCGAGGTGCTCCCCGAGATCGCCCCGGAGCTGCGCCTGGAGCAGACCAAGGCCCAGAACCTGCTCGACCAGATCGACGACCTCTTCTAGATTGAATTCACGCGACGGGCGCGCGTCCACGCACGTGAGGGGTGCGCGTCACGCAGGAGACCGAATATGCGTACTTCCAGGAACATCCCGTTCACCATCCTGATCGTCGCCGCGGGCGTCGTCGGCCTGATCGCGTCCAGCGCCTGGCAGCGCAGCGCCGACGCCCAGGACGCCGAGTTCACCCTCAAGTTCGCCACGGTGGCCCCCCAGGACACGCCGTGGACCGACCAGCTCAACGCCATCAAGAAGCGCGTCGAGGCCGAGAGCGGCGGGCGCATCAAGTTCAAGCTGTTCCCCAGCGGCAACCTCGGCGGCGAGGTGGAGACGGTGCGCAAGGCTCGCCGGAACCAGATCCAGGGCTGGGGCGGCTCCACGGCCGCAGTCGCCGAGGGTCTGGGCCTGCCCCAGTTCCAGGTGTTCGAGCTGCCCTTCATGTTCAACAGCAACGAGGAGGCCGACTACACGCTGGACCAGCACCTGTGGACCGACATGTACGCGGCGCTCGGCGGCGCCGGCTTCGAGCTGGCCCAGTGGCACGAGAACGGCTGGCACAGCTTCGCGACGAAGTCCAAGCCGATCCACACGCCGGCCGACCTGCAGGAGATGAAGATGCGCTCCCAGGAGTCGCCGGTGCACCTGGCGATGTACGGAGCCCTGGAGACCCAGGCCATCTCGATGCCCGTGCCCGAGGTGCTCAGCGCGCTGCAGACGAACATGGTCGACGGGTTCTCGAACACGCCGCTGTTCACCGCGGCCACCGGCTGGTACGAGGGCGTGAACCACTACACGATCACGAACCACATCTACCAACCGGCCGCCATCATGTACAATAAGGAGTTCTTCGACTCCCTGCCCGCGGATCTGCAGGCCATCCTCATCGGCAACCGCACCGCAGAGACCATGAACGGCCGGCAGAACGTCCGCGACCTCACGCCGGGCCTGCTGGAGATGTTCCAGGAGAGCGGCATCTCGATCTACGACATGACCGACGCCGAGCGCGCCGTGTTCCAGGAGCAGTGCAAGGGCGTGCCGGGCGAGCTCGCCGGTGAGATCGGCTCCGGGACCATCAACAAGGTCAAGGCCGCCGTGAAGATGTGGCGCGCCATGCCCCAGGCCGACCGGGACGCGTACCTCGCCCAGCAGCGGGAGGCCGCTGCGAAGTAGTCGGCCACGCAGCTCCTACCGGGGGGACCTCATCCGAGCGACGGGAGGGCGACGGTGACCGACCGCATCGACATTTCAGAGCTCCGATCCACGGGCCAGCTGTTCCTGCAGGCGGTGGAGCGCTTCGACGACAACACGTGCATGCGCCAGAAAGACCCCGACAAGGGGGAGTGGGTCAGCATCGACTGGCAGGACCTGTACAAGAGGGTCCGGGAGACCTCGGCGAAGCTCGTGGACGACGGCGTCGAGCACGGCGACCGGGTCGCGATCCTGTCCAACAGCCGTATGGACTGGGCCGTGGCCGACCTGGCCAACCTGCTCATCGGCGCGGTGACGGTCCCCATCTACCAGTCCAACCTGCCCGACGAGGTGCAGTACATCCTCGAGCACAGCGGCGCCAAGGTGGTGTTCGTCGAGGACGGCGAGCAGCTGTCCAAGGTGCTGCAGATCCAGGGCGAGCTCGAGGCGCTGGACCGGGTCGTGCAGTTCACCGGCAAGGTGCGGTTCGACGACGAGCTCGTCTTCGCCATCAACCGCTACCAGGACGCGGGCCGCGAGCTCCTCGAGGCCGACCCGGACCTGCTCCAGCCCCGCATCGACGCGGTGGACCGCGACGACGTGGCGACCATCGTGTACACCTCCGGCACCACCGGCCGCCCCAAGGGCGCGCTGCTGACCCACGACGCGGTGCTGTTCGAGATCGGCTCGGTGTCCCAGGTGATGTACGTGGACACCTCCGACGAGACGTTGCTGTTCCTGCCCATGGCGCACATCTTCGCGCGGCTGGGGTATCTGGCGACGCTCAAGCAGGGGTTCATCATCTCGTTCGCCGACAGCATCGCCGCGGTGATGCAGAACATGGCGGAGATCCAGCCGACGTTCGTGTTCTCCGTGCCCCGCATCTACGAGAAGGTCTACGCCCAGATCACCTCGAAGATCCAGAACGGCACGCGCCTGGGCAAGCAGCTGTTCTTCTTCGCCACCACCGTCGGCGCCTGGATCAGCCGCGCCAAGCAGCGCGGCAGCTGGGCCTGGTGGAAGTACCCGCACCTGGTGCTGCTGGGCGAGATGGCGAACATGCTGGTGCTGAACAAGCTGGGCAAGCTGTTCGGCGGCAAGCTCCGCTTCTTCATCTCCGGCGGGGCCCCCCTGCCCCGCGAGATCGCCGAGTTCATGCACAGCTGCGGCATCCTGGTGCTCGAGGGCTACGGCCTGACCGAGACCATGGCCGCGTCCAACCTCAACACCCCCGACGCGTTCCGCTTCGGCACGGTGGGCAAGCCCATGCCGGGGGTGAGCATCAAGATCGCCGACGACGGCGAGATCCTGATCAGCGGCCCCAACGTCCTGCGCGAGTACTACAAGCGCCCCGAGGCCACGGCCGAGGAGATCGTCGACGGCTGGTTCCACACCGGCGACATCGGCGAGTTCGACGACGACGGCTTCCTGCGCATCACCGACCGCAAGAAGGACATCATCGTCACCGCGGGCGGCAAGAACATCGCGCCGCAGAACATCGAGAACTGGTTCAAGCAGGACCCCTGGGTCAGCCAGGTCATGGTGTACGGCGACAAGCGCAAGTACCTCGTGGCCCTGGTCACCCTCGACGAGCCCGAGGTCACCAAGTACGCCGAGGACAAGGAGCTCGAGTTCGAGAGCTTCCCCGAGCTCACGCGCCACGATCGCATCGTCTACAAGGTCGGCGAGATCATGAAGGAGAAGAACAAGAAGCTCCCCTCGTGGGAGACCATCAAGTACTACAAGATCCTGGAGCGGGACTTCGAGGTGGGTGAGGAGCTGACGCCGACCCTCAAGGTCAAGCGCAAGGTCTGCACCGAAATGTACTGGGACCTCCTCGACGGGATGTACAAGTAGATGCTCAAGCAGATCTTCAACCTGTCTTCCATGGCCTGGGCCGGCTTCTGGGCCATCATCCGGTTCATCCTGACCCAGATCATCTTCGTCATCGTCATGGCGTTCACCACCGTGTTCGCCACCATCCGCGTCGTGTGGCGGCTGGTGGACAAGGTGGTCTACTTCGTCGAGCGCGTGATGCTCGTGGTCAGCCTGCTCGTCATGGTCTCGGCCGTGTTCGTCACGGCGGTGGACCGCTGGTTCGACTTCATCGACCTGCAGTGGTCCTGGGCGACCAAGCTGGCGCTGTTCCTGATGATCTGGGCCGGCTTCCTCGGCGCCAGCATCGCCACCAAGCAGCGCAAGCACCTGGCCATCGACGTGGCCGGCCGGGCCACGACGGCCAGCGGCAAGAAGATCGCGGCGTTCTTCTCCAACGTCATCGCCGCGGGCTTCTGCTTCGTGCTGGCGCGCGTCTGCCTGGACCTGACCCTGGAGTCCCGCGAGTGGGGCGACAAGGAGGGCGTGTTCCCGATCCCGATCTGGATCGTCCAGATCATGATGCCGATCAGTCTGTCGGTGATGGGTTGCCGCAACATCGCCAACATCTGGCGCGACACCCAGGAGGTCGAGGACCTCGAGGAGGAAGGCAAGCGGCCCGAGCCCCGCGCCCTGCGCACCGTGCTGGGCAAGGACATGGCCATGAAGGACATCATCCTCGTGGGCATCCTGCCCGGCGTCCTCATCGGCGCCCTGCTCGTGTTCAAGGTCGGCAGCATGGGCTGGCTGATCTTCATCATGGGCTTCGTGCTGATGATCGTCGGGGCGCCCCTGTACGTCGTCATCGGCGTGGCCGTGTTGCTGTGCGTGAAGCTGCTGGGCAACGGCGAGCTGATCAGCGTGGCCGACGACATGTACGGCGCGGTCAAGAAGGAGGTGCTGCTGGCCATCCCCTTCTTCGTGCTCGCCGGCGGCCTGATGACCGCGGGCACCATCGCCGAACGCATGATCCGCTTCGCGCGGTCGCTGATCGGCTGGGTCCCCGGCGGCGTGGCCGTGTCCACCGTGGCCGCGTGCATGATGTTCGCGGCGATCTCCGGCTCCGCGCCCGTGACCGTCATCGCCATCGGCGGGATCATGTTCCCGGCCATGGTGAAGCTGAAGTACAACGAGGACTTCTCGCTTGGCCTGGTGACCTCGGCGGGCACGCTGGGCATCCTGATCCCGCCCAGCATCCCGATGATCATCTACGCGATCATGGCGCCGGTGGGCGGGCGGGCCCTGTCCATCCGCGAGCTGTTCATCGCTGGCGTGATCCCGGGCCTGATCGTGGGTCTCGTCCTGGCCATCCACTCGATGATCGCGGCCGATCCCGAGGGCAAGACCAAGATCCCCTTCGACGTCAAGGAGGTCCGCAAGAGCTTCCTCGAGGGCATCTTCTCGCTGGTGCTGATCCTGCTCATCTTCGTGGGGATCTACGTGGGGTGGTTCACGGTGGTCGAGGCCTCGGCCGTGGCCGTGATCTACGCCCTGGCCGTGGAGCTGCTGGTCCACCGCGAGATCAAGTTCAAGGAGCTGCTGGACTCGTTCATCGACTCCGGCGCGATGATGGGGGTGCTGTTCGCCATCCTGGTCCTTGCCATCGCCTTCAACATGTACCTGACCGAGGAGCAGATCCCCCAGGCCGCGGCCGAGTGGCTGTCCGCGTCGGTGGACTCCAAGATCGGCTTCCTGATCCTGGTCAACATCTTCCTGCTGGTGCTGGGCTGCGTCATGGACATCATGTCCGCGATCATGATCGTGGCGCCGCTCCTGGCCCCCATCGCCATGTACTACGGCATCGATCCCATCCACTTCGGGATCATCTTCATCGTCAACCTGCAGATCGGGTACATCACCCCGCCGATGGGGATGAACCTGTTCGTCTCGTCGAGTTACTTCGAGCGATCGCTCGTGCAGGTGATCAAGGCGAGCTTCCCGTTCATCTTCGTGCTGTTCGTGGCGCTGCTCGCGGTGACCTACATCCCGTGGCTGAGCCTGGGGTTGCTGGGCAGGTAGGGCCGGTCCTCAGCTCGACAGCATCGACGCCATGCAGGCGGCGACCTTCTTGGTCTTCTTCTGGATCGGCTTGGACGCGTTCCAGTCGTAGTTGCCCTTGGACGTGGGGATGCGGATCGACGTGATCGCGTGCTCGCTCATCCGCTCCAGGGTCTCCCGGTCCAGGGTGAACGCGTAGGTGACGTTCGTGTAGACACCGCTGCCGTCGGTCCAGGCCTTGGTGGTGACCGGACGACAGGTCACGAACTGCAACACCTCGCCGTCCTCGAACAGGAAGGGGACCTCCATCCCGGCGGGCTGATCGGAGTCGTACGCGCCCCCCTCCTTGACCGTGAGGATGTACTCGGCGGTGTCCCCCTCGAGCTTGAGGTCGATGGCGATGGCGGTGAACTGCGTGAGAATCTGCACGTTGACGTTCATCGTGCTGCCGCCGCTGAAGGGATCCTCCTTGACCTTGAATCCCTTGCACACGTCCGCGCCGAGGGCGGGGACGCAGATCAGGCACGCGAGCAGTGCGGTGGTGAGCTTGAGAAAGTGGTGCATCTGTTTCTCCTGACGACCCGGGTTGCCGGGAGACCTCCCCCCGTTGAGTCGACCTACAGCGTGCAATAAGTGGGCGTCAGGGAGCAAGAACGCAGTTGCGGGATCAGGGGTAGTAAACACCCATCTCGAAGTCCGTCATCCCGCTCGACATGCTCTGGGTGGAGTTGATCTCCACGGTGGGCGCGGTCTCCTCGCCGTCCTGGGCCGGGGTGACCTCGATGGTCTCGGCGAAGGTGCGCACGTCCTGGGGGGTAGGGGCGACGGCAGAGACGCGGCAGTCGGTGCCGCCGGTGAGGCACAGGATGGTGACGCCCTCGATCTTGCGGCCCTCCGGCAGCGCGGTGGTGGCGGCCATGACGCGGGTCTGGAGGACCTCGGCCGGGGGGTGGATGTAGTCGGCGTAGCGTTCGTCGTCGGGCGCGCCCTGCCCCGCCGCGTCGGCGGCGGCGACGTCCAGATCGGTGACCTGGGGGAGGACCGGCGGGATCGTGGGCCGTTCGGACGACCCGGCGATCTCGCCGGCCGCGCCGTGGGGCTGCACGCGGGTCGTGGAGTCCGAGCGAGAGTGCGACGCGGTTCCGGCCTGGCCGCGGTCGGCGCCGGTCTCGGTCGTGTTCTCGTCCGGCTCCTCGTCCGTCCCGCCGACCGGGCCCCTCAGATACCAGAACGCCAGGCCCACCAGGAGCACGAGCCCGACCATCGCCACTATCTTGAGCTTCGAATCCATGTCCTCACTCGCAGTCGAAGTCCTGGTTCATCAGGACCCCCTTGATCTCGTTGAACCAGAACACCGCCAGCGCGGCGGCACCGTCGCACCCGAAGTGGACCCAACCGTCCCCCTCACCCTCGGCGGGCTCGCCCTTCTCGGGCAGGTACCAGCTCTCGGGATCGCAGTCGTAGTCCTCGAGGATCTCGCAGCAGGGGTGATGCCGCTTGAACTCCTCTTGCATGTCCCCGATGAACACCGGGGTGTGGGCCAGCCCCTGGGGCGGGTCGGCCATCCAGGTCTGGACGCCGATGCGGTTCCACTCGGGCCGCTGCCAGTAGCAGGTCTCCGGCTCGTCCAGGGTCCCCATCTGCTGGCCGTGCCACTCGTGCTGGGGGCTCACCAGGACCAGGGGTACCTCGTGGGTCCGCATGAACCCCTCGAGCAGCTCCACCCAGTGCTCCGCATACGCCTGTGGATCGTCCTGTTTCACCCACTCCGGTGCGTCCGAACCGCCCCCGTGGCACCAGTCGTTGACGTTGTTGGCGCTGTACAGGATGACCGGCGCGGGATCCTGGGTGCACATGGCCGAGAAGATCCCGGGACCGCCCATGATCTTGCAGTTGTTCGGTTCCTCGGGCACGTCGTCCACGAACGTGCGCATCAGCCCCGACCCCGTCGCGCACGACCGGAGCTCCCAGTCGGTGCCGAACTTCTCGGTCAGCTCCGTGTCCGCCAGGATCAGCGAGCGCAGCAGCCCCGCCAGCGTCTGGTCGTACTGGTAGTTCCCCGGATCGTAGAACCCAGCCGCGAACTCCTCGTCCGTGGTCCCGTGGGGGAACGTGTACCCACCGCACGACACGTTCGCCACGTTGGAGTAGCCGAACACGTCGATGCGCGTGGGGCAGAACCCCGGCCCAGGCGCCGAGTCGTCGTCGTCCGGCGGTGAGCTGTCGTCGTCCCCGGTCGTGTCGTCGTCCCCTGTCGCGTCGTCGTCGGCCGTGGCGTCGTCGTCGATGGTCGAGTCGTCGTCCTCGTCGTTGCACCCTTCGCAGGACACGAATGCGAGCGCTGCGATGGCTGCGAGGGCGAGGGAGAGGGGAACTCGGGTTCGCACGGCGGTCATTGTAGCGCCGTGGAAGGAGGAGGAGCCCACCGAAAGTAATAAAGTAATGAACGTCCCCTTTTCTCCCCCAAGGAGCTCCGATCCGCACGCGAAGCTCCGCGATTGCCACCCTTGGTGGAGGTGGAAGGGGAGGTGGAAGGGGAAGTGGAGGTGGAGATCGGGTGCGGGTTCTAGCCGTCGCAGTCACCGAGCAGGTTGTACCGAATCGTGATCAGGTCACCGGTATC
>CAYRNR010000157.1:0-17666 GCA_964425605.1 uncultured Rickettsiales bacterium | reverse complement strand
TCTCGTTCGTGTTCCGCGAGAAGGGGATCCTCGAGACCAAGCTCAGCTCCATCGGGTTCGGCTTCTTCGTGCCCATCTTCTTCATCTGGGTGGGCACGGAGTTCGATCTCGGCGCGGTGCTGAGCGTGGACATCCTCGGCACCCTGGCCCTGTTCCTGGTCGCGAGCCTGGCCGTGAAGGTCCTCGGGACCGCGCCGCTGGCCCTGCGGGGCCTCGGCCTGCGCGCCACGGCCGGAGCCTCGCTGCTGTTCGCCGCGCCGCTGACCCTCCTCGTGGTCATCTCGCGCATCGGCCTCGAGGTGGGCGTCATCGACGAGCGCACCGCGTCCGGCCTCGTCCTGCTCGCCCTGGTCACCGGCGTCCTCTGTCCCTGGGCCTTCCGCCTGCTGATGCGGCCAGCTACAGTACCCCCGGAACGATGACGATCCGCGTCCTGCCCCTGCTCGCGCTCCTCCTCGCCGCCGCCCCGGCCGCGGCGCAGCCGGTGGAGCACGCCTTCCTCATCGTCATCGACGGGTTGCGCGCCAGCGAGGCCTTCGACGACCCCCAGCGCGAGTTCGTCGGCGCCCTCGCGGACGAGCTCGCCCCCCAGGGCAGCCTCCTGACGTACATGGAGGTGCGCGCGCAGACCCTGACGCTGCCCGCGCACCAGGTCCTGGTCACCGGCAACTACGCGGACTACGCCAACCTCGGCGCCTACGAGGGCCGGGAGAACTTCACCCCTCGGACACCGACCCTGTTCGACGCCTACCGGCGGCACACGGGCGCGGCCGCCGACAGCTGCTGGGTGGTGTCGAACACCTACCTGGTGGGGGAGGACACGGACCACTCGCTGATGCCGGGGTTCGGCCCCGGGACCGGTGCCCAGGTGGTCACGGACTACTCGTACACCCTGTCGGACGCGTGGGTCTGGGACAACGTGGCTGCGGCCATGGACGACAACGAGGTCTCCCTGATGCTGGTCAACCTCCACGAGGTGGACCGCGACGGGCACACCGAGGACTGGGACGCCTACACGGCCAGCGCCACCGAGGCCTCCAACGCCATCGTCGCGTTCTGGGAGCAGCTGCAGGCGGATCCCACCTACGCGGGCAACACGCTGCTCATGGTCACCACCGATCACGGCCGGCACCTGGACGGAGTCGAGGTGGGCTGGCGGAGCCACGGCTGCCAGTGCCCGGGGTGTCGCCAGGTGTTCCTGCTCGCGGTGGGCCCCGGCGTGCGCGCGGGCTACACCAGCGACGTCGCCTGCTCCTTCCTCGACGTCGCCCCCACCGTGGCCCACCTCATGGGCGTGCCGTTCCCCTATCACCGGGGGCGGGTCCTCACGGAGATCCTCGTGGACGGCGACCAGGTGGATCCGGGCCCCGGCGGCTCGTTTCGCCCGTGGGTCGTGGGCACGCCCGAGCTGCTCGTGAGGACCTCGGAGCGGCAGGACACCTCCCTCGGCGACGAGGAGGGGGCCCACCGCGTCGCCGTGGAGCTGTCCTCCGACCTCGGGGAGACGTGGGACGTCCACCTGGTGGAGGGCGGGGCCGCGGTCCAGCATTCCCCGGTGGCGTGGACCGACGGCGAGGTGGTGCTGGCCGGCTGGCTGGAGGTCCTCGCGCGTGGGGACTACTGGTATTCGCGCCTGCGCAGGCTCGGCGTGGGGGCCGGCGAGTGGGAGGAGGTCTTCTACGAGCCCATGATCGGCGCCTCCACGCCGGTGGGAAACCTGTCGCTGGTGGCGGACGCGGACACCGAGGCCGTGTGGCTGCTGGAGAACAACGCCCTGAACGAGCGTATCCGCGTCTGGTCCAGCGAGGACCTGGGCGGCACCTGGTCCGAGGCGTTCGACATGTGGCAGAACCCCCGGTACTTCCCGCGGGATCTGCTCCAGGCGACCGTGGGCGAAGCCTGGCTGGCGGTGTTCGCGGCCCACTCGGTGGGTCCGCCCGGGCTGCTCGAGCCCAACGACAACACGGAGATCTACTGGATCCGCTCGGACGACGCCGGGGTGACCTGGTCCGAGGAGATCGCGGTCACCCACGACCACGCGCCGAGCATCCAGCCGGCCATGGTGGTCGGCGACGACGGCGTGGTCCACCTGGTGTGGGCCGACATGGCCGGCGGCACGTTCCAGATCCAGTACTCCCGTTCCACCGACGACGGGGTCACCTTCTCCATCCCCGTGGCGCTCACGAGCGGCTCCCTCGGGGCCTGGGAGCCCGCGGTGGCCGTGGACGGCGAGCGCGCCTACGTGACGTGGTCCCAGTACGACGCCGAGGACAACGCGACGATCCACCTCGCGGCGGTGGAGGACGACTCGCTGGTGGAGGAGCGTGTACTGAGCGATCCAGCGAGCGTCGCCAGGACGCCGCACCTGCTCCCGCTGGGCGACTGCACGTCCCTGGTGACCTGGTCGAGCAGCGATCTGGCGGGGCCGTGGGAGCTGGAGTCCCAGCGCGTCGCCACCGCAGGGGTCCCCGCCAGCAACGCCGCGGGGACAGTCGAGCCCCACGAGATCGTCGCGGGGGACAGCGTGGATCTGAAGGTGACGCTGACCTTGACGTTCGGCGAGGACGACCGGGGGTTCGATCGGGTCCACGTGCGGGCGCCCGAGGGGGTGTCCCTGGACGGTGAGGCGGATCTCGAGGTGGGCGGCGACCTCGTCCACGGCACGGTCACCTGGGACGAGGACGGACTGTGGCTCGAGGCGTCGGAGGTGATCGCGGACGACCAGGCCTCGGTCGCGCTGTGGTTGGGCGTGGACGGGGGCGAGGAGGCCGCAGGCCCCGCGCCGCTGGAGATCGAGCTGCGCAGGGGAGGGGAGCCGTGCGCCACCGCCGTGGAGGGGGCCCTGGACCTGACGGTGGTCGCGCCCTCGGACGACGACACGGACGACGACGACGACGACGACCAGACGCCGGCCGGCTCGGATCCCGAACCCGGAACCTGCGAGTGCAACGCCACCGCCGAGGGGGGCCTCGCCTGGTCCACGATCTTTCTCGCCGGGGTGATCGCCCTACGTCGAGCCCGAGGACGGTGATGTCCCGCTGACGGCCGTGGACACGGCCTCGCCAGGTCCGGCTAAGATGTTCGCCGCGACTGCAGCGCGCCCTCGCGCGCCACGGAGAAACGATGTTCTCGCCACCCATCGATCCCCAGCTGGAGCTGGACACCCGTATCGACGACCTGGGGGACTGCACCGTAGCTTCGCCGCTGAAGTACAAGCGCTTCGTCGATGACAAGGAGCAGATCCTCTACGACCTCGATCCCCAGCGCGTCGCCGCGACGGTCCGCGCGGGCGAGGAGGTCGTCTCCTTCGAGCGCGCCGGTCCGCGCGAGCGGATCTTCTTCGATCCGGCCAACGTCAAGGCGGCGGTGGTGACCTGCGGTGGCCTCTGCCCCGGACTCAACGACGTCATCCGTTCGATGGTCCACGATCTGACCTTCATGTACGGCGTCGAGCGGATCAAGGGGATCCGCAACGGGTACGCCGGGCTGAACCCCGCCAACGGCCTGTCCATGGTGGATCTGACGCCCGCGTCGGTGCGGCACATCCACGAGGACGGCGGCACGTTGCTGGGATCGTCCCGCGGACCCGAGCCGGTGGAGACGATGGTCGACACCCTCGTGCGCGAGGATGTGCGCGTGCTGTTCACCATCGGTGGAGATGGCACACTGCGCGGCGCGCGCTCCATCTGCTCGGAGATCTACCGGCGCCGCCTGCGCATCGCGGTGGTGGGGGTACCCAAGACCATCGACAACGACATCGCGCTGGTGTCCCGCTCGTTCGGCTTCGACACGGCGGTGTCCGCGGCCCAGCAGAGCCTGCGCTGTGCCCACACCGAGGCGCGCGGCGCCGTCAACGGCATCGGCATCGTCAAGCTGATGGGCCGCCACTCGGGGTTCGTGGCCGCCAGCGCGGCCCTCGCGCAGGCCGACGCCAACTTCGTGCTCGTGCCCGAGGTGCCCTTCGACCTCGACGGCCCTCGCGGTCTGCTCGCGGCCCTGGACCGGCGGCTCGAGGAGCGGGGGCACGCCGTGATCGTCGTGGCCGAGGGCGCGGGCCAGCACCTCGTCGAGGACAAGGATCGGGGCGAGGACGCCTCGGGCAACAAGAGGCTGGGCGACATCGGCGTGCTGCTCAAGAGGCGCATCAGCGAACATCGGGCCTCGATGGGCAAACCCTTCACGGTCAAGTACATCGATCCCAGCTACATCATCCGATCCGTGCCCGCGTGCGCGAACGACAACGTGTTCTGTGTCTTCCTGGGCCAGAACGCCGTCCACGCGGGCATGGCGGGCAAGACCGGGGTGTTGATCAGCAGCTGGAACAACCAGTTCGTCCACATCCCCATCGAGGCCGCGGTGAAGGGGCGCAAGCAGATCCGGCCCGACGGCCCCCTCTGGCTCAGCGTCCTCGAGGCCACGGGTCAGCCGGAGCGGATGGTGAATGGTTGACATTTGACCCTTCGGCCCGTACAAGAAACGGTCGTAGGGAAAAGCCCTTTCTGGGCTGCAACATTCGCTCGAGGGAAGCACCGGAGTGACTGAAGACTCACGTGGCGGGCGCGCCCAGCGCACTCTTTTCAGTGGCAAGGTGGTCAGCACCGAAGATCCCAACTCCCTGGGACGGGTGCAGGTCGAACTCCAGGGCTTCTCGTCGGGGGTCCAGCTTCCCTGGATACGGCTGGTCCAGCCGATGGCCTCCAACAGCTATGGGTCCATGTTCCTGCCGGAGGTGGACGACGAGGTCATGGTGTTCAAGGGCGCCGGGAACGACTTCGACGCCATGGTGGTGCTGGGCTCGGTCTACAACGGGACCAACAAGCCCAAGGAGAGCAACGACGACGGGGAGAACAACACCAAGCAGTTCGTCACCCGCAGCGGCCACGAGCTGACCTTCGTCGACGAGAGCGGATCCGAGAGCATCACGTTGCAGACTCCGGACGCCAAGCTGTCCATGGTCATGGATCACGCGGGCGTGGAGATCAAGATAGACAGCGACGACAAGATCACCATCACCTCCACGTCCAAGATCGACGTGGAGTCCCAGGAGGTCACCGTCACGGGCTCCAACCAGGTGAAGATCGACGGCGCCAGCAAGGTCGAGGTCACCTCGAGCGCGGAGGTGAGCGTCTCCGCGGCCACCGTCAGCGTGTCCGGCAACGCCTCCATTTCACTCTCGGCCCCACAGGTGAGTATCGGTTGATGGCCGAGAGTCTCTTCCAGTCGCCCATGCGACGGTCCCACGACCGCGCCGCCCGGTTCCATCGGCTGGCGCTGATGGCTCCCCTGCACAGCGACAAGCTCCACGGGGAGCGGACCTACCAGTGGCCACTGTTGGCCTTGCAGACTACACAGGATCTGGGCAACTGCAGACATGCCCTGTCACAGATGGTCGTCGCGGGCACCATGAGCGTGTACCCGCCCGTCCAGGTATCGCCAAACCCACAGACATCGAACGATGCATCGTCACAAGGAGAGGGAGAGTAACTGATGCCAGATTATCGTACCCCGGGAGTGTACATCGAGGAGATCTCCGTCGGCACCAGGCCGGTTCAGGCGTCCTCCACAACGGAGACCGGCTTCGTCGGCGTCCTCACCCTGCCGCCTCAGTTCCTCACGGGGGCCGGTGGAGCGTCGGGACTGCTCCTGCCCAGCCCGGAGGAGGAGACGCAGCTGAGCTGGTCTCGCGCCGTGGCCTTCCGCAAGCTCCTCGGCGCCCCCGCCGAAGAGGCTGCCCCGGCCAAGGACGACAAGAAGGGCGGCAAGGGCAAGAAGGACACCAAGGCCGCGCCCGAGCCCCCGCAGTCGGACAACCGCCTCAAGAACCTGATCAACGAGTTCCTGTCCGACGACTGGAGCGTCGAGCCGCCGTCCGGGGGCGACAACAACCTGACCATGACCTCCACCAAGGGCGAGAAGCTCCGCTTCCCCGTCCGCCGCACCCTGCTCAGCGTCAAGAGTGACGAGAAGGGCGCGATGGAGTGGGACCTCTCCTGGGGCGCCGACGAGCAGCAGTTCCTGGAGCTGGTCGCCTCCCACGCCGTGCCCCAGGGCGTCAGCCACACGGGCAACCTCAACTGCGTGGACGCCAAGAAGGCCCCGGCCAAGGTGGACCCGGCCAACATCCAGTCGCGGATCCAGAAGCCGGCCGCGGCCATCCAGAGCCTCGACGCCTACGAGGTCTGGCGGCTGGAGTACGGCGAGGAGCTGTTCAAAGAGATCATCATGGAGTCCAACTCCAAGTGCTCGCCGGCCAACGCGGACATGGAGTGGCGCTCCCTGTCGCCGCAGGCCAAGGCGGCCTGGGACAAGTGGATCCGTAGCCATCCGGGCGTCCAGCGCCTCGAGCTCGGCCTCAGCGGCTTCTTCCAGAACGGCGGCAAGACCGCGTTCGTGGCCCTGGGTGTCCAGGCCCACGGCGCCGCCGGCCCCGACAAGCGCAAGTTCCTCCAGGACTCCTTCGACGGCATCTCCAACGTGGCCATGCTGGCTGCGCCGGGTCTGGAGCTGGCCTGGCAGCAGGCGCTGCTCGAGTACTCCGGCCCCCGTGGCCGCGGCGACCTGTTCGCCATCCTCGAGACGCCGCGCTACCTGCTGACCAAGAACCCGCGGGGCATCGAGGTCGACGACTTCCGCTGGGCCAAGGGGGACTCCCCCTACGAGATCGGCGTCCTGCAGACCGCCGACTCCCCCAAGGCCACCGAGCTGCGCTTCTCCGGCTACTCGTCGGACGAGGTCCTCGACCGCTCCGTGCCGCGGGACGACGGCGGCTACGGCGCGGCCTACGGCCCCTGGCTCGTGGTGGACAACCCCCTGTCGGTCGGTCCCCACGACCGCTACGTCATCGCGCCTCCCTCGGGCCACGTGGCCGGCGTCATCGCCGCGACGGACCTCAAGGCGGGCGGCGGCGTGCACAAGGCCCCGGCCAACGAGCAGGTGGTGGGCTGCACCGAGCTGACCACGAGCATCTCCGACGTCGAGCAGGAAGCGCTCAACGTCAAGGGGATCAACATCATCCGCCACCGTCCCGGCGCCGGCATCCGGATCTGGGGCGCGCGCACCGTGGCCGCGGACCCGCTGTGGACCTACGTCAACGTGCGCCGGCTGTTCCTGTTCGTCGAGCGGTCCATCCGCGACGCGATCCAGTGGGCGGTCTTCCTCCCCAACAGCGACCAGACCCGCTCGGACCTCCGGTCCACCATCGCGGCGTTCCTGTATCGCCTGTACATGCAGGGGATGTTCGACGGCCGCACCTGGCAGGAGGCCTTCTCCGTCCGGTGTGACCGCGACAACAACCCCGACGAGGACGTGCGCTCCGGTCTCCTGACCGTGGACGTGGAGATGCGCCCGGTCTTCCCGGCCGAGTTCATCCGTATCCGGTTCGCCCAGAGCCCGATGCAGTCCGAGGTCACCGAGGGCTGATTTCTCGGGACACGTGCGCTTTTGGTGCACTGCAACAATGGCGCACGTGTACACTATCCCCACTTCGAACAACCACCCCTACTGAGAGGAAGACATGCCTGGCGCTACCCCAACCAACAACTACATCGGTTCCTTTCATTTCCGGGTCAAGGTAGACGGGATCAACGATCCCCTGGACGGCTTCATCAAGGTGTCGTCCATCACGTCCACCACCGAGAACGTCGAGTTCAAGCACGGCATGGACCGCGCCGTCCGCAAGAACCCCGGTCGGACCACCTTCGAGGACGTGACCCTCGAGCGCGTGTACTCCGGTCTGGACGAGTTCTCCCAGTGGCGGCAGCGGATCGTCGACGGCGAGATCGACCGCCGCACGGTCTCCATCGAGTACCTCAAGCCCGACGGAGCCACCGTGGTCCGCCGGTACGAGCTGTACAACTCGTACCCCAGCAAGTGGGAGCTGCCCGAGATGGATGCGGGCGGGTCCAACGCGGCGATGGAGCGCATCACGCTGTCCGTCGAGCGCGTCGTCCAGCTCCAGTAGTTCGGAGTAGGACCTAGCTGGTAGCGCATCATCGCGACCGTCTCGCGGTCGTCGGGCTCTCCCGGCGGCCGCGGGCGCCGCGCGATGGGCTGCCGCGCGATGTGCGTGTCACGGGGCCCCGTGCTTCGGGGACTGCCCGTGGCGTGTGAGGAGTCGTCTTGAGCAATTCGATGTCCACGTCCCATCGCGAGAGAGTCGAGCTGCCCGTAGGCTACGAGGATCCCGCGTCGGGTGAGGTGTACAAGGAGGCGGAGGTCCGCCCCGTCACCGGAGGGGACGAGCTGTTCATCGGCATGTCCCCCGAGTACACCAAGTACCCCAATGACCTGATCTACAAGACCCTGTTGCTGTCCAGGACGGTGGTCAAGCTGGGCCCGCGCACGCTGATCACCATCGACGACATCAGCCGCCTGCACGCTCAGGACATCAGGGCGCTCGAGTACGCGGTCTACAGGATCACGTACGGAGAGGAGATCAATCCGGGGGGTGAAGGCCCCTCGGGGTGACCGTGGCCTACCCACTCGACCAGGTCCGCAGCGAGGTGGCTTTCATCGCCTACCACCTGCACTGGGGCCTGGAGGAGATTCTGACCCTCCCCCATCAGGAGAGGGTGGAGTGGGTAGGTCAGGTGAGCAGCATCAACCGGCGGATACTGGATTCGGAGGGCTAGATGGCCTTGGCGCACACCGCTGGTGATCCCCAGCAGAGGGGCGTGTCGGTGCGAATCGGCCACGCCCAGCCCGCGCAGTCCTCCCGCGCCACCCATGGCCTGAGTATCATCGCCCTGTGTCGAGGCGATTTCCCCTGGCTCGCGGACCTGATCCCCCACGCCGTCATCCGGGAGACCCGCTACCGAACCGAGGCGGGCGCCGTGGAACACGTGCGCCTGCGTTCCCGCGACGACCTGGCCGTGCTCCCCGGTATGACCGATAGAACCCCCTCGCGCGTGCGGGATTCGGTGTTCATGGCCCTGTCCACCGGCATCCGCGAGGTGGACGTCCTGCTCGTCCGCGCGGGCGGCATCGAGCCCTGGGAGCTGGGTCGCCGGGAGGTCCGGGAGCTGATCGATCCGTTCCTGGCCGAGCTGCCCGGGGCGGCGGTGGTCTTCCCCGACGTCTCCGGCCCCGTGGACGTGGGACCAGGCACCGGCGTCAGCAGCGCGGAGAGGGTGCAGAACGTGCTCTCCGCCGTGCGCCAGCTCGGCCCCGGGCTGACCGAGCGGTACCAGGTCGGCCTGATCGACGCCGTGGACGTGGAACCCCTCGAGGAGCTGGAGCTGCTGCGTGGGTTGTCCGGTTCCGACGTGGCCATGTGCAGCTGGTCCGGCGCCCCCGAGCGAATGCGGGCCCACGGCTGGCGCTCGGCCGCGGCCGTCGTGGGCGGGCTCGTGGCGACGGACGGCGAGGACGTGGGACGCGGAATCATCGGCCGGACGGTCCAGCTGCCTACGGGCCGGCTGTTCAGCACAGGTCGCGAGCCCCAGCTCGCCCTGGACGAAGAACGCCCCCCCGCCGCGCAGCTCGGTGACTCCGTCGTCGAGCTCCAGGTCCACCAGCGGCGGGAGACGGCGCGCGTGATGAGCGAGCCGACCTTCCGTGCGCCCCAGGGGGAGTGGACCCTGCCCGCCTTGCGGGCCGTCAAGATCATCCACCACCGCATGATCCGTGCGGCATCCACCTTCGTGTTCCGTCATGCCAACGAGGGGGAGGCGGCCGCGCTCTCGGCCTCCCTGCAGCAGGCGCTTCGACCCTACTCGTCGCGCGGGCTGCTGGTGGGCGAACATGGCGAGGGTCTGCCCAAGATCACCGGCGGCGTGGACGCCATCCCCGGCGAGCCGGGACTGCACGCCGTGGTCACCGCCCAGCTCCGGCCCTGGAGCCAGCAGGTGATCGTGCGCGTGGCCGTGCGACCCGATAGCCCCCCTGTCCTGGAGGTCAAATGAGCTACATCCCCGACGGCATCGCGTCGGTCACCCTGACGGACATCGCGTTCCTGTTCCACGTGATGCTCGGCGGGTTGCCCCTGGGCGACTTCCAGGCGGTGGAGGGCCTCCAGCGCAAGATCGAACCCTACGAGTACAAGGAGGGCGGCCGGAACTTCGCCCCCCACCAGCTCGTGGGCCAGCACAGCTACGGCGAGCTGACCCTCAAGTGGGGCCTGATGGAGCGCCCGTTCCTCTACAACTGGATGGACGCGGTGGAGGTGGGCGAGAGCTTCCGGCAGTCGGTGATCATCACCCAGCTGACCCGCAAGTACATCCCCCGGCGGATGTACTTCCTCGAGCGCTGCTGGCCCGTGGGCTGGCAGGGCGCCCAGCTCCAGTGCGAGGACAACAAGCTCCCCGTCGAGTCGCTGACCCTGCACTTCGACCACATGGAAGTCGTGGTCAACCCCATCCCGGAGTTCTAGACCATGTTGAACACCGAACCCACCAAGGCCGAGCTCTACTGCCTCGACAAGAGCGAGTCCATCGAGTTCCAGTTCAACCCCACGAGCTTCCGGTTCCAGCGCAAGGTGACCTGGGCCGAGGGCAAGAACGCGGGCCAGCCCTGGACCAACCTCTCGTTCTCCTTCGGCGGCAACGACACCATGGACGTGTCCCTGCTGCTCGACGAGACCGAACCCGACGAGTACGAGACGACCAACACGCGCTCGGTGCTCGACAGCATCATCCAGTTCCACAAGCTGACCATGCCGCTGAAGATCACCGACGGCGCGGACGAGATCATCCGCCCGCCCGTGGTGGCGTTCCTGTGGGAGCAGTTCCAGTTCCAGGGCGTCGTCCAGGGATTCGACGTGGAGCTGCTGCTGTTCGACGCGACGGGGCGGCCCAAGCGGGCGAAGGTCACGCTGCAGCTGATGGGCAAGGCCATGGCCAGCGCGTCCTCGGCCAAGGACTTCTTCTCGCTGGACTACGAACACCCGTCCGTGGACTCTTCCTCCGGATCGGCACCCGGCGGTGACGATCGGCTCGACATCCTCGCCGAGATGCAGAAATGACCGAGCAGGTACAGCAAGGCGCGCCGAGGTTCGCCCTCAAGCTGGGAGGGACGCAGCTGGACAACACCCAGCTGCGGCACATCTCCAGCATCAGCTTCTCCGAGTCGATGGACAAGCTCGACGCCCTGTCCATCCAGTTCGCCGTCCCCACGGTCAACCAGTCCGAGGTGTTCGATCACATCGAGATCGGCAACACGTTCGAGATCGAGCTGGGCTACGCGGGCGCCGGCACCACGAGGATGGGCTACGGCGACATCACCGAGGTGAGTCACTCCATCTCCCCGTCGTCACCGTGGACCATCAGCCTGACGGGGCTGGACGCGCTGAACCGTCTCAAGGGCAAGGCCGAGACCAAGGTATGGGAGGACAACCACGCCGACATCGTGCGCGCCATCGCGGGCACGCACTCGATGGGTACCACCAACGTCTCCGACGTGGAGTCGTCCCCGGAGCAGACGTTCCAGGACAACCAGACCGACGCGGTGTTCCTGCGGCGCCTGGCCACCGAGCACCACTACTTCGTGCGGGTCATCGACACCGAGCTCCACTTCGGCCGCCTGTCCCTGGAGTCGGTCACGACCCCGGTGGAGGTGGAGTGGAACAAGGAGATCGAGAACCTGTCGTTGCGCGGCTCCATCAACGGTCTGGTCAACACCGTCCAGATCAAGGGGTCCAACTACACGGCATCGAATCCGGCCATCGAGGCCGAGTACCCGGCCAGTGACCTCACGTCGACCATCGAAGGCGGCGAGATGGGCACGGACATCGTGTCCGAGCACTTCGGGGATCGCGAGCACCTGGTGGACAACTCCAACCAGAACCAGAGCTCCGACGCGGACACGCGCGCTCGACGCGAGATGGAGAGCCGCGCGGACAAGTTCCTCACCGGCAGCATGACCGTGCTGGGCAAGCCCGACGCGGTCAGCGGCGCCATGATCGAGATCAAGGGTCTGAAGTGGCCGTTCACCGGCCCGTACCTGATCACCCAGACGACGCACAACCTGACGCCCGGCGTGGGCTACCGCACGAAGATCGATTTCAAGTCGAACTGCTGGCCCCCGACCGAGTAGTCGAGCCCCGTCCCGAAAACCCGCCCCCGTACGCTGGCAGGACGCTTCCCCATAAGATAGAATTCCGTGCGCACGGAGGCGTGTGCATACGCGAGGGGCGGATGAGCAGAACCATGTTGCACCCCGCGCTCTTCCTGGGAGAGCGCCGGCCCTACCTTTCTGCCGAAGAGGCGCTCGCCGCGCGGATCCGCATGGTGCTGGAGACACGACCGGGTCAGGTCCCATGGCAATCGGACTTCGGATGTGACCTGGCCGCCCTGGTGGGTCAGCCCGCCACGGCCCAGCGGCTCAACGAGGCGCGCTGGCGCATCGAGGAGGCCGTCCGCAGGTGGGTGCCCGACGCCGAGGTGCTGCGCTGTCACGTGCGGGTCTCTTCGGACGGCGCCCCCATGGGTCAGCGCCGGCCACGCGACGTGCCCCTGGCCGAGTCGGCGCTGATGAGCCTGGGCAAGCAAGCCGTGCTGGAAGTCGAACTGGACGTCAAGACGGATCTGGGACCGGTGGCCGTGCAGGCCATCGTCGAACCCTGAGGAGTGGTGTCACGTGCGTGTTCCGCCCCCTGGATTGCTGAAGTTGGATCGTCGCGCGCTCCTGCGCGACGTGCGCGAACGATTGAAGGACAGGCTCCCCACCTACGGTGAAGGGGAGACCGACCTGACAGACCCCGGCTGGCTGCTGATGGAGCAGTCGGCCTGGATGGCCGAGATCCTGTCGGGACAGCTCGATCGCTACCCGTTCTCCGTGGTCCAGCACTTCGTCCACATGATGGGTGGCCACCTGCGGCCCGCCCAGCCCGCCGTGGGCGCGGTGGTGGTCGAGGCTGCCGTGCCGGGCACCCTCGAGCTGAAGCCGGACCGGCCCAGCCCCTGGCGCCTGTTCACGGCCAAGAGCGAGACCACGGACCTGGTGGAGTTCGTGCCGGTGGAGAGCGGCGTCCCCATCATCAAGGGCGCGGTGGAGTCCATCTCGCGCATGGAGGACGGCGAGCTCAAGCTGACCCACCTCCGCGGCGGCGGCGCCGACGTCGAGGGCCTCGTCGGCTGGCAGGGGGACGGGCAGCGCTGCGGCATCTTCGACCAGGAGGAGATCGAGTTCGTCCTCGTCACCGCCAACACCAAGAAGCTGGTGGAGACGCTGAACAAGGCCATCGCCAAGCTCGAAGAGCGCAACATCGGCTGGCTCGAACTCGTCATCACCCGCGAGACCAAGGGGCAGGTGGTACTCACCGCCAAGATCGACCCCGCCCACGCATTCGCTGCGGTCGTGACCGACGGATTCTGGGGAGGCGGCGACCTGCAGGGCGGCTGGGGCACCCTCGACGACACCAACTGGACGCCCCCCGTGACCGTCGCCCAGCACCCCTTGCTGCCCATGCGCGTCCGCGGCTCCCATCCGCTGCCAGGGCCGCAGGAGGGCACCATCCTGATCCCGGGCGTGCCGGCCAACTTCCCCGTGGACCAGCTGCTCGTGCGCGGCGCGTCCCCCATGCCGGACACCGTGGTCGAGGCCGTCTGGAAGACCCTGATCCACCAGGACAAGAGCCTGCGCCCCTTCGAACCGTCCATCCGCCGCAACTACCCGGCCACCTCGGGTGACGGGGGGCTGACGTGGGTCCTCCAGGCCCTCGAGAGCGGCGTGTGGAACCAGGTCGCGACGGAGCTCGGCGGCACCGTGGCTCACATCCGCGTGGCGCCGCGGTCCAAGCACCAGGGCAAGCTGCGAGTGGGGCTCGTCTTCGAGGGGGCCCGCAGACCGGATCTGTCGGACCTGCGCGTCTTCGGCGAACACAAGGAGGGCCACGTGCCCTCCGACGCCCTCGACGTGGCCGTCGCGTGGACCCTCACGGCGCCGCTTCCGGGTAGCGGCCGGGGCATGTCCCAGGTCGTGGCCCTCGACGTGACGCTCGAGGAGGCCCACAGGGGCGTGATCGTCGGCGCCAAGGGCCCCGTGGCCGGCGCCCTGCTCAACCCGCTGATGGTGGCGAACATGCCCGCCGTGCGCGACGGTCGTGCCGTCCCCGTCCGGCGCAACGTCCCCGAAGGGGTGAGCCTGCTGTACAAGGACCTGGTCACCCCGGCGGTCATCGAGCAGCTCCTCGACGAGCCGATCCCGGACGACGCGATGGCCATCATCCGCAAGCTCCGCCTGTCCCACTTCTCCCTCGTGGAGGGGGAGGACATCGAGGACTGGCAGGGTGTGGACGTGGACCCGAGCGACGGCACGATGACCCTCAACGCCCCCGATCGCGAGGGGGTGATGCAGGCCCTGTCGCCCGGCGAGACCGTCAAGCTGGACTGGTACCGCCGCACCGACGGCGCCCGCGGCGACGTGGGCCCCCGCGCCATCCAGCTCGTGGAGCAGGAGGCGGGCGTCAAGCCCAACCTGGTCAACGCCCTCAACCCCGTGGGCACCTTCTTCGGTGCGAGCCGGGAGGCCCCCGAGGCGGCCGTGGATCGGCTGTTCGCGCCGGAGGGGGGCACGCCGGTGCTCCCCGCAGACTTCGAGCGCGCCGTGCGACAGGCCCTGGGCACCCGCGGCCGCGGGTGGCTCGTGCGTTGCTGGTCGTTCTCCGAGCGTTCCCTGGTCTCGTCTTCCCTGTGGCCCCCAGAGGAGCTGGCCGAGAAGGGGGACGCGGAGACCACCGAGCTGGCCACGGCCCTTGAGGACGCGGGCCCGGACTGCCTCCTGGTCGCCGTCGGGCCCCGCGACGAGGTCCTCTCGGACGAGGATCTCCAGTGGGCCAAGCTCGTCGTGCAGCAACGGATACGCCGCTTCGGCGAGCGCCTGCCCACCGTGCGCCGTGCCCTGGTCACCCGGCTCTGGCCGCTGACCCTGCGCACCGCGGACGCTCCCGAGGAGATGCAGCTGCCCAGCCACGATCTGGGGCGCTGCAACGGTGAGCTGGTGGACCCGGGCGGCAGGACCTCGGCGCCGCCCCGGTCGACGATGCTCCTCAACGCGGCGGTGGTCTCCGTGGACGTGGTGGAGGAGAGCGAATGACCTCTCGTCTCGCCGCCCGAGAACCCGCGCTCGAGTGGTCCCGCCGCAGCGCCGCCGAGGAGGTGGAGGATCTCTCCTGGGTGGACGCCGACCTCGACACCGAACGTCCCACCTTCGTCCAGCGCGAGCAGGCGGACGGCGGCCGGACCTTCAGGCACCTGCCCTACACCGCGTTCCTGCCTCCGCCGGTCGCCGAGGCCGCCGTGGAGGCGCAGCGCCGCGGCCAGGCGACCCTGCACGAGGCGCTGCTGCTCCTCTTCGCCCGGATCGAGTGGCTGATGGCCTCGCGGCGATACGTGTGGTCCCCCCTGTCCCCGATGCCGAAGCTCCTGGCCCAGATGGCCGAGGCGTTCGGCGTGGGGGCGGAGCTGCACCGCCACCGCGGGGACTCCCTGGCCCGCCTCGTCGCCATCTTGCCCCGCTGGCACCCGCTCCGCGGCACCGTGGCCAAGGCCCTGGAGGTGGTGGAGGCCCTGGACGGCGATGACGCCGAGCCCCTGCTCCTGGCCAACGCACAAGACGACGGCGAGGTGCCGGAGCTGCCGAACCTGCGCGACGAGGTCTTCCGCTGCCGCGAGGGCGCGTGGTGGAAGCGGCGCCGCCAGGACGGCGCGGCCCTCCACCTCCGGTTGGAGGAGGGCCTGCTGCGCTTCCAGCCCGCCGAAGGCCCCGCATTCGAGCTCCAGCGCGAGGACGTGCTGATCGACTGGGACGGCGAGAACCCCCTACCCAAACACCTCATGCGCCTGCTGCCGGCATGGGCCGAGTTTCGACTGGTCGTTGCGAGGAATTCATGAGCAAGCAGTTTCAAGACGTATTCCATCCCGTGGAGGGCGCAGTCCTGGATCTGGAGAGCCTCAAGGCGGTCTCCGGCGCCTTCGAGCGACTCCAGGCCGCCAACCTCAGCGTGCAGTGGCCCGGAGTCAGCGGGTTGGTGCTCGAGGGCCTGGAGATCGTGGGCGACTGGGCACACGACGGCCCCCCGGGGACCAAGCGGCCCGAGCCCAGCTCCAAGAGCGTGGCGGTCTCGCCAGGTCGCGCCCTGGTCACGGGTCGCAACGGCCGGCCCTACCTGATCCACCTGGAACAGGAGCTCAAGGCCAAGTGGCCCACCTCGGCGGGTTCGGCCGTCGAGGCCGTGCTCGTCCTGGTGCCCAAGGTGGAGGCCGAGTCCCTGGAGGGTGACGTGCTCGTGGCGCGGGAGCGGATCTCCACGCTGCTGGGGTTCGTCAAGCCCGCCCAGGCCGAGCAGCCCTTCCTGCTGCCCCTGGCGGCGGCGCTGGGCAACGGCCGCGACTGGGCCACGGATCTGCGGCGCATCTGGCAGCCCGAGCACGAGGCGGTCCAGATCCTGCTCAAGAAGTTCGAGAAGCTCGAACACGCGGTGTGGACCGCCGAGCCCGAGGGGGCGGTCTGGGACCGGCAGGTCCTGGGCCGCAACTGGGTGAGGTACCAGACGGTGGCCGCCTCCGCGCTGCAGTCGGCCCGGATGCTGATCCTGGCGCAGTCCATGACCACGCTGGACCGCGTGCGGCTGCTCGACGGCCTGTACCAGCAGCTCGAGCGTTCCGTGGAGCGCGCCGCCAACGAGCTGCTGCAGGTCCTGGGACCCAAGGAGTACGAGGGCCCCTACAGCGTCATCGGGCCGCCGTCCGAGGACGACAAGAAGAAGTCCAAGTCCAAGGCGAAGCCAAAAGCCAAGAAAAAGGCATAGGAGGAGACGGTGAACAACCCCCTAGAGTTCATGGGTCTCCAGAGGGCGAAAGAGGGCTTGATAGAGTCCACGCTGCCCCTGTTCTCGGCGTTCTTCGGCTGGATGGTCCTGTACAAGCTGCTCGCAGCTCCAGCGGTGAGTCATCCGTTGACTCTCCTGGAACAGACCGTCCTGCTGGGAGCCTGCGCAGCCCTGACGGGCTGGGCGGTCTCGCGCCAGCTGTACATGCTCAAACAGCGACGACCCTGGTTGATCCTGTTCGTCGCCGTGGTGTTGACGGTCATCGTCACCGCCATCGTGTCGTCGTCCTCCATGGGCGGCTTCGAGAGCTGGTGCGTGGAGGAAGCCGAAGGCGAGGTGGTCGACGCCATGGCCTTCGTCGACGGTGACGGGAGCTCCGTGGCCTGCCGCGTCGGCGGCGTCCCGGGCAACGCCTACCTCCCCGGCGTGGTGTACCGCGCCGCCTGGTCTGGGTGGCCCACGCCCGGACTGTGGGTCTTCGCCGTGCTGGTCGCCGGGCTCTCGGCGCTGGCGCTGCGGGATCGCAAGATCCTGCCGTCCCGCATGGGCGAGAAGCTGTTCAGCCGTCTGATGCTGGCGCCCACCGCCGGCCTCGCTTCGGCCGCGGGCAAGCCCAAGCCCAAGGGCGCGAACATCCAGGCCTGCGCCAACGCGACCATGTGGGGCGAGCTCTGCGGCCAGATCTACGCGGCAGAGAAGGAGTTCTACCGCGGCGAGAACTGCGTGCGCTGCTACCAGAGCTACCGCCGCGCCGAGCACGAGCTGACCTTCCGCGTGGTGACCCTGTTCTCGTCGAGCATCGACGTCCTCAACGGCCTCGAGCGCCTGGACACCGTGTCCTGGGGGCGCGGCGAGCCCATGCCCCCGGACGCGCGCATCAGCGGCGCGGAGCGCTGGATCG
>CAYRNR010000156.1:0-17737 GCA_964425605.1 uncultured Rickettsiales bacterium | reverse complement strand
CCTGTCAACCAATTCACAGCGCGAATCGGTGACAAATTAACTGGTCGCTACAGTGATGCCGGGCACTTTACGTTCTGGCGCGAGCAGCGTCTGGAATCGACCGAGAGGCCTCGGGCGCGACCAACTGGTGACATTCCAGTGTAGGTTCTCCGGTGGTGATCGCGGTCTGGAACGGACCATCTCGGCGGCCAGATCCGATCCAAGGAGAATCGCCGATGCCCGACTACTTCGAGTTCGAGGTCTCTCTGATGCACATCGAGCCGCGGATCTGGCGCAGGTTCCGGCTGCACGGATCCGCGACCTTCGAAGACCTCCACGACGCGATCCAGGACAGCTTCGGATGGGAATGCGCCCACCTGTGGGAGTTCCAGACGTCTGGGAAGAGACGGCGGGCGCTGTACTCGGATTCGGCTGATGACCTCGGCATCGCGGAAGACGGGCCACGCGGACTCGACGCCCCTCCCCTGGCCGCCTACTTCCGCTCCGGCAAGGGAGGACACCGCAGTTGCGTCTACACGTACGACTTCGGAGACGACTGGCAACACAAGGTGTCCTTGATCCGCAAGGTCGAGCGCGACGACGTCTTCCTGCGAGAACTGCTGGGAGGCGAACGGGCTGGTCCTCTGGAGGACTGCGGCGGCCCATGGGGGTACGTGCAATGCGTCGATCTGGTCGCTGAGGGTCCTCCTCCCGACGACCCGGACCTGGCCGACCGCCTCGAGTGGATCGGTGACTGGGATCCCGACGCCTACAGTTTCGAGGACGAGCGGCGAGTATTCGACATCCGCTTCCTCGAGACGACACCCGCGGTTCCGGCTTCGCAGCCGTCCCCGGGCTTCGACATCCACGCCAGCCCCCTCGACGAGGACGGCGATCCCATCGAGGGACTCTCGCGCCAGTACATCGACGACTTGATGTCCTGCTTCGCCTCCTCTCCCGAAGTGGGACCTCTGGCCACCACCGAGACGTTCCCCGACTGGGCCCCGACGCTGGTCCAGTTCGGTTTCGTCTATCTCGGCGTGACGCCGGTCACCATGAGCCCCACCGACGTCGAGGAGATCGTCTTCGAGCTCTTCCCGGCCAAGTTCACCTGCGACGTCGACGAGGCGCCGTTCATCATCAACGAACTCGGGGCGTTCTTCGCCTTCTTGGAGCGCGAGTACGGCCTGAATCAGGCCAGGGCGTGTCTCGATGTCCTTGGCGGGACGGCCATCGACGACCTCCGCTCTGCGTTCGCCGACCCGAGCCGCTTCGGTCTGGCCAAGCAGTTCTTCACTGCTGGTCAGGAGGCAGGGTTCGACATGACCGATCCCGATCAGGCCAACACGTTCGGCCTGCTGCACAACCTCGCCGCTGGAGCGCAGCGTGGCCCCGCTCCGACCGCGGCCATACGTCCGTCCAAAAAGACCAAACAGAAGAAGCGGCGCAAGCGGAAGCAGCAGAAAGCCAGCCGCAAGCGGAATCGGTGACGCCCCCCCTTTCCAGCGGACGACCCGGTGGAGAGGCGACTATAATCGAACCCGAGAGGCCTCCATGAGCAAGCACGAGATCGAACAAGCCGTTCGCGCCAGCGAAGCCCGCCTACGCGCCCGCGGCGTGAAGTCGCTCGCCGTGTTCGGCTCCTTCGCGCGCGGCGAGGCCGGCCCGGACAGCGACGTGGATCTGCTGGTGGAGTTCGACCGCCCCATCGGTCTGTTCAGGTTGGTCCAGGTCCAACTCGACCTCGAGGAGATCCTCGGGCGAAGGGTGGATCTGGTCCCTCGCAACTCCCTTCACCGGGCGCTCAGGGATTCGGTCCTTGCCGAGGCGGAGGAACTCCTTGCCGCCGCGTGATTGGCGATTCCGGATCCGCGACATCCTCGTTGCCGCGGACCGCGTCACCTCCTACACCTCGGACCTGACCTGGGACGAGTTCTCCACGGACTCGATGCTCCAGGAGGCCGTCTCCTACAACCTCATCATCATTGGAGAAGCCGCTTCCGCGCTTCCCGAAGAGGTCGTGAGCCGCCACCCTGATATCCCCTGGCCCCTGATGCGAGGGATGCGCAACGTCCTGGTCCACAAGTACTTCTCCACCGACGCCGAGGTGATCTGGCAGACCGCGACCGAGGACCTGCCACCCCTGGTGGAAGCCCTGGAGAAGCTCGACACCTGCGAACCGGATTGACCTTTCCGCCTGGTGCCATCCTGGTGCCAAACTCGGTCGCATTCCGGTCGAATCAGGAGCACCCCAGCAACATCGTTGCCACCCTCATCACCCACGCCATCTCTGGAAAAACCCCGTCAGCTCGTCAACAACATCCCGAACCAAATTCTTACTGTCATCTGATAGTATCAGGTCATGCCGAGTCCCCCGATCACGATCACGCCAGCCCTGCTCGATCTCAACGCGGACATCCACCGCGAGTTGGGGAAGCTCGAGGGCATCGGCGGAGGTGCGCCGCAACCACGGCTCCGGCGGGGCAACCGCATCCGGACGATCCACGGGACGCTGGCGATCGAGGGCAATACCCTCTCGTTGGAGCAGGTGACCGATGTCCTCGACGGAATTCATGTCACTGGGCCAGCCCGGGACATCCAGGAGGTTCGCAACGCGAACCGCGCCTACGAGGACCTGACGCAGTGGAAGCCGACCTCGACGACCTCCCTGCGCCGTGCTCACGGCGTGATGATGGACGGGCTGATCGAGGACGCAGGGCGATGGCGGACGGGCGACGTCGGCGTGCTCCGGGGTAGCCGCGTGGCTCACATCGCGCCTCCCTCGCACCGTGTACCGGATCGGATGAGCAGCCTGTTCGCCTTCCTTCGCCGACGCGCCGGGCTTCCCTGGCTGATCCGCGCGGCCGTGTTCCACTACGAGTTGGAGTTCATCCACCCCTTCAGTGACGGCAACGGTCGTATGGGGAGGCTTTGGCAGCAGGTGGTCTGCGTAGCCCACGAACCGGTGTTCGAGCACCTCCCTGTGGAGAGTCTCGTGCGGGAACACCAGGCCGACTACTACGCGGTCCTCGCCGAATGCGACCACGCAGGGGAGTCGACCCGGTTCGTCGAGTTCATGCTCGATCTGGTTGCGCGCGCGCTGCGAGAACTGGTCGCGACGATCCGACCCGCGACACCGACCGCCACGACCCGCATGGAGCGCGCTCTCGTGCGGTTCGGAGACCGGGAATTCTCGCGGAAGGACTACCTGGCTCTCTACCCGACGATCTCTCCTGCCACGGCCAGTCGTGACCTACGCTCGGCCGTCGAGCGAGGGGCCCTGACGCGAACAGGAAGCAAGGCGACGACTCGATACCGGGGCACCTGAAACGCGCCTCCCCTGGTCATCCGCCCATCACCCGAAGGCGTCACGATACCGCGTGAGGATCTCGTCCTCGTGCTCCCGGGCGTAGCGTTCGGCAAAGGACTCGCCGCGGGCGGTGGACTTCCTGGATCGGGTGGTCATGCGGTCGTGGTGGTGGCCGAGTACGTGGACCAGGATGTGGACGAGCATGAAGGCGCGAGCGGATGAAGGGGGTCCTCTCCCACCGGTTCTTGCGCAGGGCTCGGCCCTTGCGCACCGCAGGGGCGGTCTTGCGGTAGTAGGTCGGCATCGCGAGTGACTGCCTCGGACCATCGTATCCGATGTCGAACAGCGAGCGTTCTCGGGCGCTGGGCTTCTCACCCTTTCGGGGGACACCGTGAGCAGGGACGCGGGGTAGTGTCGAATGTGATGGGGACGAGAATTCGAGAGAAGCTAGGGCCATTCGCGCGCGTGTTGAGCCCGTCGGGATTCGTTGCGGCCTACATCGGCGTGTTCGTGGGGCTCGTGCTGGCGGGCCATGCCTGGGCGTGGGTCGGGCTGTTCTTCCTGTTCGAGGTCACGTGGCTGGCGTTCGAGTTCGAGGATGATCGGCAGATGAAAGAGGACGATTGATCCGGAGAGGGAGAGTTCTCGAACGTTTCTCACGTTGTTGGGGGACACCGTGAGCAGGTGAGCGAGGTACTCTCCAGCCATGGGGACCAAGACCAGATTGAAGTTGGGATGGCCTGCGCGCGAGATACGCTGGCTGGGGGTAACGGCGGTACTCAGCGCCGCTCTCGTAGGTCTGCGCGTCGCGGGCCACGGCTGGGCGGGGGTCGCACTCTTCTTTGTGCCAGAGGTCATGTTGCTCGTTTTTCTGTGTCTGGATCAGCCGCAGGCGGAGAGGATCGAGTTCGAGGATCGAGATCAGGACGCGGAGGTTGGAGCTGCAGGTCAGAAGTGAGAGGACAACGATTCCTTACGTGCCGGGCGGGCTCAATCGTCCTGACAGCCCCCGTCCACCCATCGGTCGATCGCTTCACCCTGGGCGGTGAGGGCCAGCGGCGAATAGGTGATCTTGGCGTCGAAGACGCCGGTCACGGCGCAACGATCGTCCTTCGACGCGGAGCCCACGACACATCTCAGGGTCGCGCTCTCGTCACCGGCCACGTTGACCTTGCAGTACAGCCCCAGCTTGCGGCCCCCGGCGGTCACGGTGCCGATCTTGGCGGCACGGGTGGCGGCCTTGATCTTCTCGGCGGTGAGGCCATCGTTCAGCTTCACGGTCTCCGCTGTGAACTCGACCATGGTGGGGTGGGAGCTCTGGCCGCCCTCGTCCCCTGGTTTTGCGTTGGCCGCGCAGACGACGGCCAGACCGAGCAACAACGCCAGCAGCCTGATTCTCATGTTCTCTCCTCGTTGCGCCGCGACACCACGAACCGCTGTCTCAGATATCCCACTTCCCCGGATTCAGGATCCCCTCCGGATCCGTCAGCTTCTTGATCTTGCGGATCATCTCCAGCGTCCCCGGATCGATGCGGTCCTTGAGCCACTGAAGGGCCCAGTCGGGCGTCTTGTACATGGCGAAGCCGCGGTCGGTGACGACCTCGAGGAGCTCGCGCATCATCACGCGGACCTTCTCGACCTTCTCGGTGTCGGCCTTGTCGAAGGTGGCGAGGAAGCGCAGGACGCCGAAGTGGCCGCCACGCATGGGGCGGCTGACGATGGAGGGGGCGAAGCCGTGGCGGGCCATGACCTCGTTGCAGACTTCGGCGGTGTCGGCGAAGCGGGAGAGGGGGCCGTAGGTGCCCATCCAGGTGAGGCCCCCGCCGCCGTGGTTGGTGAGGAACTCCAGATCGACGGGGAACTCGGCGAAGACGCCCATGGCCGGGTTGACCTTGAGCAGGGTGTGGATGTCGAGGGGGGACTCGAACCGGGCACCCTTGGCGCGGAGATCGTCGAGTACGGCGTTGAGCTGCCGCTCCTTCAGCGCCATCTCCTCGGGGAGGTTGGCGGCGAAGTCCACGTAGAGGAAGTACTTGGGCTCGTCGGGATCGGGGATCGGGTTGGGGTACTGGACGCCCATCATCATCTTGCCGGTGGGCCAGCTGAGGCCGCCGATGTCCTCGCAGATCTCGAGCTTGCACAGGCGCTGGACCGCGTCGAACACGGAGTGGCTGTCGTAGCCCAGGACGAAGAGGCGGCTCTCCAGCGGGTGCGCGGGCCACAGCTGGAAGACCATCTGGGTGACGATGCCCGTGGTGCCCTGGAACGCGGTGAAGATGCCGGTGATGTCCGGGATGGGTGGGCGGCCGAACGGGGGGATACCCTCGATGGCCCACGAGCCGGTCTTGAGGGTGGAGCCGTCGGCGAGCACCACCTCGAGCCCCGAGATCCACTGGGACATGGAGCCGTACTTCAGCGAGCGGTTGGTCAGGCCGTCCAGGATGCTGTTGGCCAGCACCGAGACGTGGGGCGGTCCCAGGGAGTAGCCCAGGGTCAGCGGGAGATCGTGCTCGAGGATGTACTCCTTGAGCTGGATCTGGGTCACGCCGGGCTCGATGATCGCGTACATCTCGTCCGCGTCCACCTCGAGGATGCGGTTCATCCGCGTCAGGTCCGCGATGATGCCGCCCTCGGCGGCGATGGCCAGGCCGCCGACGTTGGTGTTGGCGATGCGGGGCGTGATGGACGATCCGAGCGCAGAGGCGGCCTTCACCAGCGCCTGGATCTCCTCGGTGGAGGTGGGGAACACCACGGCGGCCGGATCCTGGCCGTCGAGCTCGGTGCAGTCGTCGAAGTACTCGTGCAGGGCCGTGGCGTCGGTGACGACGCGGTCCTCGCCGAAGATTTCTACCAGCTTGTCACGCATGTTCGGATCTCCCAGGGGCTCAGTCCTTGGACATGATCAGGGGAAGCATCTTGAGGAGGACGAAGGGGTTGCCGCCGATCTTGATCTTGCCGGCGAGGAACGGCCCGACCATACCCGCGCCGGTCACCACCCCCAGCAGGGTGTCCATCTCGCCCTCGACCGAGGCCTTGCGCGACTCGGTCTTGCCGCTGACCACCTCGACGCCGTCGCCGTCGAAGCTCAGCGTGGCCCACATGGGGCCCGCTCGCATCCACACGTCGCCCGACAGGGACTTCGCCCTGGCGAGCCGCGATTCGTCCTTCAGCATGGAAGTGAGCAGGCCCGACATCAGCAGGCCAAGCACGTTGGTGTTCTCGGGATCCCTGAGACGTACGGCGGTCATCCCCTACCCTCCTGGATGAGCCCGTGATTATAGCGAGTGTGACGATTCGGCGGCTGAGCCGGTGCGATTTCAGCGTGACCTGCGGCGCAGGAGCGACCCCAGGGCCAGGAGGAGCGCGACACCGCTCGCACCTGCGCGCCGCTCTGAGATGTGGCACTCGCAGCCGCCTGTCGCACGGATCTCGTCCCCGTCGTCGTCGTCGGGGGCGACCATGTGATCGTCGTCGTCGTCGTCATCACCCACGTCGTCATCGTCGTCGTCGTCCCCGGGGGTCGTGCTGCCGGGGGGGCGCACGATGGTGCGCGAGATGCAGTGCAGGGCGCCCGCCGAGGTGATCACCACGTCCGCGGAGACGGGGATCACGCTGGCGCCGTGGGCCTCGAAGGCGGCGATGGCCGCGTTCTGCTCCGTCTCGAACCCGGCGTAGACGGGCATGAGGAACGTGTCGTCGATCCAGATCCCGTTGGTGTAGTTGCGCCACACCGTGCGGCCGTCGTTGTCCGGCATGGGGATGCGCACGAGCTCGATCGTGTCGCCGCTGGCGGGATCCACCAGGCCGGTCAGCTGCTCCTGCACCGCCGTCTCGATGACCTGGCGGCTCTGGGCGTCCTGGGACGCGGAGTACTCACCCACCACCAGCGTCGTCGCGTCGAGCCAGGTGATCCACATGTCCACGTGGCCCGTGACGTCGTCCAGGGCGGGCAGGATCACCAGCTGGGTGCACCCGAGGTACTGGTGGTACAGCTGCTCCATGTCGGCGGTGTCGTACTGGGGGTTGAGCCCCTCGATGGTGTCGCTGACCAGGCACAGCCCGTTGCCGCTGGGCAGGAAGTTCCCGCCCTCGGTGGCGAAGTCCCAGCGGTGCCGCGGCACGCCCCACCACGACGCGAAGTGCGCCGGCTGCGCGTCGTCGTTGTCCCGGTTGTACCGCACGTAGTCCGCGTCGACGACGCCGAACTCGTCGTGGGTGTCGAGCACGAAGAACGGGCCGTAGTCGCGAATCCAGATGCTGTCGAGGCGGTGGTCTTCGGTCTCGGAGAACCAGGTCGCGTCGTGGGGATCGCGGCCCGTGTGCTGCTCGAGCATCTCCTGGCACCGCGCCACGTCGCTGGCGTCGCTGTACCCGCCGTTGTGGATGTACAGGTACAGGTGCGCTCCCTCCCAGGCCGCGTCGATGATGTCGAGCCACATCTGGTCCCAGCGATCGGGCTGACTCGCGGCGCTCTCGCAGTCCCAGCTCAGCAGCAATCCCTCGGCCAGGCCTCGCTCGTTGGGGCTGGTCACGGGCGTGGGAGGGGCGTCGGGCGGTGGCGCGGCGAGCAGGTCGACGAACGACGATGGATCGCGCGCGTACGCCTCCTGTGCCGCAGCCACCCGCTCGCGCCAGGGGCGCTCGAAGTGGGGCGTCCTGGCCAGCGCCGGCGGGGCCGCGAGGACCGCCAGCACGACCACGGCGATCAACGCGTCGGGTCTCATGGGCCGTACGTCCCGGTGAAGGAGTGGTAGTCGAGCCCCTGCGCCGACGCCTCCCCCAGGAGGTCGTCGAAGGTGACGTAGGGGGTGATGTCCAGGAACGGCACCGCGACGGCGATCAGGGTGAACGCGTACCTGTGCTCCTCCAGGGGGCAAGGGCCGCCGTAGCCGCGTTGCATGAAGCCGTTGATCAGCTCCGACGATCCGGCCGGGATGCTCCCGTCCGGGCTGACCCCCTCGTCCAGGGACGACACGGTCGCGGGGATGTCGTAGATGGCCCAGTGACCGAAGTTGCCCTCGTCCTGATCCACCACCACGATCGCGAACGACTCGGTCCCCTCCGGCGCGTCCTCCCACATCAGCGGGGGGGAGTGGTCCGCGCCGTTGCAGGTGTAGTCCACCGGGATGGCGCCGCCCATACCGAACGCCGACGAGGTGAAGACGAAGACGTCCTGGCCGTCGTCCCCCGGCGCAGAGTCGTCGTCGTCGAGGCTGGGGTACGCGGGACCCACCGCGCACGCGGAGCACAGCGCGAGGCCGCACGCCGCGAGCAGGACCGGGGGTGGACGGTTCATCGAATCACCGGAAGCTGACCTGTTCGTCGCCCAGCGTCACGTGCGCCGACGCCACGCCCGCGCCACCGTGACCGACCAGCCGCGTGGCAAACCCCTCCTCGGCCGAGCCCTTGAGCAGGATGCCGTTGACCATCTGCTCCTCGCCGCCGGTGGGTACGAACACCACGTCGGCGTCGCTCTTGTGGAACCCCGCGTCCGGGGCCCCGCCACCGCCGAGGGCCCACAGCCTCACCTCGGCCTCGCCCACACACAGCCGCAGGGAGCCGCCGCTGTACGCCGCGGTACCGTCCAGGCCGCCCGCGCCCGTCTCGAACGCCGGGGCCGTCCAGTCCGCTCGCGGCTCCGGTGTCGGCGTCTCTCCACCCTCGCCCGGTGTCGAACCTCCCCCGCCGCAGGCGACGAGGCACAGACCCAGCAAACCCAGGAACCACCCACACCGCATGACACCTCCCTGACTCGCCGTCCACGCTACCATCGCGCGCGCCGGCGTTCCACCCACTCGCGCAAGCGCGTACCATACGTCTCCATGACCAGCCCCCTCGCCGAACTCCACCTCCACCTCGATGGCTCCCTGCGGCCCGACACCGTGACGGATCTGGCCCGGCCCCTCGGACTCGACGTCCCGGCCGACCTCCCCTTCTTCCCGGGGATGGGATTGCGTGAGGCCCTGTCGAGGTTCGCGTTCACCCTCTCGATGCTCCAGCAGCCCGCCGCGGTGACCCGCGTCGCCTCCGAGATGTGCGAGGACATGGCCGCCGCCGGGGTGACCACGCTGGAGATCCGCTTCGCGCCACAGCTCCACGGCGGCGCGCCCATCGAGGCGATCGTCGACGCGGCGCTCGAGGGCATCGCCGGTCGCGCCGGGCTCATCCTGTGCCTGCTCTACGGGGAGTCACCCGAGATGGCACAGCGCCTCGTGGAGACCGCACGGACGCGGCCCGGGGTCGTCGGCATCGACCTCGCCGGCGGGCCCGCACCCGACGACGACTGGTCCATGGAGGACTACGGCCCGGCGTTCGCCAGGGCGAGGGACCTCGGGCTCGGTCGCACGGTCCACGCCGGGGAGGGCCGGCCACCCCAGGAGATCCGCACCGCCATCGAGAAGCTCCACGCGCTCAGGATCGGACACGGGACGACCCTCCTCGACGATCCGAACATCGTGGATCTGGTCCTCGAGCGCTGTATCACGATAGAGGCATGTGTCACGTCCAACTGGCATGTCGGGGCCATCGCCGACATCGGCTCGCATCCCCTGCCCAGGTGGCTCGAGCGCGGCGTGAGGGCCTGTGTCTGTACGGACAACACGTTGCTGTCTGCTGTGGATCCCATCGAGGAGCGGCGCCGCGTCGCGGGCATCCCGGGGATGACGGAGGAGGCGCTGGAACAGACCGTGGTCTGGGGTCACGAGGGGGCGTTCTCGCGGAGCTGAGGGCTCAGCTCACAGCGACATCTGCACGATCGACCTCACCTGCACATCCACGTCCCTGTCACATCCCGTGCATCCGACCACGGCCCCGAAGTCGGTCCGCCACTGCACACGCCGGCCCAGGATGAACACGTTGATCCCGGCCCGGGGCTCGTGGAAGGTGCCGGTGCCGCCGGCGGGGATCACGGCTGCGTACTGACCGGCGATCTCGACGCGCTTGGCGATGACGTACCCGGTGGCGGCCCACACACCGAGCGCACCGGGGGTCTGATCGCCGAGGGAGGGGCCGTCCTGGATGGTCGCGGCGTAGACGGTCGCGGCGAGGGAGAAGTGTCTCACCTTGAACAGGGCGTCGACGGCGCCGCGCAGGGCCCAGTCCTCGGCGTGGACCGGGGCGAGATCCCAGGTGCCGGAGAGGGAGACGGAGAAGCGGAAGGGGCCGCCCTCGAGATCGGCCTCGCCGGTGGTGTCGATGCCGTTGTGGTTGTAGCCCATGCGACCGACGATCTCGGGGTGGAAGGTCCGGCCCTCGACCTCGGGGTCCGGTTCGTACAGCTTCGACGGTCCGACCGCGTGCGCGGTGCGCGCGTTGGTGCCCGTGAAGACACCGAGCGCCCACTCGAACCGGGGTGGTTTTTTTGCGTCGTACCCGTCGTGGAGCAGCAGGCCGACCTGGCGCTCGGCCCCGAAGTAGGTGGAGACGGCGGCCCAGTCGGCGACCTGGCGGTTCTTGTAGGAGCGAATCCGATAGCGCGTGTACGGGATCTTGAACTGCCCCACCCGCAGGTGGAGGCGGGGCGCGAAGGCGTAGTCCACCATCATGTCCATGAACTCCCACTTGCCGGGGAGCAGGGCGATGTGGAGCAGATAGCTGAAGTCGGACGTGAAGGCGGTCCCGCTGAGGGTGGGGCGGACGCGGCGGAGCTCGATGTCGAAGGAGCGGTCGCGGTCGCCGCCGACGGGGCCCGCGTCCTCGACCACGGCCCAGACCTGGGCGGTGAGGCCGATGCGCATCTTCCAGGCGCCGTCGGGGCTGCGGATCTCGAACTTGAACTTGCGGGGATCGACCCTGGCGGGCTCGGCCTGCTGCTCGTCCGCTGCAGGGGGAGCCGGTTCGGCCTGAGCGTGGGCCGCCGCAGGCAGCAAGACGGCGCAGGTCAGGGCCACGAGCAGGGTCCTCATTCCCAGCCCTCCACCTCGGCGACTCCGATGGCAGAGGGGCCCGTGGAGATGCCGGTGTACCAGATCGTGAGCTCGCCGCCCTCGTCCAGGGCGAACGCGTTGATGGTGCCGGCCTCGTCCCACTCGCCGGACTCGCCGCGGGGGAGGACCGGGGCGTCGGTGGAGCGCGCCCAGCGCAGCCCGTCGGAGCTGGCGGCGTGGCCGACCTGCCAGTTGCCCTGACCACCTGCGGAGTAGAACAGGTGGTACGTGTCGTCGAGGAGGACGACCTCGGGGCTCTTGGCGGCGCCGGACTCCCAGGTGTCGAGTTGGAGCAGGGGCACGAACACGGGATTGAGACAGTACTTGTCCCAGCTGACCCCGTCAGCGGAGACCGCGTGGCCGATCTGGTGGGAGGCAGACGCGTACCACATCTCGTAGGCGCCGTCGCGCATCAGCACGCTCGGGTGGCCGATGGAGCCGTGATCCCAGTCGTCGTCGGAGCCCGCCTCGAGGACGGGTGCGTCGGAGTCCGGTTCCCACGTGACGCCGTCGGCGCTGCGGGCGAGACCGATGGAGATGGCGTCGGTGGTGCTCGCGTGGAACCAGGCCAGGTACGCGCCGTCGACCTGTAGCACGGAAGGGGCGTTGATGGCGTCCGAGCTCCAGTCGCCGGAGAAGCCGGCGGCCATGACGGGCTCGCTGGAGACCCGGGTCCAGTCGATCCCGTCGGGGGAGGTCGCGGCGCCGATCTCGTAGTCGTCACCGCGTCCGCCGTAGAGCATCAGGTAGCCGTCGTCGTGGGGGGCGACGGACGGGAGCATGAGGGTGTCACCCTCCCAGGTATCCTCGACGAGCTCGAGCACCGGGTTGTCCGTATCCGGGACCACGACGGGGATCGGGTTGTCGATGTCCTCCTCCGACAGGGGCTTGAGGATGCCGATGTCGTAGCCGAAGGGGTTCACGACGATGTCGGCCGTCGCGATCTTGTTCCGGGTCTCGGACGTGACGCCGACGGTCACCTGGTGATCGCCGGGCTTCATGGGGTTGAAGCAGACCTCGGCCTGGCCATTCTCGTCCAGCTCCCCTGCCGGTTCGAGGGTCGAGTCGTCCACCGCGCGCCGCAGCCCGGCGCCCGACGCGGGCTGGTCGCCCGAGGTGGCGGTGACCTGTATACAGATATTGCATTCGTCGTATGCGTCGGCGGTGTCCAGGACGATGTCCAGGGCGGGGTCCTCGGGGGGACAGCCCCACAGCACGATGCCCAGACACAGGGCGAACAGGAGCTTCGATGCGGTGCTCAACGGACCTCCTCGGGAAGACCCCAGCGGATGGCCGGCCCGAGGGCCGGCAACGAATCCCCGATCCAGTCGCGCAGGGCGTCGCGCTCGTCGCACGCGCCCTCGTCGGTGCAGACCACGCGACCGTCGCCGTAGCGATCCAGGGAGATCCCGCCGATGTCGGGCAGATGGAAGTAGAACACACGGTGGGCGTCGGCCTTTCGGGCCGACAGCACGTGGTAGGCCAGGTAGTGATCGAGCAGGGCAAAGTCCGCGGGTCCCATGGTCAGGGTGGACTCGTCCCCCGGCCAGCGGTCGGTGGCCCACACCTCGTCGGAGGTGGAGCCGTGCCACACCGCGTCCATGACGAACAGGCCGGTGCGGGACCACTCGTACAGGTAGGTGTGCGACACGGTCACGCCGGGGAGGTAGGTCAGCTCGCCTTCGCCCGCGGCGGCGGGCTCGTCCCACGCGCGCGGGTCGGCGCCCACCTCGAAGGGCGCGGCCCTCAGGCGCACGTCCCACGGGGCCAGCTCCTTGGAGATGGCGCTGGCGACCATGGGGTAGTTGCCGCCGCCGCCGAAGTACGTGAACGGCGGGCCCTCGCCGGGGTGGATCTCCGCGAAGGCCAGGGGCCACGACAGGTCCTCGAACATGGAGTTGAGGCCGATGGATCGGTCGAAACCGCCGGCGAGCCCCTGCATGGGCACGGCGTATCGGGACAGGTCCACGCAGCCGCCGGTCAGGGGTAGCTCGCCCGCGCCGCAGCCGCCCGTGCCCTGGTAGGCCTCGGCCACCCGGGTCAGGGACGCCGTCTCCAGCAGATCCTGGACGAAGGACACGTAGGTCTCGTGGTCGTCCACGGCGATGGCGCAGGCGTCGGTGTCGTGGTCGGGGTACCACTCCTCGGGGCAGCTGTAGGGCACCTGGTCGGCGTTGCCCGCCGAGGTGTGTACCAGCAGCACGGGGAGGAGGTCACCGCGATCGGCCAGCGCGTTGACGCGCTCGCCGACCACCTCGAGCAGCGGCAGACCGAACTCGATCAGCTCGGAGTGGCCGAGCTCGAGCCCCGCGTGGATGCAGTGGGCGGACTGCAGCAGCACCGTGCCGTTGATCCCCAGCAGGATCTCCACGTCCGCGCCGCCGTCGACTGCGTCGAGCACCGCGTCCTCGAGGTAGTCGAGGTTGTGGGCCACGTGCTCGGCGCGCGCCCGCTGCAGGCAGCAGACCTGGTACATGGTGCGGTCGAGGTCGTCCCAACCCTGAGTGGCCGACTCCATGTCGGCGCAGGTCTCCACGTCCATGGCGATCTCGCCGCGCAACCCCGACTCGTCGTCCAGGGCCGGGTCGCGGGGGAACTCGAGGAAGGCGGCCGCGGTCAGGGCCACGGATCCCGCCTGCTGGGCCGCGTGGTGGTCGGTGTCCGCGTAGCTCCGCAGCTCGATGCGGCCACCGGCATCCTCCACGAGCACGACGATCTCCTGCTGGGCGTGGCCCACCGCGATCCCGCGGAGGGGGCCGTCGAGGTGCTGGACCCCGGCGTCGCCGGAGACGGGATCGAACCGATACACGGCGTCCTCACCGCTGCCGACCGCGTAGACCCGTCCCGTCGCGCTCCCGGCGACCTCGGTCTGCCCCACGGCCAGCCGGGACGCGCCCGGCGCGCGGTAGGCACGCACCGCTCCGCCGCCGGCGGGGATCGTCAGGACCCGGCCGCCGCTCGCGTCGGGGGATGCGATCCAGAGGGTGTCGCTGACCGGCTCGTGCGCGAGATCCAGGGGCGAGCCCGCGTGGAGCAGACTCTGTCCGCTCACCTGGGGCTCCTCGTCGTCCAGGCCGGTGATCCACACCACGGTCGCGGCCGAGGAGCACAGGGCGAACGCCCGATCCCCGGCGGGATCGACGACGATGGGACCGTCGGGGGAGCAGGGCAGGTCCACGCGCACCGGCTCCGGGAGCGGATCGTCGTTCTCGCACGGCAACGGCAGGTCCCAGATCGCCAGCTGCCGGTTCCCGGGCGAGGCAGCCAGCAGGTGGCTGCCGTCCAGGGCCAGATCGCCGTCGGCGAATCCGGTGTACCCCGCCGTGAGCACGGGGCTGTAGAGGACGCGGTGGAAGAACCAGGGGTGCTGGCTCTCCGGGCACTCGCTGGCGTCGGGCACCAGGTCGATCACCCTCAGCACCGGGTGCTCGTCGCCGGACCAGGCCACGGCGAGGCTCTCGTGCACGGCCATCCGGCCGCGCAGGCCCGGGACGTCGATGAATCCGCCGTGCAAGAAGGTCCACCCTCCCTCGTCGGGGCGGATCTCGTCGCCGAGGCAGCTGCCGTCCTGGGCCAGCTCGTCCTCGAAGCACGCGGGGCGACCCGCCTCGGGCCACCCGGGGCGCTCCGGCTCGGTGGCGACCCAGTAGCACTGGTCGGGCACCACGCCAAAGGGATTGCGGACCCACACGCGGTCGTTGTCCGGCTCGGCCACGTAGGTGTGGCCGGTGTGGTCCGACACGTGGGGGATCAGCGGCCCGCTGACCTCGCCCGCCGCGCACACGGAGTGCAGGACGGTCTCCACGCCGGAGAGCGCCTCGAGGAACGAGTCCTCAGCGGGCTGGACGGCGCAGCCGCCGATCATCGCGAGCAGGAGCGGGACGGGCCAGGATCTCACGAGTCGTCGACCCCGCCGTCACCCCACAGGAACAGCGCGGCCACGCCCGCGCCGAGGGCGACGCCGACGCCCACGGCCGCGTCGAAGCGCAGGGTCGAGGCCATGAGCGGCGCGAAGCACGCGCCCACCACGGCCACGGCGAGCCAGTCGCGTGGCCCGGCCCGGTCGTCGCGGGCGCGGCAGAGGACCACCGGCAAGCCGGCGGCCAGACCGATCCAGGGGATGGCCAGGGTCACGGGTCCGAGGTTCGACACGCTGACGTTGGCCGCGCCCATGGCCGCCACGGCGACCAGCGTCATCGGGACCACGAGCCTCAAGAACGGCGCGATGCGCCGCAACACGATCATGGACAGGGCCAGCGCGAGCATCAGCGCCCTGGACGCGTTGACGAGCAGCCGCCGGCTGGTCTCGTCGGCTCCCTGGCTGACCAGCAGCAGCTCGCCGCGGGCCGTGCACTTCACGTCCCCGGGGAGGACCTCGGCCGCGGTCTCGTCCACGAACTTCAGCAGCTTGCGCAGCTCGCGCCCGCCGCCGGTCCGCGTGCGCACGGTCACGGCCGCCTCGTCCCAGTCCGGGCCGACGAACGGCTCGAGGGAGTCGGGCGAACCGAAGAGCAGCAGCAGCTGCCCCACCAGGGCCCGCCGCGTGGGGAGGCGGTCGTCCCGCCCGGGGTCCAGGGCGTCGTAGATGGCCTCGATCACGTCCACGTAGGACAGGGTCGCGTCCACCTCGTCGCGCGCCGCGAGCGTGTCCTGCAGGGTCCTGATCGCCGCGATGACCTCGGGATCCTTGAGGCGGTCCACCTCGTCCACCTCCAGGTGGAGGCGGAACGCGTCCATGCCCGACAGCTGCTGCTCCACGAGCTGGTAGGCCTGGGCCAGGGGATCCCGGTCCATCAGGCTACCGCTGATGTCGGTGCCGATGGCCATCCGGTTGAGGCCGAACCCGCTGGTGAGTCCGATGGACACCGCGATGATGCCGGCGACCCGGCGCTGGGGACGCAGCGGCGCCGTCGGGAGCCGGTTCGGAGACAGCGAGACGGTGAGCTGCACGGTGACCGTCGCGGCGAAAGCGGCCGTCAACGAGCCGATGGCCTGGACCGTGCCGAAGTCGCGCACCGCCTGCACGTCGCTGAGCCAAAGCAGGCAGCTCGCCGCCGACAGGAAGGCTCCGCTCCCCAGGACACCCACCAGGGCGCTGCGCGGGATCGGGTCCTGGGAACACAGCACGACCGAGCAGGTCAGCGCCAGCGCCGCGGTGGGGAACACCGACGCCACGAAGACCTGGTCCACCTCCATACCGAGCAGCGAGCAGAACCCCAGCGTCCACAGCACGCCGACCATGGTCGCGCCCACGGGCAGGGGCACGCGCAGCGGGTCCCTCAGGGCCACCCAGCACAGCAGGAAGACCAGCACGACGGAGCCGAGCAGGGCCTGCTGGACGTCCAGGGCCATGCGGTCCGCCACGCCGAGGCGCAGCGCAGGGGCGCCCAGGATCGCCACGGTGGGGGCGATGGCCGCGGCGCGTCCGTCGGCGAGCTCCCGGAAGGTCTCTACGACCTCGCGGTCGTAGCGGCCGATGTCCACGGAGGCCTGCTCCTCGAGGCGGCGCACGAGGGACACCAGCGGCGCGCCGCCGTCGATCCCGGATTCCCCCAGGGCCACCACCGCGTCGACCTTGGCCTCGTCGGCGTCCCCCTCGAGCTCTCCGAGGGCCAGCGCCATGCCCACGTCGTTGAAGGTGCCCTGCAGGGCCTCGCCGGCCTCGCCGAACGCCACGGGGTCCGCGGCCACCTCCTCGGGGAGCCGTCGCACGACCTCGCGCGCCACCGTGCGCTCCTCCAAAAACGCCATCACGGCCACGGCGCCGCCGCTGGGGCTGACGAGGTGTCGCAGGAAGACCGGGTTGGACAGCACCTCCTCCCGGCCCAGGGCCACCTCCTCGCCGGTGAACGGCGGATCGGTGAACAGGGCGCGCGCCTCGATGACGCCGCCGCGGGAGGCCACGGACGTGGTGTGGGTGATGCTCTCGACGGATCGCACCCAGGGGATGGCCTCGATCTCGTCGCACAGGCCGGACAGCTCCTCGAGGCGCTCGGGCTCGAAGAAGCCGCCCGGGCGCACCAGGACCATGGCCATCACCCGGTCGCTGCCGAAGGTCTCAGCGAAGGCCTCGTACTCGGCGAACTCGGCCGCCCCGTCGGGCAGCATGGTCCGGGGATCGGTGCGGGTCTCCAGCTTCACGGCCGCGCCGAGGGCCAGCACGGTGGTCCCGATGATCAGGACCAGGACGGGGAGCCGCAACCTCGCAACGCGCTTGTTCAATCGAGCCGCCTCGGACGCGGGAGCCGTCGCCCGCGCGTCAGAACAGATAGGTGGTGGAGAATTCTACCCGGTCGTTGCGCTCGTAGGCATCCATGAACGCGCCATCCTTGCCACCGACGAGCAGTCCGGCGATCCCGAAGCGCACCCGGCCCTTGATCGTGTAGGACAGCTCGGCCCGCATCAGATAGTCCCCCTCCACGGCGGCGAAGCCGCGCAGGTCGAGCCACAGGTCGTCGGTGAACCCCCAGCGCACGTTGCCGTAGAACGACAGCACCGAGAGGTGGTTCACGTCCACGATGGG
>CAYRNR010000155.1:0-17889 GCA_964425605.1 uncultured Rickettsiales bacterium | reverse complement strand
CGCATGGACCGCCCCTTCCAGCGCGAGGGCTTCCGCCACAACCCGCTGCGCACCTGGGTCCACCGAAACCGGGCGGCCTTCGTTTGGTCCGCCCTGGTCCTGGCCCACGCCTGGATCGATGCGGGCGCGCCGCCGCCTACCTCCAAGCCCCTCGGCGGCTACGAGCGCTGGTCCAGGGTGCTCGGCGGCATCCTCGGCCACGCCGGCATCGAGGGCTTCCTGGCCAACGCCAACGACCTGTACGAGGCCGCCGACACCGAGGGCGCCCTGTGGCGCTCCTTCATCGAGGCGTGGTGGGACAAGCACGGCGGCCAGGAGGTCACGTCCGCCGAGCTGTTCGAGATTGCCGAGGAGATCGACGGCCTGGTCACGTCCCGCGGTAACGAGAAGTCCCAGCGCACGTCGTTCGGCATGAAGCTCGCCAAGCAGCACGACCGCGTGTTCGGCGAGCACCAGGTCGTCGCCGCCGGCACCCGCAAGCGGGCCAAGGTCTGGAAGCTCCTGCGGCTGGTGACCCGCGAAGAGGCAGGGGTGAACCTTTGCCCCTCGGAAGGGCAAGGTTCACCCGATTTCGAGCAAGGTTCACCCGGAGGTTCACCGGGCCGATTTCACTGCAATGACGGGGAAAACCGCCCTCCTGATCCCACCGAGGTGAACCTCGGTGAACCTTTGAACCAAATCTTGAACGCGCGAGGAGAGGGGGGAGATCCAGAGGATCGAGATCGATCGCGTATATATAAAGAGAACGCAGAGGTTCTGCCAGGTTCCCACGGCAGCCCGCAAACCCCCGTAGCACAAGGCTTTTCGGTCGGTGAACCTGCGAGGATCGAGGTTCACCAGGCTCACCTACCGCGCGGTGACGACTCGCACGCAGGCCCCCACCAGCCATCGACGGCTCCAGACGGCGACAAGCCAGACCCGTCCGGCCGCCCCGACTCCGACAGGGAGGTGCACGAGGTATGACCGCTCAAGAACTACTCGACGCGATCAGGGCCGACGGCGTCCGGGTTTCCGCGAACGGCGGCCGGCTCGAACTCGACACTCCCCGCGGTGTCCTGACCAAGGAACGGCTCGAGCTCGACACTCCCCGCGGTGTCCTGACCAAGGAACGGCTCGACCAGGTCCGAGCCCTCAAGCCGGAGCTGCTGGCCCTGCTGGCGGATCCTGGCCCTCCCGCGGCATCCGTAGCGCAGGTCGAGGACGCGTCGTTCCTGGAGATGGTTGAGGACGCGTCGTTCCTGGAGATGGTTGAGGACGCCCGCCGCTTCCAGGCCGAAGGCAAGCTCGGTCCCTGGTCGGCCTTCACGATGAGCGCCGAGGATCTGGAGGGCGCCATCGGCGGTCTCCCACCGGAACTCCGCGAGGACTTCGGCCTCCGGATCGGCATCTACCGGCGGGACGGCCTCCCCGACGACCACCGTCGCCGCATTGCCCTCTTCCTGCTCGCCAGCGAGCACGTGTTCCCGCTCGGCGAGCCATGACCAGGTTTCGTGGTCGCCCCCCGGTCTGCGAGCTGTCGCACCCTTCTCCCGCGGACCGGGGGGCGGCCCGATTCTGGCAGTTCACCTACCGATGATTGCTCCCTCCAGCGACTTTGCATAGGCTAACGGTCACCCCACCCAGCAGTGACATCTCGGGGACCGAGACGGGCACGGTGGTTGCGGGCTGGAACAGCCCGCGGTTGGGATTGCTACAAGCCCGGAGCACGAGGAACGGAACATGGGGGTTCTGGATTCGCTACAACCCGGCGTTCGACTGCTCGACAAGCAACGAGGGCGGGAGCGGCTCGTCCGCGCCGTCGAGCGCCTCGGGCGCGTCGTGAAGATCTGGTTCGACGACCCGAGGACGGGCGGCATGGAGCCGTTCATCTACCCGGTCGCCGAGGCTGAGCAGCGCTTTGACATCCTGAAGGGCGGGACGGCCGCGTTCCAGGCCGAGAGCGAGATGGTTCGCCTCGTCGCCGAGTGCCACAGGCTCGCACACGCGTACCTCTTCAATCCGCTGTTCGCCACCGAGACCTCGTTGATCGACCCGCTGCCACACCAGCTCATCGCGGTCTACGACCACCTGCTGCGGCACCCCCGCCTTCGGTACCTGCTCGCGGACGACGCTGGAGCCGGCAAGACGATCGTGGCCGGGCTCTACATCCGCGAGATGCTGCTCCGTCGCCTCCTGGACCGCGTGCTGATCGTCCCACCCGCAGGTCTGGTCGGCAACTGGGAGCGAGAGCTTCGCAACCTCTTCCGCCTCCGCTTCCGCATCGTGTCCAGCTCCGACGGCACAGACGAGAACCCACTCTCCGATCCCCGTAACGACCTCGCCATCGTCAGCGTCGACACCCTGGCACGACCCCGGATGCGTGGCCACATGCGCGAGGCGCGGCCCTACGACCTGGTCGTCTTCGACGAAGCACACAAGCTCTCTTGCCGGCGAAATGCTGACCTGACTCCAGATCCGTCGAAGCGATACGAGATGGCCGAGGAGATCGCCGCCCAAGGCAGACACCTGCTGCTGCTCACTGCGACACCCCACATGGGAAAGGACGACCCGTACTACTTCCTCTGGCGCCTTCTCGAGCCCGAGCTGCTGTCGACCCCCGAGGCCTTCAACCGCCTCTCGCGAGACCGCCGGAGCCGCTACGCTTTGCGTCGGATGAAAGAGGAGATGGTCCGCTTCGATGGCGATCCCATCTATCCCCCGCGCGAAAGCGTCACGGTCGAGTACCCGCTCAACGCCGACGAGCGCGATCTCTACGAGGCGACGACCGAGTACTGCGAGCTGCACTGGAACCGCGCCAAGCTGCGCAACCGCGGTGCCGCGGGCCTCGCGATGAGCGTCTTCCAGCGACGCCTCGCCTCCAGCACGTGGGCGCTGCTTCGATCGTTCGAGCGGCGCGGGGCCAAGCTCAGCGAGGAGCTTCGCCTGCTGGAGCAGGGGCTCCTGTCGGCCGAGGAGTTCGAGGCCCGGCAGCAGCAGCTCCCCCAGGTGGACGTCCGCGACACCAAGACGGGCGACGAGGAGGAGATCGAGGACGGTCTCGAGGAGTCGGAGCGCAACGATGAGGAGATCGTCGCCGCGACCGACGCCGTTTCGCCCGATGAGCTGCAGGCAGAGATCACCGAAGTCCAGCGCCTCACCGTCCTGGCTCGTCGCGTCTACGAGGCCAAGAGCGAGAGCAAGTTCGAGAAGCTATGGGAGGCGCTGAAGGCCTACCCGGACACGAAAGTCCTCATTTTCACCGAGCACCGCGACACGCTGAACTTCATCGTCGGCCGTCTGGAGGCCCTCGGCCTCACCGGCAAGATCACGACCATCCACGGCGGGATGGACTACAAGGACCGCGACCGCGCCGCCGAGTTTTTCAGAGACCCGGACGGCGCCCGCTACCTCGTTGCGACCGACGCCGCTGGCGAGGGCATCAATCTGCAGTTCTGCTGGCTACTGGTGAACTACGACATCCCGTGGAATCCGGCACGGATCGAGCAGCGGATGGGCCGTGTCCACCGCTACAAGCAGCAGCACGACGTACTGCTGCTGAACATGGTAGCCGCCGAAACACGCGAGGGTCGGGTGCTGAAGGTGCTGCTCGACAAGCTCGAGCGGATCCGCAAGGAGCTCGGCAACGACAAGGTCTTCGATGTCATCGGATCGCAGTTCGGCGATGTCGCCTTGCGCGACCTCATCTTCCGCGCCGTCGTCGAAGGCGAGGACGCGGAGGTCGCCCGGACCATCGACTCGACGCTAACACGCGACCGGGTCGAGCAGCAGCTCACCGAGCAGCGGCGCAGGGTCGAGTGCTCCGAGGTCCGCAACCTCCTCGCTGCCCTGCAGGAACACCGGGAGAACGCGGCTCTCAAGCGCATGATGCCGTCCTACGTACGTGGCTTCTTCCACAAGGCCGCACCCCATGCCGGCGTGGGGCTCATCGGTGACCTCGAGGGCATCTTCTCCTTCGACCCCTGCCCGGACACCGTCCGTCGTGCGATGCAGGCCTATCCGGAGGAGATCCAGAACCGGCTCACCTTCAGCCGCGAGCTCGCGTTGCCACCCGACGCGCTGGCCCCCCGCGCGATCTACCTGCACCCTGGCGAGCCCGTCTTCGAGGCCGTCACCACGCTGTTCCTCGGCAAGGCCGGGGACTTGGCCATGCACGGTGGTGTGTTCTACGACGGCGCGGCCAGCGAGCCGTACCTGTTCTACCTGGGCAAGGTACCGATACTGAAGGACCGCCTCGTGGACGGGAGCAACACGGACGATGGCTCCCACTCAGAGACGGTCGAAGAGGTGATGCTCGGTGTCCGCCGCTTCGCTGATGACCGCTGCGAGGAGGTCCCCGCCCACCTCTTGCTCGACCTCTACGAGCTCGAGGACGGCGACGACGTCGCGACCGACGTTCTCGAAACCTGGTCAACAAGCGCCCTGGATCGAACAGTCGTTGAGACTTTCATCTACGAAAAGCATGGCGTATCCGCCCTCGAACGCACGACGCACGACGCCGAGCAGCGATGCGCGGAACGCCAGAAGCAGCTTCAAAGGTCCTATCGGCTATACGAAGCCGAGCTGCTGGAGCAGCGCCGGCGCCTCCAGCAGGCCGTGTCGAAGGGGGAACCTGCGTCCGGGAAGAAGTTGAAGGACTGCCAGGAGGCGCTGGACAACCTGGACGCGCGGCGCTCATCCGCGGAATCCTCACTCCTGATGGAGTTGGACAGCCTGCGAATGGGGCCGGTGACCTTGTTTGCCACGGCCCTGGTCCTGCCCCTGCCCGCGGGCGCGTCGGACCGCCGGCGCGACGACCAGGTCGAGCAGACGGCTGTCCGGGTCGCCCGAGATCACGAGGAGAGGCTGGGCGCCGAGGTGGAGGACGTCTCCGACCCGACCGAGAAAATGGGCTTCGACCTGCGCTCCCGCAGGCCGGACGGCGAGGTTCGCTACATCGAGGTCAAGGGGCGTGCCCGCGTCGGCGGCATCGAGCTGACCGAGAACGAGTGGGCCCAAGCCCAGAACCACCCGGACCGCTACTGGCTGTACGTGGTCTACAACTGCGAGACCACGCCGGTGCTGCGCCGGATCAAGGACCCCGCCGGCAAGGGCATCGGCCGGCCGAAGGGCGGAGTCACCATCGACGCGATCGAGGTGCTAGCCACGGACGGGGAGGACGACTGATGCGCCGCCTGATCGAGGAGGCCTTCCCGCTGCGGAAGGTGAGCGAGGACTCGAAACACGAGAAGTCGGCCGGCCGCAAGGGGCACATCTCGACGCTCCACATCTGGCCCGCGCGCCGGCCGCTCGCGGCGAGTCGCGCCGCAGTCATGGCGGCGCTCCTTCCGGACCCCGCCGATGCCCCAGTGGACATCCGACGCGAGTACGAGAAGCTCGCCGAGTCGAGCGATCCGGTGAAGCAGCGTGAGGATCTGTGCGCTCGCATCGAGAAGGTGACCCGGTGGGGTGGCGTCGACGAACGCGAGTTGGACATACTGCGCGACCTAATCAGCAAGACGTATGGCGGCGAACCGCCCAAGGTCCTCGACATCTTCTCGGGCGGCGGTGCCATCCCCCTTGAAGCCATGCGCCTCGGCGCGCACGCGATCGCGGTCGAGTACAACCCTGTCGCCTGGTTCATCCTGAAGTGCACGCTCGAGTTCCCGAGCAAGCTGGCTCGGAAGACGTGGCCACTACCAGATGGAGACGAGGTCGACGACAACGGGCAAGTCCGGGCTCGAAGGGGCGAGCGGGGCGACCTCGCCGCGCACGTGCGCTACTGGGGTGAGTGGGTCCGCAGTCATGTAGAAGATGACTTGGCACGGTACTTCCCTGTCATCGACGACAAGCCGCCAATCGTCTACTTCTGGGCACGCACGGTCCCGTGCCAGGACCCGCAATGTGGGGCCACGGTACCGCTTCTGATGACGCAGTGGCTCTGCACCAAGAAGGGCAAGGAGCGAGCCCTTCGATTACACCCGAACAGCCAGACTCGGCGAGTAGATTTTGAGGTATTCACCCCAAAGAGCAAGTCCGAGGTCGGTGGGGGCACGGTCGCAAACGGAAAGGCGTTCTGCCCCTTCCACGACCCGCCGCTACCGCTTACAGCCAAGTACATCAAGAAGTGCGGCAAACGGGATCGCATGGGCGTCCATCTCACTGCGGTAGGTGTGTCGGTGCCGGCAGGGAAGGAGTACCGCGAACCGACCCCTGAGGAGATCGAGGCATCCGAGCGCGCTGCCCAAGACCTACCGAGTTTCATGCCGGATCTGCCCGGCGGAGCGCTGCACGAGCCGCTGGTAGAAGTCAGGCCCGCTCCGAATACTCGCGGTGTCTCATCACTGGCTCGCTTTGGCATCGTGAACTATGGGCAAGTGTTCGTCCCACGCCAGCAACTCGCCCTTGGAAAGATCGCAAAGTGGAGCCGGCACGCCCACGAGGCCGTCTTGAAGCAGACGAATGACGCAGAGCTCGCCGAGGCGATCCTCGGTTACCTGTATTGCGTTTTGGCGCGCTCAGCGGATCGCAACAGCTCGATCTGCACCTGGCAAACAAATGCCGAGAAGGTTGGTCACACCTTTGCTCGATGGGCCCTACCGATGACCTGGGACTTCTGTGAGGTCCCACCAAGTTCGACGGCCAGTGGAGGTTTCGGAGACAACGTCGGATACATCGCTGCCGATGTCGCGCACCTGTGTGAAGCCGCGCATGCCGATGGCCAAACGCATCGGATGAGTGCCACTGCCGACATGGGCGAATTGGGAGGCGTCGATGCGATCATTACCGACCCTCCCTACTACGGCGCCATCCCCTACGCCGACCTATCCGATTTCTTCTACGTGTGGCTGCGGCGGGTTGTGGGAGACAAGTATCCGGCCGTTTTCAACGCTCAGGAGGTCGTGCCGAGGGACGAGGAACTCGTCCAGCATGCCGCCTATGGCGACGGCGACCACGCTGTCGCCAAGCGGAGATACGAAGACGGAATGGCTCGGGCGTTCGGAAGTGCAGCGGCTGCGCTCCACGCGGACGGCAGCATGGTAGTGGTCTTCGCAAACAAGGAACCGGACGCATGGGACGCGCTGGTAACGTCAATCGTGAACGCAGGTTGCACCGTCACAGCCTCCTGGCCTATCGCCACAGAGAGGACGGCAAAGGTCGGGGCTGGGAAGGCAGCCCACCTGTCGACCTCCGTCTGGCTAGTCTGCCGACGCCGCGCCGAGGGCGTCGGCATTGGTCGCTACAAGGCAGTCCAGCGCGAGATGGAGGCCCGGATAACCGAACGACTCCGCTACTTCTGGGACCTTGGAATCTCTGGCCCCGACTTCGTTTGGGCCGCTGTCGGTCCCGCCTTAGAGTCCTACTCTCGCTACCGGGAGGTGCGCCGCCTCGACGGCTCACCGTTCACGGTCACCGAATTCCTGCGTGAAGTACGCCGACTGGTGACCGACTTCGCTCTGGGGCGCATCCTCCACGGTGCTTCGACAGAGGGGCTCGACGAGACCACCCGGTACTACCTCATGCACCGGTCCTCTTTCGGGCTCGATTCGGCGCCGGCGGGTGAGTGCATCCTACTGGCCCAGGGTTACAACCTCGACCTCAACGATCTGCGCGGCGACAAGGGCGTGCTCACCAAGGCGAAGGGCAGCGACTTGCGTTTGACCGGCTGGGACGAACGCCAGCGCGATGACCTCGGCCTGCCCGACCCTTCAGGCGGTCTGCCGTTCATCGACGCGCTCCACCGCGCGATGAGACTCTGGACCGCCGGCGACGCCGGCAAGCTGCGTGAGTACCTCGACCAGCACGGGCTCCAGCAAAGCGAGCTGTTCTGGACGGTCGCCCAGGCCGTCCTCGAGATGAGCGAGCCCAAAGCCCGCGAGCGCACGCTGCTCGAGGCCATCATCGCCTGGGGGCGCGGCAAGCAGGTGCGAAGCGCAGCTGGCGGGCAGGGCTCCCTGTTCACGGAGGAGACGTCGTAATGAGCACCCCGGCCTGGAACGCCAAGTGCCGTCTTCGCGAGGAGGTACGCAGCGGCACGCTGCGGCTCGCCGAGTTCGCGGCCGACCTGAACGCCGTGCGGACGGGCGAGGCACCGCAGGTATACCGCGGCGGCGACGAATTCTTCTCGCGCACCTACCCGACCTACAACCTCAAACGCCTCGTGCGCGACTGCCTGCTGCGGCTCGGCGGCCAGGGCGGTGTGCCCGTCATCCGCTTCGATGTCTCCTACGGCGGTGGTAAGACGCACACGCTCATCACACTGCTGCACCTCGCCGAACGCGGCGTTGACCTTGGAGCACACCCGACGGTCCGCGAGTTCGTCCAGTTCGCAGGCGTTGAGGAGCCGCCCAAGGCCCGCGTCGCACTCTTGCCCTTCGACAAGTTCGACGTGCACGAGGGCCTGCTCGTCTACGGACCGGACGGCGGTACCCGCCGCGTGAAGACGCCGTGGGGCGCGCTCGCTTACCAGCTCGGCGGCGATGCCGGGTTCGCTCGCATCAAGGCCCACGAGGAAGGCTACGACCCGCCCGCCGAGCCGCTTCTCGTCGACCTGCTGCGCGAGCCGGAGAAGCAGGGCCTGGGCACGCTCATCCTCCTCGATGAGGCGGTCTGGTACTACCGAGCCGCCGTCAACCACGACGCGCGCCGGCTGGGGATCCTGAAGGACTTCTTCCACAGCCTGATCCAGGCCGCCGTGAAGGTGAACCGCTGCAGCCTCGTCGCCACGCTGATCGCCTCCGCGGTCGAGGCACGTGATGCGACCGGCCGATTAGTGCTCCAGGCGCTCGAGGATGAGTTCCGACGGTACGAAGAGAACTTCGAGCCCGTTGCCAAGGAAGACCTCGCGGAGATCCTGCGTCGGCGGCTTTTCGAGACGGTACCGCCCGAGCCCGAGCGTCGTTCCGTGATCGACGCCGTCATGGCGAAGATGCAGCAGCTCCCGCTGCGCGAGGCGCAGAAGAGCCAGCAGTCATACGAGCGCTTGCTGAGCAACTACCCGTTCCACCCGGACCTGCTGGGCGTACTCTACGAGAAGTGGAAACAGTTCGAGGGTTTCCAGAACGCGCGGGGGATGCTGCGCGTCCTCGCCCTCGCGACCAAGGCTGCGGAAGCCGCGGACACGTCACCGCTGATTGGTCCGCAGGCTCTGCTCGGCAACCCGGCCGAACTGTCCGACGCGCTCGTCGAACTCATCGACAAGTGCAAGGGGGAGGCGGACTGGGCGAAGATCCTCGTCGGAGAACTCGATAAGGCCCAGGAAGTCCAGGGCGAGTTCCCCAGTCTGAAGGCCCGGGAGATCGAGCAGGCCGTGGTCGCGACCTTCCTCCACTCGCAGCCCCGCGGCCAACGGGCCGAACCAAGCGACCTCCACGTCCTGCTGGCGCATGCCGCACTCGACGTGGCCAGCCTGACTGAGGGCTTGTCCAAGTGGCGAGAGCGTTCCTGGTTCCTCTCCGAGGAGCCGGGGGTGTGGCGGTTGGGCACGCAGCCCAATCTCAATCACATGCACGTGCGCGCCATCGAGAAGATATCTGCCAAGCCCACCTCCGTGGACGACGAGATGCGGTCGCGCATCCGGGCAGCTCGACTCGCAGAAGTAGATGCTGGAGTCGTCCCCCACAACCTCCCTGACGCCCCGCGCGACGTCGCGGACACGCCCGAGCTGCATTTCGTCATCCTAGCTCCGTCATGCGCCGCCGACCCCGGCAAGCCGCCCGCACCGAACGTCGAGGACTACTTCAACATTACGAGCGGCCCCGGCAACCACAGGACCTACCGGAACGCTGTGGTCGCCATTGCCCCCGACCGAGCCCGCCTGGCGGGCCTTCGCGAGCGCGTCCTCGGTTGGCTCGCTTGGAAGGATGTCGAGGAGGGCGACGACGTCAAGATGATGTCGGACTTGCAGAAGAAGGAGCTCATCCGGCGACGGAAGGAGAGCGAGGATGGCCTGCCCGACGCCGTACGCGCGACGTACAGCGTAATGCTCGCCGTCGATGAACAAGGCGCCATCGAGTCCAAGTACCTCGCGCCGAGGAGCGGGACCCTCTTCGAGCGGGCGAAGCAGGCCCTGATCGACGACGAGCGCCTACTCGCGACGAGTCTCGATCCGGAGCTGTTCCTTCCCGGAAGCTACCTCGAGCTATGGAGCGATGGTGAGACGGCGAAGCGCGCCAAGGAACTGCTCACGGCGTTCGCCCAGTTCCCGCGGTTGCCACGCCTGTTGAACCCCGGCGTCTTGCAAGCTTCCCTCGCACGAGGAGTACGCGAGGGCGATATCGTGCTGCAAATCCCTCGTGGCGATGGCTCCATGCGCACGCTGTGGCGCATCGAGCCGGGTACCGAAGACCTGGCGCGTCCTGAGGCCGAGGTCGTGCCAGCCGCTTTCGCCGTGCTTCACGAGCTGCAGCCGGATCTCCTCATGCCCGATTCCTGCGAGGGGCTCTGGCAAGCCGAGTCAGCGCCGCTCCGCCTGGAGCGTCTCGAGGGCTACTTCGACGGCGTTCACGCGCCCCAGGTCACCTCGCCGGAGGTTATCGACAAGGCCGTGCGCGCTTCGGTCCAGCGCGGCCTGTTGATGGCACGCAGCAACGGCAAGGTGTTCCTCCGCCAAGCGCTGCCAGAAGGCCCGCTTCCCCACGACCTTGAGCTGCTCGTCCCGCCGCCGCCGGTTCGCGGTGCAGATCTCGGCCCGAAGGAGCTCCCTGAAGCATGGAGCGATGGTCAGGCTAGCCTGTCCGCCGTCGCAAAGGCCGTCTCAACCCGACGGGGCCACGCCGTTCCATGGGTCCTGCTGCGGGATGCGGTGTCTGAGGCACTCGGTGCCCGGCTGTTCGAGGTCGTCGAAGACGGCACCTGGCCCTGCGGTCCCGACGACACGGACCGCGTCCGGCTCCGGATCGTCGAGCTCATCGAGATCAACCCCGCCGAGCTGGTGTCCTCCGCGACCCGGGACGTCTGGACCAGCCCGGCACCGACCATCGGCAAGCTGAAGACCGCGCTCGAGTCCGCCAAGGGCCGCCGTCTGCCGGACGACGTGTTCCGCGCAGCGGTCGAATCTGCCCTGACGAGGGGTCTGTTCGCGCTCGTGGATCCCACCAAGCAACTCCCGGCCGGCAAGGGGATCGCGGATGTGCGCGTCAGGATGCCCAAGGCGTCCCTGTTCGCCGAGGCCCAACTCTCGGCCCAGCAGCTTCAGGACTTCGCCGCCATCGTCCCCGATCTAAAGCGCGCCGCCGCGGATCTGGACTTCTCGTTCCGCATCACGCTCACAGCCGAGGGCGAGAAGCCCAGCGACGATCTTGTCGCCGAGCTGAACGAACTCATCGCCGGCGTCTCGGACAAGTGGCGGCTGGAGTAACCGGATGCTGATGTGGTGACGACATGCCAGAGCATCCTCACGAGCACCTGGACCACCTGCTTCGCGCGCGGCGCGAGGGGGGGGTCAATTGTGTGATTGAAGGATCGCCAAGGAGGACCGATCATGAAACGTTGGATATGGGCACGTTCGATAGTGGCGACGCTCGTTTTCTTCCTGGCATGCACACCGTCTCTAGACGCGAACGCGGCCTCGTCGCAGAAGATTCTGCGGCTGGTTGAGAACGAGAAGTACGACAAGGCGCGGAAGCTGTGCGTCGATCTGGAGGCCGAGGGCGCGTTCGACGAGCCGGAAGTGAGAGTGGCTTGTGCAACGGCGGATCTGGAGTGCATCGTCGAAGAAACGGAGGGGGCCGAGCGGCTCGATGCCCTGCGCCGCCATGCCCGCCACTGGACGGGAACCGGTGCGGCCGACCGCGCGTTCCGGATGGCCGCGGAGCTCGCACTCGGCTTGGCCGGTGAGGAAGAAGATGCCCTGGCCGCGGTGGTGGCCGAGTTCGGCGGGACGGCGCCGGCGGACGAAGCCCTCGCCCAGCTGTGGACGTCCGCGCAGGCCGAAGGCACGTCCGATGCGGCGCGACGGTTCCACGAGCGCTGGCCCGACGCCCCGCAGGCCGGTGATGCGCGGACGCTGGAGTTCAGCCTCGCGTTTGGGGAGGCAGAGGATCGGGACAATATACCGGGCTGGGAGGCCTTCCTGGCCACTTACCCGGACCACCCGGAGCGCGGGGTGGCCGAGAACCGGATACGGGACCTGCGATTCGAGACTGCCGGCGACAAGGGGTTGGCGGAGAAGCTGGCGCTGGCGGCGCGCTATCCGGACGACCCCCGCGCCACGGCGCTGAGGGACGAAGTCCTCGCACAGGCGGTCCGCGTCGCGCTCGTAGGGGCGGACGGAGAGGAGATCGAGATCCCCCGCCACAGCGCCGACGCCGATGCCGCAGCGGCCCCTTGGGTGGTCTCGCGGATCACGGTTAATATTCACGAATTGGCTGAGGAACCCGAGATCGAGCTAGTCGTCACCGGCGATGATGGTTCGCTCGACTTCCAGGATGTGTACGTCGCCGGACTGGCCCGCCTGGGCATGCTACCTTCGGACGCCAAGCGATGGGCGACCGTCTCATGGGAGCAGCGCGAGGACGCACGCGAGGCAGCGTTCAAGGGTCTGTGCGACGCTATGGGCGGCGCGACGATCTGTATCCGGGTCGGCGCACTGGGAGAAATCCTTGAGTTCCCGTTCAGGGTAGACGCAGCGTGCGACACGGCCATCGACCCCTTTCTCCGGGTCGCCGAGCCGGCGAAGGGTGACCTGGGGCCGAGGATCCACCGCGTGGACGTCCGCCGGGAGTACAGAGCCATCCTTGATGCCGACGTAGACGCCCGCGAGCCGAGCGACGCGCTCGTCCTGGCCCTGTTCCGCCGGTTTCTCGCGACCGTTGTGGCCGTATCCAGGCGAGACTACAAGCGCGCGGAAATGGCATGGTACGTCCACGAGCGCGAGGTCCGGGATCGCGTGGATCTTGCGCTCCAACTGAACCACTGCGACGTGGAGTTCGCGGAGGGGGTGCACGACGAAGTGGTCGCTCGCCTGGAGGCCGGGGAAACCTTCTACGTTCCGGAGTTCTACGACGAGGAGAGGGGGTGGCGCCGTGACCCATACCTCCAACTGAGCTTCCACCAGGCGGACATGGCGACGATGGGGGCGGCCTTCTCGTTCCGGGAAGGAGAGGGCTGGGGCCTATCCGACGTCTACTGCATCTCTCAGTCCAGGGAGCCCCTCGTGCCAGAGGACATCGAGCAGCGGTACCACCGGCTGATGCACGGTTTGCCCGACGACGTGCGGTACGGTACGGCCGATCCGCTCCGGACCCGGTACCGAGCCTACGACGAGGCGCCCGACTCGATCCTGCGCGAGTTCGCTGGGCACGGCCACCTCAGCGCCCCGGTCGACAAGCGGTATCCTATCACCCGGTTCCAGGCGGACGCGCACTCGACCACCGTCGCGACCATCGAGGAAGCGGTCGCTTTCTGTGAGAGCCTTGACGTGGCGGGCGCCACGTGGCGGGTCCCGGAGGAGGACCTGGGCTTCCAGGGCTGGGTACCTTCCCGGGAAGCAGTCTGGTATCGCGCGCCGGACGGGACGGGATACCTGCATTTCCAGCGTTGGACCGGGTTTGGGACTAGCAAGCGCCACACGGGGATGGGCTCGCGCGACGTGCCGGCTATGTGGGGGATGGAGAAGGCCACCGAGTCGCGAATCCCCGCGAGCAAGCGGCGGCTGGTGTGCGTGACTGACTTCCCATACGCCGACGAAGCCCTGGCCCACGCGGATGCCGCCGTGGCCCGGGCGTTCGAGGAGCAGGATCGCCTGCTGCGTGACTTCCCATGAACACAGAGTGTATTCGAAACCGAAAGGGCACGTGAAAACAAGGAATTGACAGTGTTGTTGGTTGGACTACGCTGTAGGGGAGGACGAAAAACTCATGACAACTTCTAGCTACAATCTAAGTTTTTTAGTGCCTATTGTACTGACTGTTTGTACTTTCTTGGGCTGTTGCGGAGGCCAGAACGGTCGTGTTCAGGGCAGGGTTTTCGATAGATACCTGAACGAGCCTATCGAGGGGGTAACGATCGGTTTGGCGGGAACCGATGTAAGTGTCGAAAGCAACAGCGATGGTCTTTTCAAGCTCAAAAGGATCCCCCCGAATGACTATGTTCTGCAAGTCCGGAAGGAAGGCTATCGTTCATCGGGCGATCTCGGGATCAAGGTGGTTGCCGGAGAAACCACGGACGTGGATGTCATCACGTGTTCTTGCACCTCGCAAAACTGCGCTAGTTTGTACGGAATCGAAGGAGCAGGCCGCGTGACGAGTATGCTCGATGGCTCACCTGTTGGTAGTGTGGAGGTAACCGCCGGTTCAGAACTTCGAGCCACCAGTGACGCAGCGGGGGATTTCATTCTGAAGAACCTGTTGCCGGAAACGGACTATACTCTTCGAGTCGGGGACGGTCGATACATTGGCGATCCCGTTGCGTTCAAAACCGGAAGCGTGCTACATGAACGCATCAGTATTCAGGATATGATCGTGCTTCCAGAGCCTCCTGGATCGGGCGTCTACGCACTTGAGGAGGGCGATTACACGGCAATCCCAGAGGTTCCACTGAAATACTACTATCTCAAGTACTACGCGGAGGGCAGCGACGTGGGACTCATCGCCCAAAGCGGAAAGGGCCGGTTTACAATTTGGTATTTAGACGCCGATGATGGCAACACCTTGCCGGTCGTTGAAAAGGGAGCGAAACTGGTTATCTGGAACAGACGAGGTAAAAAGAGCGAGAGATACTACGATGGCATCGCCCCTCTGTTCTTTCACGAACAGCATAAGATAGTCGGTACTAAATGTAGCGGACGCAAGGTCGCGACGTTGCCGGAAGGTTGGTATTCGGAGAGACGTGAGTTGCACATCGGCGTCTACAATATTTACTGTTATGCGCCAATCACAGCAGATTCAGTTCACCTCAGTTGGAAGGACGTCGAAATGAGGACCTTCCACGGGGGAGTTATTCTCGACTTGGACCTTGAGCCAGGCCGCTATGTTCTAAAAAGCAGCGAGATGAGGGGGCCGGGTGGAATGAGGACGACTAGGATCACCTCCTTCCCCGCGGCCGCTTTTGAGGTGCGATAGGACGACTAGTCACTAGCCGATATCGGGTAGATCTTCCACGGTTTCCTACCCGTGGCCACGACAACTGCCCACTGTCCAGACGACGGACAATCGACTACGGAATATCCCGCTGGAGCCTGGACTCCCTTCACGATCCGATCCTGGAGCTTGTACCAAGTGGTCCAGACTTCGAATCGCCTCGAGTCATAAGAAGGCGCGCCTAACTCATTTACTCCGACGATACCCCCGGACCGGGGAAGCCGGGGCACAACCGGTTTGCGAAATAGACCATCCGTCTTCCAGCGGACGCCCGTGACTTGGCCCGTCGAATCCGTTCGAACGATCCTGCCGAGCAGCGCGCCTGGGACATCTCGCCGGCCACGGAGTAGTTCATTACGAACCAAGAAGCGACGGAGCGGCCCAACATCAGGGGCTGTGTCCAGGTCCGAGAAAGGGATGACCGGCGCCCTATCGTCGAGCATGTACCAAGCAGCATTGACAGCAAAACGGTCCGCGGAGAAATACGGCCGACCGGCATGTTCGTCCTCGACGGACGAGGGGGGGATGGATACGACTTCCAGGTTTTTCAAATGCCGAGCGTACAATAACGGCTCACCTTCAGAGGCGGTAGTAATCAGCGGGCAGACATCCAGATTAGCCTCGGTGAGGAATGGAGGTGACGATGGCAGGAGCACATCCGCACTGGAAGAGGTGTATCCACTAGGTTCTGCTGCCACCGTTACATTTCCTGGAGGCGCCGCCTTGGTGAAACTGACCTTCCCTTCCGCGCCAGTAGTCGCGCTATGGCGTCCAGCGATCGCAACCTCAACTCCTTCCAGCGGTGCACCTAGCAGGCAGTCACGGACGTTTAAGACGAGATCGGGCCACGGATTTGCTAGCAGAGCATTTGGAAGTTGGGATGACGACTCTTCCAGGGAGGTCGTTGCCGTGACAGCCATCGTGACCCATTCGCTTCCACGAACTTCGAAGCGGTACTTGGCTCCGCGAGGCAACGCTTCGAATACGAACGAGCCATCCTCTGCAGCTGTCACGGCGTCAGGTGACACGAGATCCATACCGTCAGGCACATCCAGTACCGTCGCCTCGACCGTCACCCCACCGATTGGCTCACCTGTGGTCCAATTCTCGACCATTCCGTGTACAGCGGTCTTAGATTGCCCGACGCAACAGGCGGCCAGCACCAGCGGCGCCAGTAGGAGAAGGCCCATGCCGCTTTTCTTGCGCCGAAGTGTGTTTACGACGGCCATCTTGCCCTCCTGGATTGGTCGCGCCGACCTATCGAGATAGATCTAGTTGAGGGGAACCCATACTTCGTTTTCCGATCCGGGCTCAAATACTTCGCAACTGTGCGCCCTGCACATACCCCAACAAGCACAAGTACCATCGTCTCGGATACCACATGCGCGCGAGTCCTCAACACCAATTTTTATATAATTGCCCAAGGGGACATTGTTCCAACTGTCATATTTGGTGTCCCCACCCCAACAAGAGATTCCACCGTCTTCGCTGATAGCGCAGGTAAGCTCTTTTTCCGTGGCCACCGCTTTGTATTTGCCCTCGGGTGGTTCGCATTGCCCTGAGTTGAAGTCCTTGCATCCCCAGCACGCTAGAGAGGAATCGGCGCGTATGCCGCATGTATGAGAAATGCCGGAGGTTATCGCGATAAAACTTCCTTCGGGCGAAGGAGGCATCCAGTCGATCTGTCCCCAGCAACGCATGTTTCCTTTGAAATGTGCTGAATCGTAGAAGCCGCACGTCTCGCCTGTTTCTGATTCAAAAGTGTCATATATTTTTACTCCAGATGGTGGACCCGTCTCTACTTTTCCGCCCCAGCATTCTACCGTTGACTCCGTTGTGACACCACAAACATGGTAATTTCCGGCGGACACGTCTACAAAGCGAGTTTCAGGTACTTCTTGTTGGCCGGAATCCGAGTTGCCCCAACAATTTACTTCGCCCGAGGATGATAAACCACATCCGTAACGCGAACCAAATGTCAATTGAGAATATTGACCTCCAGGCGGCATCTCACACTCATTTTGGTTTCCGAATTCGGCCCAACAGGTGATAGCACCATCATCAGAAGTGAAATAAGCAACATCGTGAACGACAACAACACTTGAATAGTCCCCTTTAAGAGTGTAGGACCAACCGCCACTGCTCGATATTTTAGTGAGCAGATCCATCTGCTCTTCCATCGTAGTCGATTCTGTAATGAGAGGTTTTGAGACAGGCGAAAGCGGCTCATCAGTACCCCAGCACACTGCTGCCCCATTTGATCTTACGCCACATGTGACGTTACTCCCGAGAGCAATGTCTTTCCAAACAGTCGGTCTGCCTAGTATAGGTATTCCACCGGTAGAACCACCGTCAGCGTTCGTGTTGGCTGAACAGCAGCCTGAGAATATTAAAAACAAAGACGAGATTAGCAGAAAGGCCATCATGCTAATTGCCCCTTTGCTGACAGTTGTTTTGAACTCATAGCCGGTGTAATTATTCAAAGTGCTTCCAGAATGCAAGGAAATGTTGATCGCAAGATGCCTCGCAGCGATTTACACAGCCCTGATTCACTCGAGAGCCCATAATTCCACCCCTTGTGTAGGTCTCCACGCACTCAGAGCCATTGCAGATTTTCTTACAGAACCACTGGGCGCCGAAACAAACGCCAAGGTAACCTCCCAAAGCCAAGAAAACGAGGAAGAAAACCAACAATGCACCGATGATGCCCCCAAAAAAACCAGACTTTTTTAATTTGCCCACATTGACCTCCAAGCTTCGGTGCCTTCGGCGAAAGTCACGAGTAACCGTTCACGCCGGTATCTCCTGACCGGCGACATTGATCCAGCCTACC
>CAYRNR010000154.1:0-18131 GCA_964425605.1 uncultured Rickettsiales bacterium | reverse complement strand
TTCAGCCCCCCCATGACCGGCACCGACGTCGTCCTGCCCTCGTTCCTGCCCCTGTACGCCCAGCCCGTCACCGACGAGCCCTACGGTCACTTCCGCTTCCACGGCGTCAGCCAGTGGGTCGACGCCACCCGCGCCGTCGTCGTCTACCGCGAGGAGCACCCCCACTCCCAGCCCGAGATGACCTGGAAGTACATCGAGGTCTACGGCCCCGGCGGCCCCGGCGAGTTCCAGCTGCCCGACATCTTCATCGACCACGACCGCCCCGACACCCACGCCGAGGCCGGCGCCCAGAACGCCTGGACCCTCGACGCCGTCAGCCTCCGCGCCACCAGCTACCAGGCCATGATCACCGACGACGGCCTCGACGGCCTCGAGGAGTTCAAGCCGCTGACGTTCCGGCGGTCGGTGGTGAAGAAGCGGTGGTGGTACGCAGACGAGTGAGGAAAAGGGACGCTCGCAAGAAATCAACTAACTCACGAGTTAGTTGATTTCTTGCGAGCGTCCCTTTTCCCTGGCGCTACCGAGTCGGACCCCAGAACAGGTACAGCTCACCGGAATCCGAGCCCATCGCGTCGCGGTAGGGCGCGCCGAGGAGGACCTCGTCGAAGCCGTCGCCGTCGAGGTCGCTCAGGGTCAGGCCGAGGCCGAGGTTGTCGCCGACGCCGATGCCGGCGACGGAGGCGTCGGCCTGCGTGGCGTCGGCGAGGGTGTCCCAGCCGGTGGTGCGGCCGTGGAAGAGGTAGGCGCGGCCGCCCTTCATGACGGGGCCGAGGTAGGCGTAGTGGGCGCCGATGACGAGGTCCATGAGGCCGTCGCCGTCGAGGTCGGAGTTGCCGGCGAGGGCGCCGCCGAACATGAAGTCGTCCCACTCGCTGCCGAACCGGGCGAGGATCTCGGGGGCGACGCCGGTGTCGATGTCCGCGGTGCCGGAGTACAGCGTGACGATGCCGCCGTCGGTCCAGGGCACGTCGCCGTCGGGGGAGCCGGCGGCGAGATCGCCCAGGCCGTCGCCGTCCACGTCGCCGAGGAAGACCACGGAGGTGCCCAGGCTCTCGCCGGACTCCTCGCCCTCCACCATCACGGCCTCGTCCTCGATGGCGTAGGTGCCGGGCTCGGTGAGGGAGGGACCCGTGAGGATGTACACGCGGCCGCGGCTGCCGTTGGCGTCCGGGGCGCCCACGAGGAGATCGGCGAGGCCGTCGCCGGTGACGTCGCCGGCGCCCTCGAGGGCGAAGCCCACGTGGTAGCTGCCGAGGGGCCCCTCGAAGATCAGGTCCGCGTCGTCGACGGAGAGCTCGCTGGCCAGGCCGCCGGTGGCGCCGTGAAACACCCCTACCTTGCCGTCGTCGGCGAACTCCCAGCCGCTGGACTCGGTGTACAGCTCGAAGCCCAGGGCGAACTCACCCAGGGCGTCGCCCGTGACGTCGGGGATGCCGGTGACCGACGTGCCCACGCGGCTGTACTCGCTCGCGCCGCGCACGGCGGTGTCGATGGCGAGATTCTCGGGGGTGGCGGTGTCCCCGGACAGGGCGCGGCCGTGGACCAGGTAGACCGCGCCGGCCGCGGTGCCGCCGGTGGTGTCGCTGCGGGCGCCCACGAGCAGATCGCCGGTGCCGTCGCCGTCGGTGTCGGGGATCAGGCTGACGGTGAACCCGGCGTTCTCCAGCGGATCGGGGCCCTCCACGTAGGCCACGGGCCCGAAGATGGGCTGGTCGAAGGACGCCGCGGTGTAGATCAACGCCCGCCCCTCGTCCTGGGCCACGTCCCAGCCCGGGGCGCCAGCGACGAGGTCCTCCACGCCGTCGGCGTCGAAGTCGAAGCCGCCGGTCATGGCGTAGCCGAGGTAGGTGGCGGTGGAGATCTCGGCGGAGCGGCACGCGGCGTCGTTGCCGCAGACGGTGCCGTCCAGATCCGAGACGTTGGGCGTGTCCGAGCAGGGATCCTCGGGGGTGTAGTCGTCGTCGCCGGTGGCGTCGTCGTCCGCCACGTCGTCGTCGTCGGACGAGGTGTCGTCGTCGCCGCCGTTGCGACAGCCCGGGACCAGGACCACGGCCAGCGCCAGCAGCCACGGCAACAGGGAGTTCCGAGTCATGGCCTCACCTCCCCAGCACCGCATCGACCTCGTCGATGGCGCGCTGCCCCTCGCCCTCGGCGTCCTCGATGGTCAGCCTGTAGTGGGCGTAGACCACGTTCCGCTCGCCGTCGAGGATGTAGTAGTAGTAGGCGCTCGCCCCGCTGTTCCAGAACGCCATCGTGTCGCCGTCGTCCTGCAGCAGCGGCAGCTGAGCCTCGGGATACGACTCGTTGATGGACCCCACGCCGTCCTCGGCGCCGCGCTCGTTGACCGAGATGAAGGCCACCGAGTCACCCCAGCGGGCGGAGTTGGCGTCCCAGATCTCCTGCATGGCCGCGAACTGCGACCTGCAGTGGCCTCACGTGGCACGCATCCAGAAGATCATCAGCACCTTGCCCGAGTAGTCACTCAAGGCGATCTCCTGACCCGACGTGGGGCTGTTGGCGTTGTCGTCGATCAGCGTGAAGTCCGGGATGGAGGCGTCCCCCATGCCACACGGCGCGAGCCCGGGGGGGCTCACCTGCGGCTGCACGGAGTCGTCCGCCTTGACACACGCCGAGGGCACCAGCACCAGCACGGCCACGCAGAGCAGGGCACGGAACAGGTTTCGCAAGCTGTGGAATCGCATGGAGCGATCATAGCCGGATGGCCGGCCGGGGGAAGGGGTTAGTCAGAGCTGGAGGCGGTCGATGTACGGGCTGTGGGGGAACTTGCGGCGCAGCACCTTGGCCAGGTGCGACGCGGTGGGGGAGCGGCCCGCCTTGTAGTAGAAGACGATGGCGTTGTAGAGGGCGCGGTCGGCCAGGTCGCTGTCGGGGTTGTGGTCGGCAAAGGCCTGGAACGCCTCGGCCGCGCCGAGCCAGTCCTCCGCGCGCACGTGCTGGGACTCGATGAGGTGGAACCGCGCGCGCTCGGACGCCTCGGCGATCTGCTGACGCAGCTCAGGGGTCCCGAACTCCTCCATGGAGAGCAGCTGCTGGGCGGTCTCGTGGAGACCGGCCCAGTCCCGGTCGGCCTGCAGCGAGTTCATCAGGATCGCCGCCGCCGCCGTGGCTGCGGGGGTGGTCGGATCGGCGAGGACGACGCCCTCGAGCCGCGGGATCGCGTCCTCGTGCAGGCCCATCTCGAACATCAACTCCCCGGACTCCAGCAGCATGTCCTGGGCCACGAAGTCCTCGGGGAAGGTCGTGACGAACCGATCGAGGGAATCCAGGCGGCGGCCCGTCCAGTCGCCGTCGTGTCCCGCGCGGCCCATGCGACGGGTGATGTGCACCGCGAGCTCGCAGGCCAGCCGCCCGTGCAGCGTGCCCTCCCGCGCATCCGCCGCCTGGACGGCACCGAAATACGCCTCCTCGAACCGGCCGTCCCCGTAGTCCAGCTTCGCCAGGGCGAGGAACCCCTCCTGCAGCTGCTGGTCCGCGTCGGCGAGCAGCGCCTCGTCGTCCGCATGCAGCAGCGACCAGTCCGCGCGTCGCTCCGCAGCCAGGGTCTCCAGCTCCGTCCGCGCCAGCTCGACGCGCTCCTGAGCCACGAGTGCGCCGAACCTCATGACGCGCAGCAACGGCAGCTCTGCCGCGAGCCGGTCCTCATCGATGAGCCCCTGGCTCAGCTCCAGACACTCGCCGTGATTCTCGACCGCACAGGCCATCTGGACGAGGGCCAGCCGCGAAGGCTCCGGTTCGTCCTCCTCCCCCTCCACTTCCCCCTCCACTTCCCCCTCCACTTCCCCCTCCACTTCCCCCTCCTCCTGCGCCCCCACAGGCAGAACCACGAGCGCACAGATCATCAGAACCAGGAGTCGCGTCGCCATCACGCGCCGATTGTAGCCCCTATCGACCTTCGAAACGCACCCCGAGGTGAAGCGCCGCCGGGTCTGCGCTGACATGGAACAGCCTCTGCAACGCGTCCCGGTACTCGCTCGCAGCGGCAGGCTCCCCGTTGATGGTCTCCACCGCCACCGACTTCACCGGCCGGATCGGCCGCGTGAGCTGCGCCTCGACGAATCCCATGTAATCCCCGAGGCGCGGATGCCCGGGCTCCACCAGCACCGTCAGCTCGCGACCGCGCCGCCTCGAGATCACCACGACCTCCGCTCCGTGGAACACCAGGTGATTCGAAGGAACCCGCCGCGGCAGATCCGGGAACAGCCCCAGCCCGCACGGTGACGCCGGGTCCGCGGCACACAGCCAGAACACACGATCGGGCTCGAGCCCCTGCTCGAGCCGGCGGAAGGCCGCGTGGGAGATGAACTGAAGCCCCGGCAGGCCCTCGAAGAACTCGCCTGCGACCACCTCACCCGACAGCTCCATCAGCCGCAGGGTGCGGAACAGGGCGCCCCAGCGCAGCGACGGCAGCTCCCGCGCGAGCAGCGCCTTGAACAGCACCCCGTGCCGATCCAGCAGCTGCCTCACCCGGTCCCGGCGCAGTTCCTCCTCGTCCAGGGCGTCACGGGGCGGGTCGATGGGCTCGAGCTGGCGCCAGGTCCCCGCGAACGGGCGGGCGCTGCGCCACCGGCTGAAACGGCCGCGCGCACCCCGGACACGGCCACCGCGACGCCCGCCGGGACGATCGCGCCGCAACGGGGCCTCCAGGTCCCGGGCCTCGAACCCGGCGTCGATACCCGCGCGGACGGCCGCGAAGGTGTCGTTGGTGATCTGCCCCGCCCACGCGCTCGCCCACAGGCGGCGGGTCAGCTCGGCCGATCCCAGGCCGCTGCTGGAGAGCAGATCGGCGAAGCCGTGCTGCCCGGACTCCAACCCCGGCACGCCGGCGAACTCCTCCAGCGGCTCGTCGCCCACCTGGAGCAGATCCCGGTCCGGCTCGAGCGCCAGGGTCAGCCGCCGCTCGCCGCAGCCGAGCCAGATCAGCTCGGTCTCCGTCATCAGCGTGTCGAGCCACGACGGGTCGTACCCGGTCACCCGGGCCGGCAGCAGCTCGGTCTCCCACAGCTCGGCGGAGGCCACCGCGCCCATCAGCGGTTCGAGGGCCCCGCGCACGGCCTCGATGCCGGTGCGTTCGCCGGCCAGCCCCTGCTGGGCGGCCAGGAAGGGCGGGAGCTGGCTCAGCGGCACGGGCTCGAACGTGGGTCGCGCCTCGGCGCGGGCGATGCGCAGCAACCGCTCGAGGTTCTCTGCATCGCACAGCTCGCGCTCGGTGGCCCCCTCCCGCAGGGGGTCGATCACGACCAGGGCCTCCTCGACGAGCTCCCTCAGGAGCGCCTGCTGCGCCGCGTCGTCCAGCCCCAGCATCTGTTGCAGGAAATCCAGCGGAACCGGACCGTGGAATCTCAGCAGCTCGGCCGCCAGCTGGGCCGGGCCGTCCTCGCCGAGGGCCCCGTCCAGCCGGGGCAGGTTCTCCACCGCGCACACCAACTCCTGGCCACCCGGGGGCGCCCATCGGCCCAGTCGATCGTGCAGCTCGTCGAGCAGCTCGGAGACGACCACCTCGTGGTCCCGCTCCATGGCCGCGAGCAGCGCCTCCCACTCGGCAGCCGGGATCAGCACCCGCTCCACCACCCAGTCCAGGAGCTCCCGCGCATTCCCCGGCGAGTAGCCGGCGTACACGCGCTGCAGCTTGGCCTCGAACCGCTCGATCAGGGCCGGGTCCAGCCGGGGCCGCAGCCCCGACGAGAACACCACCTCGCGCAGCAGGTCCTGGCGCACGCCCGAGGCGCCATTCTCGGGGGTGTCGTCGCCGTACATCAGCTCGTTGGTCTGCTTCCACATCACGTTGGAGGCAAAGGGCGAGGGGGACGACGTGGTCACCTCGGTGACCTGGATCTCGCCGCGGCGCACCTCGTCGAGCAGCGCCTGCAGGCGCGGCACCTCGAATGCCTCGGTCAGGGCGGTGCGCCACGCCTCGAGCACCAGCGGGAAGTCGGGCAGATCGGCCACCGACTGCAGCAGCTTCTTGGCCCGCTGGCGGTTCATCCACAGCGGCGTGCGGTGCCGGAAGCCGCGCCGGGGCAGCAGCATCGCGCACCCCGCGGCCTCGCGGAACCGGGCGCCGAAGAACCCGGTGCCGGGCAGCCGCTGCTGGATCAGGCGCTCCACCTCGGCCGGGTCCACCAGGGCGAACAGGTCGTCCGCGCCCACGCCCGCGGGCAGCTGCAGCACGACGCAGTCGTCGTCGTACATGGCCTGCAACGCTGACCCGTGCCGCTGCTCCCAGGCGATCTGCAGCGCCATGACCAGGGGCTGGTTCACCCGCCCGCCCCACACGGTGTGCAGCACCACCTGACCGTCGCCGCCCTTGCCGTGGGGATCGCCGATACGCTCGACCAGCACGTGGTGTCGGTGGGGCAACCTGCCGCCGCCCACGGTCCGCTGGGTACGCAGCAGCAGCAGCAGCGCGTCGGCCGCGTCGGGCTCGAGGGTGCACTGCTCGATCAGTTCCTCGCGCAGGGTGGGATCGTCGAGCCGGTCCTGCGCGTCCTCGAGGAACACGGCGATACGCTCGGAGAGGAACTCGCCGCGATCGAGCGCCTCTGCGCGCCAAAAAGGCGCCATGGCCGCCGCCGCTCGCACGGGCGTGACGTGCACGTCGTTGTGGGTGATGCGCTCCACGCGCCACGACTGCACGCCGAGGGTGAACGTGTCGCCCACCGATCGCTCCCAGACGAACTCCTCGTCCAGCTCGCCCACCTTGGCGTTGGTCTCGGCGCGCCGCAGGTGGAAGTACCCGCGGTCGGGGATGGTCCCGCCGCCCAGGTAGATCAACCGCTGGGCCCCCTTTCGCGCGGCCACCGTGCCGCGCACCCGGTCCACCGAGACCAGCGGCCGCAGCTCGCGCACCCGGGTGGTGGCGTAGCGTCCGGCGAGCATGTCCAGCACCAGGTCGAACTGCCGCCGCGGCAGCTCCCGATACGGATCCGAGGCCCGCACCGCGTCGAACAGCTCGTCCACGGCCCACTCCCGGACCGAACACATGGACAGCATCACCTGGGTCAGCACGTCGAGCGCGCCCTGGATCGGCTCGATGGGCTCGAGCTCACCGGCCATGACGCACCGCGCGGTCACCGCGGCGTCGAGGATGTCGCGCGGGTACAGCGGGTACAGACGTCCGCGGCTCACCTGGCCCACCCCGTGGCCCGCGCGGCCCAGCCGCTGCACCGTGGACGACACCGACGGCGGCGTCTGGAGCATCACCACCTCGTCCAGCGCGCCGATGTCGATGCCCAGCTCCAGCGTGTTGGTGGACACGATGCCCGAGAGCTCGCCGGCCTTGAGGCGCGTCTCCACAACCGCCCGGATTTCCCGCGACAGGGCGCCGTGGTGCGACCACACCAGCTCGACGGGCTCGGCGTCGTTGACCAGCCGCGTGATGAACTCCACCTTGCGCTTGGAGTTGGTGAACACGAGCGTCGAGCGGTTGTCCTTGATGGTGCGCTTGAGCGCGTCGGCGAGGTGCGGCCAGAGGCTCTCCTGCTCGCCCCGCTCCGACGCGATGGGTCCGGCCAGCCGCACGGCCAGGTCGTAGCGCTTGGGGGCGGTCGAACGCACCAGCGCCACCTCGCGACGGCGATACGTGGCCTTGCCGCCGGTGTCGCTCACCTCGAAGCCGCCGATCCACCGCGCGATGCGCTCGGCCGGCTGGACCGTGGCCGACAGGGCGATGCGCTGGAACTCCCCGCACAGGGGGACCAGCCGCTCCACCGCCGTGATCAGGTGGACGCCGCGCTTGGTGCCCGCCACCGCGTGCACCTCGTCGAGGATCACCGTGGCGAGGCCGTCGAGCATCGATCGCCCGCCCCTGGACGTCAGCAGGATGTTCAGGCTCTCCGGCGTGGTGATCAGGATCTCGGGGGGCCGGCGCGCCATGCGCTGGCGCTCGGCGGGCAGCGTGTCCCCCGACCGGGTCAGCACGCGCACCACCGGGGGCTCCTGCCCGGCCGCGGCGAACACGTCTTGCAGCTGCGCCAGGGGCCCCAGCAGGTTGCGCTGGATGTCGTTGTTCAGCGCGCGCAGCGGCGACACGTACAGCACCCGCGTGGCGTTGCCCGGCCACTGCCCGGTCAGCAGCCGGTCCAGCGCCCACAGGAACGCCGTGAGCGTCTTGCCGTGGCCGGTGGGCGCCACGGCGAGCACGTGCCCCCCCTCGGCGATGCGCGGCCAGGCCTGGCGCTGGATCTCGGTGGGTTCACCGACCTGCTCGGCGAACCACCGCGCCACGAGGGGGTGAAAGTGCTGCAGAGCGTCGTGCATCGTGGACGGATCCTACTCTTGCGGTCCGTCAGTCCCTGACGTCCGCCGGGCTTCGCCCGGAAGGATCATACCCACTGACTCCCCTCGCGCGGCGGATGAAGCCTGTTCAGATTTCACCACCCGGAGTTGACGGACCACGAACACAGGCTAGACTTTGCTGTCTGCCATGCATCGCGTGTACCACTACGAGGGCTCCAGGGAAGAGGCTCGACGCCGCCTGGACGAGGCCATGACCCGCCAGGCGGCATCCCACCCCCGCTTCCGCCCGTTCTACCGCTGGACCGGCCCCTACCAGGCCCGGGCCCAGTTCCTGGTGCCCCTGTTCAACCTCGAGCAGGTGGTCGAGCTGAGCATCCACGACGACCGCATCGAGGTCTCCAGCCGCCTGCCTCGCCTGCTCAGGGTCTTCTTGCCGCGCATCACCGAGGTCCTCGACCGGCACGCCCGCGTCATCCTCGACGGCATGCTCCGCGGCGCCGCCTGAGCCCGCCGCCTTCTTTCCACGCTGGCATTCCGCAACAGGATCGGTGCACTGTGTAGCCCTCCAGGGAGGATAGGATGGCGGAACGAGGACCCTCGGCCGGACTGATCGCCGGCATCGGCATCGGCGGCTGCGTGCTGCTCGCGTGCTGCTGCTTCATCCCCATCATGGGCGGCACCGCCTACTACTACTACCAGCGCCAGCAGATGGACTACTGGTCGACCTACGACTGGGGCACCTGGGAGACGGCGCCGTCCTACGACACCACCGCCTACGCCTACGAGGAGGTGGCCTGGGGCGACCTTCGCCTCATCGGCGACCCCACCTCCGTCTACACCACCGCCTCCACCACCTCGGTGGTCCTCGAGACGATGACCAAGGGCAACAAGGTCTCGTACTACGGTTTCGACGACTCCGGCATGTACTACAAGGTCAAGTCCAGCAGCGGCACCATGGGCTTCGTCCACCTCAACGAGGCCGAGATGGAGATCTACCTCGGCGATCTCCAGGTCACCGCCACCACCGCGAACATCTACGAGACCAACTCCGACACCTCCACCGTGCTCGAGACCCGCTCCTCCGGTTCCATGGTCCCGTGGTACGGCTACGACGCCACCGGCTACTACTACAAGGTGCGCACCACCACCGACGCCAGCGGGTACATGAAGACGACCGACGTCAAGCTGCCGTGGTAGGGTCGTAGGCCGCGACACGGGGGGGATCTTGAGACGGGCGATCGTCCACGCGCTGTGTATCGTCGCCCTGGCCGGGCTGGGGTGGTGGATTCACCTGTCCACGGACTACCCGTTTCCCGGTCCACTGGCGCCGGACCTCAGAGAGGCCGCCGTGGTCGGTGCCTGGACATGGATCCCCGGCGCTGCCGGTTCTGCCGGGCTGCTCCTTTGCGCTGTCGCATGTTTCTTCGCGACGAAGCGACACGGCACGTGGCTCCTGCTCGTCCCGATCGTGCCGGTCGGCGTCCTGGGCCTGGCCGCCCTGGGCTACCACGGCGAGGTCCGAGACCTGGTCGTCGGTATTGGTGATCCGGAGGTCCGTTCGCGGGGCTACCAGTCAATGACGTGGTGGCTGTCTGCGAACGCCTACGCCGTGCAGCTCGTGCTGGCCCGAGGCCTCCTGTGGACCTGGCTCGCCTACCTGGCCGTAGCCGTGGCCGCGGCCTGCGCGCCGGCTCCTCGTGGCGAGGGTGGCGTCACCTTTCGCTGGGCCTGGCCCGCGACGACGGCGACGGCCCTGGCCGGACTCCTTGTCGTATACGTGTTGTGTCACGCGGGGGTGTTCTCCAGGCTGCAGCACGCCCCGCATCTCGATCCCTGGGGGAATTTCGGAGGCGCCGCGAAGGGACTCGTCGATCCGCAGTCGCTCGCCATCCAGTCCCCCTTCCTCGCGGGCCTCGCGATACTGGTCGTCCTGACCTCGCTGCTGCTCCCACTTTGGCCCCGCGTCGTCGACCTGGCGGGCAACTCCACGCCGAGCGCAAGCGAGGCCCGCGCCGTGGCCGGTGTCGCCGTCTTCGGGGCATGCGTCACCCAGGGGCTGGCCTTCTGGTCCATGGCGTCAGCGCGGCTCATGCTCAATTTCCACGTCGCCCTCATCGCATCGACGGCGAGCGCCAAGCAAGCGGTACTCGGAGTGTGGGGACTGCACAGCCCCTTCGAGGCCTACCGGGCTGGGGCTCCGATCTGTATCGCTTTGCTCGTCACCGCGGTGGTGATCGCAGGCCCCCTCTTGTTCCCTTCGCTACACGCGCGGCGAGCGCTGGTCAGCTCTACCCTCCTGCTGGCCCTGGCCCTGGCGGTGTTCACCGGAGTCCGATCGTCCGCCCTCCATCAGCTGTCCACCGAATTGGCCCCCAGGTGCACCGAGCAGTGCACCGAGCTCGATCGCATGGCGGCAGCCATGACGTTGTCCAGGATCCAGCACAGCAAGCAGCTGCTCACGGACCGATGCTGGGCATCGCCAGGTGTGAGCGAGTCCGACGACCTCCGGCTCGTCCGGATGGAGTCCGACCGTTGCCCCGAGATCGCTGTGCAGCTCCACCTCCACCGGAACGAGATCCGCGTCGACTCGATGCCAATCCGCTCCCCGGTGGCAGGGCAGGCGTTCGCACCGAGCTGCGATCCCGAGCTGCTGCGACGCGTCCGCGCGAGCCTGGACGAGAAAGTGGACGACGCGCGGGCCATCGCGGCGCGCAATCCCAACCACCCCTTCAAGGGTCGATTGGTGGTGATCCCGGATCGGTCCACTCCTTCGGGAGCGCTGGACTGCTTGATGTCCGAGGCTTTCGCCGCCGGATTCACCGACCCACGCATCATCGTCGCCCGACCTGGGCGCCCTGTCCCGCTGTTGCTGCGGACCGTGTCCGTCCACGCGGACCCAGCGATGCGCCCGCCAGAGGGGGCTGCGGTCTGGTCGGTGAGCCTGTCCCCTTCCCAGGTCACCCTCGAGTCCCCCACCAACGACATTCTGTCCGCGCCTTCCGTGGGCGATCTCGTCCCCCAGGCTCGCGCTCTCCTGTCCCGTCTGAGAGGCTCCCCCGTCCTCTGGGTCCACCGATCCCAGGACCTGTCCCTTCAGGAGGACCTCGACGCCCGCGCAGCGCTGACCGCACCCGGGCTATTCGTCGAGGCGTGGTCGCTGCCCCTGGGCGAGGAACCCGAGGCGTGGGTCCCACGCGAGAAGCCGAACCACCCAGCGGTGCCGTGAGACACCCGCCTCTGCTATGGTCACCCCAGGGAGGACGAGGATGCGCACGCGGCCCGTTTTCGAATCAAAACTCGCCGCCGCCCCAGCGGTCCTGGCCTGCCTGCTTCTCGGCGCCGCGCTCCCCGCCCGGGCTTCGGATGCGGCGGCGCCGGGCAGCGAGGGAGAGCCCTACAACCTCGACTTCGCCCACACGGCGCTGAATTACGCCACCTTCTCGGTGGTCCTCGACATCCCCCTGTGTACCGTGGCGTTCGTGGCGCTGTTCCACGAGGACACCTCGTTCGGCGTGACCCACCCGACGTCGATCTCCGCGGCCGGTTTCCGCCTGTCCGGCGCGATCACCGCGAAGGGGGTCTCCGAGGGCCTCGCCAAGGCATCGGGCCTGGAGCCGAGGAAGGGGTTGACCGCACCCGCTGGGCTGTTCATGGGCCTGAGCATCGGGGCCATGACGCCGGCCCTGGTGTCCCTGACGCTCCTGGGGCTCATCTGTGGCATGAACGACCACCACGTCCCGGGGGGGCCATGGGACGAGGCGCGGGGCGTCGTGATCGCGACGGGAGCCCTGATGGCTTCAGCGATGGTGATGCACGCGCTGTCCGTCTCGTTGTACCTCAAGGAGGCCCGGCGTCACATCGCAGCGCTGGAACCCGGCGCCGCTCCGGTCGCGCTCCGGAGAAGGCCCGTGTCGGTCTCGGTGCAGCCCTGGATCGATCGCGAGCACGTCGGACTGGGCGTGGTCGGACGCTGGTAGTTCACCCCAGCCAGACCACCGCCGCCATCGCCGCCGCAGCCAGCCCCACCACCAGCCCGTAGATCACCTTCGCCCCCGTCGTCACCAGCAATCCGCCGCCCTGGGACAGCCCCGCGATCGTCGCCTGCTCGAGCACGGGAGCCAGCTTCGACGGCGTCGTCGTACCGGGCCGGGGCATGGCGGCCAGCTCGCCCACGAAGCCGCCGAGGAGGGGACCGAGGATCACCAGCACGGCGCCGGCCCAGGTGCCTGCGACGAGGCCCAGGCCGACGGTCAGCGGCGCGGTGACGCTCGCGAGGCCGCCCATCTGGAGGGACAGCAGAACGGCGATGGCCAGTCCGAAGTACGAGCCGATCATGGCGCCGCGGCTGGTTCGCCCCAGGCGCTTGCCGATGACGGGGGAGAGCAGGTCGATCAGAGCGACGAGCAACCCCACGAGGCCCAGGACGATGGCGATGAACCAGATCCACAGAGGTGCTGGATGCCCCAGGAGGTGCATACCGCCGAGGACGGCTACCGGGGCGGCCGCGCTGACCGGCGGGCCCGGGATCATCGGTAGCAGAGAGAAGACGATCCCCAGCGGCACGCAGGAGACACCCACCACCAGCAGGGTCCAGCCCATGATCTCGACGTCGCTCACATCACCCCCACACCGAGGACGAGGCGGCCGCCCGACGCCACGAACAGCAGCGCGCCGCCGATCAGGGCGGCGAGGAATGGACCTGGATGGGATCCGGGTTCGCCGTCGAAGGAGGACATGCGGCCCAGGCCGATGGCGCCCAGGACCATGGGGATCAGGCAGGCGGGAGAGACGATCCAGTTGAGCCAGCCGATACAGGGGATCATCGCCAGGGTCACGGCGGCGGCGGCGGCGACCAGGGTCGTCTTGGCCGCGGTGCTCAGGCCGTCGATGGGTGCAGTGGGTCGTGTGTCCCGTCGATCCATGCCCGCTCTACGGGTGAGGCCGGTTTTCCTTCCCTACCGGGCTGCTTCTCTCGATTCGGCCACGCTCGCGGCGACCGAATACAGCAGGGCCCACAGCAGGGTCACCGGCACCACCGTGACCATGGCAGCGTACAGCAGCACGTACGCCGCGCCCGCCCACATGGCGGTCTCTCCCCCGGCGGGCAGCGTGCCGCTGAGGATGGCGGCGTTCTCTCGCCAGCCGGCGAGGTGGAGGACGGCGAACGGCGCGGCCAGGGTCGCGGCGGCAGCGAAGAGCAGCCTGGAGATCCAGGGGATGCGGATTCTCACGACGCACCCCCTCGCCGGGCGCGCTCCCAGAGGGGGCCCTGGACCAGGGCGTAGAGGATCACCGCGTCGCCCACGTGGTTGCTCGCCGCAAAGGAGAGCTCGCCGTCGTGTCGCATGGGGAACCCGCCGAGGCGCAGGGACGCCAGCAGCGGCCGCAGGAACGCCCGGTCGTCGAAGGACGAGGCGCCGAGCACGGCCAGGCCGCTCGCGCCGGGGCTGGCGCCGACCACCGGGACGATGGGCCCGGAGTCCACGTCCTGGGGGCCGGTCCAACCGGCGGGCCACTCGCGGGAGAAGCCGAACCCCAGCGGCGTGCGGCCGAGCTCGCGGCGGGCGCGGGCGTACTGATCCCACGCGAACGCCTCGTCCACGATCGTCAGACAGTGCGCCGCCATGTAGATCGAAGATCCCTCAGGCCCGTCCAGGTGCTGGCCGTCCACGGTGAAGCTGGACACGAGCAGGCCCGTGTCCTCGTCCACCAGGTGCTCCCGGGCGGTCTCGACCCACCGTCGCAAGAAAGCGTCGTGATCGGTGCCGTCGAGGACGTCGTGCAGTCGGATCGACGCCAGGGCGACGGTGTTGCAGAACGTCCAGCACTCGTCGGGGTAGCTCTCCGCGGCGAGGACGGGGCTCATGCGCATCCGCAGGACCATCTCGTCCACGCGCCGGCGGTGCTCGGCGGCGAGGTCGTCGCGGTCGCGGACCATCCGTCGCGCGCCGATCATCAACGCGATCTCTCCATCGACGAAGATACTGGCCTCGGGCTGCACCACGAACGGCGAGTACCGCGAGTACCCCATGAGGAAGTGATGCACGCCGTGGGCGCTCTCCTGGGCGAGGGTGTCGTCGATCACGGCATCGATCACCGCCAGGCACGCCTCCTCGCGGCCGGGATCGCGCAGGGCGATGTTGGCCAGGGACAGCACGACGAAGGTGCGGCCCATGAAGTCCCACTCGGGGTTGCTCATTCGGATGAAGCCGTGCTCGCCGGCCAGCGCCTCTGGATCCGACCACAGGTTCAGATACCGCTGGGCCATGGCGTCGGCGCGAGGTGCAACGACGTCGTCGCTGACCCAGTCGTCCAGATCGGGCGCGAACACCGCGTGGGCCACGCAGGCCCACACGACGGCGGCGACCAGCAGACTCGCCAGGGCCAGCCCCAGCCGGGTGAGTCCTCGTCTCATCGGTCCTCCTTCCCGCCCGGCCAATCACCCCGAGCGTCACCCTCCACGATGACCACCCGGCGTCTCGTCGATGGGGCGAGCCCGCACAGCTGCCCCACAGATGTGGTGCAGACCCCGTGCAAGGTGGCCCCGCTGGAAAAAGGCGTCAGCGCCGGAATAGCTTCCCAGCGGCCGCGGTAGGATGGCGTGTGCTCGGCGGGCGGCGGGCCCCGCGGCACGATGGAGGGGACCATGGGATCGACCCGTGACGAGTTCTCGATGTCCGGGCTGGACCGCCTCGTCGAGGTCCTCGCGCTGCTTGCTCTGCTGGCCTGCGGGGTTCTCGTGCTCCTGCACTGGTTCACCCTGCCCGACTCCATACCCATGCACTTCAGCATCGACGGCACGCCGGATCGGTACGGGTCCAAGCACGAGCAGTGGGTGCTGCTGGGGGTGTTCGCGCTGACCTACCTCTCCATGGCCGTGCCGGCGCGCGCGATGGGGTTGACCCGACGCTACGAGGGCCAGGACTGGGTGACGACCTACTGGCCGCAGATGCGCCTGCTGAGGAGCCTGATCCTGTGGTTCAACGTCGAGACCATGGTCCTGTTCCTGGCGCTGCTCCACGGCACGCAGGCCGTGGCGCTGGGCAGGGCGGCCCAGCTGAACCCGGCGCCCATGTACTGGATGTGCGGGGTCATGGCGATCACCGCCGTGATCTGGATGGCGCTGGCTGCGCGCGCGAACCTGCGACAGATCGCAAATCCGAAGCGTTGATTCAGCCGTCCTCGGGCACGGGAGAGAGTCCGGCGAGCCCGAACGCCGCCACGTGGGCAGCGGCCACGCCGGGGCAACGATCGTCGAAGCGGCAGGCCGCGCAGCCCTCCACCTTGTAGCGCACCCCCGGTTCCAGCGGCCGGTCGTCGAGCAGGCGGATCTCCGCCTCGGAGCGCAGGAACCGGGCGCCGTCGCGCACCAGCTCGGCGGGGATCAGACAGGCCGGCGGCGCGCAGTCTCCCGCGACGCTCACCACCTCGACGCCGTGCTCGCGCGCGGCGTCCAGCGCGAGCTGCAGCACCGCCTTCGCCTCGGCATGGGACACGCCCACGGCCGCCAGCGCGTCCTGGGGCGTGGCCGGGGACAGGGTGGACAGGGTGACCCGGGCGCCGCCGCCCCAGCGCCGCGAGACCTCGGCGACGTACTCGGACACCTCGGGCGCGTTGCGGCGCGTCAGCACCAGGTTGAGGTTCACCTCCAGCCCGGCCTCGACGAGGCGATCCACGCCGCTCAGGGCGTCGTCGAGCAGTTCGGTGCCGCCGGTCATCTCCCGGTAGGTGCCCAGGTCGAACGACGGCAGGTTCACCAGCACATCCCACAGGCCTGCGGCCCTCAGGGCGTCGAGCGCGGCCCCCTGCCGCTGGATGGACGTCGCGTTGGTCTGCAGGGAGATCCGGACCTCCGGATGCGACCGGGCCCAGCGGATCACCGAGTCGAGATCCGGGGACAACATCGGCTCGCCACCCGACAGCACCAGCGTCGCCTCGCCGCTCTCGGCGAGGATCTCGTCGGCCCGCGCCAGGGCGGCGTCGATCTCGCTCGACGACGGCGCGTCGAAGGGGAGCACCAGACAGTGGGGACATCGCTGGTTGCACGCCGGGGTCAGCCGCAGGATCACCTGCGTCCGGTCCCCTTCCCAGCGGGCCACGTCCATGAACGGCGCCGGAGATCGAGGATCGCTCACCTCGGGCGCCACCTCGTCCGGCCCTGCGGCCTCGGCCTCCTCGCGCGGCGCCCGCACCTCGATCACCGCGAACCCGGCGCCGTCGAACGCGTTGACCACCCGGCCGGAGCTGCCGTCGTACACCACCAGCCGCTCCAGGTCCCAGCGGCCACCCCAGGCCCTGGCCGCCCGGGACACCCCCAGCACGCGCAGCGGCCCCTGGCGGCCGGTCCACCCGGGGTTGTGCGTGGCCAGGGCTCGCAGGGTCTGGGCCGGGACGAACAGATCCACGCCGTCGACGACACCGTCGGCGACCATGCCCTCCAGCCGCGCCGTCGCCGCCGCAGGATCGGCCCCGGCGAGCACGACGGCCAGGCGAACCGGATCGCCGTCAAGAGCGCCGTCAGCCAGCGGCCACGGTGTGCAACGCGCCCACTCGCCCGCGGGTAGCTCCGCGCCCCCCCATCCGACCAGCGGCAACGGCGTGCAGCCCGGCGACGCGGGCGGCAGCACCACCGCGGCGTTGCGCGGCCACGGACAGCCGGGACACTGGAGGTCACACGAAAACGACATGGGAGAGATTGTAGCTGCTCGATGCACGGGAGACGGTAACGGCGCAGTAATCGGGCGACTCGACATCCCCGGCTACGCTTGAACTGGACGGGAGGTGTTCAGCAGGTGAAGAAGCAACGACGATCGAGCAGAGCGGACACTCTCTTCCAGGATCTGATCGCCCTGGCCGCAGGCGGCTCCATTCTGGTCGCCACCATGGCGTTCCTCCTGGTGCTGTACAGCTGACCCTCCCGTCCACCCAAACCCGGTCTCACCGACGACGCAGCAGTCCAGCCAGCCCTAGCAGCAGCAGGCCCGCGGCGGGCGCCCCGGCGCCGCTGTCCGCGCGACAGCTGCAGTCCCCCTCAGCCTCGGTATCGCCGCCGAAGTAGTCGCCGCCGTTGTCGTCGTCGTCGTCTCCGTCGTCGTCGTCGTCACCCGTCCCCAGCCCGGGGACCGCCTCGGCCGAGTACTCGTAGGAGCGCCCCCAGCCGTTGAGGTTCGTCGGAGAGACCACCAGCCAGGCCTCGCGGTAGTCGCCGAAGTTCTCCAGCCGCCCCTCGCCGTGCTCGCCGTCGAACTCCAGGGGCACCACGTCGAGGACCGCCGAGGCGGACGTACCGACCAGGACGGCGTCCCAGTTGCCGCCCTCCTCGCCGTCGAAGGTCACGAACAGATCGGGGTTGTTCGCCGAGGCCTCGTCGGTGTCGATGGTGAGGTAGTTCTGGCCGTAGGGCTGCGGCTCCTGATCCGAGTAGGACTCACCGCTGCCGGGCAGCGCGCCGATGCCGCCGGTGACGTTGATCCCCGGGAAGTAGGTCTGGTCCTCGTACTCCATGACCGTGTTGGTGGCCATGAAGCCCCGGTAGGCCTCGTCGAAGTCGTACCCGAGGTCGTCGACCACGTCGCCGATCCACAGGTTGTAGGTGCCGTGCTCGCCGATGGCCGCGTCCCAGGTCTGTCGCACCATGTCCCCGCCGCCCACGTGCTCGTGCAGGTAGAACGCGAAGATGGCCATGCCGTACATGTGGCTGAAGATGTCGCCGTCGTTCTGGGACGAGGCGTTCATGGCGAGCCAGGGTTTGTCCGAGTACCCCGAGATGTAGGGGGCCCAGCCGTGGTGCGCGGGGTAGACCGAGTCCTCGATGTAGGTGGCCGTGGCCTCCCACCAGTAGAACTCGTGGGCGAACCCGTAGCCGAACTGCATGG
>CAYRNR010000153.1:0-18403 GCA_964425605.1 uncultured Rickettsiales bacterium | reverse complement strand
TACCATGAGCCATCCACGGCGGGCGAATGATGGTTGCAGGACACGACAATCCACACGACAACGGCGACGACGGACCGGCCATGCGCCGCGAGGCCGTCCGGCTCCCCCTCCGTCTCTGGACCGAGGGCCTCGTCGACGGCCGCCTCGACTTCCACAACTGCTCCAACCTGAGCTCCGGCGGCATCTTCATCGAGACCGCCGATCCCTACCAGACCGAGCAGGTCGTCCAGATCGAGTTCAACCTCCCCGGCGTCTACGACTCCATCAAGGTCACCGCCGCCGTGGTGAGCCGCATCGAGGCCGACGGCACCGTCCGCTCCGGCAACGGCTTCAAGTTCCTCGATCTCTCCGACGCCGACCGCGCGCTGATCGAGAAGTTCATCGAGACGTCGATCGAGGAAGACGAGTTCTAGAGTTCCGTCTTCCGGTTCCCTTCCCTTCCGCGTCCACCTCGACCTCCACCTCCACGTCCACCTCCGCGTCCACCTCCGGAGACCACGGACACGGAGAGGGGAGGGGAGATCACGCCAAGAGCGCCAAGGGAGCCAAGGCGCCAAGAAGAGGGGATTGGGGTGGGGGAAGAGGGACGCTCACACCTTCACGCCTTTGACTCGTTCCCGTGAAGTCCCTGGGCACTTCCCCTGGAACCAGCTCAATACCATTGACCCGTGAGGACCCCCCAGATCTCCCGTCGCGTCTCGTGATGGCCGGCGTCGGTGGGGTGGGCGCAGTCGTCGTCGATCCAGCGGAGACTGCCGGACTCGTTCATGCCGTGGTCCAGGAAGGCCGCGTGCAGGTCGGCGACCTGACCGCCGTGGGCGGCGGCGGAGGAGGCTATGGCCCCGTTCATGGTGTCCAGGTTGTTCAGGACCAGGCCGCCGGCGGCCTGGAAGTAGGGGCTCTGGAGGGTCTCGCAGAATCCCTGGTCGAACTGCTCGGGTATCGAGCCGGTACCGCCAGTCGGGTCGTGGATGTTGAGCAGCACGGCATGCACCTGTTTGCCACCCACGGCGTAGCGGGCGCTGATCTCGGACAGCATCAGATCCAGGTTCTGCTCCAGCTCGGCAGCCGCGGCCTCGGCCATGAACGGTGTGACCATGGTCCAGATGCTGTCGTTGAAGTCGTTCCCACCGGCGCTGATCGTGACCAGCACGTCGCCGTGGGTGGTCTGGGGTAGCGAGTCGTCCAGGGCATCGCGCAGGTTCTCGAGGATCTCGCCGGACTGGGCACCCGACTCGGAGACGTCGTGGAAGTCCACGCCGCCTGCCACGACGGTGAGGGTGGCCGCCTCGTACTGGGGGTGGTCCGGGTGGTTGGTCACCAGCAGCCGCGCATACCCCCCGCCCCCCACGGAGTTGTTGCCCGCAGCGTTGTACCCCGCGGCCAGCGAGTCCCCAGCGTTGATGTACAGGGAGACACCGGCCAGGGGATTGGGGACGGTGTCGTCGTCGTCGCCGGTCGAGCCGGTGTCGTCGTCACCGCCGGCGTCGTCGTCATCGTCATCGCCGGCGCCGTCGTCATCGTCGGCCGAGCCGGTGGTGTCGTCGTCGTCGCCCGCCGTGCCCGTGGTGTCGTCGTCGTCATCCGTGCCGCCGCTCGGTGGGCCGCCGCACCCCACTCCCGTCAGACAGACCACGAGGCCGCCGATCCTTATCCACTGTCGCAGTGACATGGTGCCTCCCGCGGCAGTGTAGGACGTGGGCGGCGGGTTCGGTGACACCGATGGTGAAGGCCCCGATGGTGAAGGCCCTGGCACTCCCCTGGCGGAGGCGATTGTGCTCCGTTTTGTGGTTCCCGGGGATTGGGGTGCCTCGGTCACCTGGCTCTACAGCTGGTCCCGGAGGCCTCGACTGGATACCCTTTGCATCAGGGTATTTGGACACGGGGGGGATTCCTTGGAACACCAGAGCGGCTCCATCATCGACCAGCTCGAGCGGCTGACGCCGGCGCCCGCGCGGAGCGTGGGCCCGCGGTATCACCTTTCGCTGGTGGCCTCTGCTTGCACGATGGTCCTGCTGCCCGTGCTGTACTTGGCGTTGACCCTGGTGGTGATCGCCGCGTTCGTCCTGTGGGGTCTGTACAGCGAGAGAGTATTCGAGAACGCAGGCCTCTACATGCGACTCCTGGGCCAGGGCGGGCCGTTGCTGGCGGGGCTCGTCATGGTCGTGTTCATGGTCAAACCCCTGTTCCCGTCGCGCAAGGAAGACGCGCGATCCCACGTTCTCGATGCCAGTCGGAATCCCGAGCTGTTCCGGTTCGTCCGGGCGGTCTGTCGATGGGTCGGCTCGCCCGCACCCGCCGAGATCTGTGTGGACAACCAGGTCAACGCTTCGGCCTCTTTCCGCCGTGGGTGGCTCAGCCTGTTCACCGGCGACCTGCGGCTCACCCTGGGATTACCGTTGATCACGGGCCTGCGTGCCGACGAGTTCGCCGGGGTGCTGGCCCACGAGATGGGCCACTTCTCCCAGCGCGGCGGCATGAGGCTGACGTACGTGGTGCGCACCCTCAGCTCGTGGTTCGCCCAGGTCGTGTTCGAGGGGGAGATGGAGATCGCGCGCGAGGTGAGATCGAGCAAACCGAAGGGATTCATGCACGATTTCTTTCAGCTGATGACCCGGTCGGGCATCAGGGCATCGACGGAGATCCTCCGGGGACTGATGCTCATGGGGGGGGCGATCTCCAGCGACCTGCTGCGTCAAATGGAGTTCGACGCCGACGGGTACCAGGCTCGGCTGGTGGGCCCCGAGACCTTCGCGCGGACCTTCGACCGGATGCTGGAGCTGACGGTGGCCGCCCAGGCGGCCGAGGGACAGCTACTGGAGGTGTGGGAGACCGATGGCGAGCTGGTGGACAACTGGGGCGAGCTGGTGGTGCTCAACGCACGGGAGCTTCCTACCGAGGTCATGGACGAGGTCCGGCAGCAGGTCGACGAGACGCCGGCGAAGGCGCTGGACACCCACCCGTCGGAGGCCGACCGCTGTGCCGCGGCGCGCGCGCTGGCTGCACCTGGGCTCGTGGAGGCGGAGCAGGCCGTCGCAGGCTTGTTCGGTGACTTCGAGGAGCTGGCGGCGACGATGTCCCGCAAGAGCCTCGAGTGGATGACCGGCAGACCCCAGGAGGATGTACGGCTTCTCCCCGCGCAGCTCGTGGATACTCGAGCCAGGCAGGTCCACGGCGACGGCGAGGCGCTGGGCCGCCTGAGCCAGGGGTTCATGTCGCTCGTGCGGCCGTGGGTGGTGGAAACGGTCGAGGCGCCCGACGAGTCCGACGACGAGCTGAGGGAACGCCTCGCCGCCCTGAGGGACGAGCAGCTGGATCGCGCGCTGGCCTATCGCGAGGGGATCGAAGAGCTAGGGGGGTTCGGCGAGTCCCTGGCGGCCGCGCAGGTGGCGTTGACCCTCCTGGAGACGGGATTCCGGTTCGACCCCAGCGAGTTCGGCCTCGAGGACGGCGACGAGTCCGAGGTGACGGCCACGGTGCAGCGATGTCGCGATGGAATGGCGGGAGTGAGCGGCAAGCTCGCGCCCTTCGAGCGCTGCGCGCTCGGTCGCCTATCCCATGCCCTCGCAGCGCTGGGGAGCGGACGTCTGGACGATCGCATCGGCAATGCCGACGATCTTCGGGACCAGGCCCGGTTGCTGGTTCCAGCGCAGCGCGCGGTCGCAGCGGTGCTGCGACAGGGCGACGATCTCTTCACCCGGTGTTCGCACGCCGAACTGCTCCACACCAACGTCCGCAACCACGCCGATCCCGAGTCCGTTCAGGGGGCCTACCGCGAGCGCGTCGAGGTCGTGTACGCCCGCGCACGCATGATGGTGGGCGAGCACCTCGAATCGGTGCTGTATCCTTTCGGTCCTGCCGGCGAAGAACTCGATCTGGCTCGGCACGCCATACCGGCCCCAGTGGATTCGACGCAGTACGAACAGCAGCTGGCGGCCGTGCGGCAGGCCCTGGACGCCTCCGCGGTCCTGTACAGCCGTACCCTCGGCCGGCTGGCGACCATCCTCGAAGCGGTGGAGACCGCCCTGGACCTCGAGCCCTTGCCGAATCCCGAGGACCCGACGGCCCGATCCAGCGGTGATCAGTCCGGGGAGTCCCTGACCGGGTACTCGATCCGCGCGGGTGAGGAGCAGCGGGAGGTGGGCTGGGTCGACCCGGAAGGCAACGTCTACGTCGGGGAGAACAAGGTCGGCTACGTCGAGGGCAATGGCAACGCCTGGAAGGCGTTCTTGCCGTCCGGCAGTGTGATGTCGGACGGCACGCTCATCGACGTGAATGGGCAGGACGTTGGTACGGTCCGGGGCCATCGCGTCCTGGACATCGAGGGCACCCTGATGGCCCGGAGTGACGTCGGTTTGTCGCCGGTTGCTCTGGGTGGGGCGGTCTTGATCCTTCTGGATTGGCACTCCTCTGCCAAATCCCCGGACTCTTCCCCTGGAGCGGGGCGATGATCAACCTGGAGTTCAAGGACCCGAAAGCCATCGAGAACCTGCCGATGTTGCTGGCCTACCACGAGCAGCACGGTGGAATGATCGTCGAGTACCGCAGGGTGTGGTCTCTGCTGTTCGTCTCCCACATGACCTCGCGACTGGAGTGGGTGCCTCCCGGCGAGAGTCGGCTCGTCCACGGACTGAAGCACACCCTTTTCTGCTTCTTTCTCGGCTGGTGGTCCCTCGGCGGTTTCTTCGCGACCATCGGCGCCCTCGTCAACAACCTGATGGGCGGCATCGATGTGACACCTCTATGCGCGCCGCAGGAGGACCAGAGCCGCGAGGAATGGGAACGCGAAACTACCCAACACATCCAGGCACAGGAGAAGCTGCGGCAAGTCGCCCTTGTCTTCGCGCTCTTCCTGATCATGGGCATCATCTTGTTCTTCGGACTGAGGCCCTTCGTCCACTGAATCGAGCAGTGAAGTTCCCGCCCCCCTCTGACAGACTCACCTGTTCGATCCTCGCTCCGGATCAGATCGAGGGTTTGGTGGGACAGACCTCGCTACGTGATCCGAAATCCGGATCAACCCCCCCTATCTTCCTCCCCCTTGGCGACTTGGCATTCTTGGCGCTCTTGGCGTGAGAGTTCCCCTCCTACTCCCCCAGCGCCCCCTTGAGATACCTCCCCAGCCCCGTCTTCCTCTTCATCACATCCCGGTTGCTCAGGCACCTACCCAGCGCCCGCTGACTCCCGACGATGGCCACGAACTTCGCCCCCCGCGTGATGGCCGTGTACAGCAGGTTCCTCCTCAACATGATCCAGTGTTCCCCACACAGGGGGATCACGACCGCCGGATACTCACTCCCCTGACTCTTGTGGATGCTCACCGCGTAGGCGGTCACGAGCGCATCGAGGTCCTCCCTCGGATACGTCAGCGCCCTTCCATCCATGTCGACGACGACCTCGCCCTCGTCGGGATCGACGGCGGAGATGACGCCGAGCTCGCCGTTGAAGACCTCGCGGTCGTAGTCGTTGCGGATCTGCATGACGCGGTCGCCGGTGCGGTAGATGCGGGAGCCGCGGGTGAGCTCGGGGCGGTCGGGGCGGGGGGGATTGAGGGTCTGCTGGAGGGTGACGTTGAGGGCCTGGGCGCCGCACTCGCCGCGGTGCATGGGGGTGAGGACCTGGATGTCGCGCCAGGGATCGAGGCCGAAGCCGTCGGGGATGCGGCGGGCGACGAGGTCGCGGACGGTGCGGGCGGCGTCGGCGGCCTGATCGCGCTGGAAGAAGAAGAAGTCGTCGTCGGCGGAGAGGCCGCCGGTGGGCCAGGTGCCGGTGAGGACCTTGTGGGCGGCGTGGACGATGCCGGAGGCCTCCTCCTGGCGGAAGACGTGGCGGAGGCGAGGGCTGGGGATGCGGGGGGACTGGAGCAGGTCGGCGAGGACCTGACCGGGTCCGACGGAGGGGAGCTGGTCGGCGTCGCCCACGAGGAGGAGGCGGGTGGGGTGGGCGACGGCGTCGAGCAGGGCGCGGAGGAGGAGGACGTCGACCATGGAGACCTCGTCGACGATGACGAGGTCGGCCTGCAGGGGCTGCTCGGCGTTGCGGTGGAACGACGCGTCGCGGGGATTGTAGGCCAGCAAGCGGTGCAGGGTGCTGGCGGGGTGGCCGGTGGCCTCGGACATGCGGCGGGCGGCGCGGCCGGTGGGGGCGGCGAGGAGGATCTTCTGACCGGTGAGGGCCTGGATGACGACGCGGAGGCAGGTGGTCTTGCCGGTGCCTGGGCCGCCGGTGAGGATGCCCACCTGGGTGCCGAGGAGGCCGAGCACGGCCTCGCGCTGGGAGGCCTCGAGCTGGACGCCGCAGGCGCGCTCGGCCCGGGAGAGGGCCTCGCCGCCGACGCGCCTGGCGGGCGGCCCGCCCATCAACCGGGCGAGGGCGCTGGCGCAGGCCTGCTCGGCTTCGTCCAGCGGCGCAAGGGCGACGCGCTGGTCGTGGATGACGATCTTGTTGCTGGCCAGGAGCTGGTCGCAGGCGGCTTCGAGGCCGTCGGCGTCGATGCCGAGCTCACGGTTGCCGCGCTGGATCAGATCGGGGCGGTGGCAGCAGGTGTGGCCGTCGTCCGCCTCGAGCTTCAGCGCGTAGAGCAGCCCGGCGCGCGCGCGCAGCGGGTGGTTGGCGTCGAAGCCGCAGCTGCGGGCGATCTCGTCGGCGCGTTTGAAGCCGATGCCGGCCACGTCGCTGGCCAGGCGGTACGGGTTCTCCCGGATGACGCCCATGGCGCGACCGCCGTACCGCTTGTGGATGCGCACCGCGTAGGCCGGGGAGATGCCGTGGCCCTGCAGGAAGACCATCACGTCGCGGGCGGCGGTGTGCTCGTTCCACGCCTTGCGGATGCGGGCGATGCGCTTGGGACCGATCCCCGGGACCTCGGAGAGTCGCTGAGGAGCCTTCTGGATGACGTCCAGGGTGGTGTCGCCGAAGTGGGCGACGAGGCGCGCGGCGAAGGCCTCACCGATGCCGGGTACGAGGCCCGATCCGAGGTAGCGGCGGACGCCCTCGAGGGTGGACGGCTCCACCGGGAGGAAGCTCTCCACCTCCAGCTGCTTGCCGAACTTGGGGTGGACGCTCCACCTGCCGGTGAGCCGCAGCGCCTCCCCCTCCTTCACGCCGTGGAGGTTGCCCACCACGGTGAGCAGCTCGCCGTCCACGTCGATCCGCAGCACGGTCCAGCCGTTCTCCGCGTTGACGAACACCGCGCGGATCACCTCGCCCTCGAGGGTCACGGGACCGTCGGTCACGCCTCGTCCGAACAGATCGGACTGGCCCTGGTCGGGGGGGCTCATGGGGCCATGCTAGCGTGATCGTGGGGATTTTGGATATCGAAGGGAAAAGGGTCTCCCGGTGTTGAGTTGATCGTGCGCGTGGTTATGGTGGACGGACCCCGGCGGTGGCCGGGGAGAGCACGAGAGGACCGATGGAGGGATTCTGGGCCGGTGTGATGGCAGCGTTGCCGTGGGTGATCCTGTCGCTGTGCACGATCATCGGGCTGGCGGGGACCCTGCTGCCGGGGATCCCCGGCGGCGGCCTGATCCTGGCCGGCGTCGTCACCTTCGCCATCTGGACCGGGTTCGAGTGGCTGTCGTGGCCGACGCTGGTGCTGGTCTCGCTGCTCGCCCTGGTCGGCGGGATCGGTCAGTACTTCGTCAGCAGCTACGGGGCGCGCAAGTTCGGGGCCTCGCGGTGGGGGGCCGTGGGAGCGGCGATAGGCTTCTTCGTCGGGCTGGTCTTCTCCCCAATCGGTGCCCTCGTGGGCGCGTTCGCCGGGGCCATGGTGGTGGAGCTGATCCGCCACCGCCGCGCGGACAACATCGCCGAGCGGGAGCGCCAGAAGCTCGCGGAGGAGAAGGGGGAGCTGCTGCCTGCGCTGGATCCCGACGACGAGTCCGTCGCCGAGGAGCCGCCACAGCCCCCCGAGGACGAGCCGGGGACCGAGCTCGTCCGGGCCGCGGATCTCGAGCGCTGGCAGGACCGGGTCAAGGCGCACGCGAGCAACCTGCGGACCCGCACGGGCGCCGGCCTGCGGCGCGCTGGCGAGGCCGTCGGCGAGTCCAAGCTCCCGGGGCAGACCCGAAAGGCCACGATGGCCGGCGTGGGCGCCGTGGTCGGCGCGGTGGGTTCGTTCCTGTTCGAGTTCGTGTTCGGCCTGATCATGGTGCTGGTGATCATCGTCGGCCTGCTTGTTTGACTCCCCCTCACCTCTGTGGAGAATGTAGGGATGCACCCCTCTGGGGTGTGTCCTTGGGGGGGGGTCGTTCGAGGAGAGACGATGATCTGGCGCAACGCTGCATGCATCCTCGCGCTGCTGCCGCTGGTCACCGGCGGCTGCGTGCTCAAGAGCAAGTACGACGAAGCCCTGCTGCAGATCGACGATCTGGAGGGGCAGCTGGCCACCTGCCTGGCCGATGGGGAGGATCTGGACGCCCAGATGCGCGAGTGCTCCGCGGCCAAGAAGATGGCTCTGGAGCAGATCGACGAGCTCATCGCCCAGCTGGAGGAGACCGGCCAGGACGTGAGCCGGCTCCAGTCCGAGCGCGACGGCGTGGCCCAGAGCCTCGCCCTGGCGGAGCAGGAGCTGGCCGAGCTGGAGCGCAAGCGCGCCCTGGAGAAGGCCCGCATGGCCACCTTCCGCAAGATGCTCCAGCAGTTCCAGGCGATGATCGACTCCGGTCAGATCGAGGTGGTGATCGACCGCGGCCGGATGATCGTCAAGATGCCGTCGGGCATCCTCTTCGACTCGGGCAAGACGCAGATCAAGAAGGAGGGCAAGGAGGTGCTCACCGAGGTCACCACGGTGCTGGCGAGCCTTCAGGACCGGACGTTCCAGGTGGAGGGGCACACCGATGACCAGCCCATCCAGACGTCGCGCTTCCCCTCCAACTGGGAGCTGTCGGTGCTCCGGGCCACCGAGGTGGTCAAGTTCATGGTCGATGCGGGTATGCCCCCCGAACGCATCTTGCCCAGCGGCCACGCCGAGTTCGTGCCGGTGGGTGGCAACGACACGCCCGAGGGGCGGGCGCTCAACCGCCGGATCGAGATCGTCTTGATGCCGAACATGGACGAGCTGCCCGATCTTTCCTCGCTGGAACGGGTAGACTAGACACATGGCCCCAAGTGGTCCCCACGAGGCCATCGGCAGCACGGTCGAACAGGCCGAGGCGGGAATGAAGCGGCTGGATCCGCCACCCCGCAGGCTCACCACCGCCCAGCTGATCCGACTGGTCCAGGCCGGCATCCCCGGCCGCCCGTTGACGCGGCGCCTGGCGCTGGCGCTGGCCGCCACGATCCTGGCGAGCCTGGTGCTGCTCCCCGACTGGATCTACAGCTGGTATCCCACCTACGAGATGACCGTGATCGGGGCATCGGAGCGGCCGGTCCCCGGGCCCATCGAACCCCTCGTGGAGATGCTGCCCGGCTCGGTCCGGGGCTACGTGGCTTCCTTCCGCCTGCCGTCGGGCTCCGTGGAGGAGAGGCCCATCTCCAACGCCGAGTACGACGAGATCCAGGCGGGCAAGACCGCCATCGCGGTGCACATGACCGGCGCCGGCGCGACCCGCGGCCGCCCGGCGACCGGGCTGCTGGGGACGGCCCGCCTCGGCGTGGCCGCGCTGGCCGGGATCGTCGCGCTGGTCCAGGGGCTGCTCGCCCTGATCCTGTTGCAGAAACGGTGGTGGGTGGTCCGTCTCGCGCGCAGAGGGGTGGAGACGGTCGGCCGTGTCACCGAGATGCACAGCGACCGGCTCGTCCGCAAGGACCGTCCGGTGGGACGCGTGTACACGCTGTACTACGTGTTCGGCTCGTCCAGCGCGACCACCGTGGAGGGCACCGTCGCCCAGTTCCACACCACGCAGTACCATCCGTTCTCCGTGGATCGCCCCCTGCGCGTGCTGTACATGAGCACCCCCCCGTTCAAGTCGATGCCGGCCGACTTCCTGCCCATCGGCGCCTCGAAGCGGTGACGTCGACCCGCTGGATACTCCTGCTCCTGCTCGTGGTGGGTGGCCCGACCGCCGCCGGGGCTGCGAGCGAGCCCACCTGGATCTTCTTCACCGACAAGGGCTTCGACGACGAGGCGCTGCTCGATGCCCTCGATCTGCGCCGCGCCGAGCTGTCGGATCGCGCGCTGCAGCGCCGGCTCCGGGTGCGGGCCGAGCCGGTGGTGGACGAGCGGGATCTCGCGGTCCACGCGCCGTACCTCGAGCGCGTGGTCGCCACGGGGGTCGAGGTGCGGGCGACCTCGCGCTGGCTCAACGCCGCCTCCGTGGTGGGCAGCGAGCGCCAGCTTCAGCTCGTCCGCCAGCTCCCGTTCGTGGAGCACACCCAGCCGGTGGCGCGGCGTCAGCGTGAGGAGCTCCGCGAGTCGGGCGCCGTGGCCAGCGGCGATGGCCGCCCCTACGGGCTCTCCGAGGACCAGCTCTTCCTGCTCGGGGTGCCGTCGCTACACGACTGCGGCCTCACCGGGGACGGCGTGGTCGTCGGGGTGCAGGACACGGGATTCGAACTGGGCCACGACGCCCTGGCCCACGTGGACGTGCTCGCCCAGTGGGACTTCATCAACGACGACCCCAACACCTTCGACGAGGGGGACGATCCCGAGGGCCAGCAGAACCACGGCACGTCCGTGCTCTCCCTCGTCGCCGGCTGGGCCGAGGGCACCTACTCGGGCGTGGCCCCGGACGTCACGGTCCTGCTGTCCAAGACCGAGGACACCTCCCAGGAGGAGCCCATCGAGGAGGACTGGTGGGTCGAGGGGATCGAGTGGATCGAGGGTGAGGGCGCGGACCTGATGACCGCCTCCCTGGGGTACTTCGACTGGTACGACCCCGAGGACATGGACGGCCAGACTGCGGTGACCACGCTCGCCGCCTCGATCGCCCTCGACAACGGCCTGATCCTGGTCAACAGCGCGGGCAACGAGGGCCCGGAACCGTCGACCATCATCGCTCCGGCGGACACCGACGGACTCATCGCCGTGGGGGCCGTCGACATCTACGGGCACCTGTCGGACTTCTCGTCGCGGGGACCCACCGCGGACGGGCGCATCAAGCCCGACGTGTGCGGCATGGGGGTGTCCAACTGGGTGGTGCAGCCGGGCACCGTCAGCGACTACAAGCAGGGCAGCGGCACGAGCTACGCCGCCCCCATGGTCGCGGGCATGGTCGCGCTGTTGCTGCAGGCCTTCCCGGACCTCGATCCAGAGCAGATGCGGGACCTGCTCACCTCCACCGCCTCCATCGCCGAGGCGCCGGACAACGACCACGGCTGGGGTATCGTCTCGGGCGTGGCCGCGGTGGGGCTGTACTGCACCTGCCAGGACTACGACGGGGACGGCGTCTACAACGCCGACTGCGGGGGCAGCGACTGTGACGACTTCCGCGCCGAGATCCACCCCGGCGCCGAGGAGGTCTGCGACGGGTTCGACGACGACTGCGACGGCGAGCTCGGAGAAGGGGAGGCGGACGAGGACCGCGACGGCTGGCTCGCCTGCGGGGAGGGGGAGTACCGCGGCGACTGCGACGACCTCGACGCGCTGACCCACCCCGGCGCCCCGGAGATCGCATACGACGGGATCGACCAGGACTGCGACGGCGCCGACCTCACGGATCTGGACGGGGACGGCCACGACGGGCCGAACATCGACTGCAACGACCAGGACCCCGACATCAACCCGGATCGATCCGAGGTGTGCGACGACCGCGTGGACAACGACTGTGACGGCCTCGCCGACGATCTCGACCCGGAGTGCATCGTGCCGTGGGGCTCTCCGTCCCTGGTGGATCCCGGTGACGACTGCCTCTGCCGGCAGACCACCAACGGCCGCCCGACGGCTCTGCTGTCGTGCGTGGCGCTGGGGATCTGGGCCCTTGTCAGGCGCCCCAGACGCTGAACCAACGTTTTTGTTGGTAACGTCAAGCTACCGAAAATAGAAGAGAATCAGAGGATGTCGGCGGGATCGATGAGCGCGATCTTGCGGGCCACCGGATCGTCGTGGCAGATCTCCAGCAGGGTGCGCGCGACCACCACGAGTCCCTGGTAGGCGTCGGCGAGGAAGACGTAGTCGTCGTTCGTCGCCACGTCGGCGAGGACGGTACCCACGGAGGCGGTGGCCATCAGGACCGGGTCGCGCTGGCCCGCCGGGGGCCGCAGATCCACCAGATGGACGAGCCGGGTGCCGCTGGCCACGATGACCTGGGGTCCGTCGCAGACCAGGCCCGCTCGCTCCGGCACGCCGCCGTCCAGTTCCAGGTCCAGCGAGCCCACCTGCGTCAGCGCGCCGTCTTGGCCCACCGCGAGGACGAACAGCCAGCCGAACTCGTCGAACGCCACCACCCGGGGGGTGGCGCCGGCGTCCAGTGTGGTCGAGGCCGCCGCGAGGATCTCGCCTTCACCCAGGGAGCAGGTGCCGCAGACGCGGAGCCGGTCGCCGTCCCTGCGCAGCAGCGCCAGGGTCTGGGAGCGGGCCGCGAGGATGTCGCCGCCGGCATCGAGGCTCAGAGAGCTGAGCCGGCCCGGGAGGTCCACGGTGCCCGCGGCCAGCAGCGCGCCGGTGTCCGCGTCGTGGAGCTGTAGCTCTCGGCCGCGCCCCAGCAGGTACCGGCCGTCGCGGGCCACCATGCGGCGGAAGCGCGTGCTCGTGGGGCGGTGCAGTTCGCGCATCCCCTCGTCCGGGGACCACCGCGAGATCGCCCCCGTCTCGTCCAGCAGCAGCGCTCCGTCGGCGATCGCCGCCGCGTCCATGAGCCGGCAGCCGGTGTCCACGCGCTCCTGGCGCGCGTAGTCCGTAGCGGCGATGACCTCGAGGCCCCTGGGCGTGGAGAGACACAGCCGCGAGCCACAGCGCAGCAGCCGCTCGGGGCGCCCCCCGAGGAGGCTGTCGAGCATCCTGCGTGCGAGGACGTCGTCGTCCCCCTCCACGGTCGTGTGCGGCCGCGTGTCGCCATTTCCCGAGGACTTCATGGATACCTCTCGCACCCGCGGGGTGGATGCGCTGGTCGACTAACGTACCGCGAGATCGTGGTGAGCACAACCGGGGTGAATGGTGTTCAGTGCCGCGATCGCGCGGCGTGTCAAAACGGCATGAGCAGCCCCACCATCGCCGAGGCGAAACACGCGGCGACGGGCGCGAGGCACAGCGCCAGCGTGGGTACGACCACGACCAGCGTCCGCGTCGTGGATCTCCGGTGGACCCGCGACGTGCCCACCACCATCAGCACCGTCCACCACACCGGGAACGCCACCAGCGGGCCGGCCGTGGGGACCAGGCCGCACAGCCAGCCCACCCCCATGGCGTAGCAGGCGATCTTCAACGTCGCCCCGATCCCCCGCTCGTACCCCGCGTCCACCAGCCGCAACAACCCGTGCTGCATCACCGCCACGGTCAGATACAGCGTCAGCGTCGCCAGGGGCGACAGCAGGATGCCCAGGAGGCGCGTGGCCGACATCACCACCACGGACACCAGGAACTGGGTGTCCACGCCGCTCCCCTGGCTGGCCTGGAACGCCGGGCCGGCCAGCACCGCGATGTTGCCCGCGGTGCCCAGGATGGCCATCACCGCGTTGCTCAGCATCAGCAGGGTCGCCCCCAGCAGGCCGTAGACCAGCGCGGGTCCCATCCCCCCCTCGGTGGACAGCTGCTCGAAGAACACTGCGGGCCGCGCTGTGATGGCCGCGGTCGTCCGCCACCATCCCCGCGCCACGCCCACGTTGCCGCGCTCCTCCCAGGCGACGGGCGCGGTGAACGTCGGGCGCTCGGCGTCCCGGCACACCTCGCAGTAGCGCACCCCCTGGACGGACACCTCGCACAGCACGCAGGTGAACCGCCCGCAACGGGCGCACACGCCGGTGATCGCCTCGTCGGGGTGGGCGGAGCACCAGCCCGTGGGCCCCCTGGGGACCGGCCGCGGAGCCAGCTGCACCACGTGACCGCAGTCGTCGCAGTGCTCCACGTCCGCCGCGCGGAGCTCCCCACCGCAGTGGGCGCAGCGCGGGGTCATGCCATCCCGGTGATGATGGTGTACACCCAGTTGCCGATGAGCCCGACCACGAAGAACGCCCACACCGCGGCGCTCTCCCACCGGTTCAGGGCGAACTTCAGCGCCGGCAGGCGCAGCGTGAAGCGCAGCACGGTCCACAGGGTGAACGCGAGGGCCAGGTAGAACAGGAAGCTGCCGTAGGGGGACTGCAGCAGTCCCTCGAACACCCGCCCGTGGACGGCGTGGATCCACGATCGGGTCATGCCGCAGGAGAAGCACGGGTAGCCCGTGATCTGCTTGAAGCTGCACATGTAGGGGTTGCGCTGGAAGGGGAACCAGCGGGCCATCCCGAACATGGCCAGGAACATCACCGCGAAGATGGGTCGCTCGTCGAAGACGCGCCGCGCGGGCCGTGGGCCGAGGCCGATCTTCATCAGAGCGCCTCGATCACCATGGCCACGACCGTGAGGCCGAAGTAGGCCACGATGGGCGACAGGAACATGATCAGGAACGGCACCAGGGTGGCCAGCGAGCGGGTGACGGAGCACTGGTGCACCTTGTGCGTGCCCACCACCATCAGGATCGCCCACCAGACCGGCAGGGCCATCTGACCCATGTACGGGATCAGCCCGGACCAGCCCACGCCCATGGCGTAGCACGCGATCTTGAGGGTGGCCCCGATGCCGTGTTCACCGCCGGCGCCGACCAGCCGCAGGGCCAGGTGCTGGAATGCCGCCAGGACCAGCACGAACACCAGGTTCAGCCCCGGTGTCGCCAGCAACAGCACGATCATGCCCGCGAACACCCCCATCATCGCCAGGCCCGGGCCCGGTGAGGAGCTCTGGGCCGACGCGGCGATGGCGATGATCAGGCCGATGACGCCGATGAACAGCACGTACAGGCCCATCAACAGGATCTGCCACGACCACTGCAGCGCGCTGCCGGTGAGCCCATAGGCCACGGCCGCCGAGAAGTCCCCCCTGGGCTCCATGCGCTCGAAGAACTGGGCGGGCCGGGCCGTGACCTCGGCGGTGGTGCGCCACCAGGCCACCATGGAGCCGATGGTCTTTCGTTCCTCCCAGGGCACGGGCGCGGCGAGCTGCTGGGCGAGCTGCTCGCGGCAACCCTCGCAGTAGCGGATCCCACGGACGCTGACCTCGCACCGCACGCAGGTGAAGGCGCCGCATCGGACACAGACGCCGGTCACCTCGTTGTCCGGGTGGTGGGCGCACCAGCCCGACGGCCCCCGCGGGATCGGATCGGCGGCCACCCTCAGCAGGGCGCGGCATTCCTTGCAGCGGCCATTGGGCGCGGGCGAAGCGGGCTGCACGGCGCCGCACGCGCGGCAGCGCGGGGGCCGCTCGGTGAGGGTCGTCGCCGCCTCGACCGCGGCCTCGATGGAGACCTCGGTGGTCACGCGGCCACCTGCCGAACGGTGCCCAGGGCGACCAGCAACGCCGTGGCGAGCACGGACACCGCGGCCAGCCGGGCCCGCGCGCCGCGGTGATGGAACGCCTCCTCGCGCAGGCGTACGCCCAGGGCGCCGAGGAACAGGAGCAGGGGCATGACGAGCACGACGAACCAGTAGACCATGCCCACCCCCCTGGGCATCAACAACAACCACGCGATCGCCGGCGGGGCCCAGGCGCTGAGCCAGTAGCCCGCGGCGCGGCGGAATCGCCCGTCCTCGAAGACCTCGTCCGGGCCCAGGTGCATCGGGAGGAGCACGCCGGGCAAGGCCGCGACGACCAGCGCGGGCGCGAACGCGGCGCGGTACCGCACCACGTCCCAGACCGTGGACCAGTAGGGCTCCGGCATGGGGGCCACGCGCACCGTCAGCGCGGCGACGATCCCCGCGACCGCGACCAGGGCCAGCGCCACGCCGCCGCCGCCCATGTCCGGCGGATCGATCCAGCGCCTCAACAGCCCGGCGGCGGGCAGCCCCGCACAGACGGCGGCCGCGAGGGCGCCGGCGAGGGACAGCGGCCCGAACGGTGTGATCATCCGGTCCAGGATCACGTGACCGGCCAGGGTGGCCGCGAATGCCAGCCCCGTGCACAGCACGATGGGTTCGAGGGGCGGGGATGCGGGGGGACGCATGGGGCGCCGCGGTCAGCCGCTGGCGGACAGCGATCGGGCGGGCTCGGCCCGGAGAGCCCCCTCGTCCAGGGCCTTGCGCACCAGCGCCAGGTTGAAGGCGTGGCCGCTGCGGCAGGCGCTGAAGTGACCCAGCAGGGGCGCGCCCAGCAGCGCCAGGTCGCCGATCATGTCCAGGACCTTGTGGCGCACGCACTCGTCGGGGAACCGCAACCCACCCGGGTTGATCACGCCCGTGGCGCTGAAGACCACCGCGTTGTCGAGGCCGCCCCCGAGGGCCAGCCCCGCGGCGCGCATCCTCTCCACGTCGGCGAGCATGCCGAAGGTCCTCGCGGGCGCGATCTCCGAGGCGAAGTGCTCGCCGTCGCCCGCGAACTGGATGTTCTGCTGCTTCAGCATGGGGTGGTCGAACGAGATCTCGCAGTCGATGGCGAAGCCGTCGAGGGGAGACAGCCGCGACCAGCGGCCCGTGTCCGGATCGCGCGCCTCGACCACCCGGTCCACGCGGAGAAACCGCCTCGGGGCGGCGAGCTCCTCGATCCCAGCGTCCAGGATCCCCCGGACGTAGGGCAGCGCAGAGCCGTCCATCCCGGGCAGCTCGGGGCCGTCCACCGCCACTCGCGCGTTGTCGATCCCCAGGCCGCTGAGCGCGGCGATGAGGTGCTCGACCGTGCTGACCGAGGCGTCGTCCACGCCCAGGGTGGTGGCGAGGTTGGTGCGTACCACGTGATCGATGTGGGCGCGGATCTCGGGGGCGCCGTCGAGGTCGGAGCGGGAGAAGACGAGGCCGTGATCTTCGGGGGCCGGCTGCACGGTGACGCAGACGGCGCGACCCGAATGCAACCCGGTTCCCTGGAAGCTCAGCGGTGCGGACAGGGTTCGCTGCAACGAGCGCTCCTCCCAGAATGTCCCATACATAGCCGAAGGCCAGCCGGCGGCCAAGCCTTTCGTCGTACTCCGGGGCTACTCTTCGGGCTCCGGGACCTCGAACTCCACCAGGGCTCCGACCTCCACGCCGTGGTCGTCGAACCACCCCTTGTTGACCTCCAGGACGTACTGGCAGGGGTAGAGGGACGAGTGGGAGTCCTTGGTCCTCGGCTGCATGTCGGTGATGTGGACGATCTTCTTGCCGTCGTCGAGGAACGCCACGGAGAGCGGGATGTGGGTGTTCTTCATCCAGAAGCTCCGGACCTCCTCGCCGTCGTACACGAACATCATGCCGCGGTTGGTCCCGAGCTTGTCGCGGTACATCAGCCCGCGCTGGCGCTGCCCCTCGGTCTCGGCCAGCTCCACCTTGACGGAGGCGTCGCCGATGGTACAGCGCACGGTGCGCATGGACGACGAGCTGCAGCCGGCGCCGAAGCCGATGGCGGCGGCGAACAGGGAGACGAGGGCGGCCGTGGCCGGGGATTGCATCAGAACAGGTCTCCGGATCGCGCGGGACCGGGCACGTGGATGTGGGCGTGCGCCGCCGGAGTGGTGATCCGGCCGCGCGGCGTCCGCTGCATGAGCCCCTCGCGAATGAGGTAGGGCTCGTACACCTCCTCGATGGTGTCCTTCTCCTCGCCGATGGCCGCGGCCATGGTCTCCACCCCCACCGGCCCGCCGCCGAACTTCTCGGCCACGGTGTGGAGGATCTTCCGGTCCATCTCGTCGAGGCCCCGGTCGTCCACACCCAGGCGCTCCAGGGCGTCCCGCGCCACGTCGAGCGTGACGGTCCCCTCGCCGTCCACCTGGGCGAAGTCCCGCACGCGTCGCAGCAACCGGTTGGCGATGCGGGGCGTGCCGCGCGAACGCCGGGACATCTCCACGGCGCCCTCGGAGGAGAGGTCCACCTCCATCAACCGCGCCGAGCGGACGATGATCTCCAGCAGCTCGTCGTCGCTGTAGTAGTCGAGCACCATGTGGATGCCGAAGCGGCTGCGCAGCGGCGAGGTGAGCAATCCGGTCCGGGTGGTCGCCCCCACGAGGGTGAAGGGCCTCAGGTTGACCTGCACCGACCGGGCCGTGGGCCCCTGTCCGAGGATCAGATCCAGCTTGCGGTCCTCCATGGCGGGGTAGAGGACCTCCTCCACCGGCTTGGGCAGGCGGTGGATCTCGTCGATGAACAGCACGTCGCCCGCCTCGAGGTTGGCCAGCAGGGCCGCCAGGTCGCCGGCGCGCTCCACCATGGGCCCCGACGTGGTGCGGATCTGCACCCCCATCTCGCGGGCCACCACGTGGGCCAGCGTGGTCTTCCCGAGCCCGGGCGGGCCGGCGAGCAGGACATGGTCCAGGGCCTCTTCCCGCTGGCGCGCGGCGCCGATGAACACCCGCAGGTTCTCCTTGATCCGCGTCTG
>CAYRNR010000152.1:0-18706 GCA_964425605.1 uncultured Rickettsiales bacterium | reverse complement strand
CGGTGATCCTCGGGTCCGTGTGGACCTTCAACATGTTCAACATCGTGTACCTGGTGTCGGGCGGCGAGCCGGATGGCGGGACCGAGATCCTCATCAGCGAGGCCTACCGCTGGGCGTTCACCCGGGAGGCCCAGTACGGCTACGCCGCGGCGTACGCCGTGCTGATCTTCATCGTGCTGCTGGGGTTCACCAAGCTCAGCGACCGCCTCACGTCGAGCGGGAAGGGGGCGTAGGCATGCGCACGCCTCCCCTGATCCAGCGACTGCTGGTCCACGGCGCCCTGATCGTGATCATCATGGGCACGCTGTACCCGGTGCTGTGGGTGGTCAAGATGGCGCTGACCGCGTCCCAGGGGTTCTCCCTGTCCGCCCTGCCCATCCCCTGGCCCCCGTCCTCGATCACGCTGGACAACTTCCGCTACGTCCTGACCACCGAGAACATGGCCGGCGACTGGCTGTTCGGCCACCAGCTGTTCAACTCGGTGATCGTGTCCGCGGCCACCATGGTCACCGGCATCGTCCTGGCCTGCACCGCGGGCTACGCGTTCTCGCGCTTCTCGTTCCCCGGCCAGCAGGCGGGGCTCAAGGGCATGCTGGTCACCCAGATGTTCCCCGGCGTGGTCATGGCCATCCCCCTGTACATCCTGCTCGACAGCCTGCACCTGCTCAACAACCTCGTGGGGTTGTGCTTCGTGTACTCCACCACCGCGATCCCGTTCTGCGTGTGGAACCTCAAGGGCTACTTCGACACCATCCCCAAGGATCTGGAGGAGGCCGCGGTCATGGATGGCGCGAGCCAGTGGACGATCTTCATCAAGGTCATCCTGCCGCTGAGCCGCCCCGCCATCGCCGTGACCGCGCTGTTCTGCTTCATGACCGCGTGGAACGAGTTCATCCTCGCCGCGACCTTCATGAACTCCGAGACCGCCTACACCCTGCCGGTGGCCCTGCAGTCCTACGTGGGGGACTACTCCACCGAGTGGGGCCACTTCGCCGCGGGCGCGGTCCTGGTGTCGATCCCGGTCATGGCCCTGTTCCTGGTCCTGCAGCGGCACCTGGTGGAGGGGCTGACTGCGGGGGGCGTCAAGGGCTGACCCCCTTCCCGAGTCCTGCCGGCCGCCCACCTGTTCATCCACCGGTTCATTCACGTCCGCGCCTCCCGGTACTCTCGGATCATCGATGATCACCGATTGGACCGATGGAGGACGAACGATGAGGACTCTCCTGGCAATCATCCCGGCCCTGTTCATCAGCTCTCAGGCTGCGGCCCTGTACGGCGAGGAGCTGCCCACCGAGGTGGCGACGATCGTCTACGTCATCGACTGCTCGTGCAGCATGGACAGCGGGTGGTCGTCGTTCGTCGGCGTCAATGGCCAGCAGATGTCGGGCTACCGCATGGACCGGGCCAAGGCCGAGGTCATCGCCTCGATCACCGACCTCGACGAGGACTACCGGATCGACGTCGTGGCCTCCGTGGAGGGCGGCTCGGCGTTGTACGCGGAGCTGGCGCCGGCGGACGACCGGACGCGCGAGGATGCCACCGGGTGGATCGGCGGCCTGGCCGCCGCCGGCTCCACCGGCACCGGCCCGGCCGTGGCCTGGGCCCTCCAGAACCCGGGGTATGGCGACGCCATGCACTTCGTCGTGATCACCGACGGCGCCCCCGACTGCCTCTCGGGTGACGAGGCCTGCATCGACCCCCTCGACACCGCCGACTGGATCGACGAACTCAACGAGCGCGGCGCGCGCATCGACGTGGTGCTGCTGGGCCCCGACGAGGAAGACGACGATCCGTGGGTGTTCGGCGAGACCGTCACCGGGGACAGCGGCGGTACCCTCACCGTGGTGGACTGAGCCCGCCTACTCCTCGTCCAGGAACCGATACAGCCACGCGTCCGGCTTGACGATCAGCGCCAGCGCGCCCGTGGCCAGCTGCGTGGTGAACGTGCCCTTGCGGCGCTCGATGGGTGGGGGCTCGCATCCACGGTCGCGGAACCACTTGCGCATCCTCAACAGCAGCCGGTTGATGTCCCCGTTGGCCTGCTGCTTGCGATCCCCGCGCCACACCAGCGATCGCATGTCCGCGTCCGACACCGGGCCCAGGCCGTCGCGCTGGTACAGCGCCAGCACCGACAGGGCCAGGCCGAGCTGGAACGGCATCGTGTCGCGCACCTCGGCCGGACCATCGCCGCGGTACGAGACCATGAACACGTTGTCCTCGAGCTCCACGGCCAACGTCGGCAGGGTGTCGCGGGCCCGCGTGCGCTCCGCCTGCGACGGCGTCGTGATGGAGACCACCCGCAGCTCCACCTCGCCGGCCACGCCGATCATGTCCCCCTCCACCAGGAACCGTCCCCCCTGGCCCACCGCCTTGCCGTTGACCGTGGTGCCGTTGGACGAGCCCATGTCCCACAGGCGGTAGCCGTCGCCGTCGGCGCGGATCTCCAGGTGGTGGCGGCTGATCCCCCTGTACTCCAGGGGCACGTCGGCCCAGGCCTTCTCGCGGCCCATGCGCAGGACGTAAGGGGCCTCGACCTGCCCCCGTCTCGGTACTTCGATGACGATCATCCCCGTGGGGCCAGGATACCACCCGGGCGGTGTCCGGATGTGGCACCCTGGGTTCCCTGCGCCGAACAGGAGGCCGAAATGCCCACGCTCCCCGATCGCCCCACCCTCGCCGACTACCAGGCCTACGTGGTCCAGCTGGAGCGCGAACGCGGCTTCTCCGAACAGGGGGTCCTGGACAAGTGCCTGCTGCTGGGCGAGGAGGTGGGCGAGCTGTTCAAGGCGGTGCGCAAGTCCGAGGGGATCCTCATCGATCCGAACTCCGAGACCAGCGAGGTCGCGGGCGAGGTCGCGGACATCTTCATCTACCTGTGCGCCATCGCCACGCGTTACGACGTGGACCTGGAGGGGGCCTTCCGGGCCAAGGAGGAGATCAACAAGGGGCGGAAGTGGTGTTGAACACGCGTGCTAGACTCCGCGGGTGATGACGATCCCGCCGCGTCTCCTCCTGCTCCCGTTCCTGTTCGTCACGTTCGCCCTCGTCGCCTGTGACGACGAGAACCCCCCGGCGGACGACGACACGACCTCGGACGACGACGATGACTCGGCCTCGCCCGATCCAGGCGCCGATCCCGCGGTCCCCGCGCAGCCCGGAGAGGCCCGCGCCGGCGTTGTGCGCGAGGGCGCGGACGGGGAGGCCGCCCTGTTCGGCGGGCTGACCGCGGAGGGCCGCGCCGGGGACGTCAAGATCTACAACCACCTCGTCCAGTTCGTGGTCCAAGGGCCGTACACCAGCCACGGGTACATGGACGCGGGCGGCAACGTCATCGACCTGGATCTGGTTCGACCCGAGGGGACGCTCGGCCGGGACACGGTCGAGGACGTGTTCCTGGCGTTCGATCTGGCGCGGCTGTTCCACGCCGAGGCGGTGGAGGTGGTGGCCGACGGCCTCGACGGCGGCCCGGCGGTGGTGCGGGCCACGGGCGGCGACGTGGCCTGGTCCTGGTTCCAGGGCATGCTCGAGTTCGAGGAGCCGACGGTGGGGGACCTGGGGCTGGCCGTGGTGGTGGAGTACGAGCTGCCGCCGGACAGCTACTCCATGCGGGTGACGGCCACGCTGACGAACACCGGCGAGGAGGCGATCGAGACGTCACCCCAGGGGGGCATCTTCGCGTCCGGCGAGGATCTGTTGCCGTGGGCGCCTGGCACGGGGCTGGATGGCCCCCAGGGAGACGATCTGCCGTGCGTCGCGTTCACGGGAAAGCAGGGCGAGGCCACGTTCAGTCTGTGGCCCGCCGAGGGGGCGTTCGAGGCCGGCGCGATCACCGAGATGGCCGCGGAGCTGGGCATCGCCCTGGGCGAGCACGGGCGGATGGAGATCGGGGCGGGGGAGAGCGTCTCGCTGGTGAGCCACCTCACCGTCGCACCGGACGCGGCCACCGCCGAGGCGGAGCGACGGGGCGCCCACGGAGAGGCCCTCGGCGTCGTGACCGGGGTCGTCGAGGACTCGGTGTCCGGCGGCGGGATCGCTGGGGCGCGCGTGCACTTCGTCGAGGACGGGCTGGCCGGGCAGGTGGGTGGGTTCGCCGTCACCGACGAGTCCGGGGCCTTCGAGGCCCGGCTGCCGCCGGGGAGCTGGACCGCCTACGCGGTGGCCCGGTCCGACGACGAGGTGGTCCAGATGACCGCTGGCGCGGGCCGGTACGGGCCGTTTACCGCAGCGACCGTCAACGAGGCGCAGCTCGCGGTGCTGCGGGGCGAGGCCGAGGGGGTGGCCCTGCCCTTTGCCGTGGGCCGAACCGAGTCGGCGCCCGTGACCCTGGATCTGGAGGCGGACGGCGAAGCCACGGTCGAGCTGTTGCTGGACCCGCCCGGGGAGCTGCGCGTGGAGATCAGCGACTCCCTCGGCGCGCCGCTGCCCGCGGTCGTCGAGGTGCGCTGGGACACCCTCCCCGACTCCTCGGTGCCGGCGGAGCTCAAGGACGCGCTGGGCGTCCCCACGAGCTCCCGCGCCGCGTGGGCCTGGACCGCCGACGGCGTGGCCCACGTGCCGGTGGTCCCCGGAACGGTCTCGGTGGGCGCCGGGCATTCGTGGCGGTACGACCAGCAAGCCGTCGAGGCGGTCGAGGTCCTCGCCGGGGACTCGGTCCCTGTGCAGATCACCCTGACCGAGGTGGTGCCGCGGGAGGGGTGGCTGGCCGTGGACACCCACCTGCACGGGGCGCCCTCCTTTGACGGGGCCCTGCCCATGGAGCACCGCCTGATCACCTGCGCGGCCACCGGCGTGGACATCCCGGTGACCACGGATCACGACGCCGTGGTGGAGTACCGGGACCTGGCCGAGGCGCTTCAGCTCCAGACCCGCATGCACGTGGTGCCGGGCGTGGAGGTCACGACCTTGATCCGCGGTCACTTCAACAGCTTCCCCGTCGAACCCCAGCCCCTGACCGAGACCAACGGCGGTGCCGAGGCGTGGTGGATCGATCCAGGCACCACGTCGGAGCTGTTCGAGCGGATGAGGACCACCGCCGGCCCCGACGCCCTGATGCAGGTCAACCACCCGCGCAGCCCGGGCATGTTCCTCATGGCCGGCTTCGACCCCGAGATCGGCGAGCCCGCCGACGAGGACTTCTGGTCGTGGGATTTCGAGCTGTTCGAGCTGCTCAACGGCGGGGTGGACGACGTGGCCGACATCCGCGAGGACTGGTTCGGGCTTCTGGATCACGGCGAGATCCGGACGCCCACCGGCGTGTCGGACAGCCACTACCGCTTCATCCCCTGCGGACTGGGCCGCACCGACGTGTATCTGGACACGGACTCACCGGCCGAGGTCGACGACGACTCCCTGAGCGCGGCCCTGCGGAGCGGCCACGTGGTGGTGGCCGCCGGCACCACCTTGCGTGCGTCCATGACCGACGGCGCCGAGACCTACCTGCCGGGCGACACGCTGGTGGGTGCGACCGCGGACCTGACCGCCGCGGTCCTCGCCCCCGCGTGGATCCAGCCCGGCACGCTGCGGATCTACCGCAACGGCGAGGTCATCCACGAGCAGGTGCTGGACGCGCCCGATCCCGACGGCGTGTGGTTCGACGGCGGCTGGACCGTGGACAGCGAGGTGGACGCCTGGTTCGTCGTCGAGGTGGAGGGCACAGAGCCCATGGGGGACATCTGGCGAAACGCGCGGCCCTACGCCGCGGCCAACGCCTTCTTCCTCGACGTGGACGGCGACGGCTGGTCTGCGCCGCTTCGGTGATCCCCTCTTTTTTTGTCCCCGGATGATGGCCTCGCCGCGTCGACCAAGGTCGACGTTCCCTGCACACGAAGGACGCGAGCCATGCCGCACTCGACTCAGTCCGCCGAGCCTCACCCTGGCGACGATCCCATCTTCGAGACCATCCCCATGCCGGAACGCGGCCGCACCAAGGACACCTTGTGGTGGGCGGTGATCGGTGTCGCTGCGTGCGCCTCGGCTGTGGGCCTGGCCCTGGTGCTGGTCACCTGAGCTCCAACGGGGGGGCAGCGCGGATTCACGCCAACAGGTAGATCACCACCGCCGCCATCATCCCCACCATCAACACAGCTACTGCGCCCGCGAGCACGAGGATGGCGCGGATGCGGGTCACCCTCGCCGACTCGGGCGCCCCGACGTCAGACGCCGACGCCTCGGTCGGGAACGCACGCACCGCGGGTTGTGGCTCCATGGTCAGCGGCACGTCGTCGAGGGCGCGGTCCAGCAGCGTGACCAGGGCGGGGCCGTCCCCCTCGTCTGCGAACCCCGTGGCCGTGATCTCGTCGCCGTCGTCGGTGCGCAGGGTCAGCTTGGGGCCGAACAGATCGGTCCTGAGCACGGCGTCCGCCAGGTTCTGCCGCGACCACGTCGTGACCTGGGTGCCGTGCAACCCGTCGTGGGCCACGAACAGGACCCGGGTGGGCGTGACGCCGAGCAGCCCGTCGCAGCCGAGGCTGCTGCGGGTCTGGACGGAGCACGCCGCGGTCCGCAGCACCTGTTCGCCCAGGGTCGCCTGGCCGAGGACCTCGCGCAGCTTGTCCAGGGTGGCTTCGTCGAGCATGGCTCCTCCGTTGGCGGCCCGGCCGCGGCAGCCCAGTGTAGCCTGTTGTCCCCTGCCGCGGGCGCGTGCCACACTGCGGGAGATCCCCCCACGACGAGGAGCCCCCATGCCCCAGCCCCTGGCCATCTGCCTCGAGGACGTCGGCGCGAGAGATCCGGCCGACCGATACCTGCGGTGCGTGGCCCTGGTGGGGCGCCAGCCCGGCCTGCGGGTGGATGCGGTCGGGACCGTGGTGTGGAAGCCCGACGAGCTGCCCGCCTGCGAGCTGTGGGTCTCGGCGGACGACCGCCTGATCCTCTACCGGACCGGGGCCGAGGCGGTCGCGGTCCATCGCGCAGGGCGTTCCCTGGAGGTGCCGTCGGGCAAGCCCGTGGTGGTGCTGGATCAGGACAGCTTCGTCGTGGGCGGTCGAACGATGCGCATCCACGTGCACGGGCCCGCTCCCGCGGTGGCGCCGCCCTCACCCCTGCGCCCGGCCGCGCGGCGCACCGCCGCGGGCGTGGCCGCGGCCGTGGCCCTCTCTGCGGCCGCCCTGACCGGCTGCGATGGCCTGCTGGAGATCCGCGAGACGCCGCCCGAGGTCGCCCCGGTGCAGCAGCCCATCCACGGGGGGCAGGCCACACCCGCCGAGCCCGTGACCGAACCCGCGACCCCCGAACCGGTGACTCCCGAACCAGTGACTCCGGCCGTCGTGCCTATTGAGGTGCGCGAGGAGCCCCCGGACATGGCCATGCCCGAGGAGCCGCCGGCCGAGGCGTCGGCGAGGACCGGGGCGGCTCCTGCGCAAGGTGAGGGAGAGAGCGGGGACTGATCTACGGGCCGTTCACTTCAGCTTGGAGCTGAACGAACGCCACAGCCGCTTGAACCCCGACGAGTACTGCTTGCCGTACTCGTCGTCGTAGTGCTTCACCCACTTCTCGCTGATGTCCCACGCCTCTGCGTACTTGCGCACGATCTGCATCTCCACGCCGGTGCGGTTCTGGTCGAGGTGCACCAGGCGGACCATGGATTCGATCATCCGCAGGCGGTCGCGCTTGGTGCGGGGCATCGGCGTGTGGTGGGGCTCGTGCACGCGCATCATGCCCCGGGGAACCGGCGGTGAGTTGAAGGCCTCGAGCAGCTGGCCGACGTACTCCTCCTCGGCCGGCTTGGGCTTGCCGTCGGCCATCATCACCGAGATCAGGGGCAACATCGGCGCCCATTTCTCCTGCAACCATGGCGCGGGCTTGGGTTCGGGCTTCGGCTTTGGCTCGGGCTTTGGCTCGGGCTTTGGCTCGGGCTTGGGTTCGGGCCTGGGTTCGGGCTTTGGCTCGGGCTTGGGTTCGGGCTTGGGTTCGGGCTTGGGTTCGGGCTTTGGCTCCGGCTTTGGCTCGGGCTTTGGCTCGGGTTTTGGCTGCGGCTTTGGCTCCGGCTTTGGCTCCGGCTTTGGCTCGGGCTTGGGTTCGGGCTTTGGCTCGGGCTTCGGCTCGGGCTTCGGCTCGGGCTTCGGCTCGGACGGGGTGGCTTCCAGCTCCTCGTCTCCACCTTCCAGTTCGGCCGTCATGAGCGCGAGCGCTGCGTCCAGATCCGGTTCGGGTTCCGGCTCCGGCTCCGGCTCCGGCTCCGGCTCTGGCTCCGGTTCTGGCTCCGGCTCCGGCTCCGGCTCCGGCTCCGGCTCTGGCTCTGGCTCTGGCTCTGGCTCTGGCTCCGGCTCTGGCTCTGGCTCCGGCTCCGGCTCTGGCTCTGGCTCCGGCTCTGGCTCTGGCTCCGGCTCCGGCTCTGGCTCCGGCTCCGGCTCTGGCTCTGGCTCTGGCTCTGGCTCCGGCTCCGGCTCTGGCTCCGGTTCCGGCTCCGGCTCTGGTTCCGGCTCCGGCTCTGGTTCAGGCTCCGGTTCTGGCTCTGGCTCTGGCTCCGGCTCTGGCTCCGGCTCCGGTTCATCGTCTTCTGAGAGCCAGCCGCCCCCTTCCCCGTCTTCGGTCCCCAGGCCGTCGTCCCAGGAATCCCCCTCCTCGGCCGCGGCCTCGCCGCCGATGAACAGGGACGACAGATCGTCGTCGTCCGGATCCTCGTCGGCCGCGGCCTCGCCGCCGATGAACATGGACTCCAGATCGTCCATGGTGGTCCGGACGGTCTCGCCGGCGCGGATGCGGGCGAAGATGGCCTCGAGCGAGTCGTCGACGAAGCAGCCGTCGATGAACAGGTCGAGGTCGAGGTAGCCCTTCTCGTCGGCCCACTGCTCCAGCGCGGCGCGGAGCTGGCCGATGGTGTCGAAGTCCATGGGGGGCTCGATCTCGAGCTCCTCGGCGGTCAGATCGCAGACAGGGCAGCGATGTCCGGCCTTGGCCCTGGGATCCACCTCGGCGCCGCAGGCGGGGCAGAGGTCGTCCTCGAGGCGCCGCTCGTGGTCGTCGGGCGCGCTGCAGGCGGGGGTCGTGCTGCCGAGGGTCTTGCGCCCACACACATCACACGAGCTGCGGGCGCTGACGCCGAGCAAGCAGCACGCCTTGGCCGAATCGAACGTCCGGGTGAGCGCGCCCTCGACGTGGCAAGCGGGACAGATGTCGGTGACCTGAGACGAGGACATGGGCCAAGAGGATAACCTGAGAAGTGGGAGGTGTCATGACCACTCGTCACGTACACCCGAACCGGGCGGCGACCGCCCCGGGCGGCTAGGGCGTCAACGGCGGCGGCGGATACGCGTGGGGGTTGTCGTCGGGCCCCGGGAAGACGGCCTCGACCTCCTCCACCAGCAACATCGACGGCGACACGAGCACCGTGGGGAGGCCCTCGTCGTCGTCGGCCATCCGCCCCAGGGAGTACGCGTCCAGGTAGGCCGTGGTCTGCTGTCCGCCGCCCGCGGCGACGATGTCGCGCAGGGTGCGCCGGTTGGCGCCCTCGAAGCTCAGGGCCTGGACAGGCTGCTCGGTGCCGTCGGCCCGGCGCCAGACCGCGTCGGTGACCTTGGGCAGGTACCCGGCCTTGCTCTCCCAGAGCCCTCGCACCACGAGGATGCGGTCGAGGTTGGCGGCCTTCATGACCTTGTCCACCTGCTTGTCGAAGGCGCGCGCGGACAGGTTGCGCTGGGCCTGGACCTCCCACACGGAGAGGCGGGCGTCCCAGTCCCCCTGGATGGATCCGCGGGCGTGGCCGTTGCTGGACTGGATCTCCCGGCGCGGCGTGCGGCTCATCAGCAGGTCGCGCACATAGCCGTCCTCGACCAGGGATACGGGCTGCGCGGGCATGCCCTCGCGGTCCACGGTGAATCCACCGGCGAGCCCGGGCACGGCGCGGGTCGGATCGTCGGTGACGGTCCAACCCTGGGGCAGCAGGCGGCGCCCCAGGCGCGGTCCGCTGCGGGTCAGCGCCTCGTAGGTCTTGCCGTCTTCGGGCGCCGGGGGGGTGCCGCAGACCTGCTTGGGGACCAGGTAGCGGAAGACCTCGGCGGCGGCGCGGCCCTCGAACACCACCGGGCCCTCGTAGTAGTCCACCACCTCGGCGGCGGCGCGCGCGGCCACGGTGCGGCCCATGCGCTCGACCTCGTCGGCGATCTCGGCCGTGGGAGGCAGGTCCGCCGCGGTCCGGACCACCCATTGGCGGTGGTCGGCGATGCGCACGCCGTCGTCGCGGAGCAGATCCGCCCAGGCGTACACCACGGCATACCCCTCGGGCCGCACCACGGTGGTGCCGTCGGACGTCACCAGTACGTACCGGCCCTGGAGCTCCCGGACCTCGACCCAGCCGCCGCGCAGGCCCTCGATCCCCTTGAGGCGGGCCGAGGCCGTGCGCGCGATCTCGCGCAGGCCGTCGCGGTCCACGGCGATCTCGGGGACCTCCTCCACAAAGACGCGGGGCTCGGCGGGCGTCCAGTCCGGCGGCGGCGCCACGCCCCCCTGGGCGGCGCGCGCCGCGGTCTTGAACATCCACCGTTGCACCGAGGCCTTGTAGGCCGAGTCCGCGGCCAGCCACAGGTCACGCTCCAGGGCCAGGGCCACGTCCTCGGGGACGAGGTTGTACCGCTGGATGGCCCGCGGGAGGCGGTCCTTGGATCGGTAGCGAGAGGAGTTGAGGGCGTCGTCGCCCACCACCACCTCCACGCGGGTCGGGCGGGCCAGGTGTCCGCTCTCGGACTCGATGGAGCCGAACAGGGCGTCGGCGTAGTACTCGTCCTGCTCGAGCACGGCAAAGACCGAACGCTGGGGTTCGGCGCCCTCGGCGATGGCCAGCTCGGCCACGGAGCGCTCGGCCCAGATCCGCAGCGCCGCGATCAGCACGTCGTCCTCGATGGCCTGCGCCGTGGGCGCGAATCCACAGACCAGCACCGTGATCATCACGAGGCGCTTCATGGCTTCACCTCCTCGCCCTGGTGCCCCGGCGGCGGTAGCAGCGGCGGCATGTTCTGGCCCTTGGGCTTGCGCTGCGTCTCGATCTCGGCCAGCAGCAGGGAAGGGGCCACCGCCGACACCGGGACCCAGCCGCTCTCGGCGCCGCACATCCCGTTGAAGACCTCGTACTCGTCGCCGGCGAGTTCGATCTGGCTGAACGCCACCAGCGGGGTGCCGATGAGGTCGGCGCCGCGGACCAGCTGGTCGGGGCGGCCGTCGGCGTAGACCTGCCACGCCAGCACGGCCTTGACCTCGAAGGCGTTGGGCATGGACCGCCCGGTGAAGGTGAACCCGCCGGTGATGTCGTCGATGAGCAGGCCGTAGTCGCGCCCCTCGGCGCGCACGCGCTTCAGCAGCTCGCCGCGCAGGTCGTCCGCGTCCACGGTCCTCGACGCGGTGATGAGCAGGTTGCCCTGGCGGGTCACCGCGTCGCGGCCGGGCATGCGCCGGCCGTGGCCGTTGCTCAGCTCGCCCTGGCGCATGGGGGAGCGGCTCTGCAGGAAGCCGCGCAGGACACCGTCCTCTACGAGGGTGACGCGTTCGCCAGGGACCCCCTGGTTGTCGAAGCGATAGTGACCGTTGAGGTCGACGCCCTCGAACGTGGCCATCGTGGGATCGTCGTGCACTGACAGGAACTCCGGCAGCACGGCCTGGTCCACCATGTCGCGGAACGTCTGGGCGTCGTCCACGCGCTTGAGGCGGTGCCCCTCCACCCGGTGTCCGAAGATCTCGTGGAAGAACACCCCCGCGGCGCGGCCGGTGAGCACGGCCGGGCCGGAGTAGGGCTCCTGGTCCGGGGCGCCCCGCAGCTGGGTGAGCAGATCGTCGAGCTCGCGGGTCTTGGCCTCGATGGCGTCGCGGTCGGGGATGGCCTCGGGCGTGGCGGCGTCCCAGTTGTAGCTCAGGCCGAGGGCCTCGCCGTCGTCGGCCACGGTGTTGAGCACCACCGATACCCGCACGTGGGTGCCGCTGTGGCGCAGCCTCGTGCCCTCGGAGCTGACGAACCAGCGCGTGACCTGCTGGGCCATCAGCCGCACCTGGCCGTCGTGGACCACCGGGCTCTCGGCGAGGGCCGCGGACGCCTGGCGGATGGTCTCCTCCCAGGCGGCCAGGTCCAGCTCGAGCTCGGCGCGCGGACCGATCTCCTGGAGCGGGGTGACCGCCGCCAGGTCCTCGGCCGGCTCCTCCTCCACCAGCACCTGGCGGTCGCTCTCCACCTTGGCCCAGCGCTCCTGGGCCTCGACGAACCGGGTGTCGATCTCGCGCCAGATGCCGCGGCGGATGGTGCCCACGTCGTCGGAGACCACCAGGTCGCGGCCGAAGCGCTCGAAGCGGTTGGGCCTGGTGCTGCGCAGGGCGTGGGTGGAGTCCAGCTGGGCGCTGCCGACGCGGACGTCCACGTCCACTCGGCGGTTGCGCGTGGGCACGTACCCCTGCAGGCCGCCCTCCTCGCCCGACATCGTCACGGCAAAGGTCTCGGTGACCTCGGCGGCGAGGAAGTAGGGGGGGGGATCCGCCTCGGCCAGGGCCTCCATCGCGCGGTCCACCTCGGCCTCCATGGCCTCGAGGACGGGATCGTCGGGATCGTCGGTGGCCACGTCGTCCTGGGCCGGGGCCGTCGCACAGGGGATCATCAGGGACAGAAAAACCCACGCCAGCAGGGGGGTTCGTTTCACGGCTTGGTCCTCCGGTTTCGGGGGGAAGCGCAAGGATAGCACCGGTCGCCCGTGCTACGCTTCGCCCCGATCATGGCTGCCAAGACCGAACCCGTGGCCCGCCTCACCGTGGAGCGCTCTCGCTTCTTCGGCGTGTTCGTGCCCGCCGCGAACGAGGACGAGATCAAGGCCGTCCTGACGCGCCGCCGCAAGGCCGTCAAGCGAGCCCGCCATCACTGCTGGGCTTCCCGTCTCGCCGCCGGCCCCGTGGTGGAGACCGCCCACAACGACGGCGAGGTGGGCAAGCCGGGGCTGCGCTTGCTCGAGCTCCTGAGGCGCAACGACCTGTACGGCGTCCTGGTGGTGTCGCGCGTCTTCGGCGGGGTGAAGCTGGGGCCGGCCGGGGTGGGGCGCGCCTTCAAGGAGGCGGGCGCCATGGCCGTGGAGCTCTACCAGGAGGGGTAGCCTACGAGCTACTCCTCGAGCATCTCCCGGATCGTGCCCTCGATGGCCACGAACCCCTCGCGGAACTTGCCCTCGACGATCTTGGCCAGGCCGCGGCCGACCACCGGGATCTTGATCTGGATCTCCACCTCGCGCTGGACGTGCGTGCCGTCCCCCTGGGGGGTCAGGCGGGTCACGCCGTGGACGTCGACGCGCTTGCCCTCGGGGCCCTCGTAGCGCCAGTCCAGGCGGTTCGCGCGCCTGTCGAACGTGTAGCGGGTGGTGGAGTTCTCGAGGACCGATTTGTCCAGCTTGCCGGTCTTGGTGCGCTTGTAGTGGACCACGTCCATCCGATACCGGCACCGGGAGTCCGAGTCCTCCTCCACCGCGTACTTCGCATCGGTCACGTCCTCGCGATCGGTCTGCATGCGCATGTTGTAGGTCTCGGAGATCAGTAGATCGGCCACCCGGTCCACGGTCGCGGGCACGGTCATGGTGTGTGTGATGGTCATCGGTCCTCCTGGTCGTTACTGGCCGTCGATTCCGTCGCAGTTCTGGTCCACGAGGTCGATCGTGTCGTCGATAGCGTCGGGATTGAACGCCGCGTCCGTGTCGTCGCAGTCCCCGCCACACTCCGAGTACCCGTCCAGGTCGTCGTCCACCTCGGTGTCGGCGAGGTCGTCGAGGCAGTCGCTGTCCACGCCGTCGTCGCAGATCTCCTCGGCCCCGGGGTACCTGGCCGGATCGTTGTCGTCGCAGTCGCCGCCGCAGATGTCCACGCCGTCGGCGTCCGCGTCGTCGGTGGTGCCCTCGTCGTCGGTGCCGTCGCAGTTGTTGTCGATGCCGTCGCACAGCTCGGGCGCGTTGGGGTAGACGGTGGGGTCCGTGTCGTCGCAGTCGTCGTCACAGACGCCAAAGCCGTCGCCGTCCCCGTCGACGGGGGTGATGTCGGGGTTCGTGTCGTCGCAGTCGCCATTGCACGAGGAGTAGCCGTCGCCGTCTCCGTCCGCCGGGGTCAGGTCGGCGTCCTCGTCGTTGCAGTCGCCGTCGCACTCGGTGTATCCGTCGCCGTCGTCGTCCACCTCCATCTCGTGGAGGTCGCCGTCGCAGTCGTTGTCGATGCCGTCGCACAGTTCGTCTGCGTCGGGGTTGATCGCCGGATCGGCGTCGTCGCAGTCGCCGTCGCACGACGAGTACCCGTCCTCGTCCTCGTCGTCGAGGTTGAGATCGGCGTTGGTGTCGTCGCAGTCCTCGTCGCTGAAGTAGCCGTCGCCGTCCTCGTCCACCGGCACGGTGTCGTCGTCGTCCCCCACGGTGTCGTCGTCGGCCACGTCGTCGTCGGCCGCGTCGTCGTCGGCCGCGTCGTCGTCTCCTTCGTCGTCCGGACACCCCAGGAACAACACCATCAACGGAGCGAGTAACCACAAGTAGCGCATGGACGCCTCCTCTTGCGGACGAGCGTACCACCCGCCCGCCGGATTGAGGAACCGCCGCGCGCGACTCAGCGTCGGCGCACCCCTCGGTCCAGATCCGCGAACTCCTCGTAGTCGTCGTCCAGCTGCCCCTGCCGCGCGCGCTCGGCCTCGTCCCCGGACCTGGAGTCGCCCGGCTCGGAGCACATGTCGCAGGTGAGCACGGCGCCGTTGGCGTACCCCTCGGCCGTGACCGAATCCCCGCACAGTGAACAGATGATGAAGGTGGATGTCATGGGTGAGCCTCCCTCTCGAGGAGCGCCTATTCGCTCCGGCTAACGAGATATGGCTACACTCACAACGGCCTCGGGACGAGGCAAGTCCCTGCAGCGGCTACAGCCCCTCGACCTTGGACGTGGCGATCACCGAGTACACCAGCTCGATCTCGTCGGTGCCGTGGGGGGGCAACTCCACGCGCCACGTCACGATGCCGTCGTCGTCGGGGCTCGCTGGCGGGTGTGTCTTCTTGCGGTCCACGTCCACCTTGACCTTATCGATCTCGGAGACCGGGATGCGCTCCTGGACGTCGAAGGCGGCCGGCTGGTCGTCGAGGTTGGACAGGAACAGCTCCACGCGGGTGGTGTGGGTCTTCTTGCCGGTGAGGCGGGCGGTCTCGCTGTCCTCGTGCACCTCCCTGCGCACGCGCAGGCCGTCGAGGCTGCCCCACCCCAGGGCGAAGCGCTCGCCGGGCGCGACGAAGCCCACCTCGGTGCGGCCCACGTACCCCCCGTTGCTGATCAGGTCCACGGGCCCGGCGAGAACCGGCTGGGCCGCGGCGTTGGCCTGTCGGCTGCGCAGGTGGACCAGCGGCGCCTTCTCGGGGCAGCACAGCCGGTCGAGCTCGGCGGGGGCGTCGAAGGCCAGCACCGGGATACGCCGCATCCTCCCGTCGGCCACCACCGTGGTCCGCACGGCCGCGTCGAGCAGCCGTGTCTCGCCGCCGTCCGCCACCCCGGGCAGTCCGTCGGCCTCCTCGGCGGAACCCTCGCCCGTGGTGGCGATGGCCTGCTCGCGCACCTCCACCGAGACCTTCTTGTCGGCCTTGCGGCGTACCCGCAGCAGGTCGTCGCGCAGCACCGGGGGTTCGGCGCGCAGGGTCGGCCGCGCCGTGGAGAAGCGCAGCTGCACGTCGCGCCAGTCCTCCCCAGTGGCCTGCCAGACCGCGGCCTCGCACTCCACGCGGACGGTGTCGCCGTCGAGCGTGGCGCGGTGGATGGGGCGCCACAGGGCGCACGGAACGGTGTACTCCACCTCCAGGGTAACCTCCCCGGGGGCGTCGGCGGTGACGTCGAGCCACAGATCCGCTGCGAGGACGTGGTCGATACGCAGCTCCTGGCCGGCGTGGATCTGCGCGGCGCCGTGCTCCCGCTGCAGGGCCTCGCGATCGCGTTGCAGCCCCAACAGCTCGTCGTCGGCGTCCTGGAGCCCCCGCAGTAGGGTGTGCAGGTCCTCGGCCCAGCGCGGCTCGAACAGCTCGGAGAAAGGCATCACGCGGTTGACGTTGTCCACATACAGCTGGATGGCGCCCTCGACCATCTCCCGCTGGTGGCGGCCGCGCTCCAGGTGCAGATCCTGGTCGTCGAGGGCGCGGGTGAGCCGTCGCAGCTCCCGCTCCAGCTCGGCGGCCTCGGGCGGCTTCTCCTCGGCGCCCACGCGCCACTGGCGGTGGACCCGGGTCTCGTCGAGGCGGCCGCTGCCCACGAAGCGGGCGGTGATGCTGCGGTCGGCCAGCAGCGGCGTCACCGCCTCGATGATCAGGGCGTGGGAGCCCGCGTCGAGGGCCACGTTGGCCCTGCGCGTGACCTGGGCGCGGTCCTCCAGCAGCACCACCGCGGTGACCGGCGCGTCGAGGGTTCGTCGGGCGCCCATGGCTAACCCCTCTCCCGGCGGTTTCCGCCGACGATCTCGTTCTTGGAGTCGATGTGCACCGCGTACTCGTAGTGCAGCACCTTCTCGCCCCCCGCGGGCAGCTCGAAGCGCCAGCGTTTGCCGCCGCGTAGGCGGTTCTCGGGTGTCTGGTCCCAGTCGCTCCACGGGGGCGAGACGTCGCCGACCTTGATCTTGATATCGTCGTCGTCGTCCTCGTCGCGGACGGGCAACCGCTCGCGGATCTCCACCTGGGCGGGCCGGGCGAGCCGGGACGCCACCTCGATGTCCACCGTGTGCGCCAGGGCCAGGCTGCCGCCCAGCAGCCCCTCGGTCTCCTCCTTGAAGTGGGTGTTGCGCGCCACCTTCAGCGCCTCCTCCACCCCCAGCCCCACGTCGAGGTCGGCGCCCGCGGGCACCGTGGCCACGCGCGAGGTGATCAGGAACTCCCCTCCCAGGTAGATATCCGCCTCCCCCTCGAGCAGGGGCGAGTGCAGGGGGTTGCGCAGGGTCGCCACCCGCACCGCCTGGTCGCTCTCGCGGGGCACCACCACCAGGGTCAGCTGTACTGGCGCCTCGCGCGCCGTCAGCGGCACGTTGTGCACCGCGCCGTCCGCGGGCACGTCCACCGGACCGTCCGCCGCGTAGATGTAGTCGTACGCGCCGCTGGTCTGTGCCACGTCCCGCGAGCGGGCCGGGAAGTCCCTCAGGTCCAGGGCCTGCCGCTGGGCCTCGCGCAGGCGGTGCTCCACCTGGCGCGCCTGACGCCGGCTCAGGTCTCCCAGGGTGTCCCGCAGCGACAGGTGCGTCAGCTTGCCCCGGCGTCCCGATCCCGCGTCCCAAGGACCCAGCCGCAGCCGGGCGTAGTCGAACAGGTCCTGGCGCACCGTGAGCCGGGTGGGCCCGGGCTCCTCGACCGCCGCCTGTTCGAAGCTGCCGCGGGCGGGCGCGCCGCCGAACGCGTTGGCCGCGGCGCCGGCCAGCCCGGACATCAGCGAGGCGCTCTTGGCCACGGCCTGGAACTCGGCCGCGGGCATGGGCGCGGCCTGGGGCGCGGGCCTGGCAGGGGCGGGGGGCGGCGAATCGGCCATGAAGTCGTCCATCACCATGTCCGGCTCGCACGCCTCCTCGACGGGTTCGGCGAACAGGACCTCCTCCTCCATCTCCGCGTGGGCCTCGTGGCGCCTCGCCTTCTTCTTCAGCGCGTCCGCCTTGGACCGCCTGCGCCCGCCGCGGGGCGGCGCAGATTGGCGCGGTGGCGGCGGTGGCTGTGGCGGCGCGCCGGGCCGGGCCGCCATGGCCGCGTCCAGGTCCTCGAACAGGCTGTCCGCGCCGCTCGGGGGTTCGCGCCAGGCCAGCGACGGCTCGGGCGGCTGGCGCCGGCCGATGCGGATGGACGCCAGCTCGGGCAGGGCCACCTCGCGCCGCAGGTCTGCCGTGGACAGGGCGAGCTGGACCCGCTCCCAGGGCTCCCCCGAGCGCTGGCACAGCAGGGCCCGGACCGCCAGGGACGCCTCGCTACCGTCGGGAGTGACCCGCAGCACATAACTGGGCCGCCAGCACGCTCCGGGCACGCGGTACTCGATCTCCATGGCCGAGGGGCGGGCGTCGCCCGTGGCGCGCAGGGAGACCTTGACCTGCTTGCACAGGGCCTCCTCGTCCACGCCACGCTCGGCGCGGGCGGCCGCGGCCTGGCGCTGCAGGCGCTGCAGCTGCTCCTCGGCCTCCTGGATCGCCGTGTTGAGTTCGCCGCGCCTGGCGTCGCGCTGCTGGGCCTGGGTCTCCATCCAGCCCAGGGCGCCGGCCCAGGCCTGGGCCGAGACGGGCTGGGGGGGCTTGCGTTCGAGGCGGGGCGGGAGCTTCAGCTCCAGCGCCTCGAGGTAGCCCTGCTCCTCGTCCAGGCGCTCCAGCTCGGCGGCCAGGGCCTCGATGGACTCCTCGCAGCGCCGGATCTCCGCCTCGGACGGGGGCTCCACCGGCTCGCCCAGGGGCGGCATCCACAGCTCCACGCGCACGTCCGTGGCCTCGGGCCCACCCGCGGCGAAGTCGGTGAAGCGGACCCGCACGCTGCCGTCGTCCAGGGCGAGGGGGAGCCGGTCGACGATCACCTCGGCGGGCCACCCGCCGGCCGGGCAGGGGACCTCGCGGGTGACCACGGCGCCGCGGCGGTACACCGTGACCTGTCGGATGCGGGATTCGAGCGCTTCCATGGGCGTTTCTCCTGGGCGGGATGGCGTCGGCCCATCTTACAGGGGGTTTGACGCAGGTTGGGGGACACGGTAGAGGTCACCGCCAGGAGCAGCATGACCGCCATCCGCAACTTCGGCATCATCG
>CAYRNR010000151.1:0-18785 GCA_964425605.1 uncultured Rickettsiales bacterium | reverse complement strand
TGTACGGCGTCCTGCTGGTGGGGATGGGCGTGTACTACGTGTACTACCCCGAGACGCAGACCGTGACCGCGCACCTCAACCCGAGCCTGTGGTGGGGGGCGGTGATGGTGGTCTCGGGTGCGACGTTGCTGGTGGCTCCGAAGCTGGCCGCGCGGGTCCGAAACGAGGAGAAGCGATGAGACGGATGACGCTACTGTGGATCGTGACCCTCGCCACGGCGCTGGGGTGCACGGAACCCCTCCCCGAGCCCCCGAGCTCGGTGTCCGAGGTCCACACGGACCTGACCCACCTCAAGGACGCGCACGGCCGCTACGTGCACATCCACGGCGTGAACCTCGGCGGCAGCACCAAGACGCCGTTCACCGAGCCCTACGACGAGGACCCGGAGCAGCTCTACTTCACGGATCTCGCGTTCACCTACGTCGACCGCCCCTTCCCGCTGGACGAGGCGGATCACTGGTTCTCGGTGATCAACGACCTGGGGTTCAACGCGGTGCGGTTCATCCTCAACTGGGAGGGGATCGAGCCCCACGCCCGCGGCGAGTACGACGAGGAGTACCTGGACTTCATCGACCAGATGGTGGCCAAGGCTGGCGAGCACGACATCTACGTGCTCATGGACATGCACCAGGACATGTTCAGCCGCCACCTCTACACGCGCTTCAACGAGTACCCCTACGAGACGCTGCGCGTCGAAGGCTACGACGACACCGACGCCGTCGCCGCGAACATCCTGGCGATGCTGCCGCCGTACACCGACACCCGGCGCGGCGACGGCGCCCCCCGCTGGGCGGTCGAGGCGGCGCTGCCCCACAAGGACCTGGACTCGCCGTTTTACGGCGAGCCCCACATCTGGGGCCCCGTGGTGGAGGACCCGCTGACGTTCCTCGACGCCGTGGGCGCCATCGTGGACGTGCTGACCGCCGACACCGGCGAGCCCGCGGAGTTCCCCTGGGTGACGTACCTGCTCGAGGAGATGCCCGACGAGCCCTACACCATGGACCAGACCACCAACATGCTCCCGTGGAGCATGTGGGGCATCAACAACGGCACGTCGCTGGACCAGGAGATGGTCTGGGCCGCCTTCTTCGCCGGCCGCGACTGCTTCCCCATCCGCGAGGCCGGCGGCCAGAACGTGCAGGACTACCTGCAGGACGGCTACGAGGGCGCCTGGCGCCAGGTGGCGAAGCGGGTGGCCGACGACGAGCACGTCATCGGCTACGACATCATGAACGAGCCCAACGGGATCTACATCGCGCTCACCCTGGGCGCGCTGGTGGCCCAGACCGGCGTCATGGACGGCATCGAGGGCATGCTGATCGACATGCTCGGCGACGAGCTCGGCCCGGACTTCGCCACCGTGTTCAAGGGGCTGATGCTGATCCCGCCGGACAACGAGCCCGAGACCCTCGATCAGTGGGGCCTCGCCGACGCCGACCTGATGGCGATCCTCGGCCTCAACATGGGCCTCGACGCCAACTACACCGAGCCCTTCTACTCGAAGATGGGCCAGGCCATCCAGGAGGAGGATCCGGGCGCCGTGATCTGGATCGAGTCCACCATGGGCCTCGAGGTGGTCACCGGCGGTGGGGTCGGCGGCGTGATGGAGATGAACATGGTCCACCCCGAGGGGATCGACCAGCTCGTCTACGCCCCCCACTGGTATCCGGACATCTACCCGATGGTGGGGCTGGTCCAGGAGCCGCGCGACTTCACCGTCGACGAGATCCGGCACCGCGACTACACCTCCGGCCTCGAGACGGCCATGGAGAAGGCCCACTGGTCCCTGGGCAACGTGCCGGTGGTGTACGGGGAGTTCGGCACCTACTACAACTTCAACGGCATCGAGCAGTCCATCGAGGAGGACTACGAGGTCTCCGCCCACGTCCTGGACAACTACTACGAGAGCTTCGAGGAGATGTTCCTGGGCCACATGCAGTGGGTGTTCACCACGGACAACAGCTACGAGGAGGGGGACTGGTGGAACGGCGAGGACTTCTCGGTCATCGATCCCAACGGCGACCCGCGCGGTGAGCAGGCGTACAGCCGCCCCTACGCCCGGGCCCTGGCCGGCAAGCCCGTCGCCACCCACTTCTACAGCCCCCTGCACTACTTCGACCCGGACAAGGGCACGCCCAACCCCGTGGGCGAGTTCTTCGTGGAGTACGAGAGCCGCGAGAGCGACGCCCCCACCGAGATCTTCGTCCCGGAGGCGCTGCACTACCCCGACGGCTTCTACGTCTGGCTGTCCGACGGCCGGGCCATCTACGACCCCGGCAAACACCTGCTGTACCACTACCCCGGCGAGGACGCGCCCGGCGTCAACCACACCGTGAAGCTGCTCCCGCCCATCGACGGGCTGGTGCACGAGGACTGGGACTACTTCTTCAGCGGAGAGAGGATGGTGAACGGACGATGAGCACCCACCGCACCCCCTCTTTCCTGCTCGCAGCCGCCATCGCCTTGCTGGCCGGCTCGGCGTGGGCCCAGGACGACCAACCCCACGTCGCGCTCGACGCCGAGCTGCTGACGCCGCTGATGATCTTCAACGACGGCGACTTCGACCGCACCGAGCCGTCCTACAACGCCAACCGCCAGCACGTGGGCCTGGTGGGCACCCTGTTCCGGCCGGGCATCACCTTCCACATCCTGCCGACCCTGCGCATCCGCTATCAGGCGGAGGTGGGGCTGAACCTGTGGAGCCGCAACAACGCCGATCAGCAGGACGCCACGGCCGACGACGTGTTCCTGCTGGTGCACAAGCAGGTCTACGCCGAGGGCGACACCGCGGACATGAAGCTCGGCTTCAAGGTCGGCTACGACCGCTGGTCGGACCCCACGCGGCTGATGTTCGCCCACTGGACCGGCGCGGCCATGTTCCGCGCGCGCTGGAACAGCGGCCAGCTCATGGTGGTGGGGGGGCTGCTGCCCGACGCCACCTTCGAGGGCTGGGAGATGACCGAGAACAACTTCACCCACGACATCTTCTTCGGAGGCGTGGGCGCGCTGTTGCTGGCACCCGAGGCCCGCGTCGCCGCGGTCCCCGGGGCCGCCGTGCTGGTGGACCGCAGCGAGGTGGACCGCACCCTGACGCTGGTGGCGCCCCACCTGCACCTCGCCCTGGGCAACGGCCCGGTCCACCTGCAGGGCACGGACGTCGAGCGCCCGCCGCTGCAGGTCTCCCTGGACCTGATCGGTCAGTTCGGCACCCACACGGCCGCGGCCCTGGACGGCGAGGCGGAGCGCCAGATCGGCTGGGCCGCCCAGGTCCACGCCCGCGCGCAGATCAAGGCCGTGACCGTGACGGCCAACGTCATGGCCCTGTCCCCGGACGACGCCCTGGAGGGCAACGGCGTCAACACGGGGTTCCACTACTCCGGCTTCTCCCGCAGCTCCACGCTGTGGCTCAGCGAGAACGAGCTGGTGGACCTGGCCAACAACCTCGACGAGCGCCTCGGCACCGTCCGCGGGGGCCACCACCTCATGCGGATGGGGCTTCTGCAGGGCGACGTGAAGGTGGCCTGGACCACGGGCCCGGTGTTCGAGCCCGCCCTGATCGTCGGTCTCGCCGGCGCGCTGCGGCCGGCCAACGCCCTGGATCACGGCCTGGTGGGCCTCGAGACCGACCTCGACCTGTGCTTCCGCCACCGCGACGTGCTGGAGTTCCACCTCATCGGCAGCCTGATCGTGCCCGGCGGCGCCGCGGCCGCCGCGGTCAACCTCATCGACCGCGAGGCGACCGATCCCCAGTTCGGCGCCATGAGCATGCTCGCCGTGCGGTTCTGACCCGACTCGGGTTATCCTCTTCATCGCACGTGGTTGGGGAATCGGAGGTCCAGATGCGGAGAGTGTGCACCGTGGTGATCCTGGCGGTCGCCCTGATCGTGGGGGCGAGCGCCCAGGCCAAGGGCAGCGGGGGCGGGTCCAACAAGGGGGGCAGCTCCAGCTCGTCGAACGTCGACTTCGCCATCGGCATCAACGCGCTGCAGCCGCTGGTCTTCCTGATGGCGAGCCAGTTCTCCGAGGAGGACTCCTACATCCTGCCGATCCCGGTGGAGATCCACGCCCACATCCAGAAGCAGTGGGGCTTCTGCGGGACGGTCCAGATCACCATGCACCAGCTCGGCGAGGGCGAACAGCACCAGATGGGCGAGATCATGGCCGCGGGCGGTCCGCGCTACCGCTTCACCGGCAAGAAGCTCGAGGGGCTGTACGTGACCGGCAAGGTCGGGCTGTCGTACTGGGGCGGCAAGGCCCACGGGGTCGAGAACTACCGCCGCCTCGGTCTGGTCCTGCAGCCCGAGGTGGGTTACTCGGTGCGCCTGGGCGATCCCGGCCTGTTCCTGGCCTTCGGCGTCGGCATCCAGGGCGGGCTCAAGCTCGTAGACAGGTTCGACGGGGACGTCACCCCCGAGTGGAACAGCAACGACAAGATGCTCTTCTACTACACGCCCGTGTTGAACGTGACCGTCGGCTTCGGCGGCTGATCGGCCGATCCCTCAGAACAATCCGCCCTGACCCTCGTCCTCGGGCTCCTCCTCGACGTTCTTGGCCGCCTTGCGCGCGTCCCGCTCGGCCTTGAGGACCCTGAACTCGTCGTACCACTTCTGCTGGCGCTTCATCAGATCCCCCAGCTGGGGAGGCACGTGCTCGGCGAGGCGGAACGTGACCTGGGCCATGGCCTCGCAGTCGGCCACGGCGCGGTGGGCTTCGGGTTGCTCCACGCCCAGGCGCTCGGCGGCCTTGACCAGCCCGAAGGGCCAGCCGGACCGCGAGGGCATCTTCTTGAACACCCACATCATCGGATCGAGGACCGGCTGCTCGGGCGGCGTGAGCCCGCAGCGAGCCATCTCCGCCGCCAGCAAGGGCATGTCGAAGGAGACGCCGTTGTAGGCCACGGCCACCTTGTCGCGCAGGCGGCGGTACACCTCCCAGACCACGTCGCGGAACGGTGGCTCCTCGGCCACCATCTCGTCGGTGATGTGGGTGATGCTGGACGAGACCTCGGGGATGGGCACGCCGGGGTTCACCAGGGTCCCCCAGCGATCGACCACGCGACCGTCCACGTAGGTGACGATGCCCACCTCGGTGATGCGGTCCGAGTCGGTGGACAGGCCCGTGGACTCCAGATCGAGGAACGCCAGCGGCATCTCCCGCCACAGCCCCTGCATGTCGTAGCTCAGCATGGTTCCTCCCTGGCTGCGTCGCGCCGCGTCAGCTGACGCCGGACGGCCTCCTCGACCTGCTCGACGGTGATCGCCTGCATGCAACGGTTGTCCGTGCACGGTGAGAACCGGTGGTTGAAGGCGGTCACGCACGGGCTACAGGCGAGCCCCGCGAACAGGACCTCGGTGTGTTCCCCGCGGGGCCCGAACAGGTCCGGCGTCTCCGGCCCGAACAGTACCACGGCGCCCACGCCGGTGAGGCTGGAGAAGTGGCCCGGGCCCGAGTCGTTGGTCACCAGCACGTCCGCGAGGGTGTACAGCGCCAGCAGCTGCCGCAGGGTCGTGTGGCCCGCGAGGCTGACGGCGCGCGGCGAGCCGATGGCGCGGGCGACCTCGGCGCCCGAGGAGCGCTCCGAGGGTGCGCCGGTGATCACCACCGTGGCCGCCGGGTGTTCGGCGAGCAGCCTGCGGCCCAGCGTCACGAAGCGGTCCGTGGGCCACTTGCGCAGCGGGAGCATGTCGCTGGCGTTGGGGTTGAGCAGGAGCAGCGGCCGGCCGGCCTCGCCGCCGCAGGCCTGTCTCAGCAGATCCTCCACCTCGGCGACCTCGGCGGGCGGCGGCTCGAACCTCGGCGGCGCGTCCTTTCCCGTGGGCGGAGGGCGCTTGGACAGGGGCTGCTGGCCCGGATCGTCGTGCAGGCTCTCCACGAGCAGCTGGTATGCGTCGGCGACGTGGAGGTAGGGGTTGTACTGCACGCGGTGGGTCATCAGGTCCCCGCGGTAGGGGCCGTCACCGGTGAAGCGGTGCAGGCCGACCCTGACTCTCGCGCCGGTCATGGCGGCGAGCACGGCGGGGGCACGCGCGAAGAACTCCATGTCCACGGTCGCGTCGATGCCGATCCGCCGTATCCGGGCGAGCCCCGCGATCACGTCGGCGAGGAAGGTGTCGAAACGATCGGCGCGGAGGGTCAGCACGTTGCCGGGCGGGACCAGGTCCAGCAGGTCCAGGATGGGCCGGTTCTCCTCGAAGACCCAGAAGTACACGTTCTCTCGCCCCACCATCTCCACGGCCCTGCGGATGGCCCCCACGGCCTGCACCGTCGCGCCCTGCTCCACCATCTTGATGAACAGGATCTTGCTCACCGGGCCGGTCCCGCGCCGGCCGCCGGGGAGACGGCGCGCAGCGGTGAGCGCCGCGCACGCCGGGCGGCCGAGCCACGAGTCGATCCGTCGGATGGTCTGTGGGTCCATCGTCGTGCCAGTACGCCTCGTGGAGAACTACAGCTTGCCCATACGGCGGGGGTTGCGCTTGCCCCAGATCCACCACGCGAGCCCGCCGACGCCGGCGAGGGCGGCGATGGCGACGAACCAGAACCAGAAGAAGCCCAGGAACGTCTCCTCGCCGTCCTGGTAGATCTCGTTCACCCCCTGGACGTCCTCGAGATCGGTGGCGACCACGAACAGGGGGCCCTCGACCGCGGTGGGGGACTCCACGGCCTCGGTGGCCTCGGTGGCCTCGGTGGCCTCGGTCGGGATCTCGTCCTCTGTCGGGACAGGCTCCGCTGTCTCGTCGCCGGTCGAGACAACCTCGGATGCCTCGGTCTGCGCGAGCGCGGGGCTTGCCAAAGCCGCGATCGTGATGAAAAGGATCGGGAGCGTCTTGTTCGTCATGGACGACCTCGAGTGTTCCGGGCGCTCGCGGCCTCTCCGGCCACTCATCGTGTCGGGGAAGTCTGACAGATCTGGCACGGAAGATGCTACAACTACCGACCGACGGCGAGGTGAGACAGAACGTGAGCGAGACGTCCCGGACCGACAAGGCAGACCCAGCCCCGGCGAAGGCCGAGGCCAAGGCACCGACCCTGCTGCCTCCGCCCAAACCCTCGTCCCCCAGCACACTCCCGGCCAAGCACGATCCCCTGTCCGCCTACATGGCGGACGTCCGGCGCTTCCCGCTGCTGACCCCCGAGGAGGAGAAAGAGCTCGCCGTCCGCTACGTGGAGACCGAGGACCCGGACGCCGCCTACAAGTTGATCACCTCCAACCTGCGGCTGGTGGTGAAGATCGCGTTCAAGTACCAGCGTTTCTACAAGAACGTCCTGGATCTCATCCAGGAGGGCAACGTCGGGCTGATGCAGGCGGTCAAGAAGTACGACCCGCACCGGGGCGTCCGCCTCAGCAGCTACGCCCGGTACTGGATCCGCGCCTACATCATGTACTTCCTGCTGGCCAACCACCGCCTGGTCAAGGTGGGGACCACCCAGGCCCAGCGCAAGCTCTTCTACAACCTCTCCAAGGAGACCAAGAAGCTGCGCGACCAGGGATTCGATCCCACCCCCAAGCTCATCGCCGAGCGCCTCAACGTGGAGGAGCGCGAGGTGGTCGAGATGTCCGAGCGCCTCGCCGCGCGCGAGGCCAGCCTCGACGCCCCCATCGGCGACGACGAGGCCCGCACCCTCGGCGGTATGCTCAAGTCCGACACCCCCATGCCCGATCAGCAGGTCGCCGACGAGGACTTCCGCGCCCGCATCGGCGTCATCCTCAAGGCCTTCGGCGAGGACCTCACCGACGAGCGCGAGATCACCCTGTGGTACAAGCGCATCATGTCCGAGGATCCCCTCACCCTGGGCCAGGTCGGCGACATCTTCGGCTTCAGCCGAGAGCGCGCCCGCCAGATCGAGGCCCGCATGAAGCTGCGCCTCAAGGATCACCTCATCCGCGAGCTGGGTGAGGAGGCGCTGTTGGGCCTGGACCTGGTCCAGTAGAATCCCCCTTCGATTCACCCCACGAGGCACCCATGAAGTACCGCGGGTTCGAGCTGGACCGTTTCCAGGCCGACGCATTCGACTACCTGAAGCGCGGGCACTCGGTGCTGGTGTCCGCGCCCACCGGCACGGGCAAGACGCTCGTGGCGGACATGATCATCGAGGAGCGGCTGAAGGCGGGCCGCGAGGTGATCTACACGGCGCCGGTCAAGGCGCTGAGCAACCAGAAGTACAGGGACTACACCGCGGCGTTCGGCGAGGACAAGGTGGGGCTGGTCACCGGCGATCAGGTGATCCGTCAGGACGCCCCGCTGCGGATCATGACCACCGAGATCCTCCGCAACATGCTGCTGGTGGGGGAGCCGCTGGAGCACCTGGCCACGGTGGTGATCGACGAGATCCACTTCCTCGACGATCCGGAGCGAGGCACCGTGTGGGAAGAGCTGTTGATCTACCTGCCCACGCAGGTGCAGATCCTGGGCCTCTCGGCGACGCTGTCCAACCTCGACCAGTTCGCCGACTGGCTCGGCTCGGTCCGCGACGCCGAGGTGGCCGTCGTCCACGAGGATCGCCGTGCGGTCCCCCTGAGCATCACCCTGGCCAACCGGCACGTACCGCCATGCAACCTCCGCCACTTCGCCTCCCACCACGCCCGCCGGTCCGGCGGCAAGGGGGGCAAGCGGGGCCGCAACTACAACCGCCGGCGGGGCCGCCGTCCGCCCAAGCAGGGCAAGCGCGAGAAGCCGACCCAGCACCACGAGATGATCGCCGGCCTCGAGCCCGATCTGCTGCCGTGTCTGTACTTCGTGTACAGCCGCAAGACGTGTGAGCAGTACGCCCGCGAGCTGACCCGCCGCAGGGACGGCTACCTCACCGAGGAGGAGTCCGCCGACGTGCTCACCCAGCTCGAGGCGTTCGAGGACCAGCACCCCCAGGTGCTCCAGTCCGACCTCGCCCAGGGCCTGCTGCGGGGCATCGCGTTCCATCACGCGGGGCTCCACGTACACCTCAAGGGTCTGGTCGAGGGCCTCTACGAGCAGCGCCTGATCCACGTGCTGTACTGCACCACCACGTTCGCCCTGGGCATCAACATGCCCGCCCGCACCGTGGTGTTCAACGACACCCAGCGCTACGACGGCCGCGGGTACTCGAACCTGACCGTGCGCGAGTTCATGCAGATGGCCGGCCGCGCGGGCCGCCGCGGCATCGACCGAAATGGCCACGCCGTGGTCCGACTCGAGTTCGACGACTTCCGCGCCCAGCGGCCCCTGCTCGAGCGGCTCCTCGCCGGCGAGCCCGAGCCGGTCCGCAGCAGCTTCAACCTCTCGTTCAACTCCGTGGTCAACCTCCTCGACGCCTACGACGAGCCCACCCTGCGCGACCTCCTCGGCCGCTCGTTCCTCAGCTACCAGCTCGCCCACCGTCGCAAGAAGCGCCGCGGCGACGAGGTCTGGTCTGCGTTTCAGCGCAAGAAGGCCCTGCTCGAACAGATCGGGTACATCTCGAGCGACGGTGCCTTCCATGCAGGCGCCGCAGCGCTGCAGCACCTGCAGATCGAGGAGATCTTCGCCACCGAGATCGTGCTGTCGGGTCTCCTCGAGGGGCTGGAAGAGTCCCACCTCTTCGCGTCGCTGGTCTCCATGGTCTGTGATCCGGGGCCGTCGGTGCGTCTACCCCGGCCCACGGGGCCGCTGCGCAAGCTCGACCGTGAGCTGGCCTACATCCGACGCTCCGGTCCCGTGCTGAGCGCGGAGAAGGAGCAGTCCGAGGCAGCGACGTACTGCCCGGAGATGCTGCTCATCGGCGCGAACTGGTACGACGGGGTCTCGTTGATCGACATCCTCGATCGCCTCGACACCAACTCGGACGTGGCCGGGATCCTGGTCAACGGGTTCCGCCGGGCGAAGGACCTGGCCGGGCAGCTCCGTGACGTCTACAAGCTGGCCGAGGACGAGGTGATGCTGGGCCGGCTCAAATCGGTGATCGAGACGGTAAGCCGCGACGAGGTGGAGGTGGTGGGATGATGGGAGTGGAGGGACGTCGGCGAGCCCAAGCGCCTGCCCGCGGGGCATTCCAAGCCGCGATCCGGCGTCAACGCTGGTCAATGTCTGGTTCTTGGTGTCTTTGCCTAGACCGTTCCCTTCGCCTGCTCCGATCTGGCCAGGTACAACAAGACCTAGCAAGCCCCCACCGCCCTGGAAAGACCCAAGACCAGACTTGACCAGGCACCGCCCCCAAGGAGCCCCGATCCGCCCTCCAAGCCTCTCATACACCCCTCTGATACTGGACCATGGCAACGGTGGATGCGGAAGTGGAGGCGGAGGTGGAGGGGGAAGTGGGAAGGGGAAGCGGAAGGGAACCGGCGCAAAGCGCCGAGGAAGTTTCATTCCCACGGTGGACCGTGGGAACGAGGAGTCACAACTTCACGCCTTGTCGCGCGTCAACCCAGCTCCGCGTGCAGCTCGTCCCGTAGATCCGCGATCGCCGCCATCACCCGATCCACCACCGCCTGACAGTTCTCCCGCGTACCTTCCTGCTCGTACAGGTCTCCGAGATCCATCGGGTGGCCGAAGACGACGTGGGCGCGCTTGCCGGCGTGGAGGAAGGGCTTGCTGCGGGTGAGGATGTGGTCGAGGCCCTCGAGGTAGACGGGGACGACGAGGGGCTTGGCGTCGTGGACGAGGCGTCCGACGCCGACCTTGCCCTTGCCCAGCGTGCCGTCCGTGCTGCGGGTGCCCTCGGGGAACAGCAGCACGCTGTCGCCGGAGCGGAGGAGCTCGGTGATGAGGTCGATGGCGCGCATGTCGCGCTCGCCGCGGCGCACGGGGAAGCTCTTGAAGGCGGTGAGGGCGGTGTAGGCGAGGCCCTGGGCGGTGTTCTTGTAGAACGCGGCCTTGGAGGGGAACCAGTAGGTGCGGGGGTAGGTGACCGTGCCGATGACCTGCCCGTCGAGCATGGAGATGTGGTTGCTCAGCAGGAAGAAGCCGGTGCCGCTCGGAGGGAGCCGATCCTTGTGGTGGATGCGGGTGCGGTTGAGCCCGAACACCAGCGCGGCGTAGGACGGGATCATGGCGGCGGCGACGGGGTAGTACAGGGTGTTGGCCAGGTTGTGGCGGTGGAGCCACTCGATGAGGCTGAACACCCGGTCGACCGCGACGGGGCTGTAGCTGTCCTTGCGAGGGGGGCGGCTGGGCTGCTGAGTGTCGTTCATGTCGGGCGCCGGGCAAAAAAATGGCCAGGGCGGACGAGTCCGCCCTGGCCACGGGGTTCGTTCTACGCGCTGTAGCCGAAGACCCAGATCGGAACCGTCACGTACTCACCCTCGATGCCCGCGGCGGGCTCGAAAGCGTTGGACGAGGCGGCGAACAGGGTGCCCATGGCGGACCAGGAGTCGGCGTAGCCGAGGCCACCGATGTCGCCATTGGGGGCCGGGTAGTACTCGATGCCGTAGGAGCCGGCGCCACCGGAGCTGTCCGAGGGCTTGACCCACAGGCCTTCCATCGGGCCGAGGCCCCAGGTGCCGCCCGCGGCGGGACCGAACTCGACGCACCAGTTGTTCATGGTGCCGTCGGTCATGCCGGCGCCATACAGGTCGTCGATGTACTGGGTGCCCTGGAGGTTGGGCACGGTGGCGATGAGGTCGCAGGTGATGATGGCCAGGGGGCTGATGAACCACTCGACGGCGGCGACGGGGTCGGCGCCACCGGCGTAGTCGTCGTACTCGGCCGGGCAGTTGCTGTCGATCTCGGTGCCAGCGGTGAAGGTGATGGCCAGGTCGATGAACTGGTAGTAGTCGTCGCCCTGTCCGGGAGCGATGGCCGGGTACTCGGCGTCGTACTCGTAGGTGTAGGCGCAGAGCTGGTTCTGGTTCTGGGTGTCGTCGAGCATCGTCCAGATGAGGTCGATGGTCGCGGTACCGGGGCCCTCGCCGCCGGTGGCCTCCATCTGCACGTCGAGCATCATGCCGCCGGGAGCGGCCGGCCAGGAGTCGTCGTCGTCGTCGTCGCCCATGTCGTCGTCGTCGCCCATGTCGTCGTCGTCGCCCATGTCGTCGTCGTCGCCCGTGGCGTCGTCGTCGTCACCCTCGTCGGGGGGGCAACCGCCCAGGAACAGGGCGAGGGAGAGGCCCAGGAAGGCCATGCAGAGAAGAGAGAGCAGCTTCTGAAGGGACATTTGGATTTCCTCCACTTGGGTTCTTTCCGGAACCAATCCGATTCCGACTATTCACTCGAACTTGGACCTGCATCCGCCACACGGGTCCAGAATCCGCGGGACGTTACCACCTCGCGTTTTCGTGTGCAAGGAGCATTGTAGAGGTGAAGTACCACACGCGCGCGAGGGCCTTGCGGGCAATTTGGTGCACGGAACGCGAATTCAGTGACCGCGGATCCCCTTCATCAGCCCGGCGTTGGGACCGCGCGGCGAGATCCTCAGGTAGGTGTCGGCCGCGACCTCTGAGAGCGGCCCGGCGCGCGGATCGCCGCGGGACGTGCGGACGAAGCCCACCAGCGCCAGCGAGAAGTCCTGCCCCCGCTCGAACGCCTTGCGGTACAGGTTGGCGGCGCGCCGGTCCGAGCCGGATTCCTCGAGCACCTGCGCGGCCTGGAACAGGACGATGGGGTAGCGGGAGTGGGCGTTGAGGCAGCGATCCACGGTCGCGCTGCTGGCGCGGCCCGTCTCGCGCACGTCCACCAGCGCCAGCGCGAGGTCCGCGGCCGACACCAGCGGATCGGACTTGCCGCGGTGTTGCTGGATCAGCCGACGCGCGCCCTTGAGGGTCCTGCGCGCGGCCTCGGCGTCGCCGGCCTCCAGCTGCGCCCGCCCCAGGTGCAGGTGCGCCTCGCCGCCCCACAGGTCCTCGGGCGTGCGAGAGAGGAGCTGGGCGGCCATGTCCGGCTCTCCGTTCATCAGGTGGTGGAGACCCGACGCGAGCTGGTAGGCCGAACCGCGGTGGGTACCGTCGGGGAACGACGCCAGCCGATCCGCGAGGAAGTGGGGCCTGTCCTGGAGGTAGGCGATGATGCCGAGCTCACCCAGGGCGTCCCCGGAGTAGGGCTGGTTCTTGACGATCTTGGAGAGCTGGGCCCGCGCCTCGGTGAGGTCGCCGCGGATACGCAGCTCGTGCCCGTAGGCCAGCAGGATGTCCGGGTTCTCGGGATCCTCGCCGAGGGCGCGGCCGTACCACTCCTCGGTCCTGCGGCCGTCGTTGCGCGCCGCATACCCGCGTGCTCGCGCGGCGAACACGCGGCTCATGACGCGGGCGGGCACGCGCCCGTTGTACTCCTCCTGGATCTTCTCCACCGCGTCGACGAACCCGCGCTGCGTGGGCGCGCCGGCCTGGACCAGGGCCAGGTCCACCTCGGCGAGGATGTGGCTGGGATCGTTGGAGAGGATGCCCTCCAGCTGGTCCTGGGCGTCGACCAGCGCGCCCTGGCGCTCGGCGGCGCGCGCGAACGCCAGGTGGTTGAGGGCCGAGGGCCAGAGGCTGACCGCCTCCTCGAAGTGGCGGCCGGCCTGGGCGTGGTCCCCGGTGGATGACGACACCACACCCCGCAGCAGGTGGATGCGATCCGCCCGGATGCCCGCCGACTCCAGCTCCTCCACGGCGGCCAGGGTGACGGAGACGTCCCCCAGGTAACCCTCCCACAGCGCCTGGGCGAACCGGGTCTCGACCCCGCCGGGATCGCGCTCGACGGCCGTGTCGAGCAGCTCACGCGCCTGGTGCAGGTATGCGCGCTCGCCGGTGTAGTACATCCAGAGGTACAGCTCCACCTGGGAGCCGCGGGCGCACAGCGTGCCGTCGGGCTGGGTGGAGCCGCCGATGGCCGCGCGCACGAGCTCGCGCGCCTCCTTGAGTCCCTCGTACTCCACCCCGTCCACCAGCCGCTGCGTGGTGAGCAGGGTCCGCTGGCGGTTCTCCTCCCGCCACGCGCGGTAGACCACCACCGCGGCCGCCACCAGCGCCACGGTCAGCAGAGTCCCGAGGACGAGGACCATCTTGGACCGGCGCCGCTGGGCCGAGTAGTCGTCCACGTACACGAGCGCCGAGGCCTCGTGGTCGTCGTCGCTGAGGCTGGCCGGGCCCAGTCGCGCCGTGGGTGACGGGTCTCGGGGCTCCAGGGTCGGCGCGTCCCCCGTGGAGGGGGCCGGCTCGGGCTGCGCCGCGGCGGAGACGGGATCGGGCACCACGGCTCGGACCGCTCCCTGGGAGCGGGCGACCTCCGCCTCCTCGGCGGACAGCAGCCCCAGGGGGTCCGGGACCGGAGAGGTGGGTTCGACGACGGTCTCCTTCTCCACGGTCGCAGGATCCGGCGAGACCTCCTCGCGCCGCTCCAGGGGCGGGATGTTCGTCCCCGAGGTGCTCACCAGCTTGGGCAAGGAGGAGGACGCTCCGGCACGGAACGAGGCGCGGGCGGGCGCGTCCGCGGTCGGCGCCACCTGGCGCTCGCGCGCGGGCGGTGGCACAGGCGGTGGCTCCGGCTCCTCGGCGCTGGTCGTGGGGGGCGCGAACGTGGGCTGAGAGCGCGCAGGGGCGTCCTGGGGAGCCAGACGGCGCTCGATGGCCTGGGCGCGCACGCGCCAGCCCCGGCGGCGGTAGATGCGGGCCAGCAACCGCAGGGCTCCCTCGTCGTCGCCGAGATCGGATCGAGCCCGCTGGACCCAGGTCTCCGCCTCCTGCAGCCGGGCGAGGCCGGCGAGGGCGTGGGCGGTGAGCAGGGCCACCTCGCCACGGCCTCCCGAGGTCTGGATCTGCTCCTCGCACAGCCGCAGCGCCTCTTCGTGGCGCTCGGCATCCAGGAGTTCCCGTATGGCGTTCAGCTGATCCATGTCCACCGGCCCGGGTGGGCGTTCTCGGGGCCCTCACCTCGGATGATAGGGGAGCCCTGGACCGGGTGCAACGGCTGGAGGGGGACGGGAAAGTGGGGCAGGGAAGTGGCGGGGGCCTACTCGAGGGCCTTGCGCATCTCCGTGGTCAGCACGGGGACGACCTCGAACAGATCGCCGACGATCCCGTAGCTGGCCTTGGCGAAGATCGGGGCCTCGGAGTCCTTGTTGATCGCGACGATCACCTTGGAGGTGCGCATCCCGGCCAGGTGCTGGATGGCGCCCGAGATCCCGCAGGCGATGTACAGCACGGGGTTGACGGTCTTGCCCGTCTGCCCCACCTGCATCGGGTGGTGCGCGTAGCCCGCGTCCACGGCGGCGCGCGAGGCGCCGACGGTGGCGCCGATGACGTCGGCCAGCTCGTCGAGCACGCCGAAGTTGTCGGCGTTGCCCATGGCGCGGCCGCCCGAGACGATGCGCTCCGCCTCGGTGAGGTCGGGCTTGTCCGATGCGGCGGCGACCACGTCGGCGACGATGCCGCGCACGGTGCCCAGATCGGCGGCGAAGTCCTCGGCGGCCAGGGCCTTGCCCGTGTCCGCATCGCCGAGGCCGAAGCTGTTCGGCCGCGTCGTGAAGAACTGGATCGCGCTGTTCACGTCCACGTCGACCAGCGCCTTGCCGGCGAAGATGGGCCGCGTGGCCTGAACGCCGTCGCCGGCCGCGCGCAGCTCGATGCAGTCCGTGGCCAGGCCGGACTGGGTCCGGGCCGCCACCTTGGCCAGCAGGTCCTTGCCGTCGGGCGAGGACGCGGCGAGCACGGCGCGGGGCGAGGTGGCCGCGACCATCGCGGCGAGCACGTTGCCGTGCCCCTCGGGGGTGTACTGAGCCAGGCCGGCGTCGTCGGCCTTGAGGATCTTGGTGGCGCCGTGGTGCGCCAGCTCGGCGTAGTCTCCGGCCAGGCCAGAGCCCAGCACGGCAGCGACGACCTCGCCGCCGGCGGCCAGCTCGCTGGCCTTCCCGACGATCTCCAGGGCGCTCTTCTTCGCCTGGCCGTCCTGGTGCTCACAGTAGATCAGAAAATTCGGCATTCCCTATCTCCAGAGCCGGTTCGTGACCGGCGAACAGTTAGATGACCTTGGCCTCTTCCCTGAGCAGGCGAACCAGCTCACTGACCTTCTCCTCCACGGACTCGCCCTCGATGATCTTGCCACCGGGACGCTCCTCGGGGAGCCGGTAGTTGCTGACCGTCAACAGCGCATCCGCGGCCGCGGTCTTCTCCTTGGCGATGGGCTTGCGCCGCGCCTTCATGATGCCGGGCAGGCTGGCGTAGCGGGGCTCGTTGAGGCCCTTGTCACACGAGAACAGGCCCGGGAGGGTGGTCTCGGTGACCAGGGTCACGCCGCCGCCCACGACGCGGTTGGCCGTCACCTTGCCGTCCGCGCACTCGAAGGTGGCGATGGCGCTGACGTGGGGCCAGTCCAGCAGCTCGGCGACCATCTGCGGCACCTGCACGGCGTCGTCGTCGATGGCCTGCTTGCCGGCAAACAGGATCTCCGGCTCCTCCTTGCGGATCACCTCGGCCAGCTTCGAGGCCGTGACCCACGGCTCGACCGGGTCCTCGACCACGTGCACGCCGCGCTCGGCACCCATGGCCAACGCGGTGCGGATGGCCTCCTGCGCCCGGTCCGGGCCCAGGGAGAAGATGATCACCTCGCCCCCCTCCTTCTGCTTGAGCTGGAGGGCCTCCTCGACGGCGAACTCGTCGTAGGGGTTCATGATCCACTTGATGTCGCCAGTCTCGATCCCCGATCCGTCGCCCGTGACGCGGATCTTGGTCTCGGTGTCCGGCACCTGCTTGACCAGAACTCCGATCTTCACTTCGTTTCCTCCTCAGGCCATCAGGCCTTTGATGAATATGTCACTGACCTCGCGCGCGGTGTCCACCAGCCGGTACCTGGGGTGCGGCGTGAGCGTCCACTGCATCGCGATCTCGTCCAGCGCCCCGAAGAACGCCCGGCGAACGACGATGGGATTGCAGTCCTTGCGGACGAGCCCCTTCGTCTGCCCCTCGCGCACGATCTCCCCGACGATGTCGAGGTACTCGCGCAAGCGCTGGGGATGATACTCCTTCATGAATTTGTTGCTCAAACGGAGCTCCACCTGGAGCACCGAGGACAGCGAGCGATTCTCCTCCACCATGCCCATGTGGAACTGGGCGAAGGTGCGGAGCTTCTCCAGGGGGTCGGACACGTCGTCCACCGCGGACCGCGCCTGTCGGAGCAGCTGCTCCATCCTCTCCTCGAAGATGGTGATCAGCAGGTCGTCCTTGCTCTTGAAGTAGAGGTAGATGGTCCCGTCGGCAACCCCGGCCCGCCGGGCGATGTCGGACACCCGCGATCGGTGGAACCCCTTGTCGGCGAACACGTCCACAGCTGCGTCGAGGATGGTCTGCCGCCGGTCTCGTCGCGCGTCAGCACTGGTCATTCACAGTTCTCCGCCGTACTGAATGAACACTCATTCATGAAGGTCGTTTCCTAGCACGGTGGGGAGGACGGGGTCAAGCTCGTCGGCGGGAAATGAGGGAGGTTCAGCGCTTCTCGAGGAACCGGCTGACCACGGCCTCGACGTTCCCTCCGCCGGGCACCTTGGCCCAGTCCGCCATGAACGCCGCGACCCCGAGGTCGGTCTGGGGGTGGTTCAGCAGCTTCTTGAACACGCCGGTGGGGATGGTGGCCGCGTGGGAGCCACAGCGCGCCGAGTCCAGCACGTGCTGGGTGGTGCGGATGGACGCGGAGAGCACCTGGGTGTCCAGGGCGTAGGTGTCGAAGATGGTGACCAGGTCCGAGATCAGCTCCATCCCGCTGAAGCCGATGTCGTCGATGCGGCCCACGAAGGGGCTGACGAAGGTGGCGCCGACCTTGGCCGCGAGCAGGGCCTGGGTGGCGTTGAAGATCAGCGTGACGTTGGTGCGGATGCCGTCCTTGGTCAGCTGGTTGACGGCCTTGATGCCCTCGGAGCAGATGGGCACCTTGATGACCACGTTGTCGTGGATCTTGGCCAGCAGGCGGGCCTCGCGCAGCATCCCCTCGGCGTCGGGCGCGACCACCTCGGCGCTGATGGGGCCATCGACCACGCTGCAGATCTCGGCGATCAGCTCGGCGAAGTCCCGGCCCTCCCGCGCGGCGAGGCTCGGGTTGGTGGTGACGCCGTCGACCACGCCCCAGCTGTGGATCTCGCGGATTTCGTCGAGGTTCGCGGTGTCGATAAACAGCTTCATCGTGTTCTCCATGTGACCGGGGTCCTGGCCCGGAGCGCACATGATGATCGAGAGGCGTCGAAGAGTCCACCCTCTCGCTGGTATACTCGGACCTTGCGTGGTGGAGGGTTCTCGCCTTGCCGACCCGATCCGACTCCGAAGACTCCGTGGTGGCCCAGCCCGTCTGGAACGCCGTGCTCGACGCCATCGAGCGGTACAACGAGCTGGTGCTCCAGGACCCGGACCTGGACGAGGAGGGGTGCGCCGCGCTCCAGGCCGAGCTCATCGACAAGCGCGCCGCGTTCGGGACGCGGCCCCTGTGCACGGTGCTGCGGCCCAACTTCATCACGCCCTCGCAGCACAACCTGATGTCCGAGGTCTGCGCGCTGCTGGACACCGCCGGCTCCAAGGTGCGCAACTGGCTGCTCGATCACCCCGAGATCTGGGAGGACTGGGGCCTCTCCGATCACGAGCGCGAGCTGGTCTCCATCGAGCCCGGCTACCAGCACATCTCCATCACCGGCCGCTGGGACGCATTCCTCAGCCGCGGTGAGCTGCACTTCGTCGAGTTCAACGCCGAGGCCCCCACCGGCATCGGCTACAACGACGTGCTGGTGGACTTCTTCAACCGCCTGCCCGTGATGCGCACCTTCAACAGGCGGTACTGGATACGGCCCTTCCCCTGCCGGTTCCGCCTGCACGACTCGCTGCTGAGCGTCTACCGCGAGTGGGGCGGCGAGCACGAGCCGACCATCGCCATCGTCGACTGGACCGA
>CAYRNR010000150.1:0-19305 GCA_964425605.1 uncultured Rickettsiales bacterium | reverse complement strand
GTAGATCCGGGCGGCCTCGGCCTCGGCCTCGCCCCGGGTGGCGGCCGCGTCGCGCTGGGCCTCGCTGAGGATGCGCTCGCTCTCCAGCCGCGCCTCGCTGCGGATCTTGGTGGCCTCCTCCTCCCCCTCGGAGCGGTGCTTGACGGCGATCCGCTTGCGCTCGGCGCGCATCCGTTCGAACACCGAGACCCGGTTGCGCTCGGGGAACCCGAGCCGCCGGATACCCACGTCCACCACCTCGATACCGTACTCCTGCTCGGCGATGGCGCGACACCGCTGCAGCAGCTCCTCGGAGAGCTGTTCGAGGCCCTCGGGGTGCTCCTCGGCGTTGATCAGCTCCGAGAACCGCATGTGGCCCAGGCTCGTGCCCAGCTCCGACGAGAGCACGTACACCAGGCGGGCCTCGGCGCCCTCGCGCGTGGCCACGCTCTGCAGGTAGCGGAGCGGATCGGAGACTCGCCACAACAGAAACGACGAGACGGTCAGGTTCTTGGGATCGCTGGTGAGGTACTCGGTGTCCGACGGCAGGAGGAGGTGCAGGCGGTTGGGGATGCGGTCGATGCGCTCGACGCCCAGGGGGGCGCGCAGCCGGAGGCCCGGTTCGAGGGAGGTGCGGACGGGGTCCCCCAGGCGGGTGACCACCACGTACTCGGTGGTGTCCTGGACGTACACCGCGCTGGACAGCAGCAGCAACACGCCGACCGCGACCAGGGCGAGCGCGAGCCCCTTGTACAACGATGTCATGGGGACATCTCCTCTCTCATCGCTCCTCCAGCAGCTCGATCTCCGCGGAGGTGGGGTCGCCCGGCCGTCCGGGCAACACGGGAATCTGTATCCGGCGGCCCCCGCCCTCGTCCTGCTCGCCGCCGGGGAGCGTCCACAGGTCGAACTGGCCGGAGCCGGGCCGGATGATCTTCCGCCGGCCCGCGAGCACGTCCTGCAAGGTCTCGAGGTACAGGCGCCTGCGGGTGGTCGAGGGGGACTTCGAGGCCACCTCGGCGAGCTCGGCGAAGGCCCTGGCCTCGCCGTCGGCGCGCAACGCCAGGCGCGTGGCGTCGGCCTCGGCGTCCTTGCGCACGCGGGTCGCCTCTCCGCGGGCCTCGGCGAGGAGCCGCGCGCGGTCACCCCGGGCGACGTTGATCGTGGTCGTGGCGTCCTCGAGGGCGCTGGCCACCTCGCGGAAGGCGTCGTGGACCTGGGGTGGGGCGTGCACGTCGATCAGCCTCACCGACACCAGCTCCACGCCGACGCCGTAGGCGTCCAGGCGAGCTTGCGCCTCCTCGCGCGTGCGCTGCTGCAGATCCTCGCGGCCGCTGGTGAGCAGGTGGTCGATGCGGCGTCCCACCACGACCTCGTTCATGGCCGCGATGGTGGAGTGACGGACGAGCGCGTCCGGGTCGGCGACGTGGTAGAGGAACGCGTGGGGGTCCACGACGCGGTACTCGGCGGTCGCGGTGATGTCCACCAGGTTCTCGTCGCCGGTGATCAGGTCCAGCTCGCTGGCCACCTCGGGATCGCGGACGCGGTACTCGCCGCGCAGGCGGAATCCGAGCTCGGCGAGCCGGATGTGGTCGGTGCGGCAGATGTCGACCCGCGCGATGGGGTAGGGGGCCGTGAGGTGCAGGCCAGGGGCCATGGGCGGGGACTGGGCCGTGCCGAAGTGGCGGGAGATCCCCACCTCGCCGGGGCGCACCACGGTCACGCCGGACCACAGCCAGGCCACGACGAGCAGCGCGGCCGTGACCGCGGCGATGCGGCGGCCGGGCCGCTCCCAGCGGCGGACGCGCATCATCAGCAGGGCCAGGGCCACCGAGCTGTCGCGCAGCTCGCGCAGCCGATCCCTCACGCCGACGCGGCGCAGGGCGTTGACGATCAGGGCCGCGAGGAGCAGCGCGCAGAAGGCCTCGAAGGGGGACGCCACCGCCTCGGTGGTGCCGACGCGGCCGAGCACCTGCCAGCCGGTCATGCCGATCAGGACGTTCAGCGCGACGCCGCCGAGCAGGGCGCACGCGACCACCGTGGCCAGGTAGATCTTGACGAAGCGGTCGCCGTGGAAGCGCCGCACCAGGGTGATGGTGGCCAGGTTGGTGGTCGGACCCACCAGCAGGAACACCAGCGCCGCGCCCGGGTTGAGCCCCTTGGCCACCAGCGCCGCGCCCAGCGGGGTCGACCCCGACGCGCACATGTAGATGGGCAGGCCCACGAAGACCATGAGCAGCATGGACGCCAGGCCGGTTCCCAGGGCGCCACCCTCGAGGGCGCCGTCGGGGAGCGCCGCGCCCACCACCGCGGTGAGGGCCAGCCCCGCCAGCAGCCACACGGCCATCTCGCCGAGCAGGTCCACGAACCCGTACCGCAGCATGGACCTCAGCTTGCCGTCCTCGACGGGCTCGCCGTCGTCGCACGCGTCGTCGCAGGCCGACGCCTCGCTTTCGCATGCACACGCCGGCGGCGCCTCCTCGTCCTCTCCGAGGTCCCCCTCCTCGTCCCCGTGGTCCCCGTCCGAGGCCCGCACGAGAAACCCTCCCACCAGGGAGGTGACCAGCGCCACCAGGGGCCGGAACACGGCCATCACGGGCCCCATCAGCCCCAGGGTCAGGGCGATGGAGTCGACGCCGGTCTCCGGCGTGGACACCAAAAACGCCATGGTCGGACCACGGCCGGCGCCCTTGCGGCGCAGCGCCACGGACACCGGCACGATGCCGCACGAGCAGATGGGCAGGGGGATCCCGAGCAGGGACGCCAGCACCACGCTGCGGCGGCGCGAGCCCCCCAGCAGGCGCATCAGCAGCTCGTCGGGGATGAACGCGCGCAGGGCGCCGGCCGCGAGCAACCCCAGCAGCAGGTACGGCGCGCTGCGGGCGAATGCCCACGCGAACTGGCGGACGACCTCGGCGAGGAAGGACAGGATCATGCGTCCCTCTGGACTAGTTCATGGTCTGGCCACTGTCAACGAATCCCGCCCGGGCGCTGCTCGTGCGTGCGAGGACTCAGTCCTTCTCGTCGACCTTGATGGAGGGCGGCGTGGCGGCGCCGAAGGAGAACTCGTAGCTGACGGCCTCGTCGAGCTGCACGGGCGCGGGCTTGAGATCCTCGCGCTTGGCCAGGGTCACCATGCCGAAGTAGGGGTGGCACGACGGCAGGAACACCGACACGCGCGTCCCGCCGTCCTCGTCGGCGGTGTCCACGTCGCCCGACGTGATGAACCCCAGGGCCTTCATGTTGTCGCCCACGTTCACCCAGACCGCCTCGCGGAACGGGCGATCCTCCTTGCGGGTGAGGGGGTCCAGCAGCCGCTTGATCGACTTGTACAGCTGGCCCAGACCGGGGACGCGCAGGGTGGCCGCCTCGAACCACTCGATCAGGCGCTGGGTCAGCCACCACTTGGTGAGCACCCCGACCACGAACACCAGCAACACGGTCGTGACGATGCCGAGGCCCGGGACGTGCCGGCCGATGAGGGGCTCGAACACCCCGCCCACGGTCTTGTCCACGAAGCCGAACACCCACACGAGCACCTGGATGGTCAGGTACACGGGGAGCAGGGCCAGCAAGCCGGCGAGCAGGACCTCGCCCATCCACGAGAGAACCTTCATCGGGACCTCCGTCTCCGCAGCCGAAGGGAGCAACCTACCCCGTGTATCGCAGGTGCGCCAGAACGTACAGCCCGGCGGCCACGCCACAGGCGACCGCGGGCGACAGCACCCACCCCAAGAAGATGCTGCGCAGGGACGACAGCTTGACCGATCGGGCGCCGCGGACCAGGCCCACCCCGACCACGGCGCCGATGACGGCCTGGGAGGTGGACACAGGCACGCCCACCATGGCGTAGATGTGCACCGTGACCGCCTCGGCCGCCACCACCACCAGGGCGGAGAACGCGTCGAGCTGGATGATGCCCTTGCCGACCGTGTCCATGACGCGGCGGCTGAAGGTCACCACGCCCAGGGCGATGCAGCCGCCGCCCACCAGCGACGCCACCAGGGGGCTCATCAGGTCGCCGCTGACGAACATGGCGCTGACGTTGGCCACGTTGTTGGCGCCCAGGGCGTAGGCGCCGTAGCTCCCCACGACCACGAGCCCGGCGCGCAGCAGGCGGTCCTGGCGGAACATGTCGAGCTTGAGCGCGTTGAGGATCGCGCCGAACAGGGGGTACATCACCGCGGCGAGGATCATCGCGCCGATGGGGGTGCCCACCCAGCAGGCGACCACCTTCTCGAGGCCCCCGAAGTTCAGCTCCCCCTGGAGCAGGCCGATGCCGATGATCGCCCCGACCACGGCCTGGCTGGTGGAGATGGGCAGCTTGAGCAGAGTCATCAGGGTGACCGTCAAGGCGGCCGCGAGGGCGGTGAGGCCGGCGGTGAGGCCGGTCTGGGTGGTCAGCCCGTCGAGGGTGTGGATGCCCCGGTGACCCTCCAGCGCGGCGCCCAGGATCAGGAATACACAGCACAGGACCGCGGCGGTGGAGAACCGCAGCATGCGCGAGGTCACGGCCGTACCGAAGACGTTGGAGGCGTCGTTGGCGCCCAGGGACCATCCCAGGTAGGCGCCCCCCAGGATGGGCAGGATCACGTCGGCCCCGGGTCAGACTCGCCGCTTGATGCTGACGATGTGGATGGTGTCGCCCGCGGCCTCGGCCAGATCGGTGATGCTGCCGACGCGGCGGACCAGGTCCTTGAGCTGGAGCTTGCGGGCGAGATCGAGGTCCGAGGCGAAGACCTTGCCCAGCAGGTCCTCCTCCAGATGGTCGCAGCGGGTCTCGTACTCGCTGACCTCGTGCACCAGGGGGGGGATCGCGTCGTCGTTGCCCTCGTTCAGATGGGTGGCGGCCGCGTGCAGGGCCTTGCACGCCTCCATGGACCACGCGGCGTGGCGAGCCATGCTCGTGTTCATCCACGGCTCGGTCTTGACGCGCTCGACCACCAGCTGGCGGATGATGCTCTCGACGCGGTTGATGACCTTGTCCATGGCCTCGAGGGTCCGCAGGATGTCGCCTCGCGCCTCGGGCAGCAGGGCCTTGGCGTACAGGTCGGTCTCCACGCCGCGGCGCATCTCGTCCCCCCTGGACTCCTCACGGTCCACGCGGGAGTAGTAGAAGTCCACGGACTCCCCCGGCCCCTCCTCGAGGTACGCGGTCATCCCCTTGTCGAAGCACTCGATGCACCCCCACCAGTGCTCGAGGTACTGACCGAGGCGCTTCTCGATGTCCTTTTGTTTCTGGAACAGCAGATCGGTGAGGGCCATGTGCGGACTCCCGGGCTCAGATGCGCAGCACGAACCGCACGTTGAGGCCGGACAGTAGCCCGCGCACGTAGCCGTGCATGGCGAACAGCTCTGCGGGGATGTGCGCCTCCACGGCGAAGTTCTCGTGGGCGTTCCAGCGCACGCCCAGGTCCAGCCCGCCGCGCACCGGGATGCGGGTGACGTAGGCCAGGGACTTGGCGGGCTTGGCTTCGCCGGTGCGGTACCAGTGCTCCCAGGAGTCGATCATGTGGTAGTCGGCGTCCCAGGTGAAGCCGAAGCCGAAGCGGAACCCCGCGATGGGGGTGAACATCCGGTCGGGCAGGAACACCCAGGCCGCGCCGATGCCCATCAGGACCATGGGCGGGTTGTAGATGGTCTCGCCGCTGGTGGCGAGGACGGTGGTGGTGCCGTTCTCCCACTCGCCGGTCATCGTCGCCGAGGAGCGCTGGGACATGCCCGTGAGGCCGAAGTGGAACCCGAGCACCAGCCGCTCGTCCGCGGCCTCGAGCCCCACCTGGATGTCGAGGGCGGGCTTGGCGATCATGTAGAAGCTGCGGACCTCGGTGTCCTCGACCAGGCCGTTCTTGGGCACCTGGTACTTGGAGTCCACCTCGTAGTCCATCCACTGGTTGCCCAGGTTCACGCCGCCGCCGAAGCTCAGGTTGAAGCGCACGGCCTTGGAGCGCCGCCTGCGGCTCGACGAGGAGCTGCGGACCTGGATGTGCTCCACCTCGCCGGGCGGCAGACCCTCCTCGAGGACCTGCTCCCCGGTCAGCAGGGGATCGGCGCCGGCAGGGGGCGCCACCAGCACGAAGCTGGCGATCAGGAGGGCCGTCGTGCCGTGGATCAGGGTGTTCAGCGGGTGCATCGTCCGACCTTTCCGCACGGTGGATTCGGGGGCTGGAATCAGCGTCTGCGCCTCGTCACGGTCCACAGGCCCAGGGCTGCGGCCAGCGCAACCACCCAGGGCGATTGAGTAGCACGCGAGTCGTCACAGGCGCAACCCTGGGGCTGGTCGTAGTCGGCGCTCACGTTGGGCTCCGGCAGGTCCTCCAGGGGCGGGATGGCGTCGTCGTCCCCCATGTCGTCGTCGCCGTTGTCGTCGTCGTCGCTGACGTCGTCGTCGTCGCTGGCGTCGTCGTCGTCGTCCGTCTGCCCCTGGTAGGGGTCGAAGTAGTCGTCGAGGAACGACAGCTCCGCGTCCACCCGCATCTCGAAGCCGCCGCCGTGGCAGGGGTCCTCGCCGTGCTGGGTGGCGAACACGGACGAGTTGACGCCGGCCACGTACCACTGGCCTCCCAGGTCCACCAGCCCTGGACCGCCCGAGTCGCCGGCGCAGGTGTTGGTGTTGTTGGAGTAGTGGATGTACTCGTAGGTGTAGTAGTCGTACACCTGGATGTCGGCCTCGCGCTTCTGGCCCGCGCCGCTGCCGCTGTACGTGGTGTTGGAGCCGTAGCCCACGTAGTGGAACCAGTCGCCGATCCACTGGTTGGTGAACGGCGCGGTGTTCACCGGGATCGGGTCGATGTCGGTGATGGGATCGCGCAGCAGCAGCACGGCCACGTCGTGGGGGTTGTTGCTGTTGGGGTTGTACTGGGGGTGGTCGAATGCGTCCTCGATCTCGTACAGGTCGTTCCACGAGGCGTTGTTGATGTTGCTGCCCACGTAGAACAGGTCGTTGGGGCCGGCGCCGTCGATGCAGTGCGCCGCGGTGAGCAACACCTCGGGATCCACCAGGGTGGCCGTGCATAGACCGTAGCCACCGTTGATCAGGTAGGCGCCCACGGCGGGCCAGCCGGACGTGGACATTCCGCCGACGATGCCCAGGGGCATGTTCTCGAGCAGCTCGTCGGGGGGATCCCACGGCTCGTAGGGTGAACAGCTGGAGAGGACGAGCAGGGACATCAGGAGAGGGGAGAGGCGGGGTCGAACGAACTTGCGCATCATCTCCTCGTTTCACCCCTCTCGCGGGCGCGTACTCAAGGATCCCTCCCAGGTACTCTCATCGGATAGCACGAAAGGCGACCTGCTCCAAGACGGACCGGGCCGCCTTTGGGCAAGCGAATGTAAAAGTTGGGAATGGTGGGTTCGGATCCGTTCCCGTGGGTGGCGCTAGAATGGCCGGGTGCTGGCCGATCTCCACCTGCATTCGACGTTCTCCGACGGGACCCTGGATCCCGCGGCGCTGGCGTGGGTGTGCCGGGACCGCGGCCTGGAGGCGATCTCGGTGACCGACCACGACGCCTGGGGCCAGAACGAGGCCCTCGCCGCGGCCGACCTGCCCGGTGGCCTGCTGTGGATCCCCGGGGTCGAACTCTCCACGGCCCACGACGCCACCGGGCTGGGGCTGCACGTGCTGGGGTACGGGCTCGTGCCGGATGGGGGCTTTCGCCGGATGCTCGACGAGCTGCGCTCGGCGCGGCAGGTCCGCGTGCGGGCCATGGGCGAGGCGCTGCAGGCGCTGGGGCTCGAGGTGGACGTGGCGGGCATCCTCGCCGAGGCGGGCTCGCCGGGCAAACCCGACGTGGCCCGCAGCGCCCTGGGTCGAACCCACAACGCCGCCCGGCTCGCCGCGGACGGCGTGGTGGACGTGGGCGGCTTCATCGAGACCTACCTGGAGCAGGGACGTCCGGCCCACGTGCCCAAGCGCAAGGTGCCCACCGCAGCGGCCGTCGCAGCCATTCGTCGGTGCGGCGGCCACGCGGTGTGGGCCCATCCTGCGATCGATCTGCGTTCGTTGGAGCCCGATGCGCGGCCCGGCGCGCTGGCGCAGACCCTCGATGAGCTCGTCGCCGCGGGGCTCGAAGGGGTCGAGGTGGGCAACCTCGCCCACTCGGTCGAGGAGGTGGCGCGGCTGCGCGCCGCGACCCGCGAGCGTGGCCTGCGCGAGACCGCCGGTTCCGACTTCCACGACCTCGAGGACAACGATACGAATCGTATCCTAAGTGACTGTAATCAGGACGTTACTTGGTTGATGTAGGGCTGGTGGCGGGGGCTCAGTCCTCGTCGGTCTTCTTGCGGTCGTACTCCACGAGCATCCCCCGTTGCTTGCGCATCTGGACCGACCAGTTCATGCCCGTGGCCTTCTGGGAGTAGGCGGGGTTGGCGAGGGTCGGCTGGTCGTGGGGTGTCATGGGGGCGGGCCGCGGAGACCGCGCGCCGAGCACCGCCCGCACCAGGGTCTCGAGGTCGTCCTCGTCCTCGATGGCGACCAAACACTCGGCGAGCTCGTGGATGAACTGCTGGGCGCTGCCGATGCGCTCGTCCGGGGATCGCCGCAAGCAGCGCCTCAGCAGCGGCACGACGGGCTGGCAGTCCTCGGGGACCAGCAACATCTGCTCCTCGATGTCGGCGCGCGCCACCTTGCGAAGCAGCATCTTGATCGAGTCCGCCTTGAACAGCGGCTTGCCCGTGATCAGCTGGTAGAGCACCGTGCCCAGGCTGAAGATGTCCGCGGCCGGGGTGACCGGCAGCGCGCGCACCTGCTCCGGTGCCATGTACAGGGGTGTACCCTTGATGATGCCCGCGGTGGTGGACACCTCGGCCAGCGGCCACTTGGCCACGCCGAAGTCCATGACCTTGACGTGCCCTTCGGGGGTGACCATCACGTTGGCCGGCTTGAGGTCCCGGTGGATCACCGGCCGCACGTCGCCGTCGTCGTCGGTCAGCGTGTGCGCCTCGTGCAGCCCCGCCGCGATCTGGCTGACCACGTCGGCGGCGGCGGTCGGGCCGAACTGGATGCCCCGCCGCCGGCAGCGCTTGAGCACCTCCTTCAGCGGCAGGCCACCGATCAGCTCCATGGCGATGAAGTAGTGCCCGTCCACCTGGCCGAACTCGAAGACCTCCACGAGGTTCGGGTGGTCGAGGCGCGACATGATCTCGGCCTCGTTGCTCAGGGCGCGGATCACCTTGCGGCTGCGGCCCTCGTCGCCGTCGCGGGCGATCTTGAGGGCCAGCACGCGCTCGTCGCCGTCGAGCTCCTGGGCCCGGTAGACCCGCGCGTAGCCGCCGACACCGAGCAGCGACAGCAGGCGGTACCTGCCGAAGGGGGGGCGATGGGACCCGGGTCTGGGACTCATGGGAGGACGTCCGTTCCGCGTTCGCTCAGCCGCACTCGCTGCCCTCGATCACCTCGGCGGTGACCCGGATGTGGATGGATCGATCCGAGGTGTAGATGAACAAGGTGGCGTCCTTGACCTCGGCGGAACCTTCGGGCGGGCCGAGGCCGATGGCCAGGGCGTAGTCGTCGCCCGCCTCCAGGGTGGTCTCCGCCGAGAAGTTGGGGACCACGAAGCCCTGGGCGGTGAGCTGGTCGATCTCCACCGACACGTCCTCGTCGTCCGGCCCGTAGTTGGTGATCAACACCTCGTCGTGGTGCTCGGTGCACTCGTAGACGGTGCCGAAGTCCAGGGTCTCGGGTGGATCGACGACGACGCCGGTGAGTTCGTCGTCTTCGGCGCCCGGTCCGCCACAGGCGGGTACCAGGAGCGCGACCAGGGCGGCGAGTCCAGCGGCTTGCAGGGTCCGGATCATGGCGTGTCCGTGTTCAGGGGGATCAATCGTCGGCGAGGACCTGGACGCCACCCTGGGTGTGGGCGGTGTCCACCTTCTCCATCAGCAGCCCCTTGAAGCGCTTGAGGTAGCCCGAGAGGTCCACCAGGCTGTCCTTGCTGGCCCCCTTGCTCAGGGCCATACGGCCGCGCTTGAGGGCCTGCTCCACGTCGAAGATGTCCTTCTTCTTCAGCTTGGGCTTGTGCGTCCTCAGCAGCTCCTCGAGGGAGGCCATCGCGGTCTCGATCTGGGACCGGAGCTCTCGGTACTCCTCGTCGCCCTCGTCCTCGGTGCCGCCGATCTTGGTGCCCGCCTCGTCGATCTGTTCCTGCGTCATGCAGGTAGGCGAGCGGATCACGATGCTGTTCTGGCTTCCCGTGGTCGTGTCCTGGGCGCTGACGTTGACAATGCCGTCTGTGTCAATGGTGAAGGTCACCTCGATGCGTGGATCGCCCGCGTGCGCGGGCTCGATGTTGGTCAGCTCGAACTCCCCGAGGCTGACATTGTCCAGCGCGCTGCGCTCCTCGCCCTGAAGGACGTGGATGCGCACGGTCTTCTGGTTGTCGGTCACCGTGGAGACCATCTGGCTGCGCACGGCGGGGACGGTGGTGTTCTTGGGGATCAGGCGCGCGAACTGCCGGCCCTTGACCTCGATGCCCAGCGAGAAGGAGGTCACGTCCAGCAGGGTGACGCTCTCCACGTCGCCGCCGAGCATGCCCGCCTGGATGGCCGCGCCGATGGCCACCACCTCGTCGGGGTTGAACGACTTGTCCAGCGGCCGGGTGAAGAGTTCGCGCACGAGCTTCTGCACCTTGGGGATGCGGCTGGAGCCGCCCACCATGATGACCTCGTCGATCTCCTCGGGGGAGAGCTTGGCCTCGTCCAGGGCGGCCTGGCACAGATCGACGGTGCTCTGGAGCAGGTCGTCGCACAGGAACTCGAAGGTGGCGCGCGTCAGCGTGGTCTGCAGGTGCTTGGGGCCGGTCTCGTCGGCGGTCAGGAAGGGGAGGTGGACCTCGGTCTCGTAGGCCGAGGATAGCTCCATCTTCGCCTTCTCGGCCGCGTCCACGAGGCGCTGGCGGACCATCTTGTCGCCGCTGATGTCGATCTCGTTGGAGCGGTGGAACTCCTCGGTGAGCCACTCGACGATGCGGTTGTCGATGTCGTTGCCGCCCAGGCGGTTGTTGCCCGCCGTGGACCGCACCTCGCCCACGTCGTCCTCCACGTCGAGGATGGAGATGTCGAACGTGCCGCCGCCGAAGTCGAACACGGCGATGGTGGCGTTGGGCTTCTTGCGTTTGGAGATGTACGCGAGCGCCGCGGCCGTGGGCTCGTTGATGACCCGCAGGACCTCGAGCCCGGCGATCTTGGCCGCGTCACGGGTGGCCTGGCGCTGGCGGTCGGCGAAGTAGGCGGGCACCGAGATGACGCACTCGGAGATGGACTCGCCGAGGAAGTCCTCGGCCGCCTTGTGGACCTTCTGGATCAGCAGCGCCTGGAGCTCCTGGGGCGTGTAGACCTCGCCGTCCACGCGGATGCCGATCTCGTCCTTGCCCCGGTCCACCACCTCGTAGGAGACGGTGGGGAGCTCGTCGGTGATGTCGCTGAATCGTTTTCCGATGAATCGCTTGACCGAGTGGATCGTGCTCTGGGGGTAGATCACCATCTGGCGCTTGGCCACATCCCCCACGAGACGCTCGCCCTCCTTGGTGAAACCCACCACGGATGGCGTCAACCGCGCGCCCTCCTCGTTGATGACGATCTTCGGCTGGCTGCTTTCCATGAACGCAGCCACCGTGTTCGTCGTCCCGAGATCGATGCCGATGATCTTACCCATTGAACCGCAATCCCCCGGGACCGAACTCCCTGCTGCTACCCCCGACGGTGTTCGGGGCGCGTCCTTCTCGAACCCGGGATGGCAGTTTGCCTAACCTCACGGAATGGCTTCATTTTCAGGCAAACCACCGCGCCGATTATAGAGACGGCGTTCGATCGCGTCAACGAGGGCGGCGGTGTTGGTAATCGTTGTATGATGGACTTCCAATCCCACCTATGGCTGGAGACACCATGGTTTCGCGCAATCGCGGCACCGAGAATGTGGACGAGATCACCATCGTCAAGCTCCTCGACCGCATCCTGGAACGCGCCGTGAGCTTGCGCGCGAGCGACATCCACATCGAGCCCAAGGACGATCAGCTCGACGTGCGGTTCCGGGTGGACGGGGTGCTCGTGCCCCAGAAGCCCCTTCCCAAGCACATGAGCCGCCCCCTGACCTCGCGCATCAAGATCCTCGCGCAGATGGACATCGCCGAGAAGCGCATCCCCCAGGACGGCACCTTCGCGCTCGAGGTCAGCGATCAGAAGGTCAACATCCGCTGTTCGTCCCTGCCCACCTACTGCGGCGAGAAAGTGGTGCTGAGGCTCCTCGCCGACTCCCTCATCCTCACCAACCTCGCGACCCTGGGCGTCAAGCGAGACCAGCTCGGTACCCTCATGAAGGGCGCCCGCGCGTCGTCGGGGCTCATCCTCGTCAGCGGTCCGACCGGCAGCGGCAAGACCTCCACCCTGCACTCCATCCTCAAGCAGCTCGAGGGCGACAACCTCAACATCACCACCCTCGAGGATCCCATCGAGATCCGGTCCGCGGCGCTCAACCAGGCCCAGGTCAACAACCGCGCCGGCTTCACCTTCGCCGGCGGCCTCCGCGCCATCCTCCGTCAGGACCCCGACGTCATCCTCGTCGGCGAGATGCGCGACCTCGAGACCGCCCAGATCGCCTTCCGCGCCTCCCTCACCGGCCACCTCGTGCTCACCACCGTCCACACCTCCACCACCGTCGAGACCATCACCCGGCTCCTCGACATCGGCCTCGAGCCCTACCTCGTCGCCTCCTCCCTCTCCCTCGTCGTCGCCCAGCGCCTCGTCCGCGTCCTCTGTCCCCGCTGCCGCGAGGCCTACGAGCCCACCGGCGACGAACACGACGTCCTCGGCTTCGCCCTCCCCCCCCTCGATCGCCACATCTACCGCGCCAGGGGCTGCTCCGACTGCTCCCAGACCGGCTACAAGGGCCGCACCGGCCTGTTCGAGGTCCTCGAGGTCACCGACGATCTCCGCGCCCTCATCAAGGGCAAGCGCGCCTCCGACGCCTACAAGAAGGTGCTGGCGCACATCGGCTTACCCACGCTGCGGCGCGACGGCATCCGCAAGGTCGTGGCGGGGATCACGACGATCGACGAGGTCATGAGAGTGACCTGAGTCGGGTCGGTGTGAGACCATCCACCGACTTGATCACGGACTGAACACGGACTGATCACGGACCGAGCCAGGGCCGTGAGACGCTCCGCTGGACGGGTCGCGCAGCGACCCGTCCAGCGGAGATGGATCGCGGCTCTGGCGACGGGAGTGAGCCCGGGTGGCGGAACTGGTAGACGCAGGGGACTTAAAATCCCCCGGTGAGACACCGTGAGGGTTCGAATCCCTCCCCGGGCACTCTTTCCGCCTTCACGTTCGCGTCCACTTCCACTTCCACTTCCACTTCCACTTCCACTTCCACTTCCACTTCCTCCTCAACCCTGTTTCCACGGCTCGACCGAGCGGGCTTTCATCGACGGCGGTTCGGGGAGCCTCACGCAAAGATGCAACGGACGCCAAGGACGCAAAGAAGAGAAGAAGAGGTATGGGGAAGAGTTCTCACTTCGGTCCGAAATCTGGATCGAATCGGCGGGTCTTCCACCAAGACATCCTCATTCGATCCGGACATCGGATCGATTCTGCGAGTCTGCTGAGGGCCTGAGAAACGTCTGGCACCTCTGCTGGCGGGCGGATCTGGGCAGCCGGCGAGGGCCTTCCCTGTCGCGACCATCAGAACGGGTAGAACAGCAGGCAAGCCGCGCCCGCGTCGTATCCGGCGTCGTCGTTCTGGGGTACGCCGATCAGCAAGTCGTATAGCCCATCACCATCGGCGTCACCCGCGGACGAGATGCCCCAGCCGGCATTTTCATCGTATTCGTCCCCGATGAACGCGGCGTCAGCGAGGGTCAGAAGGCTCGGCCAGAACGTCTGCCGCCCGTAGATCAGGTAGGTCCGACCTGTCTCTCCATCCCAGTCACGGTCGGCGACCAACATGTCGTCCAGTCCGTCGCCGTCGACGTCACCGGCGCCTGCGATATCCTGGAATCCTGCGGAGTGGCTGGGCTCCCCTTTTTCCTGAACGTAGGACAGGCAATTTCTGTTGCCCGCCGTCCACCCCCACCCCCCTTCCAGATCTCGGCCCGATTTCGGCAGACACCAGCCCCCCGACGTGAGAGAAGGAAACCAGGTCACCGGGTCGCTCTCGACTCCGGTGCCGGCAGACGAGGGGGTTCGTCTTGCGGGGAGGTTGCCGCGCCATCTGTGTCGTACTCGTCACGCTGCTGACGGGCTGCACCGACTGGCTCGACGTGAGCGTCGGATTGCGGCACGCGTGTGGGCTCACGACGGGTGGCGATGTTCACTGCTGGGGCTCGGACGTGGACGGACGGACCGATGCTCCGTCCGGCTCCTTCCGCGACGTGACGGCTGGCTCGTATCACAGCTGCGCGGTGTCCGAGGACGGCGCCGTCGAGTGCTGGGGATGCGGGAGAGAGTCCCGCGACGAGGGGCAGTGCGACGCCCCCGACGGTGAGTTCGTCTCGGTCACCGCGGGTCGCGTACACACGTGCGCACTGACGACCGAAGGGGAGATCCTCTGCTGGGGCTGGAACCACAAGGGACAGTGCGAGCCGCCGCCTGGCCGCTATGTCCAGGTCGACGCGGGCAAGCTCCACACCTGCGCCGTGACCGAGGACGGCGCGCTCGAATGCTGGGGTCGCAGGAACGTCAGCCGCGTGAGCGACGATCACGAGTACGTAGCGGCCACCGCAGGGGCGCGCCACGAGTGCGCGCTGAAGGCGAACGGCTCGGTCGAGTGCTACGGGTGGAACACCGACTGGGTCGGGCGTCTGGAGTCGCCCGACAAGGAGTTCATGCAGATCGACGCCGGGGAGAAGCACACCTGCGGTGTGAAGGCGCACTACCGGCTGGCCTGCTGGGGCAGCTATGTCCGGGGCCAGTCCACCGAGCCCGAAGGGCTGTTCTATTCAGTGAGTTCGGGGGCCTACCACACCTGCGGGATCCGACTGGATCGCAGCATCGAGTGCTGGGGAAGCGAGGGCAGCAGCATCCTCGACGCCCCCCCGTGACGCTCCCCGCGCGCATCCCGGATCAGCCCTCGTGCGTCCAACCCAGGTAGGCAGTACTCCGGACGATCAACTCCACCTGGCCCGGCGCGGCCTCGACCGCGTTGCGGGTGAATCGGGAGAACTCCGAGACCGGGCAGTCCAACCCCTCGCAGCAGGCTCCGTCGAAACCACCCAGCCAGGTCCCGTAGGGGAACGCCTCGACGACGGCCTGGGGAACGGTCAGCGTGCCGTCGTCGGGGCCGACGCACCAGATGATGTCGCCCAGGGGCAGTCCGTGTGCTGCGTTGTGGCCATTGACGATCAGCTCGACGCAGGCGTCGGGGTCGGGGCCCGGAGTCCACGACAGGACGAGGTCCTGGCCGTCCACCAGCGGCAGGAAGGTGCCGGCAAGGCCGGTGTCCATGGGCGCCACGCCGCGGGCCGAGACCGTGGATGCCGGGAACACGTCTCCGGAGAAGCTGGCCGTGACCGTGTCGCCCGCCGCGAACAGGTCCGAGGGTGCGGTGTACGTGTGATACAGGCCGGTGATGTAGGCCGAACCGGAAGGCTCCAGCTCCAGAGTATCCCCGACACCCGTGACGGTCAGAGTGCCCGCGGAGGCGCCCTGAGCCCACACCTCCTGGCAGGTACCGTCGGCGGCGCACATCTCACCGGGGCCGCAAGGCCCGTCGCAACCGCCGGGGTCCAGGGACAGGGCTCGGCAGGCGCCCTCCTCGACCTCCACGTGGTGGAAGACGCCGATACCGTGGACCTTGTCCCAGGGGCGGTCCCAGACCCACGCGTCCACCGCACCGGCCCAGGTCCACTGTCCGTAGGGATCGGTGCCGTAGACCTCGGCCACGTGGACCGCGGCGGCGGACAGATCACCGAACGCGCAGGGTGCGACGGGCACGGCGTCGTCGTCCCCGGTGTCGTCGTCACCTGCTGTGGTGTCATCGTCTCCGAGGGTGTCGTCGTCGTCGCTGCGTTGATCCCCCGACGGACACCCGCCCGCCATGAGCGCGAAACCGAGCAGCAGTACGCGATGGCCAACCTCCAGCATCAGATCCTCCAACGGGGGGTGGAGGTGGAAGGGGAGGTGGAAGGGGAGGTGGAAGGGATAGGTGTGCTCCTCTACTCGAACCGCTTGTTCCCCAGCACCTCTTCCGCGAACAGGATCATCGACTCCACCAGGGTGTCCATCTCGTCCTGGGAGTGGCTGGTGACGACGGTGTGGAAGGTGCGCTGGGCGGGGTCCTGCCCCCAGGAGAAGTCGGGCTGGACGGCGTGGTAGCCCTCGAGATCCCCGGTCACCGCGTCTCCGAGGGCTCCCTTCAAGTCGCCGAAGAGTGGATCGAGGGCTTCGCGGCTGGCGTCGCCGTCGCCGGTGTAGGTCAGGTCGACCTCCATGACGCAGGGGAGGGGATCGCAGCTGACGTGGACGTCGTCCATCTCGATGTCGTGGCCGGCGAGGAGATCCTCGAGGCGCCCGGAGAGCGCTTCACCTGCGAGCCGCTCCCGCACGACCTCGGGATCGTCGTCGGCGTAGTAGGCGTCGGCGAAGCGGGTTGCGGCGTCGAACGACGAGTCCAGCTCGGCCACCTCGATGGGGTGCGACGCGTTGGCCCACGACGCCATGAGCGCGGCGTGGCACTGCTCGAGCTTGGCGTCGGTGTCGTGGCAGGTGTCGGTGACGATTCGATCCACGGACGCGACCAGCTCGGCGCGGCCGGCCTGTGTGGGCTCGAGAACTGCGGATGGTCCTGCAGGGGGCTGACCTTCGCTGGCCTGCCCCCACCGGGCGACCGCGAACCCGGCCGAGAACCCGAGCACGACGGCCACGATCACGAGAATCCAGGCGTTGTTGTTCCCCATGCGCCCTCCCTCGACTACCCCCCGATCAACCCCCTCATGTGGAATGCCGCGATGGACAGCGCGTGCTTGATCTCACCGCTGCGGACGGCGGCGGGCAGGTCGTCCAGATCCATGAGCACCACCTCCACGTCCTCCCCTTCGTCGAGCTCCTGCTCGGCCTGCAGGGTGCAGCCCTCGACGAGGTACATGAAGCAACGGTTGTTCTGGATGGCCGCGTTGGGCTCGACCCAGCCCAAGGACGTCACCTCGCCGCCGTCGTAGCCGGTCTCCTCGCGTAGCTCCCTCAGCCCGGCGACCTGCGGGTTCTCCCCGTCCTCGACGACCCCTCCCGGGACCTCAAGCGAGAAGGTCTCGCGACCGAATCGATACTGGCGGACCAGCACGATCTGGCGCTGGGGGGTGATGGCGACGACGTTGACCCAGTCGGCGCACTCCATGGCGAAATAGGGGGCCTCGGCGCCGGTGCGCGGGGAGACGAGTAGATCGCGCCGGAGTCGGAAGGGGACGGACTCGAAGAGGATGTCGCGGCGGGTGAGGGTCCAGCGCTTCACGAGCTCGCTGGATCAGGTCTCGTCACACATGATCATGGTGACCACGTGGAGCTGCGACTCGTCAGGGTCGTTGCTGGTGATGACGAGGGAACCGTTGACCTCCTCCTCGATCGTGCACACCGCCGTGATGAGCACGGTCTCGGTGCCACCGGGGGCGATGGGGCCGGAGTACGGGGTGAAGTTCAGCTGGGTCAACGACGAGACCATGTTGTTGATCTGGAGGGGGGCGTCGCCGAGGTTGCGGATGTCCAGGGCGATGTCCGCGGTGGAGCCGACGGCGACCGTGCCGAAGTTGAGGTTGTTGGGCTGGGTCTGGATGTCGGGCTCACCGGCCACGGTGTCGTCGTCGTCGCCTGCGGTGGTGTCGTCGTCATCGCCGGTGGCGCTGTCGTCGTCGTCCGCGGTGGCGTCGTCGTCGTCGCCAGCGGCGCTGTCGTCGTCGTCGTCGTCGTCGGTGTAGGGCTCGTCCTCGGGACAGCCGATCAGGACGAATCCGCTGATCAGGGCGAACAGGAACGCGATTCTCCAGGTGCTCATCAGGTGCTACCTCCGTTGCGTGTTGCCCCGCCCGGAGCGGGGGCCTCGGCAATGTCTACCGGGTCAGTGACCCCTATACCACAGCTTCTATTCGAAAGTACCACGACATGATCGGGCAGATCAGGACCCGGCCCGGTTCTTTCGCGCGTCGAAGTAGGTGCGCGTCTCGCGCGCGATCACGCCAGATAGGAGTAGTAGGCCGACGAGGTTGGGGAATGCCATGAGCCCGTTCATGCAGTCCGAGAGGTTCCAGACCAGGTCGATCTGGACCGAGGCGCCCACGGCGGCCAGGACGACGAAGGCGACCCGGTAGGGGACCACCGCCCAGGAGCCCACGAGGAACTCCACCGACTTCTCGCCGTAGTAGCACCACCCGAGGATCGTCGAGTAGGCGAAGAGGATCAGCCCGACGGTCACCACGAGGCCGCCGACGGCGAACTCGCTGCCGAACAGCTGCAGCTTCCAGCCCAGCCCCTCGGAGAAGGCGTGCACGGTCAGCGGCGCGCCGGTGAGGGCCTCGCCGGACTTCTCGGCCATCCACGCGCCGGTGACCAGGATGGACAGCCCGGTCAGGGAGCACACGACGATGGTGTCGATGAAGGTCTGGGTCATGGAGACCAGGGCCTGGGAGACGGGATTGGAGGTCTGGGCTGCGGCGGCGGCGATGGGGGAGGAGCCGAGGCCGGACTCGTTGGAGAACACACCCCGGGCGACGCCGAAGCGGACCGCCTCCTTGACCAGCGAGCCGGCGAAGCCGCCGGCGGCGGCGGTGGGTGTGAAGGCGTGGCGGAAGACCAGCGCGATGGCCTCGGGGAGCTTCTCGATGTGGATCACCAGCAGCACCAGCGCGCCGAGGGTGTACGCGACGATCATCGCCGGCACGAGCACGCCGGTGACCCTGCCGATGCCCTTGATCCCGAACAGGATCACCGCGGCCGTGAACCCGGCCAGCACCAGGCCCGTGATCCAGGTGGGGATCTGGAAGGTGGCCTCCACGGCGTCGGCCACGGAGTTGGTCTGCACCATGTTGCCGATGCCGAACGCGGCGATGGCGGCGAAGAAGGCGAAGGCGTACCCGAGCGGGGCGATGCCGAGGCCGTCGCGCAGGTAGTACATGGGGCCGCCGGCCATCTGGCCGCGGGCGTCGGTGGTGCGGTACTTCACCGCGAGCACGGCCTCGCCGTACTTGGTGGCCATGCCGAACAGGCCGGTGATCCACATCCAGAACAGGGCGCCGGGTCCGCCAGCGGCCACGGCCGTGGCCACGCCGGCGATGTTCCCTGTCCCCACGGTGGCGGCCAGGGCGGTCATGAGCGCCTGGAAGTGGGAGATGTCCCCCTCGGCGCCCT
>CAYRNR010000149.1:0-19798 GCA_964425605.1 uncultured Rickettsiales bacterium | reverse complement strand
AACAAGCTGGACTTCGGCACGGCCGGGTACGGCTACTACTACAAGTACTACAACGCCTACGGACCGGACCGGAACCGGACCGGCGGCGGCGACGGAGACAAGCGCCGCAAGATACGCGTGGTGCCCGGGAGGTCGTCATGAACCGCCTCCTGATGGTCCTGCTGCCCGCGCTGATCCTGCTGCCCCTGCCGGGGTGCGGCAGCGACCTCGACCAGCAGGTCGAGAACCTCCAGAGCCCCAACCCCATGGTGCGCCTCGAGGCGGCCAAGATGGCCAAGCGGGAGAACAATCCCCGCCTCGCGTCCGCGCTGACGCCGCTGCTGAGCGACCCCAGCAAGGAGATCCGCCTCACCGCGGCCGACTCCCTGACCTACATCGGCACCGACGCCGAGGTCCCGGCCCTGGCCGCCGCCCTCGCCGACAGCGATCGGGAGGTCCGCCTGGCCGCGGTCAACGCCCTGGGCCGCATCAAGGACGAACGGGCCGTGGTCCCGCTGCTCAAGCTGCTGAAGTCCGAGCCCGAGCCCTACTCCATCGTCTGGGCCCTGGGCAACATCGGGTCCTCGCAGGCCCTGGACGCCCTGACCCCGCTGCTCGACGACGAGGATCGCTACACGCGCTATCAGACGCGTCGGGCGCTGCTGAAGATCCGCTGAACGAATGCGGTGGCTCCCACTGCTCGCGCTGCTGGCGCTGGCACCCCTGACCGTCCACGCCGGCCTCCCCGCCTCCCCCGACATCCCGCCCGACGATCCCCTCTCCCGGGACATGATGCGGCTGTCGCTGCGCTACCCCGAGCTGTCGCCCGGGCACACCACGCGGCCGTTCACCCGCATGGAGGTGGCGCGGCTGCTGGACCGGGTGCAGCAGCGGTACGGCGTGGCCGTGGATCCGGTGGACCGGCGCCTGCGCGCGAGGATGACCCGGCAGGTGGCGACGGAGCTGGAGTGGGTGCGGGGCGGGCGACCCATGGGCCAGGCGTGGCTGCGGCCGGGGGTCGAGGCTCGCTGCGAGGGCATGATCGCGACCGGGGGCGACCCCTATCCCCTGCACGGGGGGGACGCGGCCGGGCCGTTCTTCGGGTGCTCGTGGACCGCGGAGTTCATCGCCGGGCCGTTCGCCGCGGTGGCGGAGCCGCGCGTGGCCTACGATCCCGTCGGCGGCGGCAGCGCACCCGCCGGACCGATCCGGCTCGGGGACGAGGGCGCCGTCCTCGACATGCCGCGCGGGTACGTCAAGCTGTCCGCCGGTGATCTGGAGCTGACCGCGGGCGTGACCGACACCGCGTGGGGCCCGTCCCGAGGCGGCGTCATCTACTCGGGCAACAGCGCCTCGCCGTTCATGGTCCGCTTCACCCAGCCTCACCTGTGGCGGCTGCCCTGGGTCTTCCGCTGGTTGGGCGAGTTCAAGGCCACGGTGTTCTGGGGCAAGTTGCTGGGACCGCGGCCCGACGTGCTCAATCCCAACCTGCTCGGCATGAAGTTCGACTGGCGTCCGTTCCAGCCCTGGTTGGAGATCAGCGTCAGCCGCCTGAGCATGTTCGGCGGCGTGGGCCAGCCGTCCGCCACCGCCGGGGACATCTGGGACCTGATCTGGGGCCTGGACCCCCACGTGGACTACGACGGCGACACCGAGGGGTTCGACGCCAACGACATTGCCGCCTACGACTTCACCCTCGTCGTCCCCTACGCCCACGCGATCCCGGGCGTGCAGTTCCTGCAGCTGTACTGGGTCAACGCCGGCGAGGACGTCATCCGCACGTACCTGGGCGAGCTGCCCCTGCCTGCCCTGACCGGCGTGGGCAACCAGGGCGGGCTGTTCCTCGGGGCCGGCCCCCTGACCCTGCGGCTCGAGTGGACCCGGATGATGGACGACCGCTTCCGCTGGTACTCCCGCCACCGCATCTACCACGACGGCTATCACCACCACGGCCGCGTGATGGGGCACCCCAACGACGGCGACGCCGAGAGCACCTACGTGGAGCTGGGCGCCGACCTGAGCGAGCGCGTCGAGCTGTGGGGGTGGTTCGAACGGGTGACGACCAAGGGCGCCGTGGATACCCACGAGGGCGACGTGTACACCCTGGCCGCGGACCGCACCGCCACCCGCGCCGGGCTGCAGCTGCGCACCGAGCTGCGCACGCGCAGCGTCCCCCTGCAGGCGCAGGTGCGCTTCCAGCTCGAGCACGTGGCGAACGAGGACTTCGTCCCCGGTCGCACGGCCGTGTACCCACAGCTGTGGCTGGAGCTGCGCATTCCACTGGAACAAACCCGCGCCCCGAGGTTATAACCCCGAAACTCGACGAAAGTGGTATTGTCCCCCCCCGTCGCCGACCGGCGGCGAACATCGAACTGAACTTCCTCCTGCGAAAGGAGCCTGCCGTGAGACATTCCCTGTGGTTGCTGTTGCTTCCCCTCCTGATCACCGCCTGCCCGCCCGCGACGACGGCCAACGCCCCCGTGTGCGTACCCGCCGACGCGTCGGTGGAAGGTCTCGCCGTGGAAGGTGACCCCGTGGTCGCGACCTTCGACGGCCAGGAGGTCAAGCTCTCCGAGCTCGACGACGAGGCCAAGCCCCAGATCATCAAGGCGCTGATGAACATCGACCAGGCCCGCCAGCGGACCCTGGACACCCTGCTGTTCGACACCCTCGCCGAGGCCGAGGCCACGGCCGTGGGCATGGAGAAGGACGCCTGGATCAAGCAGGAGGTCGACGACAAGGTGGCCGAGGTGACCGACGAGGAGGCCAAGGCTTTCTTCGACGAGAACCCGCCCCGCGGTGGCCGCGGCGACTTCGAGCAGATGAAGGACCGCGTCAAGCAGTACATGATGCGCACGCGCTCGTCGGAGCGTAAGACCGAGCTGTTCACCGAGCTCAAGCTCAAGCACAACGTCAAGGTCATGCTCGAGCCGTTCCGCATCGAGGTCTCCGCCGACGACGACCCCTTCAAGGGCCCCGCCGACGCTCCGGTGACCATCGTCGAGTTCGCCGACTTCCAGTGTGGCTTCTGCGGCCGCGCCCGCGACACCACCGACGAGCTCATCAAGATGTACCCGACCCAGGTCAAGCTGGTCTTCCGCGACTACCCGATTCCGAAGCACCCGCGCGCCGCCCGCATGTCCGAGGCCGCCAACTGCGCCCACGACCAGGACAAGTACTGGGAGTTCTTCGACACCCTGTTCGACAACCCCCGCAAGACCACCGACGAGGACATGAAGGCCCACGCCGTGGCCCTGGGCCTGGACGCCGAGGCGTTCAACGCCTGCATGGACACCAACAAGTACGCCGACGAGGTCCAGAAGGACTTCGAGGACGGCGCGGCCGCCGGTGTCAGCGGCACCCCCGCGTTCTTCATCAACGGCCGCATGATCGCCGGCGCCCAGCCCCCCGAGGCCTTCGCCGCCATCATCGACGACGAGCTGACCCGCGCCGGCGTGCCCCTGCCCACGGCGACGGAGCCCGCCGCCGAGTAGGAGCGCTGCTCCTATCCCCCCTGTTTTGGCCCCGTCGCCCCACCCCGGTGACCGCGTCCAGCTCCTGGGCCTCCCCGTCCACGTCCACGACCTGACCACCCTCCTGGACTCCGTCGAGGCGATGACCGCGTCCGGCGGCCGCTACACCGTCTGCTACGCCAACGTCCACACCCTCAACCAGGCGCTGGAGCTGCCCGACGTGGCCGAGTTCATCCGCCAGGCCGACCTGGTGTACTGCGACGGCCAGGGCGTGCGGCTGGGGGCGGCGCTGCTGGGGCAGCGGCTCCCGCCGCGGATGACCGGCGCCGACTGGATCTGGGATCTGGCGCGCCGCGCGGCCGCCGCGGACCTCGGGGTGTTCTGGCTGGGTTCGAGGGACGGGATCGCTGCCGCGGCCGCGGACGAGCTCCGCGCCGCCGTGCCGGACCTGCGGATCGTGGGCACCCACCACGGCTACTTCGACAAGGATGGACCGGACAGCGACGCAGTGGTGGAGGCCATCAACCGCGCCCGGCCCGACGTCCTCCTGGTCGGCCTGGGGACGCCCATCCAGGAGCGGTGGGTCGCGGCCAACCGCGACGCCATCGACGCGCCCGTGGTCTGGGTCCTCGGCGCCACCGCCGACTTCATCTCCGGGCAGGTCAGCCGCGGCCCTGCCATCCTCTACGACCACGGGCTCGAGTGGCTGGCGCGGCTACTGGTCGATCCGCGCCGTTTGTGGCAGCGTTACCTGGTGGGCAACACCCAGTTCGCATATCGCGTGCTGCGGGAGCGCGCACGCCGGGAGCCATGATCTTCCTGTTCGACATCGACGGCACCCTGCTGCTCAGCGGCGGCTCGGGGCGCGTCGCGCTCCAGCGCGCCATGGACGAGCACCTGCCCGTCACCGGCGCCATGGACCGCGTCACCTGCTCCGGCAAGACCGACCGCGGCATCATCGAGGAGGCCTGCCGCAAGGCCCTCGGCCACGATCCCGGCGACGCCCTGGTCCGTCGAATCCGGGACGGCTACACCGAGTACCTGCCCGGCGAGCTCGCCACCAACCCCAGCTTCCGCCTCATGCCCGGCGTCCCCCAGGTCCTCCACGCCCTGCGCCGGCGCATGCGCACCTGGCTCGCCGTCGCCACCGGCAACATCGAGCCCGGCGCCCGCGCCAAGCTCGAGCGCGCCCGCCTCGACCACCTCTTCGACGTCGGCGGCTACGGCGGCGATCACCGCGAGCGCACCGGCATCCTCCGCGACGCCCTCGACGCCACCGCCGCCCGCGCCGGTCTGCCCCTCGACCAGATGGGCCCCGTCATCGTCGTCGGCGACACCGTCCGCGACATCCAGGCCGCCAAGGCGCTGGGCCTGTACGCCGCCGTCCTCGCCGACACCACCACCCCCCTCGAGCTTCTCCAGGAGGCCGAACCGGACGTGATCGTCGAGGATCTGATGGAGCTGCTCCCCTGGTCCCACAAGCTGAGAGGAAAGAACCGTGGCTGAGAAGAAAAAAGGCAACAAGCTCACCGTCATCCTGGGCTGCCTCGGCTTGCTGATCCTGCTGAGCCTGCTTGCGTGCTGCGGCGGCGGCGCGGCGCTGTTCCTCTTCGGACCCGGATTGCTGGTGGGCCTCGTGGTGTCCGACGAGCCGCTGCCCGTGCAGGTGGTCAAGTGGGACGAGGGGCGGGTCGAGATGCTCGAGGACCAGCTCGCCACACAGATGCTCACCGACCGCACCATCGAACTCACCGGCGACGAGCTCACCCAGCTCGTGATCTCCGAGGACACCGGCCAGATGGTGGCCTTCCGCATCGACATCGACGACCAGGGCCGCGGCGTGATGGACGTGTCCCTCCAGCTCGAGCCCAGCCAGCCCCAGTACCTCAACCTCCACACCGTCGGCGACTTCGAGATCGAGGACGGCTGGTTCACCGACTTCACCGTCGACACCCTCGACATCGGCAAGTTCGACGTCGGCCAGTACGTCGCCGGCCAGCAGCTCAAGGACAACGTCAACCAGTCCCTCGCCCAGCAGCGAGTCCAGGACCCCGAGGTGGGCCAAGCCTTCGACATGATCGAGCTGTTGACCATCGAGAACGGCCAGTTCGTGCTGACCTTGACCGACGAGGGCGTCGCACAGCTGCAGGCGGACGGGAAGATCTAGGCAGGCGCGGCGCTGGGGAAAAGGGACGTGGGGAAAAGGGACGTACGCAACTAATCAACTAATCCAACACCATCGGACTCCGGCAGCCCGGTGAACGGCTGGGGACCAAGGGACACGCAACTGCAAGAGCCTGGATTAGTTGATTAGTTGCGTACGTCCCCTTTCTTCACGCAACTGCAAGAGCCTGGATTAGTTGATTAGTTGCGTACGTCCCCTTTCTTCACTCGAGGTAGAATCGAACACCAGCATGGAATCGAAAGGGGTGCGGGGCGTGCCGAAGGCCGTCCTACTGCTAGTACTCGTCCTGCTGCTGCCACGGCCCGCGGTGGCGGAGCCCGCGTCCGTCGCTCCGGTGGCCCACGACGTTCGCATCGCGGGTGCCGTTCTGGTCGGACTGGGCTCGACCCTTCAGGCAAGCCTCCTGGCCATGAGTCTGCATCACCTCTCGCTGACCCACTCGTATTCCATGGAAGAGCATCGCTGGAAGCTCCAGATGGCCAACCATGCAGCGGTCCCGGTCCTCGTTCTCGGATACGGAATCCTCGCCGGGGAGGACACCGTCGCGGGGAGACACCGCGCAGCGGCCATCGGTTTCTTCCACAGCGGCGGTCATACGCTGCTGGCCCTGTTTCTCGGTGCCGCGTGTGACGACTGGACCCGGAGGCACAGGGCATCGGGAAAATACCCTCGCGACATCATGTACATCCCCAAGGAGCCGATCATCGTGGCTTCCGTGAACGGCGTTGCCGGGGCGGTCTACCTGACTCTGGGAGTCGCCCTCCTCGTTCGCGCGGCCTGGCGGGACGAGGTCCTGCCTGATCTGGCGCTCCATCCCTGGGCGAGTGCGGAGTCCGCAGGGCTGTCGGTCAACGGCCGGTTCTAGAAGAAGACCTCACGCCAAGACATCTTCTTGGCGCCTTGATCCCCGAGTTGGCGTCTTGGCGTGAGGAACCCAAGCCTCGTTCCTCCCCCCACTCCCTCTTCCGCCCTCCTAGCTTCGAGCCGTCGATCGAGCCGCGAAGCGGCTACTCCATCGATCCAGCCTCCCGCATCGCCTCCAGCATCGTCTCCACCCGCTGGCGGATGGTGTGGCGCGTGCGGACCGCGTTTCTACCGCGATCGGCGATGGCGCGGGCGGCCTCGGGGTTGGCCAGGTAGAACGCCACCTTGCGCTTGAGCTCGTCGAGGCTGGTGTAGGACTCCACCTCCAGCCCGACCTCGAAGAGCTGATGGAGATCGTCGCTGTGCTCGGCCAGCAGGAATCCGCCGCAGGCGAGGACGTCGAAGACGCGCATGGTGACGATGTCGGACTGGTAGAGCCGGCCGATGTCCACGTTGATCGCCGACGCGCAGTAGACCTTGGTCAGCTCGTCGGTGTGGCGGGCGTAGCGGCCGGAGTAGCGGGCGCCGAAGGGTTCGATCTGCTTCCAGCCGGCGTCGCCCCAGGCCACGATCCCGAACGCGCCGAGGTTGGCCACGTAGGTCAGCCGTTTCTCCGACGCCGCCATCTCCGAGACCCACATGAGGGATTCCTCGGTGTCGGCATCGCATCGCGCAGCCGCCAGGAAGGGAGCGAAGCGCTCCTCGAGCAACGCGGGCAGCCGGAAGGTGGTGTAGTCGAGGCGTTGGACCTTCAGGATCTCGGCGAGGGTCGCGCCGGCCTGCTCCAGGGTCCCCTCCCCTCCCGCGTCGAGATAGGCCACGTAGCGCTCGAGGAACCGCTGGCGGAAGTCCAGCGCCTCGGAGACCATCGAGGCGCCGACGAAGGAGACAGGGGCGCCGTAGTTGTCGCGGTCCTCGGCGGACAGGGCGACGGGGGCCCGCCGCCGCTCGTTCGCGGCCAGGGGCAGGTGGCGCACGTTCGCGAACCCGGCTCCGCGGAACTGCTCCACGTGGGATCGGCGGTACGTGAAGACGTGGCTGTTGTCCGTGTCCGCTCGCACCGGCTGCAGCGCCGTGGTCGAGGGATCGATCTCCCAGCACATCAACGGCACGCCGAGCTCGTGGCACAGCTCGGCCAGGCCAACCGTGTAGTTGATCGCCGCGATGAAGGACGGGGCGAAGCGACGAACCGTGAGCTCGATCTCCTCGCGCGACAGCCGCTCCGTGTCGAGGGTGTAGATTCCGTAGCCTCGCTCGGCGAGCTCCGCGGCCAGATCGTCGATGAAGAGGGTGCCCGCCCGCAGGAGCACGCAGCGCTCGGGCATCCCGTGGTCCAGCAGGCGCCGCTCGAAGCGGTAGATGGCGTCGAGGAAGGGGTGGGTCACCAGGTGGCGGTCGCCGACGCCCCCTGCGAGGTCCAGCAGGTCGGAGCCCAGGGCCAGCCTCAACCGACCGTCGGCGAGGAGGTCGGAGTAGTCGCGCCGCGCCAGCACCAGCCGCATCAGCCACGGATCCCGGTCCCAGGCGGTCACGCAGCGTAACGGCGACCGCACGAGCACCTCGTCGAGCTGCTCGCCCAGGCCGATCCCGAACAGGACCACGTCCTGGGCGCCGTCCACGTGGGCCACCGAGCGCTCCAGCGCGTCCACGCCGACCATGAACGGGTAGAAGTAGCGGTGGACCTTGTAGCCGGGAGCCTGGCCCTCGCTCAGGCGTACGTGGGATCCATCCACCGGCAGGCAGAGCCGCTGGGCCAGGTCGGGGGCCACGCGGGCGAGGGCGTCGAGGTTGGCCGAGAGTTCGGGGGTCATCGACGGCGGATCAGCGCGGTCCCCGCCAGGAGCAGCGCGGCGAGCGCGGACACGGGCGACGCTCCGTCCGCGCGACACCCGCACCCCTCGTCGTCACCGGCTCCGCCGTCGTCGTCGTCGTCTCCGCCGATGGTGGCCTCGCCGAGATCCGCCGAATAGGAGTAGGCCACCCCGGGCGAGCCGGCGTCACCGGCGAGCACGGACACGGCCATCACCACCTTCTGCACCGTCCCGCCGAAGTCCACCACCCACGCCGAGCCCTGACCGTTCGCGTCCACGTCGAGGACCTGGTACAGGGCCGAGCCGTCCGCGTGAACGGCCATGAGCGCGACGCCCCACGTCACCACCTGGCCACCGTCCATGGCCTCGCCGCTGAAGGTGACCTCCAGGTCCTGCGCGGCGCCGGATGGCAGGAACTTGACGTAGTTGGAGCCGAAGGTCTGGGGAAGGTACTGGGTCGGCGCGCCGCTGGCGGGGTAGCTGTCGTGGTCGCCCATCATGTAGACCTCGTCGTACAGATCGGCCTCCTCGAAGCCGTTCACCGACAGCTGCGCGGTGAAGTCCACGAACCCGTCCGCCAGGGTCCAGCCGTCCGCCTCCATGATCTGGCCCGCCGCGGTGAGGGCGTCGGTGTCGATGGCCGCCTCCCAGATGTCGACGATGGTCTGGTCGCCGCCCCAGTACTCGGACAGGTACTTGACCCAGATCACGTTGCCGTACTCGTGCCAGCCGTCCTCGTAGGTCAACGCGTACTCCGGGTAGGCCAGCCAGCCGTCGCTGCCGTTGAGGTAGCTCACGTAGTCGTTGACGTCGTCGAACACCACGTCCTCGGCCCAGGTGGCCGTGGCCTCCATCCAGTAGTTGCCCTCCCACCAGTCGTAGCCGGACTGGATGCCGTGCTGGAACTCGTGCGCGGCCGTGGCCTGGGCGGCTCCCTCGGCGTTTCCGGTGAACGCGTAGTCGGGGTGCACCACGATGAAGGGGCAGTCTCCCTGGTGGTCGCAGTAGCCGTATGTGTCCGGCTCCAGCTCCGGGGAGCTTCCCCCGGTGTTGGCCAGGTACACGTCGAAGTAGTACTCGTCCGTGCATGGGGGGCTCGTGAATCCCAGGCCGTCCACCTCCACGTCCCAGGACTTCTCGAAGGCGTCGAGCCAGAAGTCGATGTCGTCCTGGGTGCCGGTGTAGTCCTCGCCCCAGATCAGCGAGAAGTGGTCCGACTCCTGACTCGCCGTGGCAGCGACGGAGGGCGGCAGCAGCAGTCCCACGGTGGCCTTGGCCTCGGGGCTCATCCAGTCCACGGCCCCGCGCGCGGCCTTGATCATCGGCGTGGCACACCGCACCGGCCGCTCCTGGCCCACTGGGGCCACGAACTCGTCGGGCAGCAGCGCCTTGTTCTTCACCCGGTAGAGTCGATAGAGCACGTACTGCTCCTCGTCGATCTCTCCGGTCCGGTAGGCCGCCTCGATGCGGTCCAGGGTCGAGCCCTTGTCCAGCTCCAGGGCGATTGCGGGCAGCGACAGGTTCAGCACCAGGGCGAATACGAGGCCTCGAGCGAGCATGGGCACCTCCAGCGCCCCATGGTATCGCCGAAGAGGACCACGGACCAGGGCTGCAGGTGCTGTGTGGATGTCGGATTCGAGTCGAAGGGGAGAGGTCGCCGGGTCAGGGGGTCACGTAGTCGATTTCCCAATCGTAGGCCAGGACGCCGGCGTCGGGCGTCCAGTCGGCGAAGCTCACGGCGTCCCAGCGGCCCTCGGCGTCGAGCACCAGCAGGACGTCAGCGTGACCGAAGTACTCGGTGACGTACCCGTAGGCCCGCGGCTGCTCCAGCCACTGCTGGATGGCCTCGTCGTCGTATCCCAGGGCCGCGCAGTCCTCGGCCGTGCCCACGACGATCTCGGGCTCGGACGCCACGAGGTCGAAGGCCCAATCGCAGTCCTCGCAGTCGTCACGGAGGCCGGTGGCGGACAGCTTGTAGGTGATCCTGCAGACGTCCTCGCCGAGGCCGTTGTCCGTGGCGAAGTACAGGTCCTCGGCGCCCTCGAAGCCGCCACTGAGCACGTCCGCGTCACCGGCGAGGCCCATCAGCAGCGGCTCGTCTTCGATGTCGATGGGGTCGTCGTCGGAGGGGACGATCTCGATGTCGCCCGAGAGGACCTCGTCGCACAGCTCCTGGCCGTCGGTGGAGACGGAGGAGCAGGCGTTACCCGGCACCGTCTCGTCGCCATCGTCGTGATCGCCGTCGTCGCTGCTCGCGGAGCCGGGTGCACCCTGGTCCAGGTCGAGGGGCGATCCGCAGCCTGCGGCGACCAGGAGGAGCATTGCGATGGTGGCGACGATGGAGCGCAACGACTTGTATCCCTTCTCGTGCTTTCGGGCGGTTCGGTGTGTGCCCGGTCACTGCTGGAAAGTGCAACCACCGTGCCAGCCTCGTCTCAATCCAGGAACGATGACAAGATTTGTCATGAATCCAGACAGAAATACCGCTGAAATTCCCAAATTCCCCAACATAGAGGGCATTTCCATGCTGTTTTGACATCCGGCGGGGCCGAGCCGAGCGAACGTTCGGCCTCAATATCCCTGTTTTGAACGCATCGGGCGTTTCATTTCTGTAGCTTTGTTTCATTCTGACAGGGCGGAGAGACTGGGCATCGGGCTAGCGGAGCGCCGATTCGTAGGACCAGGTGGTGTCGTAGAGCGTGGGGGAGTAGTTGACGCGGTACATGGTCTCGGAGTCCTCCTGGACCACGCACGAGAATCTCCAGCGCTCCTCGCCGCCGGGGTCTCGCTGAGGGTGTCGAAGACGACGATCCCTCCCCCCTGGACCATCCCGCGGTCGAGGTCATCGTTGCACAACGTGAGCACGGCCAGGGCGCCCTCCCACTGCACCAGTTCACCCCGCGGACCGAACAGCATCAGCATCGAATCCGTGTGGGAGAGGCCAGCCCACTCCCCCGACCGAAGGGGGCGCAGGGTGGGAAGGCCCAGGTTGTCCGGATGTCGGAGCGAGTAGATCGGCTCGCCCCAGCGGTCGATGGGGTTCTTCCTCTGTCCTCCAGCCAGGCGGCAGAGGCGACGCGGGCAGGGTGGAGACCTACAGCTCCACGTATCCAGTCTCCCAGTCGTACACCAGGACTCGTTCCTGCGACCAATCGACGAAGCTGACCGCGTCCCATGAACCGACGCTCGTGGCCACCATCAGCACGTCCGCGTGACCAAAGTACTCCCGCGCGAGCCCATAGGCCCTCGGCCTGGACACGAGCTCCTGGATGCTCTGCGCGTCGTACCCCACCGCAGCGCACTGAGCCGAGGTCCCCGCCACGATCTCGGGATTCGTGGCCTCGAGATCGTAGGCCCACTCGCAATTCAGGCAATCGGCTCGTGGGCCGATGGACACGACGCCGTACCGAATGCGGCAGAAATCGCTGCCCAGGCCCTGCTCCGTGACGAAGTACAGTTCCTCACTGCCAGCGAACACGGGGGCCTCGATGATCGCTTCTCCCTGGAATCCGGTCAGCAGGATGTCCCCGGCCGCATCGTCGTCGTCGTCCGAGGTGTCGTCATCGTCCGAGGTGTCGTCATCGGACGCGTCGTCGTCCGAGGCGTCGTCGTCATCCAGGTCGTCGTCGTCGGATGCGCCCTGGTCCGTGTCGTCGTCATCGCCCGACGCGAACTCCTCCCCGATCCCCGGAGAACATCCGAGCCACACTGCGACGGTCACAACGCCCACCTGCGAAACGAACCGCATGGGACTCCCATGGAGCCCCCCTACCACCCATCACCTACAAAGACGCACCTCGGTGGGAAACCGAGGACAAAATTTGTACGACCTGGGAAAGACTGGGAAAGACTGGGAAACCGAGACGAGTCGAAAAAGAGGATAGAGGTGTCACAAAAAACACAAAGGAGACCAGGGCACTACGGCCTGCATGTAGCGCCCCGGCCTCCCATGTAGAACTCGATACCCCGACGCGCAGGTCAGGGGGGAGAACGAGCCAAGCTCGCCTCGCAAAAAGGGTACATCGGCACAATCCTCGGTTTTCTAACGGCGGCGGTACCGCCGAGGCTCCCTGATTGTTGTTATCGGATGAAACGCGGATTTCTTGAGGTGTTCAGGCGGGAAAATCACGAGCCGGAGGACAGCACGAACCCCACCGCGGAGCGACGGCCGGTGCGCACATCGAGGGGGGCCTGCATCGGGCTCTCTTCGGGAACCGAGAGGTGCTCGGGCGCGATGCCGCCCTCGTCGACCAGGTACTTGCGGGTCGAGATGGCGCGGCGCCGGGACAGCACGGTGTTGTACTCGTCTCCGCCCGTCTCGTCGCCGTGGCCCAACACGACGATGGGACGCATCTCGGGGTGACTGCCCAGGTAGTCGACGACGGACTCGAGGGCCGCCAGCGCCTCCTTGCTGAGGCGAGTCTCCCCCTCGCGGAAGATCACGGGCGTGGGCATCAAGATCTCGACGTACCCCGTGGGGCTCTGAGCGAGGGCTGCCGTGGCGTCCACCATCGCCGGGGCGAGCGTGGGGCCGATGGGCTCGGGGGGCACCAGCTCGACCATCTCGATCTCGGGGGTCTTCTTGCGCACCGGACCGCCCATGGTGATCTGGAATCCGAGGCGGAAGTCGGGGGTGCCGGCGCCAGGCGCCACACCCCAGCCCATGCAGGTCCCGAGGGTGATCCCATCGGTGGGGACGAAGGACCCCCCGACGCGGATCTCCATGGGGTTCTCCCAGTTGTTCCCGGCGACCTCGCCGAGCCAGGCGACGTCAACGGTCCACCGCTCGTGGACCTGCACATCGACTCCGAGGCCGTAGGTGAAGGCCGAGTAGACCTCCACGTCGACCCAGTCGCTGGGGGGACCGATGCGGGCGCCGAGGGAGGACGCGAGGCGCACGGGACCCAGCCTGCGGGTCTCCACGCCCACGGCGCTGTGGAGCTCGACGACTCCGGACGAGGCGAACGCATTTCGTACGCCGGTGGGCACCTGGACGCCGGGACGGATCGCCACACCGACCGGGTGCTTCTGTGGATCGATGACGGGGAACGAGGCGCCGAAGCGGAGGTCTCCGAGGCCCCAGGAGTGGATGTCCTCGGACTGCTCTGGCCACCACCCCGCCTGGTACATGACCATGGGCAGGCCGGACCACAGCGATATCCCCTTGCCCAGGCCGAAGGACATGGCCACCTCGCCGATCATCCGGTCGCTGACGATGGGTTCGACGCGGTCGGGATCGGTGACCAGGAAGATCGGGTTGTGCTCGCCCTGCAACGAGAACATGCCGCGCAGAACGCCCGCGTCGTGGGCGGTGGCAGCGCCGACACCCAGGATGTCCCCGGGCAGCGGCGCGGCTCGGAACCGCAGCGTGTCCAGCGCAGGGCCCTCGGCGGCTGACGCCGACGCCGTGAGCGCCAGCGCTGCGATCAGTGCACAGAAGTTCCATCGACTCATGGCGCTTCTCCAAGTCCAGTGGCCCTCGCGGTAGGTCCTTCGCCAGGTCTCATCGCCGGCAGGACTCCGGCGTGACCGAGCCGGATCGTCGCCGTCCCGGCCTCGGACACGCCCTCGCCCACCCACGAGACCGTGGCCATCACGCGCCCGGACTCCATGCCCAGCACGGCCTCGACGGCATCTGCGAGGTGCCGGGCGCGGCGCTGGGCCAGCGTGCGGCTCTCCTCACCTCGGTGGATCTCGGCCCACCCGCGATCTCCGCGCAGCGGCAGCGGCACGATCCTCTCGTCCGTGGTCGGTGGTTCGCCGGTGCCCCGCGGCTGCGCGCCCGGAACGGACACGTCCACCTGAACGGAGCCCAGCACGCCGAAGCGGCTGAGCCAGAGGCGCAGGGCCTCCTGGCCCTCCGGCTCCATCTCGTCGCCGCCGCCTGCGAAGAGCAGCTCCAGATCGAATCGCCCCACCACCTGCGAGCCGGTGAGACCCACCTGCCCGGACTCCACGACGCGGTCGCCGATACAGATCCGGTCCAGGGGCAATCCGTCGTCGTCCAGCGCGGGCAGGGGGAGGTGGGGGGAGTCCATGACCGGACGGGCCGTGACCCAGCGCGGTCCGACGGTGGTCACCTGCAGGCGACCCGACTCCAGCCACACGGGCTCGTACCGGAACGGCGCATCTCCTCGCGCGGACGGGATGCGGCGGTAGGCGATGAGGATGCTCCCCTCGCGAACCCCGTCGAGCCCAGCGGTGCGCACCTGGTATTCCAGATCGCGCTCGTCGTCGGCGGCTACGGGACCGTGCGCCACGCCGTACACGGCCACGATCTCGGGCTGCGCGTGCGCGGGAAGGGTCCACAGCAACAGGACCAGTGTCAGCAGGTGTCTCACCGGAACGCCACCTCCACCCCTCCGAAGAGGTACCAGCCGCCGAGGTCGAGGCCGTCACCCGAGGCCCACCGAGCCCAGCGGTTGCCGGCCTCGAAGGTCAGGTACAGCCCCTCCAGTCGCGGCCGCTGCTGCAGCGACCAGCTGGTCTCGGGCGTGAGCAGGATGTTCGCGCCGCCCCCCAGGAAGGCGCCGGGTTTGCCACCGGAGATCTCCGTCGCGCCCACCTGTTCCTCGTAGAACGAGGCCAGCGGTCCTCCGACCACGAACGGGATCACCGGCTGGTGCGCGGCCACGTCCAGCCGCCCCTCCACGCGCAGCCCCAGAGTGGCCAGGTGGAACTTCGACTGGATGCCCATGCTCTCGAGGGTGGACACGCCGACGGCCGTGCCCACGCGGGGCGCGTAGTTGAACTGTACGCCCACGCCCACGTAGGGGATCGGCCGGAATGCGAAGTGCGTGTTGATCGCCGGGGCCGTGGTCCGCTCGTAGATCACCGCCATGTCCGGGCTCCGGACGTTGGAGACCCCGGCGGACAGCGAGAATGCGACGGCCAGCAACCCGGCGATGGGGCTCATCTCTTCCGAGCCTCCCGTATCTGACGGCGCTGCTCGCGGAACACCAGATCCACGAGGTGACGCTGGACCTCCCGGGGCACCTCGACGAACTCGAAGCCCAGGTAGGTCCGATCCTCGACATCCTGTCGCCGCACGAGCCGCACCTGCAGCGGGATGGGGCGACGTGACGGATGATCCCTGGTGACCACCACCGCGGTCAGGGCTTCCCCCAGCTCGCACGGCGGCTCACCCTCGAACCCGATCCCCCCTTCGGACAGGCTGATCTCCCGCTGATCCAGGGTCAGCGACAGCTGCCGCTCCTCGTACGGACGCGCATCCAGGGTTCCCGTGACCAGGTCCTGCAGGGCGAGCAGGTAGTCGATCCCCCGGTCCACCGACTCCACGAGCTCCGGCTCGGCCACCTTGCGCATCTCCAGTACGGAGTCCACGAGGTCGGCGTGCCTCATTCGCAACGCGAACGCCGGATCGTCCATCAGCTCGAGCCGGCTCGGCCCGAGGGCGAGCTGGGCCGCCAGCCTCACGCGGTAGTACTTGCGACGCTCTCTGTCGGTCTTGTTGTCACTCACCAGACTGCTCCGGGACATGGGGTTTGCAGGAACCGGACCAACTCCAGCATACCGAGAACCGGCGTGCGTAACCCGATCCACCGTCGGGATCCCGTCAGCACGTTGACACTGCCGTCACACAACGGGGGCTACAGCTTCTTGTGCAGCCGTTGCGCCTTGTGGTGGGGATCGAGGGTGGAGTACGCGCGCAGCGCGGACCGGGCCTTGCGGAGATCGCCGAACTTGCCGTCGAGGAGCCGCAGGTTGTCCTGGACGAGGACCTGCAGCCGGGCGGCGGACTGCTCCCAGGCGGCGAAGGCGCCGGCCTCGGCGTCCGAGGGGGGGCCCTCGAAATCGCGGGTCGCGTCTCGGATCTGCTTCTGGGTGCGATCGAACTCTGGGAGGAGGGCGTCGAGGTCCTCGGGGATGGCGGCCGCGGCGATCAGCTGGTCGAGCTGGGCGGCTGCGTCACCGAGGATGCGGGCGAGGTCACTCCTGTCCGGCATCCGCTTCCTGCTCCTGGAAGATGCTCACGGCCTCGCGCCAGGTCTCGTGCAGCTCGGCGAACTTGCCGTGGAGCATGTCGAGATCCGCGGCCGCGGTGTCGTTGAGCGCGTCCATGAGGGCACTGTTGAGGAAGGAGTAGTGCCGCATCAGGTTCACGGCGATGGCGCCGCCCACCTCCACGCTGAGGCTGTCCTGCAAGAACGCGACGATCTCGCGGGCCCGCTGCAGCGACTCACGCTGGACGGTGGCGTCCTCGGTGGTCCGCGCCGCGTCCACGGCGACCCGGGCGCGCTCGCAGAGGTCCACCAGCAGCTGGGGCTCGCTGCGGGTCTCCACGTTGGTGCGGGTGTAGGCGGCCAGCTTGGCGTCCGTGGGCGTGGTCATCATCTTGGACCTCACTCGTTGTTGTTGGAGAACAGCTGCGTCAGGTACGAGCTCATCGTCTGCATCTGGGACAGGACGATCTCCAGGTTGGTGAACTGCTGTCGCAGCGCGTCTTCGTAGATCTCGAGGTTGGCCTCTGCGTCCTCGATCTGTTCCTGGAGGTCGTCGATCTGTGTATCGAGGCTCTCCTGTCGCAGGGACATGGACCCCGTGTCGGGATCCAGCACCATGTCCAGGCGCCCATCCAGCGCCTGGAAGATACCGTTCTCGCCGGCGATGATCGCCACGGCGTCGGCGGGGTGGTCGGTCAGCGCGTCCCTCAGCTCGGTGGTGTCGAGCTCCAGCGTCCCGTCCTGCTGGGTCGCGAATCCCAGTATGGAGGTCCCCTGGAGATCGCCCTCCTGGTAGAGGGCGCTCATCACCGTCTGCAGGTTGCTCTGCACGGTGAACAGCACGGACTCTCCGGCGAGGATGGACGCGTCGCCGTCCATCTCCATGCCGGTGTAGTCGTCGAGGAAGTTCGCCACGGCGTTGTAGGCGTCGACGAACTCCTGGACCGAATCCACGATGCCGTCCACGTCCATGCCCGAGGTGATGGTGACCGTGCCCGTGGCCACGGCCTCCATGTTCAGCCCCGGGATCACGTCGTCGAAGCGGTTGGTGTCCGAGTAGACGGTGAGCCCCGCGAGGGTCATCTCCGCGTCGGCCGCCGTGATCTGCTCGGTGAACGTCGGCTCGGTGCCGCCGGTGAGGGTGGAGCTGAACGACAGGGTCTGGGCCGCGCCCGTGTCCTCCGACGCCACGACGAGGTGGTAGGGATCGACGCCGCCGTCGTCGAGGATGTAGGCGGACGCGCCCTCCACGTTCTCGTCGATGTACATCGCCAGCGTGGACAGGGTGTTGTTGCCGTTGGCCTCGGAGACGTCGATGACCGTGTCCACTCCTGCGACGGTGATGGTGAGCTGCCCCCCCGTGGCCACCACGCCGTCCCGATCCGCGTACCCCTGGGAGACCTCCATCTCCGACTGGGCCAGGGCGACCACGTCCACGGAGAACGTGCCCGCCTGGGCGCCGCTGTCCGCCGAGACGGTCATCACCGACTCGTTGGAGCTGATGGCCGACGAGATGTTCAGATCGTCCTCGCTGGAGTAGTCCTCGATGTGGGACTGCAGATCCTCCAGGTAGCCGTTGAGCTGCTGGAGCAGGGTCAGGCGGGTCTCGAGATCGGTCTGCTGGCTGCGGAGGCGATCGGTGGATGCCTCGGCCACGGACATGTAGGCGTCGATGATCGACGTGGTGTCCAGGCCGGAGACCAGCCCGTCTACGGTGACGCCCATGGTTTACAGCTCCTCTTGTAGCAGTAGGCCCCCGAGTTTCTCGAGCGCGGCGACCACATCCAGGTATTCGGCCGGCGGGAACTCCTTGAGAACCTCACCAGACTCGTCTACCACGCGCATGATGTAGCGACCAGTCGCATCGTGTACTTCGGTCTTGACGCGGAGGCCCGTTCGGTCGGCGGCCTCGGCAGCTTCCTCGATCTTCTCGGCGATGGCCTTGGCGGCGGAGTCGCTCCACCGCTCGGTCACACTCTCCTTTTCCTGCGCCTCGTAGGCGGCGAGTCCTGCGGATGCTCGGGGGGAGAGCGACACGGTGGTCGCTGGCTTCGTGGCGGCGGGGTCTCCGGCTGCAGGCCGATTGGAGGTGCTCTCTCCAGAACCGGACACCACCCCGCCAGACTCGGCCTGCCCGTCGGGCGCGGCCTTCTCCCTGGACGCACGCAGCGATGCTGCCTGCGAAGCCGGGAGGAGTCTTGGGATGGTGTTACTCACGTGGCACCTTCGTTCCCGTTATGTAGAGTCCCGGGGGCCCGCGCCCCCGGGGCTCGTCCGTATCACTAGCCGAGCAACGTCAACGCCATCTGCGGCGCGAAGTTGGCCTGAGCCAGGACCGAGACCCCGGCCTGGGCCAGGATCTGGTTCTTGGTCAGCTCCGCGGTCTCGGACGCGAAGTCCACGTCGCGGATCTGGCTCTCGGCGGCGGTCATGTTCTCGAGGTTCACCTCGAGGTTCCGATAGGTGTGGACCAACCGGTTCTGCTGTGCGCCCAGCGTGGCGCGCTGGCTGCTCACCGAACCGATGGCCGTGTCGATGAAGGCCAGGGCATCGGACGCCGACGTGGCGTTGCTGACGTTCAGCGCTTCGATTCCGAGCGCGGACATGCCGGCCGAGTTCAGGGTGATGGCGATCTCGTAGTTCGAGCCCGCGTGGATGCCGACCTGCACGTCCATCGTGGTGGACGTGTTGAGCAGAGAGGTTCCGTTGAATTCGGTCACCTCTGCGAGGCGATCGATCTCGGTACGGATGGCGTCGAACTCGGTCTCGAGATAGGCGCGCTCGTCGTTGCCGAGCGTACCCGAGGCCGACTGCATGGCGAGCTCGCGCATCCGGGTGAGGATGGAGTGCGTCTCGGACAGCGCGCCCTCGGCAATCTGGACCACGGAGACGCCGTCGTTGGTGTTCCGCATCGCCACCTGGGTGGACGCGATGTCGGCGCGCAGGTTCTCGCTGACTCCCAGGCCCGCGGCGTCGTCGGCGGCGCGCGTGATGCGCAAGCCGCTGGAGAGCCGTGCGTAGCTCTGTTCCATGGCGCCGGACGAACGGTTCACGTTCTTCTGCGCCATCAGGGAGGCGATGTTGTGGTTGATTCGCAGAGACATGGTCTTACCTCCTCGCCGTCACTATCCCAGCAACGTCAGCGCCATCTGCGGCGCGAAGTTGGCCTGGGCCAGGACGGAGACGCCCGCCTGGGCGAGGATCTGGTTCTTGGTCAGCTCGGCGGTCTCGGAAGCGAAATCCACGTCGCGGATCTGGCTCTCGGCCGCGGTCATGTTCTCGAGGTTCACCTCGAGGTTGCGGTAGGTGTGCATCAGCCGGTTCTGCTGGCTACCCAGGGTGGCGCGATGGCTGCTCACCGACCCGATGGCTGTGTCGATGTAGGCCAGGGCCGCCGAGGCGTCCGAAGCGTTGGCGATGCTGACGGTACCGCCGGTGATGCCCAGCGCGTTGACGTCCATGGACGCCAGCGTGATGGAGATCTCGTAGTTCGAGCCCGCGTGGATGCCGACCTGCACGTCC
>CAYRNR010000148.1:0-19815 GCA_964425605.1 uncultured Rickettsiales bacterium | reverse complement strand
TTTATTATTTCCGGTGAGCCGTAACCAAGCGACGTTGCCGGCCACTTAATCTAAATCCTAAACCCATGGCCCCTTTGCCTGCTTGCTGCCGTGTGTCGCCGAAGGCCCGCGCGATTCGACGGAGAAGATCGAGGCGGATGTCGGCCAATCGGAGGAGGCCTGCGCCCCCATCGCTGGTCACATCACCGCCGGTGAATTCTGCTTGGACGACGCGGCGTCCTACCCCTGGAAATCCGAGCTGGAGAGCGGTACGATCTGGCACGGCGAAGTCTCCCTCTTTTTCTGACCTAAAGCACCAGAATTATAAGGGATTAACGGCTTCGCCGCCTTTCGTTTGTGAAGTATCCGGGCTAGCTACCCATGTCCATGAGGGCCCAGATTCGGCAAGTGAGGGCGGGGTGCCACGAGTTTCGCGTTTCGCCTCTTGTGCCCCTCCCCTTCGTGCATCCATCGCTACCTGTACGAATACTCCAGCACCGCGCCCCTGTAGTAATGCGAGAGGATCTCCGCGTGGGAGTATCCCCTGTCTGCCATCACCGCCGCCCCGATCTGACACAATCCAACGCCATGGCCCCAGCCCGCACCCCGTAGCATGAATTCGTCGGGAATCTCTCCTTCATCGCCCACCGTCTTCACCACGAACCCGGAGCTGTACAAGTGCGAAGGAGACAACAGCCGCCGGATCTCGAGTTCCTTGCCCACGCGCAGCGTCTTCTCGGTTCCCACGATGTCCAGCTGTGTCAGCCGGCCGGACGGTCCACGTCCGCGAGGCACCAGATCGGTCACACGGCCGGGATCGATCCCCGACTTCTCCCTCACCAGTTCGCGGACCTCCTCTTGCGTGATCGTCACCTCCCACCGGTAGAAGTCCTGCGTACCGTGATCGATGTCGGGCAAGATGCGGTCGAGCAGGTCCCGGTCGTCCGTGTTGCAGAATGCCGCGGGATTCCCCTCTATGAACCGAGTAGCCAGCTCCTCCTCGGTCAGCGGAAGCTCGAAGCTCTCGTCCTCACCATCTACGAACGCCTGCAGGTACGGCAGCGGCTCGTCGCCCCAGGCCGACTCGAACACCTCGGTCATGCCGCCACAACACTTGGAGAAGCGCGCGTCGCAGACCTCGCCGCCGTGCGTCAGAACGAGGCCCCTCGTGTCCCGCACGGCGTGGAGGGCGGCTTCGGAGTACGCGCGGGTGATTCCCTGATACCGCTGGCAGTGGTCGTCAGCGCAGACATCGAAGTCGTCGTGGTCCTCCCGGTCGTACCAGCGTCGGATGAGCGTGACGCCATCTTGCTCGACAGGATCGGTACTTCCAGCGGCTGCTGCGCCTCCCGATGTTTCGGCCAGCACCTGCGCTAGCAACCAACTCCGAGAGATGACCGCGTGCGCACGCAAAGACGCGCTCGGGCACTCGGGGCTCATCTCGGAGGAGATCACCGAGACGATGTACTCCTCCAGGGGCACCTCGTTGATCACGTCGAGGCGGCCAGCATGGGCCACCAGATGGATGCCGCCGCGGAACCGGAGGTTCTCGGTGTGCTCCCAGTGGAAGGAAACTCCGACGATCATGTCGTGTAGCAAGAATGTACAGGAGTGGAGGTCTGTCGGCCGGATGTGGATGGTGCTGCCCGTACCGATACCGTCCACTGCGATGATGTCACCGTCGGCTACAGCCACTAGCCTGGTCCCAATGCCATTGGCTCGTCTGCCGTCCATCTCGACCGTGAACGAACCTTGCAGTTCGATCTCCGCCCGCTGTGCGCGGAGCAGCAGCCCCACCCTCAGTGTGGGCTCATCCATCGGTCAACCTCCGCTCCAGCTCGTTGGCGATGGCCTCGGCCGGCTGAGCAGCCAGCGAGGTCTCGCCGAAGATGGTCTCCATCAGCCGGGTGTCCACGCGCAGGTAGTCTTGCTCGCGGATGGTGATGATCACGCCGCCCATGTCCAGGGCGCCGGGGCTTATCAAGATCTGGTCGTCACCCTCGGCACTGTAGCAAGCCGGCCGGTGGCCGCCACGCGGGTAGAGCAGCGCCGTCACCAGGATGCCCTCTGCCGCCACCAGCAAGTTCACCGGTGGCTCCACATCGGCGGGGAGGTGCTCGGCCATGACGTCGAGCGCCGTGCGCAGGCCGCGCTCGACGCCGTCGGCTGTACCGCGGAAGACAAAGAGCGTTCGGGCAGATTCTCGGTTGAACCAGACGTGCAGCCCCGAGCGCTTGGTAATCTGTCGTCCCACGGGCTCGCGGCCGCAGCCGGCCAGGCGACAGGTGACGATACGCTCGTCCACGGTGAAGCCGGCCTCGATGGCCTGCAGGTGGAGGTGGTCTGGAGCGGACGCGCCGCAGGTGGGGCCGTTGTACAGCACGGTGAGGTGGCCCGCCGTTGCGCGGGCGAAGGCGATGGTCTGCCGGAGGACCCCGTCGAGACGCTGGGGTACGTGCTCGCGGCGGGCGATCACGAGGTGGAGGGGCCCGATGGGTGCGGGGTTGGCCAGCACCACAAGGTCATCGCCCCAGGGTATCCCGACCTCCTCCGCGGGCAGGTTGTCCGGGCACAGGAAACACGGCCTGGCGCGTACGCTCGCGGCGTCCACCTTGGCCGTCGTGCTCGTCCTTCGACCCGGGTTCCACTGCACGGTCAGGGGCCGCCCGCCGAGGGCCACCTCCCGGGTGCGGATGGCGCCGAGCCCGTCGAGGGCGGTCCCGAGCTGTGGCCACGTCCCGGCCTGCCAGGCATGGAAGGCGCGCAGCGCGCCGCCGAAGTCTCCTGCGGCCAAGGCGCGGTCGACCTCGGGAGACATTCCTCGCGACAGGAACTTGGGGGACCAGGCGCCGGTCACCGTTGGCTCTCCGCTCTCTGGCGGTTGGCCTGGGCCCGCGCCTCCATCTCCACGGTGCGTATGCGGTCCTTGAAGGTCTGATGACTCGCGGCGACCGCTGGAGAGAGGTTGGCGTCGGTGTTGTCCTCCCAGCGACGGCAGTGGTACAGCGACTCGTAGATCCGCCCGACTCGGTATTCGCGACTGATGCGCAGGGCGATGGCGTAGTCCTCGCCGTAGCTCACGTTGGGGAACGGATGGGCTCGAACGAGCTCCGTGGCGAAGGCGCGCGGAGCGCCGAGGCCCTCGATGCGAAGGGCGTTGTTCGGGCCGTTGTCCGGGGTCCACTCCCGGTGGTCGATCAGCCCTGGTGGGATCGGCTCGAGGTCCATGTCCACCAGGCTGTACGAGCCGATGGCCATGCCGCAGCGGCCGTCGCGCAGGGCCGACACCATGGAGGCGAGAACGGTGGGGCCCTCGTAGAGGTCGTCGGAGTCGAGCTGCACCGCGTATCGGCCGCACGCGGGGTCGAAGATGGCGTGGTTCCAGCACCCGCCGATGCCCAGGTCCATCCGGTCGGGGACGACGTGGAACAGGCGGTCGTCCTGGTCGGCGATGTCGGCCAGGATCGACGACGTGCCGTCCGTGGAGTGGTTGTCGACCACCAACACGTTGAACGGGAAGGACGTCTCCTGGGCGAGGGCGCTGCGGACGGCGTCGGCCACGGTGAGCTTGCGATCCCGGACGGGGATCACCACGCTCGCCTCCACCGGGAAGGGCTGCTCGCTGGCGAAGGGCAGGAACGGGCCTGTGACCTTCGCTCCGAGTCGCTGGAGGTGTTCGGTGGCCACGCGCTCGGCCTCGACCTGGAGCTCGCGGCCGGCGGTGAGGTAGTCGAACACGGCCTGGCCACTCGCCCTGCGGTCCACGGGTGTGACCAGGGCCAGGGGTTCCTGCAGGCGGACGATGGGCGCGACGCTGGCTACCTTGAGGCGGAGATCGTACCAGGTCAGCCAGCGCAGATCCCGGGGCGCACCGTGACGCCGGGCTGCACGCGCCAGCGCGTCGACCTCCCACAGCACCATCGGGCCGAGGGGAAACCGATCCGACAGGCTCCCCGGCTGGTAGTCGGGCAACGGGTGCGCCGTCACGATCCCGTCGATGCGATCGGCGTAGTCGCCGTACACGATCGCGGCGGAGCAGCTCCGGGCGGTCTCGACCATCCGGTGCAACGCTCCGGGGATGGGATCGAGCTCTCCCGCGGTCTCCAGCTTCAACACGTGTGACGTGCGTACGCCGCCGATGAGCCGGGCCACGGCCTCCGTGCTCCCGGGCGACGGCGTTCGATGGGCGACGACGGAGACTCCATCCACCATCGACGGTGGTTCGTCACCCTCCGGCGGTCCGACGATCACCACCTCCCCCACGAGCTCCGTGGCGACCAGCCTCCTGAGGTTATCGAGGGCCACCCCGTCGCACGTACCTTCCAGGACCACGGTGATCGGTCTCAATGATTCTCTCCAGCGTCCGGGGTGAGCGGCCGCGCCACCAGGAACCCGGGGGTCTCGTTCCGTTGCAAGAAATCGGTCAGCGGCTCCTCCACGACCCGCCCCGCGGAGCGGGACGCGTGCCGGAGCAACGGAGGCAGCGGAGCCACCCGGCCAACGAGGAGGCCCACGTGGTACGTGTCCAGGTCGTCACGCGTGGACACGAAGCAGACGACGTCCCCGCTGCGTGCCTCCCGGGACAGCTCCTCGGTCCGTCGGACGGGCAGGTATTCGAGGCGCCGCTCGAGCGTAGGGTATCCCTCCAGGCAGGACAGGGTCCGAGGGGACTCCTCGCCTATCCAGCGCCCCGTGAGCACGGGGCGGATCGCCCCCGCTTCCGCGTTGCGCTCGATCCAGAGGCTCATGTAGTGGTTGCGCTCGAGCCACTCCACCCGCCCGCGCCGATACCGAAGCTCGGAAAGCGTGGGTTCGAAGTCCTCGCATGCCTCGCTCCGCGCCAGGGCGATCACCGACTCGACGAAGGTGACGCAGTCGAACCCGTCCAGCCGGCTGACGAGCCGCTCGGGTTCGGTCGGGGAGCCGCGCAGCGGTCCGGAGAGATAGGGGCGACCCAGGAAGTGTTCGGAGATTCGCGCGAGGCGGTCTTCGAGATCCGAGATCCCGTCCACCCGCTCCAGTACCGACTTCAGCTCGTCCAGCCCTGCTCTCAGCCTGGTCACGGCATCCACTCCCGCCGAGGTGCCGATGATACCAGCACCGCCGCCGCGACCCTACCAGGTATCGAGACATTCAGGCCCGGGACACCACCCCCACCAGACATCGCAGCGACCCCGTGTACGAGTAGACGTCGTCCACGCGCACCGGCTCGACCCGCCACCCCATACCCCGGAACACCTCCGTTGCCGCGTCGTCCAGGTCTGCTATCCCGTACACGGGCATGTACACGACGCGTTCGCCGTCACGCTGCTCCAGCAGGGCGTTGTTGTACGACACGTACACGCGCGGAGAGGCCGTGAGCAGCATCGGCACCTCGACCACGGAGAGGCCCTGGGCCCGGAGTTCGTCGGCTACCCGCGCGAACCGACGCAGTTCCGCGGGGTCGTCCTGCAGCTCGAGGACCTGGTCCTCCAGGGGAAGGGCCCGGTACAGCCGCTCCCCCAGCTCCGGGCTGGCCACAGCGACCCTACCGTCGCCCATGGGCGTGAGGTACATGCCGATGTGGTGATCGGGGACGTCCTCACCCCAGCCGCCGAGAGGGACCACCTCCCGCCCGAGCTCGTCGCCGATCTGCCCCAGCAGTTCCTCACGACGGAGGTCGGTCAGCGGCGGATTGCGCTCGAGGAGGGTGGCTGCGACGAAGACGTGCCGTTCATCCGAGATGAGGTCCCCGCCTTCGAAGTAGAACGGGAGCGCGAGGCAACGGACGTGATCCAGCGCCCCGCACATCAGGTCCGGCACCCGCTCGTCGTTTCCCCGGGCGCCGGGTACGGCCGCGCGGTGCGGGGGGACGGCCACGACCGGGCGACCGCGCCTCTGCAGTGTCCCGAACCGGTCCTTGGCCCACGGGGAAATCTCGAACCCGGTGACCAGCGGCTCGAGGCGGTCCGAGCCGCAGACGTCCGCGTCTACGAGATGCTGTACCAGAAAATCGAACTCGTCTTGCCGAGCGACCACCACTCGGATCGTCACCTCCGGGGCCACGGCCGTGATCAGGTCCTCGAGGGTCTCGTGGCTCTGCTCGTGGAAGTCCTGGCGATAGTGCACCGTGATCTCGCTCAGCGCGCCGTGGGCGTCGGACACGATCTCGGCGTCTCCGGCGAACGGCTCCACGAGGGCCTCCGAGTCCGCGACCGCGACAGCGACCGCGAGTCCGGCGACCGCGCCGAGGAGGATCGAGGGCCAGGGCTTGCGCACGACGGTCACCCCGCGACCGAGATTCCGAGCTCGGTGGCCGCGAGCACGAAGTGCTCCGCGCCGAGGGGATGGATTCCATCGCCGACGGACGGGGGGACGGCTCCCCACCCCGCCGCAGCGTCGATCGCGCCGTCGGCCACCAGCAGGCTCCAGGTCGCCCCGATTCCTCCGAAACCCAGGGCGTTCTTGACCTGGGTGGTGGCGGGCCGCGCCTCACCTTCCTTCAGCAGGACGGTGTGCGACACCATCTCGTCCGCGCCGACGGTCAGGGAACACCGGCCCTGCGCCACCTGCTCCGGCGACGGCATCATACGCAGCATCATCGACGCATCGGCCGTCCTGAACGCCGAGTAGTGGAAGTCCACGGTCTCGGGTTCGGCGCCGCTGTTCGCTGCCGTGAACAGCGCGAACACCTTGTCCTCCACCTGGACCAGGCGTGCGGAGACGTGGCACTGGCCCACGGCCACGATCCCCTGGGAGGCGGCGAGCTCGCGAGCTGGGCCCACGGCGATGGCGGCCGGGCCCGTGGCTCCGAGAGCAGCGGTCAACGCCAGGGTGACGAGGAAAGGTCGAAGCTGGAACATGGAGTCCTCCTGTATCGGCCGACGTTCACGCGCCAGGACCGCCGGCTCATGAGAACAGGGTTTCACGGGATCGTCGCGGGTTGGGTAACGAGGACGTAACAGGGTTGTATACTCGGACTCGTGCAACCTCGATGGGTGGAGGTCGGCGATGAGCGAATCGACGCAGGAGCGACGTGGAGCGCAGCGGGTGGTGCAGCCGACGCTGCGGGTGACGCTGCTCGGGAGCGACTACGAGCGGCTCGGGGATCTCGCGGCGGTCAACGCGTCGACGACGGGATTGCTCGTCCAGAGCGTGACCTCGACGGGGCTCCTGGTCGACGCCGAGGCGCGGACCGTCCCGCTGCGTCCGAAGCAACGGTGCAACGGCGTGATCTGGGACACACGCCGTCCCGGGAACATCCCCTTCCGCGCCACAGTGGTGCGCGTCGAGCCCGAGGACGGGCCGCCGACGCGCCTGGCCCTGGAGCTGACCTGGATCGAACCCAGCGCCTACATGACCTACCAGCAGCTGGTCTACGGCCAGGGGAGCTGAGGTGTCAGGCTAGAACGGACTGGGGAAAAAATCGAAGATCGTCAATCCGTCCTCGACCACGTGCGTGTAGAAGAGCGCGTAGTCGACGCTCTCGCCGTAGGGGCCCGCGAGGACGACGCCGGTGTAGGTGCCCGCGGGTAGACCGAAGGCGGCCCAGCGGCCGTCGGTGCTGGACGTCGGGGCGACCCAGTCCGGTTGGCCCGAGGAGTCGTAGTACACGCAGGGGTAGACGGTCCCCGCGTCGTCCTCGAAGTGACAGCTGAGGCCGGAGGCGCCGGGCCAGTCGGTGGCGTCGAAGCCGTCGACGGCCTCGAGGAATTGCCCCCGGACCATGCCGCCGTCACCGTCCTGGTCGAGGTCGATGACCTGCACGGTGGTGCCGTCGGGGTGGGCAGCGGTGAACTCGTCGACCAGCGCCTGGGCCTCGTCCAGCGAGGCCACGAAGAGGGCGCCGTCGGCGATGGCGCCGTCCTCGGTCCCGGTGGTCCCGAGGAAGACCGTGGGCACGCGTTCGGGCGGGGCCTCGGCCACGGTGAACACCACGCTGAGACCGGGGACGTCCTGGAGCAGGAAGCCGCCGTCGGCGTCGGTGACGGTCTCGGCCCGGACGGTCTCCTCGATGTCGAGCAGACGAAGCGGCGCGTCGGGGACGGGATCGCAGAGGTCCGCGTCGTTGCACTCGAACAGGGTGCCGCTCACCGCGATGAAGATGTCGTCGGGCCCGCAGGCGGACGACGTCACGCCGATGGCGAGGAACCCCAGGATCGCGCAGAGGGCTCTCACTGGGCCATCTCCAGTCCGATGAGCGAGGTGCAGGTGTCCTCACCGGCCAGGGCGGCGATGGGCTGCAGCGAGAGGCCGTCGGCAGTGGTGACGACCACCTCGACGGGCCCCACGGGCAGCCCGAAGGCCAGGAACCAACCGCCGGGGCCGACCACGTCCTGTTCCTCGGTGGCCACGCCGAGCTCGTCCGTGTACCACACGGGGTGCTCCTCTCCGCCCGCGGTCACGGTGATCCGGCTGCCCTCGCCGCCCTCGGCGAAGTTGCCCAGCAGGAAGCCGCCGTTGTCCGGGACGTCCGGGGCGTAGGCCTCGTGGGCCCTGCGGACCCGATCGGCCTTGTCGGCGGTGGCCAGGAATCGCTTCAGCCAGCTGTAGGCGACGATGTAGATCTCGCCGTCGTACGCGTACAGGTTGTTCTCGGGCATCCAGGCCGACAGCAGCGTGGGTACGTACTGCTCGGCGGGCGCGGCCTCGGCGGAGTCGTCGTCGTCGCCCTCGGCGGCCGAGTCGTCGTCGTCCCCGCCCGTCAGGTCGGAGAGCTCCTCACCGGGCCAGGCGAGCAGGTGGACATGGGTCAGCGGGGGGAGGTTTCGCACCCGGTAGTATCCGGGGGAGTCGTCGTAGGGCTCGGAGCCGCTGGAGAGCAGCGCGCCCGTGTCGTCGTACGCATCGAGGGCGGCGCCAGGCAACACGTAGATCGGATCGCCGAACTCCGGCCCGATGACCATGTGCCCGTACAGGCTCACCGTGTCCCCGCCCGAAGACGAGCCACCGCAACCACACACGAGGAGCGCGAGGAGCGCCCCCAGCGATATCAACGAACGTTGCCGAGCATCCACTGGATCACCAACACGATCACCACCACCGTGATCACCAGCACCGCGACGATCATCCGCGTGGCCATGGCGTCGTTGACTGCGTCCACGTCCGCCCTCGGAATGGACCAGATCCTCTCCTGCAGCGTCACGCGCGCATCGCGCGCGCTCAGGAGAGCGAAGGCCGCGGGCAAGGCCGTGAAGATGACCAGCGGCCCCGCCCAGAAGAAGATCCCCGCGAGCATGCCCGAGGCGATGATCTGTGCGTGGATGATGCCCTGGCGGTCATCCTGGGCGCGGAGCACCATCCGGTCCTCCGCCTCCTTGTACTCCCGCCGCTCGGACCGCTCCCGCTCGCGGCGCGCGATCTCCATGGAGATCACGTCGATCAGGTCGGACTGGACGCCCACCTTGTGCCGCACCGACTCGAGACACTCGCGCGCGGCCCGATCCTCCTCGGCCTCCTCGGCCTCGGCGAGCAGGACCTCGCACTCGCCCGCGGTCACCTTGGCCTCCACCCACTCCTCGCTGGACTTCAGCTCGGGCCCGGCCTCCTCGACGACGTGGGTGAGTCGATCCAGGTCCACGCGCAGGCTCTTCGCGATGGACTCGCGGGTTTGCCCTCGCAGCGCGTCCGTCTCCCCGGCGAGCTCCCGGGACAGGCGAACCGCGTCGAGGCGCGCGAAGGGATCACCCCGCTCCGCGAGCTCCTCCACGGTGGCCTTCCTGGCCTCCAGGGCGCGGAAGGCGTCGTTGGCCGTGCCGTCAGCGAGGATCATCCACGGCGCGCATTGCTGCAGCGCCTCGGCGGTCACCAATCGCGCCTCGTTCCACAGATCGTGGGCGCGCTTCTCGAGCTCCTCGATGGACCGGGTCACGGCCTCGGCGACGACGGACATGCGGGGATCGTGAGTCGCTCGCTGGATCAGCGCGGGATCGAGATCCGCGGCGACCAGGACGTCCTCGACGGCGCGCGCCGCGGCGGCGTCCTCGCACACGTCTGCGGCGACCTCAGCGAACAGCGTCATCCTGCATCTCCGCGACCCGACAGCGGGCCAGCTCGTAGCGCACGGTCGCGAGTCGATCCCCGTGGACCTCCTCGGCGATGGCCTCGAACGCCTTGCGCGCGGCGGGGATCTGGCCCTGGGCGAGCCGGCAGCGCCCGAACATCAGCTTGGCGTCCACCCGCTCATCCCCGTCCGCCCCCTTCTCGGCCGCCTCGAACTGCCCTGCTGCGGCCTCCAGATCGTCCTCCAGCAGACGCGCGAAGCCCTCGACCAGCCGCGTGCGGCAGTCTCCCGGCAGCGCGATCTCGGCGCCCTCCAGCTCCGCTCCGAGCTCGTCGAGGCGGTCGAGCTTGATGTGCCTGGTGGCCTTGACCAGCCGCCGGGCTCGCGAGAGCCGCCGCCGCTGATCCTCGTCCGTGTGCACGGTCTCCAGCACCCTGACCTCCTCCTCGGAGGTGCGCAGGGCGTCGGCCAGCGGGCGGAGCCCATTCGCCGCGATCCAGCCGCGGAGGGACGTCTCGTCGTGGGGCTCCGAGAACCCCGGCGCGGAGGGTCGCTCCTCGTCCCACGCGCGGGTCTCGTGGACCCACGTGCAGGCCGACATCGAGTGATCTCCGTCGCAGAACAGGCAGGTGGTCATCGAGCGAAGTCTAGCAGCAAAGCCCTCACGGCGCGTCCAGCATCTGGTCCAGGAACGCCACACTGCGCAGCTTCCGTTCCAGGTGATAGGTGCAGAATCGCCGGATCAGTTCGCGTACGGCGCGATCGTCGGCGGCGCGGCCACCGGCGGACGCCGGGTGGGCCAGATCCACGCGGGCGAGGCGGAGCAGGTGACTCAGCTGGCGATCCTCCAGGGGGCGGGCGTTGGGGTCCTCCGCCGCGTGGTCCTCGCACAGCATTCCCCCTGCCGCGAGGGAGAAGTACGCCGCGGTGCCGGCGTCGGCGGCGCGGCCGCACGCGCAACAGCGGTGCACGGCCATGGCGAGGCCGGCGTGCTCGAGCAAGGTCAGGGTCAGGGCGTGGTGCCAGCCCTCGGGGGGCGTCGGTCCCGCGTCCAGGGTGCTCAGCGCCTGGACGGTGAGCCCGAAGAGGCTCTCGTTGCGCTCCCCCTCCCTCGAGACCAGGCGGACCAGCTCGATCAGGTGGTCGGCCATACCCGTCCGCACCAGGTCGGAGCGGATGCCGAGGAAGGGCTGCATCAGGTCCACGTCGCCCAGGGTGATCCGGTTGCCCCGCCGGGTTCGCAGCTGGCACCGCACGAGGCTGAACCGATCGAGCTTGCCCCCGTACCGCTTGCGGCTCCGCCGGGCACCCCGGGCGCGGGCCGTGATCCGACCGCGATCCCGGGTCAGCAGGTGGACCAGCCGGTCGGCCTCGCCGAAGTCGGTGGTCCCCAGCACGATCCCGGTCGCGATGTCCTGGGTCAAAGCGACAGCACCGCCACGGCGATGAGGAAGTAGACGAGGATACCCACCACGTCCATGAACGTGGTCATGATGGGACCCGTGGCCACGGCGGGGTCGATGTTGATGCGCCGGAACGCCAGCGGGATGAGGCTCCCCAGCAGGGCCGCGGAGGCCATGTTCGTCAGGATGGCGCCGCCCACGGTGAGGCCCAGCAGGACGTCGAAGCCGCCGATGGTGAACGCGGCCAGCCCCACCAACGCCGATCCGAGCACCGCGAGCAGGACGCCGGTGCGCAGCTCCTTGAGCAGGACCTTCCACTGGCCGCGCAGGTGCACGCGCCCGGTGGCGAGCCCGCGCACCATGATGGTGGCGGACTGGATCCCCACGTTGCCGCCCATGCCCATCACCACCGGGATGAAGGCGGCGAGCAGGACCACCTGCTCGATGCGGTCCCTGAACCCGGCGATCAGCGCGGCTCCGGCGATTCCGCCGACGGCGGCGAGCCCCATCCACGGTGCGCGCAGCCAGGCCGACCGCAACGTGGAGCTCTCGAGCACGTCCTCCTCGCCGGAACCGACCATCTTGAGGAAGTCCTCGGTGGCCTCGTCCCGCACCACGTCGATGATGTCGTCGACCGTGACGATCCCCAGCAGGTTGTTGAACTCGTCCACGACCGGGATGGCCAGCAGGTCGTAGCGGGCCACGAGCTTGGCCACGTGTTCCTGGTCCACGTCCGGGGAGACCTTGATCACGTCGGGGTTCATGATGGCGCGAAGCGACGTGTCCGGCGGGTTGGTGAGCAGGTCGCGCAACGACAGCGTACCCACCAGGTGGCCCTGTTCGTTGACGCAGTAGATGTAGAACACCATCTCCGCGTCCTCGGCGCCGTGCAGGGCGGCGATGGCCTCGCGGGCGCTCACGTCGCGGTTGAGCACGAAGAAGTCGGTGCCCATGATGCCGCCGGCGGTCTTGGGGCCGTACCGCAGCAGCTCCTCCACGTCGGCCGCGTCGTCCCCCTTCATCAGCTCCAGGATCTGCTCGGCCAGCTCCTGGGGCAGGGCCTGGAGGAGGTCGGCGGCGTCGTCCGAGGCGAACTCCATGAAGACGCGCGCCAGGGCGTCCACCTCCATCAGGGGGATCACGTCGGAGGCGAGCTCCGGGTCGAGGTTGGACAGCACCTCGGCGGCGCGCTCCTCGTCCAGGGCGAGGACCTTGAGGAAGAACTTGATGTCGCGGTCGCTGAGCCGGGGCAACAGGTGCGCCAGGTCGGCGGGCTGCGTCTTCTCGATCACCCGGTCCAGATGGGTGTGCGCGTTGCGCCGGATGAGGCGGCGCACGGTATCCAGCAGGCGGGACTGTGCCAGGAAGTCCATGGGCTCCTCCACGCCTCGAGCGTTCCGCGCCGCCGGTCCCCAGCCCGGCCGCGCCGCGGTCAGGGGGAGGATGGGTCGGGGGGAACAAGGCCCGCCGGGCTAACGCCCGATCCAGGCCCCTCGGTACTTTGACCTTCCGGTTCCAAACCTGTCTCCACGAATCCAGTCCGAAGGGGACCGCCCCTTCAACCCGGGAGGTCGTCCAGCAGCGAGCTGGCGCGCTCCCCCAGTGGGCCGCCCTCGTCGTGGGCGGCGACGAAGTCGAGATAGTACTTGGCGTCCTCGACGCGGTCCAGCCGTATGTACAGCTGGCCGAGCATGTACCAGGTGTTGAGATCCCGGTCGTTGCAGTCCATGGCCTCCAGGTACCGCTCCTCGGCCTGGATCAGATCACCCTGGGCCTCGGCCACCATGCCCAGGTTCAGCACGCTGGGACAGAACTGGCCGGTCACCGTCAGCACGCGCTCATACGCCCCGCGGGCCTCGTCGTAGCGGCCGAGCTGGTAGTAGGCCCAGCCCATGTTGTGGTAGGCGCGGCCCACCTCGCGGTACGTGGGTTCGTCCACGGCGACCTGCAGCTTCTCCAGGGCCTCGGCCCATCGCTCCTGCGCCGACAGCATCGCGCCCCAGTTGACGTGGGCCTCCGGGAACGGGTCCTGCAACCGCGTGGCGATGCGGAACTCCGCGTCGGCGTCGTCGTACCGCTCCATGGCGAAGAACGCGTTGGCCAGGAGGTGATGCGCCTCGGGGTGGTGCGGGTTGAGCCGGACGGCCTCCTGCAGCTCCCCCACGGCGCCGGGGAAGTCCGCCTGGTCGAAGTAGACCTGCCCCATCGTCTGGTGGCTCAGCGCCTTCTCCGCGCGCTGGCGCGTCACGCAGCCGGGGCCGGCCATGGCGAACAGCAGCGCAACGGCAACGAGAGCGTGGGTGCGCATCAGTCCAGATACCTCCCGAGGATGGGTGCGAGCTCCTCGCAGCGCGCCGGCGGGATATCCGCCGGTGCGGTCATCAGGGCCCCCTGCAGGGCGTTGGCCGCCGCCGGGTCCAGCTCCTGGGGCACGTTGGGCGCCGCGGCCGCCACCAGCTGCCGGGCATTCTCGGCGTTGGCGGCCAGGGTCGCCATGATCTCCTCCACCTCCACGGCTTCCTCGGAGACGCGCCACGAGTCGTAGTCCGTCACCAGCGCGACGGTGGCGTAGGCGATCTCCGCCTCCCGCGCCAGCTTGGCCTCGGGGAGGTTGGTCATGCCGATGACCGATCCGCCGAGGGTGCGGTACATGTGGCTCTCCGCGCGCGTCGAGAAAGCCGGCCCCTCCATGCAGACGTAGGTGCCGCCGCGGTGGATGGTGATCCCCAGGTCCTCGCCGGCCTTCTGGAGCACATCCCCCAGGGGCTTCGACACGGGATCGCCGAAGCTCACGTGGGTGACGATGCCGTCGCCGTAGAAGGTGTTGATCCGCTGCCGCGTGCGGTCGATGAACTGGTCGACCACGACGAACTCGCCCGGAGCGAGCTCCTCGCGCAGCGATCCCACGGCGGACAGGGAGATGACCCAGTCCGCACCCAGCTTCTTCATGCCCCACATGTTCGCGCGGTAGTTGATCTCGTGGGGGAGGACCTTGTGGCCCCGGCCATGCCGCGGCAGGAACACGGCGCGAACGTCGCCGAGCTCACCGCAGATGAAAGCATCCGACGGCGCCCCGAAGGGGGTCTCGATACGGACCTCCTCGACGTTGCGCAGTTGCTCGAGCTCGTACAGGCCCGTGCCGCCAATCACTCCGACCGTCGTCCTCGGCATGAATCTCCTCCTCGGTGGGCGCCCAGCTGGCGCGCGCGCGCCGTGATGCCTATTGCTAGAAGTTGCCGCCTGGCAAGTCAATATATACTAGGTTCCGAGTCCGGTACCCCGAGATTGCTCCACCGACGACCGAGCGAGCGAGGCATGATCTTCGAGGACGGCGCAGCGCTGAAGGAACGAATCGAGAGCCTGGCCGGACGGCGCGTCTACACGCCGCCGACGGTCATCGAGGACACCTCCAACTACATCAACATCCACGGCGGCACGGTGCTGCGCATCGGTGGCAACGACTACTACATCCGCACCGACGCCAAGGAGGGGCGGTTCGGCATCAGCGAGCAGCCCAAGTTCTGGGTCAAGCACGCCGTGGACCTCACCGACGGCTCGCGCAAGATCATCAAGCTGGTGTTCCACGAGCAGTTCACCACCCGGCTCGGGTTCTTCCAGGTCCGCTGCCACCGCTCGCCGGACAAGGAGAGCGCGGTCCTCGACGCCATCGCCGGGGACGCGCGGTTCATGCAGGGGTTCACGGTGCGCGATCCCGCGGGCAACAACGTGCGGGTGATCGACCTGATCCGCGGCGACAGCTTCTTCAACCTCCTCGCCGGCAGCCAGCAGCCGCACGAGGAGTACTTCCACGAGACCCTGCCCGGCATCCTCCACAAGCTGGTGGGCTGCGTGGAGGCCATGAACGAGCTCCACCGCCGCGGCCTCCAGCACGGAGACATCCGCAACGACCACATCCTCGTGGAGGAGGACACCGGCCAGTTCCGCTGGATCGATTTCGACTACAGCGTCAACTACAGCGACTACGACGTGTGGTCCATGGGCAACGTGCTGACCTACGCGGTGGCCAGGGGGATCGTCACGTGCCGCCAGGCCCGCGAGGCCGGCGTCGCGGTGGACGAGGACGACTCCTTGCTGTTCTACGGCTACCGGCTGGCGAACCTCCGGAAGATCTACCCCTACATCCCCACGGCGATGAACGATCTGCTGATGCGCTTCTCGAGGGGGGCCGAGCGCTTCTTCACCGACTTCGAGGAGCTGGCCCGGGCGTTGCGGGCCGCGGCGGGCGCGACCTGGGGTGGCCGCAGGAGGTAGGGCTCAGCGCCGCTTCTTGAGCAGGTCGAGCTCCGCGTCGAGCTTGCTGGGGATGATGCGGACGAGCCATGTGTCGCGGCCCAGCCCGGCGGGCTCCGCCACGGCCGCGCGGTTGACCTCCACCACCTGGCCGCTCAACGGCATGAACACGCTGTGGACCTCCCCCGACGCCGTGGTGAGCTTGAGGCTGATGTACCCCTGCTCCACCAGATCGCCGTCCTGGGGGCACTCCACCGAGGCCACGTCGCCCACCGCGCCGAGGAACGACCGCTCGATCCCCACCGCCATGGTGCCGTCCTGCTGGAACTCGGCCCAGGAGTGCTCCCGGAGGTAGTAGGTGTCGCCGGGCGAGAGCCGCACGTCAGGGGCCTGGAGCCCGCCGTCGCTGCTGGGTAGCTCCATGGTCACGGTCAGGGTGTCCATGATGCGCTCGGCGCGGCGCAGGGCCCGGTTGACCGGACCGTACAGCTCCTGGCGGGTGAACGGCTTGGCCAGATAGTCCACCGCCCCCAGCCTGAGGGCCTTCACCGCCGTGCTGATGGTGGGGTACCCCGTGACCATCACCACCGGCATCTCCATGCGGTCCTTCTTCATCTGCTCGAGCAGCTGGATGCCGTTCATCTCCGGCATCATCAGGTCGGTGATCACCAGGTCGAACTCGCCCTCGTAGAGCCTGGCCAGCCCATCGCGGGCGCTCAACACCGACTCCACCGTGTGTCCCTGCCTGCGCAGCATGCGCCGGAGGCTCACGTGGATGATCTCCTCGTCGTCGATGACCAGGATGCGCGCCGCAGGGGTGTCGCCCTCGGGGGGCCGTGGATCGCTCATGACTTCACTCCAATCGCCACGCCGGCCACCGGCAGGATCAGGTGGAAGGTGGTGCCGACGCCCACCTCGCTGTCCACGTCCACGCTCCCGCCGTGCTGGTCGGCCACGCTGAGCACCGCCGGCAGCCCCAGGCCGTTGCCCTGCTCGCCCTTGGTGCTGAAGAACGGCTCGAAGATACGCTCGAGCGCCTCGGCGGCGATGCCGCACCCCGTGTCGGTCACGGACAGCTGCACGGCGTGCCCGTCCCGGACGCCACGGCTGGTCAGCTCGATGGAGCCGCGCCGGTCCATGGCGTCGCGGGCGTTGATCACCAGATTGAGCACCGCCTGCTGGACCAGGTTGGGGTCCACCTGGACCCGGGGCAAGTCCTGCTCCAGGTGCAGCTCGAACCGGATGTCGTGGAAGGAGGCCTGCCGCTCGACCATCTTGACCGTGCGCAGGGCCAGCGCGTTGAGATCCATGGCCTGGCGCTGGGGGGCCTGCTGGCGCGAGAAGTCCAGCAGATCGCGCACGATGCGGCGGCACCGCATGGTCTCGTTGACGATGACCTCGTAGTCCTCGCGGTACTCGTCGTCCTCGGCCGCCTCCAGCAGCAGGTCCTCGGCAAAGGTCAGGATGCCGGTGAGCGGGTTGTTCAGCTCGTGTGCCACGCCCGCCGCCAGCTTGCCCACCGCGGCCAGCCGCTCGCTCTGCAGCAGCTCCCGCTGCATCTCACGCTGGCGCGTGTCGTCCCTGGCGATGCAGCACAACCCCACCGTGTCGCCCTTGTAGTCCACGAGGGGGAAGCGCTCGCAGATGAGGAAGCGCTCCTTGCCGTCGAGGAACAGCACCTCCTCGGCCACGTGGTGTCCGCCGCCCCGCAGGACCTCCTCGTCGTGGCGCTGGACCACCTCGGCCGACGCGGGCGGGAACACCTCCTGGGCCGTCTTGCCCACCAGCTCGTCCAGCTCGATGCCCATCATCTGGCGCGCCCGGGGATTCGCCAGCAGGAACCGCCCGTCGGCGTCCTTGATGGTGATCACCGCGTGCACCGCGTCGACGATCTGGCTGAACCGCCGCGCAGACTCCTCGGTCTCGCGCTTGAGCAGCACCTGCTCGGTGATCTCGCGCGAGGTCTCGACGATGCGCGTGATCCGTCCGTCGTCGTCGAACACGGGGTTGGCGGTGATCTGGTAGTAGCTCGAGGCACCCTCCCGGGAGCGGTTGTGCTGGACCAGGGTCACCGGCGAGCGCGTCTCCATCACCTTCACGAACGGGCAGACGCTGTCCGAGCACCGCATCAGCCGGTCGGTCTTGCAGAACGCCTCGTAGCAGAAGCGCCCCTTGGCCTCCTCGCGCGAGACCTTGGCCACCTCCTCGAACCGCCGGTTGACCCGCACGATGCGCATCTCCGGATCGAGGACCATGACCACGTCCGGCACCGTGTCCAGGATCTCCTGCAGCCGCGCGCGGTCCTCCTGGACCCTCGCCTCGAGCGCCGTCTTCTGGCGGAGCTGCTCGCGCAGGTGCTCCTCGACCATGTCCAGGTCCCAGAACACCTGCGCCACCACGTGGTCCATCAGCCGCACCCCGGGCGGCAGCAGGAAGAACACGTCGTCGAGCACGTCCTCGTCGCCCGTGAGCTCGATGACCAGCTCCAGATCCGGGTTGGCCATGGCCTCGTGGATGCTGTCGGTGGTGTGCCACCCCTGCTCGCGCGCGAACACCAGCCCAGGCGCCTCGTGGTCGATGTCGACCACGGCCAGGATCTCCAGATCGAGGGTGCTCAGGCGCCCCTGGTGGAACAGCTCGAGCACGTCGCGGCAGCCGGCGCCGCCGCCGATGAAGACGGTCTTCATTCAGCCCCCTCGGGCATGGGGTGGATCAAGAGAACATTCTACTAGCTAGGGATGTCGGGGGGACGGAGCAATGTCAGGCGGTCTTCTGGGAGCGGCGGTAGGACATGTACATGCCGACCACGGACGCGAGACCGACCACCCCGAGCACCACCCACACGGTCCAGGGGTGGTACGTGTCCCACAGCATGCGCTTGACGTCCCACACCGAGTTCCCCGCGCCCATCTCGACGGCCACGACGTTGAGCAGCGCGTCGCCCTTGAGGTGTTCGGCCACGTCCTTGGTCACCACACCACCGTCCACCAGGAACCGGCGCGCAAGCTCCGAGCGGGAGGACAGCAGATCGTACAGGGGCCCCGACAGCCAGTTGCCGCCGGCCCAGCCGATGGCGAACGGGATGTTGGAGTACCCCATGTAGATCGCCTTCTTGTCCGGTGGAGCGGTCATCCCGATGTACTCGGAGAACTTTGGACTGCAGATGATCTCGCCGATGGCGAACACGAAGATCATCGCCCCCACGAAGATGCCGACCTGGCTCATGCCGGCTGCCACGAACCCCACCAGGCCGATGCCCATGCCCAGCACCAGCGACGTCATCATCTTGAACCGCCCGAAGAACCACGACAGCGGCAGCACCAGCAGCAGGATCGCGAACGAGTCGATGTTGATGAGCAGCTCGGGTTTGGCCCGGCCGTCCTCCATCACGAAGCTCTTCTTGAACCAGTCGCGGCTGAGCAGCCGGGGCTGTGGCCCCTCGGCGGCCTTTCTGGCCGCCCGTTCGGCGAACCAGGCGCTGGTGAAGATGAACGGCTTCTTCTCCTTCTCCGTCTCGGCGACGGCCTGCTCTTCCTCCTCCTCCTCGATGCCAGCGGCCTCCCGGGCTGCGGCCTCCTCGGCCGCGGCGATGGCCACGGTGGCGGCCGCGGGATCGGCCAGCTCGCTCGCCACGACCGCCGCGTCCCTGTCCTCGCCGTCCACGCCCGTGATCAGGCTCCCCACATCGCGCGTATCCACCCACTCGTCGATGAAGTTGGGCAGGAGATCCCACAGCTGCATGAACATGAACCAGAAGCCCGACACGATCAGCAGGAACTTCAACATGGGCTTGTCGCGCCACAGCGTCAGCATGGTGTCGGTGAACACCTTCATCGGCTTCTTGTTCTTCGCCTCGGGGTCCAGCACGGGCTCCTTGAACAGGAACGTCGCGGGGATGAAGTTGATGGCAGTGGCCACCGCGGCGCCGTAGAACACGTAGCTCCACGTGGGGTTCCCCTCGTCGCCGCGCAGCACCGCCGCCATCATGGGCGCGAAGAACCCGCCCACGTTGACCATCCAGTAGAAGATCCCGAACCCCAGCCCCGAGTTCCCGTCGTTGAGGGACTTGGCCACCATCCCCTGCACCGGGGGTTTGAAGATCGCCGTGCCGGTCCCCACCAGGCACGCCGCCGCCAGCATGGACCAGAACCCGGTGGCGTTGGCCATCAGGCAGTACCCGGCGATGTTGATCGTGAACGC
>CAYRNR010000147.1:0-19888 GCA_964425605.1 uncultured Rickettsiales bacterium | reverse complement strand
CGTCGACGCCGGGTTGGCGCCAACCATGGTAGCTCACCGTAATTTCTAGTTTTTTTTCATAAAAAGTCGTTGACGAAAAAGGGACGATTCTGGTTCTATTGAGGGGCGGATAGCTGAACTTGTTGCGGTAATTGCTGATGCTGTTTCAGAAGCTGGACAACTTGTTGTCGGAGGGCGGTCGGGATCCTGCGATCCCGACCGCTCCTTTGATCCGGGCCAGGAGCCTCACCTGGGCCGTCGCCGGCGCCCGTGGCGGAACGGGCAAGAGCCTCATCGCAGCACACCTCGGAACCGACCTGGCGTCGCGCGGCTGGCAGACCCTGCTGGCGGACCTGGACTGGGCCGGGGGCAGCCTCCAGACCATCCTCGGTGGCGAGCCCACCGATCTGAACGTGGCCGACGTGGCCGAGGGCAAGGGACCGGACACCCCGTCGGCGCTGCCCATGGTGTGCACGGGCCTGCGGCTCATCCCCGGCGTGGACGGCTTCGCCGACGCGCCCACCCCCCTGGTGCGGCGCGGCCTGCTCGACCTGCTGCGCAAGCTGCCGTGCCACCACATGGTCCTCGATCTGGGATCGGGCCACGAGGGCGACGTGACCCAGCCCTTCCTGGCCGCGGACATCCCTTTGCTGGTGACCCTGCCCGATCCGGTGGGGCTCGAGAACGCCTATCGCTTCCTCGGCGGCCTGGTGCGACAGGTGGCCCTGGACGCGTTCCTGGACATCCGCGGCGCCAGCGCCACCGACAGCCTGGGTCCGGTGCACGACATGGACGACGTGCGACGGGAAACCATGCGCCTGGGGATGCCCGAGCTGGTGGAGCGCACGGCGGACGTGCTGGGTAGCCGGCCGATCTTCCTGGTGCTCAACAAGGTCCGCCGCCTGGGCGACCTGGAGGTGGCGGCGGGGCTGGAGCGGGTCGCGTTGCACTCGTTCGGGTGCCGCCTGCGCACCGTGGGCGCGGTGCAGTACGACGAGAGGGTCTGGATCGCCATGCGCAAGAACCGCGATCTGTGCGCGTGGAGTCAGGTCTCCAAGCTCGGCGACGACCTGAGGGAGCTCGTGGACGCGCTCCTGATGGAGCTGGGCATACCCCTCGGATACAAGGCCAGAGGTGTGGCGCGCGTGGAGCGCCGCGATGGAGAGCGGATAGCGAGCAGACAACCGCAGCTTGCGAGAGCAGTGAAGCCGTGAAATTCGTCAGCCAGAGTTACTACGAGATCCTCGATGTCGACCCGTCCGCGTCGGAGGAGCGGGTCAAGCGCTCCTACCGGCTCGTGCGCCGCTCGTTCGAGCCCGAGTCGATGGCCATCTACTCGCTGTACTCCCCGGAGGAGACCGAGGCGATCGGGGCCAAGATCGACGAGGCGTTCGGCATCCTGACCAATCGCGATCGCCGGCGCACCTACGACAAGTTCCTGCGGTACAACGACCGCTCCTCCACCGTGGCCGAGGACCCGGGCACGTTCTTCGATCAGGTCCACGACATCGGCGAGCTCGTCCCCCTCGAGGAGTTCGTCGAGGACACCCTGGACGCCCACGGCGCGCCGGGATCCGGCGGCTACGCGGTGGTCAGCGCCGAGGTCCAGGTGGAGGACGACGACGCGGTGGACATCGAGACGGCCGAGGGCATCGAGCTGTTCGAGCCCCCCTCACCCTCGCCCGGCCTGCGTCAGCGCGAGGAGCTGTCCTCGGTGGAGGTCGAGGTGGCGGCCATGCCCGAGGAGGTCATCCCCTCGGCGGACGCGAGCCTCGAGGCCGTGGTGGACGGGCCGACCGAGGAGTCGATGGAGCTGCCCTTCCAGTCGCGCCACTCCACCGAGTCGGCCGAGTACCCGGTGGCCAGCTCCTCCATGGACTCCTCCACGGACGCCCCGTCGAGCCCGCGCCTCCGCGCCTGGACGCGCGAGCACGCAGTGCGGCGGCGCGGCCACGCGGACTCGCTCAAGCTCATGCCGCTGACCGAGGAGACCCTCACGCGGTTGCGCAAGTCCGCCAAGAAGGGCCTCAGCGGCCGCACCCTCAAGCGCATCCGCGAGCAGCGGGGCGTGGAGCTGCAGCTGATCTCCGAGCTCACCAAGATCTCCATCATGTACCTGCGGTTCATCGAGCAGGACTGCTACGAGAACCTCCCCGCGCCCATCTACCTCAAGGGCTTCGTGGACCAGTACGCCCGTGTCCTCGACCTGCCCAACGAGGTGGTGGACCACTACATGAGCCACTACAAGCGCGTCTGTGGTTGAGAGATTGTCCTCGTACTCCGCTCCCGTCGTCAGAGCCGTGATCCATCGCCGCTGGACGGGTCGCTGCGCTCCCCTCGGCGGGCTTCATCGGTCACAGGCTGGGGAGCCTGCTCCCTCTTCACCCCTTGCCATCGACGCGTCTCACGACTCTGCCTCGGTCCGGGAGCACGAGGACCATCTCTGAACAACGGGTCCTGATCGTAGCCCACCGTGAGCGAGGCAAGCGCCTCGACCAGTTCCTGTCCGCCCGGGTCGGAGATCTCAGCCGCAGCCGCATCCAGAAGCTCATCGACGAGGGGCGCGTGCTGGTGGACGGCGAGCTTCAGCGCCGGTCGCACCGCCTCGACGGCGGCGAGGAGGTGGAGCTCGTCATCCCGGACCTGCAGCCCACCGACACCCTCGCCGAGGACATCCCGCTGGAGATCCACTACCAGGACCCGGATCTGCTGGTGGTGTACAAGCCGCCCGGGATGGTGGTCCACCCCACCCAGCACGACCACAGCGGCACCCTGGTCAACGCCCTGCTGTACCAGGTGGACGATCTCTCCGGCATCTCCGGCGTGGAGCGGCCCGGGATCGTGCACCGGCTCGACAAGCTCACCAGCGGCCTGCTGCTGGTGGCCAAGAACGACTTCGCCCACGCCGACCTGGCCGAGCAGTTCCGGGACCACACCATCACCCGCCGCTACGAGGCCCTGGTCTGGGGCGTGCCCACCCCGCCGGAGGACCGCATCGTCAGCGAGATCGGCCGCCACCCATCCGACCGCAAGCGGATGAGCAGCCGCGCCCGGCACGGCAAGCGCGCGGTCACGCGCTACCGCGTGCTCGAGGATCTGGGCTTCATGGCCCGTATCGAGCTCGCCCTGGAGACGGGTCGCACCCACCAGATCCGCGTGCACATGTCCGAGCGGGGCAACCCCGTGGTGGGCGATCCCGTGTACGGCGGCCGATCCGGGCGGCACCTGCCCGACCACCCCCTCCTGCGCAAGCACGTGGCCCCGATCCAGCGCCAGCTGCTCCACGCGCGGCACATCGGCTTCGGCCACCCGCGCAGCGGCGAGTACCTCGCCTTCGACCGGGACCCGCCCGAGGATCACGCCGCCGCCCTCGACGCGGTCCGCCAGGTCGCCCGCGGCGCTTGAAGTACCCCTCCCGGCTGGTATCCTGTCAGGCCGTGAGCACCCGATCCGCCATCGCGCTGCTGTTCGCCTGCCTGACCCTGGCGGGCCCGGCCCTCGCCAGCGAGCAGCCCGCCCCACAGGCTGCGGAGCCGTCCGGCCTCCCCGAGGCCGCGGCGCCGGCGCCCGTGTTCCCGGATCCGGTCCTCATGAAGCAGGCCCGCACCTACCGCGCGGCGGGCGCCACGCTCTCCGTGGTCGGCGCCGTGGCATTCGTCGCCACGTTCAACCTCACCCTGGCGGCCATGCGCAGCGGCAACCAGGCATTCATGGACGCCGCGCCCGCGTGGACCGTCCCCGGCATCGCCCTGACCTTCGTCGCGCTGGAGATGGGCGCCCCGCTGTGGTCCACCGGCGGCGCGATGGTCCGCCAGCTCACGCGCAACACCAAGGGCGACGAGAAGCTGCGCCGCTCTGTGGCCAACGATCCCCGCTACTGGAAGGGGCACCTCCAGGGCTCCTTCGGCACGGCCATGGCCCTGACAGGCGGCATCCAGCTCATGGTCGGCACCCTGCTGCTGGTGGGGGCGATCTGGGTCGTGCAGCGTGAGGAGATGATCGAGGAGGAGACGGGGCAGCCCGTCAACCGGGCCATCGTCCTGGCTCCCGTGGCCATGCTGCTCGGCAGCACCGGGATGCTGATCGGTGGCCTGGAGCTGCGCCGCGACGGCCTCGAGCGGGCCCAGGCCGTGCGCGACGCCCACGCGGCCACGGCCGTGGTCGTGCCCTACATGAACCGCAACGGCGGCGGCCTGGCCCTCGCCGGGCGATTCTGACCCCCTTGCGCCCCCTGTCCGTCGCCAGCCTCGTCGTCGCGCTTTGTCTCCTGTCCGTCTCCTTGCCGGCGGCCGGCGTTCCCGCCGGAACCGGCGCCGTCCGCGGCCAGCTCGTGGACGAGGACAGCGGCGACGTGGTGGTGGGCGAGCCGGTGGAGATCTTCTGGGTGCCGCCCGAGTCCACCCGCGAGTACCCGTACCCCTGGACGCCCATGGACGGATCACGGCGCCCGCGGCCCGTGGCCGAGGTGCGCACCGACGCCCAGGGCTGGTTCACCTTCGAGGCCCTCGGCCCGGGGCAGTACTGGCTGCTCGTGCGGCTGCCGCAACCCAAGGAGCAGGTGTACGTCGACGTCGTGGACGGCGTCTCCACCGAGACGGGGCTGAAGGTCCACCTCGGCAGGGTCGCCACCGGCTCCATCCTGCGCCCGGACGGCCGCCCGGCCGCCGGGGCCGAGATCTTCCTGGCCGGCGTGGAGGATGGACAGGGGGGCAACGCCCTGTACGACGAGGGAATCCACATGCGCGCAGCGCGCGATGACGGCACCTTCGTGCTCCCCAGGCTCCCCGAGGGGCGGTGCTGGATCGAGGCCTGGCACGACGACCTGGGATTCTCTGCCCCCGCGCGCCTGGACGACGAGGACCACGCGGATCTGGTGCTGCGCGACGAGCAGGACCGCCTCTACGCTCTGGGACGGGGCAAGTTCGGCGGCATCGGGATCGGCGTGGGCCGGGACAGCGCCGGCTATCACGTGGCCAGCGTGCGCGACGGGGGCGCCGCAGCCCGCGCCGGCTTGACCGCCGGGGATCGGATCGTGGCCGTGGACGGCCTCGTCGCGCTCTGGATGCCCCTGGGCGAGCTGCTGATGCGGTGCCGGGGCCCCGAGGGCCGCCCCGTGGTGCTGACGCTGGGGCGGGGGGAACAGCGGTTCGACGTCGAGATCGTCAGGGAGATGTACGAGTAGGCGTCCGCTGCCGGTCCAGCTCCATGCCGGCGAGCCTCGACGGCGTGGGCGGTGCGGGCGGCCGCGGTCCCGGAACGCCCTGCTCCGACGACCCCCGCGAGGGCAGCCAGCGCCGATCCAGCAAGGTGGTCTCGCGCACCTGGCCCGCGGCCGTGCGCATGGACGCCCGCGCCCCGGGGAAGCGCTCCTCAAGCTCCGCGACGAGCTTCTTGACCCTGGGCCGCCACAGGTCCTTGCGGCCCGATCCGAGGCACTGGCACGGGAACGAGGGCAACCTCGCGGCGAGGGCGAACGCCCGCGTCTGCGCCTCGCCGGCGAGCAGCAGCGGCCGGATGACCGTGGTCTGCCCGTCGTCCGCCTCCAGGATCGGCGGCATGGCCTTGAGCTGGCCGCTGGACAGCAGGTTCAGCAGCAGCGTCTCCACGAGATCGTCGGCGTGGTGGCCCAGGGCCACCGTCCCGTACCCCTCTTCCCGCGCTACGCGGTAGATGGCGCCGCGCCGCAGCCGCGCGCACAGCGGACACGGCGTGTCGTCCTCGTGCAGCTTCTCCGACACGGTGTCGACAATACTGGCGTTTTTTACCACCAGCTCCAGATCCAGGGCATCGCAGTACCGCTGCAGCGGCTCCAGTGGGTGTCCTCCCCAGCCCCCGTCCACGGTCACCGCGGCCAGATCGAAGCGCACCGGCGCCCGTGACTGCAGGTGGCGCAACACGTACAGGAGCGCGGCGCTGTCCTTGCCCCCGGACAGGCCCACGAGCACGCGATCGCCGTCGGCGATCATCCCGAAGGAGGTGATCGCCTCGCCGGCCTTGCGCAGGAGGTCTCGGAGTAGTCGGTCGGGATCGGTCATGGGGCAGAGCCTCGGGAGCGTTCTTCCCAGACGGCCGACTTCGAGTCAAGCGCTGGGGCCGTGGATGTCACATACGCGGACGGCGCCGGAGAAGAGAGGAAGATCCACCACAGAGTTCACAGAGATCACAGAGAAGATGACCCGTGACAGTTGGCTGGGGCTTGTTGGCCCTTGTTGGCTGAAGGCCGGGGAACACGCAACGACGCTACGATGCTACGGCGCAACGTGGGAGACCCGGTTGATCTCTGCGGCGTCGCGTCGTGGCGCCGTGACGACTGCATGTCTCCATTTCCCCGTCGCTTTCTCCCCTCACTCGCACCGACTTCCCCTGGCCAAGTACCAACCTCTGCCCCGCTTGACCCCGATGGCGTCTGTCCATCTCGACCCGTTGGCACAGAACGATGTTGTGGCTCCCCGCGGTCTCCACATCGTCGTCGAGCTTCTTGTACTTGTGCCGCAAGGCCACTTGCTTCATGTCGAGCGCGTCGCACTTGGTTTCCTGACCGGAAGGGAAGTCGTCAACATCCGCTCCCCGGGAAGACCGATGCGTCCTGGTCGTCGCAGTCGAGGTTCAGGCCTGGATAGGTGTCGTAGTCGTAGGCCCCTGGTTGCCACCACTCGTAGTACCCGTCCTGGTCCAGATCCCACTGATCCGCGAATTCGTCACCGTACGCGCCGATGTCTGGCACGGAGCCGTCGGGATCTTGCCCGGTGGGATCCCCCGCGTCGATCAGCAGCGATGTAGAATCCAGATGGAGGTCCCACAGCAACGCGTCGGTCCCGACGTTGTCCAGGAAGTCCGGATCTTCGGCTCGGTTACCGTCGGTGCCCGTCGGATTCCAGGTCGGATACTGGGAGCAGTAGTAGTCCTCAGGGCCGTTTCCGGACACGTTCGAGTAGCTCAGCGCGAGACCGAGGCTTTCCGCGAACAGCCCTCCTCCTCCCCACCCCGCGGAGTTGCCCCAGATCGAGACCCCCGTCAGCGTCGGAGAAGCGTCTTCGTGGACGTAGATCCCCCCGCCGGCCAAGGCCGCGTCATTACCCACGACCGTCGCGTGGAGGAGCTGCGGCGTATGGTCGCGGATGTAGATTCCACCGCCCACGCTGTCAGCCCGGTTCCCCGCGACGATCCAGTTCTCCAGAGTCATCTCGGTATCCGACACGTACACTCCACCGCCATCCTCCGCAGCGTGATTCCCAATCACCGCCACGTTTCGGTGCGTCACCGGGTCCACGTTGTACAACTTGATTCCACCACCCCATATCGCCGTGTTGTTCACCACGAGGACGTTGTCGAGGGTGGCGTTTGACGATTGGACACAGAGCCCACCACCGGACTCGCCGCGGTTGTTTTCGACCAGGGCGAAGGAGATCTCCGGAGAGTCGTGGTTGATCCACATGCCGCCGCAAGCGCCGTCGGCGGCGTTGTCCGTGACCCAAAGGTACGAGAAGACCACGCTTGAGTTGTAGGTAGCTACCCCGCCACCGCCGCCGCTGGTCTCGTTGTGGCTGACGGTGACGCGCTCCATGAATGGCGCAGATGCTCGGATGTCCATTCCACCGCCACCACCAGCGAGGTTGCCTGTGGCCACGACGTCGAAGAACACCGGGCTCGACGACACCATGTACACTCCCCCGCCGTCGTCCTCGGCCGTGTTGTCGCTGAAGGTGGCTGCCATGACCGTGGGACTGGCCGTGTCCAGCCCCATCCCGCCACCGTCCGTGTAGGACCGGTTGTCCGAGACGACCAGGTCGACGAGGGTCGGGCTGGAATCGCGAACGTAGATTCCCCCACCAACGTCGCCGTAGCCGTGGGTGACGGTGAATCCCTGGAGGACCGTGTCCATCCCTTCGCCGTCCGTGATCGAGACCACGGTGTCCGTATCCCCACCGTCGATCACGGTGGCTGTCGGCCCGTCCGTTCCCAGTACGTGGATTGCCTTGCCACCGAACTCGATGTTCTCGTAGTAGGAGCCGGGAGCCACGCACACCAGATCGCCGCCCGCCGCCGCGTCGATGGCTGCCTGGATCGATGCGTGCTCGTCCGGAACCTGAAGCGCCGCCGGATCACTGCAGTCCGCGACAGCAACGTCGTCATCGTCCGCCGCATCGTCGTCCACCGCGTCGTCATCGTCGTCAGGAGTGAAGTCGTCATCCGCGACATCGTCGTCGTCGGCTTGCGTGGAGTCGTCGTCCCGGTCCGTGTCGTCGTCACCGCCGTCATGGCAAGAGAGTCCGAAGAGTCCGACGAGCAGAAGTGAGGAGATTCTACGCAGCATGGTCACCCCCCAGAGGAGCCAATCTAGCATGACTGTAGCGCGGCTCAACGTGTTGCCCATCATCCCTGTTCTGGCATGGAATGAGCAGCAGGAGACTCCCGGCCAACCCTGCGGCAATCTCCGAGTCCCCGTCTTCTTCTGTCTGATTGCGTCTTGGCGCGCGCTGGACGCGCGGCATGGCTCCCTTGGCGTGGGCGGTCCTGGATGGACCGCCCCTCTTCTCACTCAAATGAACAGTGAACGACTACTCGCTATGGCGTTTCACATTGCCCGAAGTTGCCGTCTTGCCCGTATCCGCGGCCGTCGCAGCCCCAGCAATCGACCTTCTGCTCGATCGTGATGCCACAGACGGAGCTGCTACCCGTCGAGACCGAGAGGAGATCGGTCTCCACGACGGTTGAACAGTCGATGTCTTCGTGACCCCAGCAATGCAGGAGTCCGCTGTCCTCCAACGCATGGTTGGAGAACCCGTGGCTGGAGACCTCGACGAAGCCTATCGACGTCGGGGGGGCACATTCCTCGGTCGCCGATCCGCTGCATCCCCAACAAGAAATCGTCCCATCGGTAAGCAGCCCACAGCTGTGATTGATTCCGCCCCCCACGTCCAGGAAATCTCCCTCGGGTACGTCCGTCTGTTGGTGGGTGTTGTCTCCCCAGCAGACCGCGATTCCGTCGGGAAGGACTCCACAGCTGTGAGAAGAGCCGAGCCCGAGGTCTACCATGGCGTCGGGGGGAGGGGAGGCCTGCCCGTGGCTGTCCTTTCCCCAGCAGGAGACCGCCCCGTCTTCGGTGCGGATTCCACAGGCGTGGCGGCTGCCCGCTGCGATCTGGGAGTACCGTTCATCCGGGGGATTCGTCCGACCATCCTCGTCGCGGCCCCAGCAAACGGCTCTCCCATCTGCGTCCAGGCCACAGGAGAAATCCGTTCCCGCGACGATCTGGACGTAGGTCCCCTGCACGGCATCGGCCTGGCCATGGGTGTTCCTGCCCCAGCATGCGACTCGCCCCTCGTTCGTCAGGGCACAGACCTGGCCATTCCCGGCGGCGACGGAGTCCCAGTCCAGCGGACTCACCTCACGCATCAGCGCCGAGGCCTCGCTCCACAGGTCGTAGGTGGAATCGTGAGCGGCGTACCCAGCTTCGTAGATCAGGTCCAGTTCTGGATTACCGGGGTTCGGATCGTACTCGTCCTCGGATATGTGGCCGTAGCTCGGTAGAGCGAGATGTGCCGCCTCGTGAACCAGTGTGCTGATCGGTTCGGATGATTCGTGGACGAAGTCCCACACCGAGTTCCGGTAGTCCAGGTACGCCTCGAGTTCCAGCAGCGGTACGAACGAGCGGATCTCGTCTTCGGAGTACTGCCCTCGGAAGCGTGCCTCCCGCCAGCTCTCCACCGCGTCGAGCCAGGTCTCGTGCTCGGTGTTCATGTAGATGGTTCCCCGGCGCGGGACGGCCATCCCGAGACGTGCCCTCCCGTCTTCGTTCTCGTAGGCAGCCGCCGGTGAGCCGCAGTAGATGTCTCCGCGATCCCTGGCGGCGACGAGCTCGAGGACGATGTGGTCGTACACGTTGTAGGTCTCGCCGAACATCGACGACAGCCGGGCCTTGGTCTCCGCTGACACGTCCTCCGCCAGAACGACCTTGTCGTGGATGAATGCCTGTTCTTCGTCGGCGCACACCCGCTCGTCCCAGGCCTCCGGCCCCTCCTCACACCCCAGGATCGCGAGACTGAGCAGACTCGAGAGCAGCGGACCCGCAGCGGCTACGAGACTTCGTTGAGTTGACGGCCGCATAGCTGAACCCCTTTTTCGAATATACCACTGGCGCTCGAACCCCTTGCCCCGCGAGAGGTGGCCCGTGAGAAGTGGCAGGCACCTTGTTGGCACCTTGTTGGGTCCTTTCGTGACCATCCCGCCTGAGCTAGAACTGAACGGAGCCAGGTGGTCGGGGATGCTTCACGCTTGATGCTCGGGGACGGGGAGGTGGTGCAATCGACCTCACCCCGTCAGCCACGAGAGCATCACGGGCCGACAGCGGGGGATGAGATGACAGGAGATGGGCCATCGCATGGACGGTCGTCGCTAACAGGCCGGCGGATCTACCGCCATCGGATCCCGATCACATTGCTCGTGGTCGCCGGGGCCTTCCTGTGGGACGCGGCGTTCTTCGGCGCTGACTGGTCGCTGCTGATGCGCCTGTCGGCCGACCCGGCCGACGGCGGGCTGGGCATGGCCTGGGAGAAGGCCACCGCCCTGTACCGGCTCTACAGCACCCTGGCTGCGTGCGCCCCCCTGCTCGGCGGTCTCCTCAGTCTCTTGACAGGCCCACGCTGGCTCGCGCCGATCGGTGTCGTCCTCGCGGGTGCGGGCTTCATCCTGCTCGGTATGGGGCCATTACCCATGGCATTGCCGGCCTACCTCGCGCTGGCCGTGGGTCGGGGACTGTTCTGGCCGGGCCTGGTCACGATCTTGGGGGCAGTCTTCCCGGGATCGCTCGAGAACCAGCGCACCGCGACGATGCTGTTCCTGTACGCCGCGGTGAACGCGGGACTGTTGGCCGGCAAGTACACCGGGGCCATGTTCTACGCCTTCGATCACCAGCAGCTGCTGCTGTGCCTGGCTGGCGTGACGGCGCTGATCGGCGCGGCGCCGCTCGCGGGTGCGTCAGCGCTCGCCAGGGAGACCATCCACTCCGCGTCGTCGCGCAACCCACGACCGATCCGAACCCTGGGCGGCACGGCCATCGTGATGGGCCTGATGTGGCCCCACCTGGTCCTGCTGTACGGGGGCACGGTCCCGCTGACGAGCGCCATCAGGGACGGAATGGCCGTAGGCCTGTCCCAGTTCGTGATAGACACCAATCCGCTCGTGATCGTGATCGTGGCTTCCCTGGCCGCGCTCGGCTTGATCTTGCCGTTCGAGCGGCGAATTCCGGCGATCGCCGTCGTGGGGGCGGCGTCCGTGGCGTATGCGCTGTGCATGATACCCATGGGCCTGCTCGGCGTGGCAGGCGCGCTCACGCTTCCACTTGCAGCCGCCGGTTGGCTCGGCTGTTCCGTCTTCGAACCCCTGGTGGGAGCGTCGATGGGCTCGCGAATCGTCGGTGACCTCCCTCCCCGCCTCGGCGGGCTGGTCTATGGCGTCTGGGGGGGGGTGGCGGGGCTGACTTCCGTCACCGTAATCCGTTGGGTGCCCGAGGCCGCGTTGGCGCCGGTCGTGGTGGTGTTTGCACTGCTGAGCGCAGGAGCAGGTCTGGTCCTCCTCGTGATCGCCGGGCCGCTGGATCGCGCGTTCTTCGCGGAGGCGCGGGAAACCAAGGGACGTTCGTGAATCAGCGGTTCGTTCCCTGTGAATCACCTGGCACCTCCTGGGCACGGCGAGCAAATCGACCCCGATGCCGCTCTCGGCGCGGTGGAACCCGACTCGGAGCCCGTGATGTAGGCTTCGCGGTGGGAGGCGATCAATGCCGACACCATCCGTTCTCTCCCCCACGGAACTCGCAAAGTTCGTGCGGGAGCTGTCCGGCTAGCCATGTTTGAAACCATCGACCATGTTCAGTGGCACCTACTGACGCACGCATACGGCCTCGCCTCGGATGTACCGCAGATGTTGCGGGACCTCGTTCACGAAGATGAAGATGTCCGAGAGGAAGCCCTGTGGGGAGGGCTTCACAGCGCGATCATCCACCAGGGCACGCTGTACCGGGCGACGCCCTACGTCATCCCGTTCCTGTTCGAGATCCTGGAGAACGAGCAGGCCCGGAGTCTGCCGGTTCTCGACGATCCACTGGAAAGGCATCTCCTCTCGTTTCTTCGTGATTGCGCCGCCAGTGCAGTGGGGGAGGCTGAGGGAGCCCGGCTCCGGGGGACTGTGCTGCGGCTCGGGATCGACGTACCGGGCCAGATCCGCAGGAGACTCCTCGATGGCGATAAGACCATCCGGATCTTCCTCGACCACGACGACGAGGAGACGAGGGCCTACGCGGCAGACCTTGTGGAATTCGCCAATACGCTCAGGATGCTTTGACTATCGAGGGAGCGGCGGTGTCCCGCGGGAGGTGGTGCGATGGTGGAGATCGAAGAGCGAGCCCCGACAGTAGAGGAGTACGGCCGCCTGCGGGAGGCCATGGGGTGGTACCCGGTGGCCGGGGATGCTGTACTCCAGGGTCTCGAAAACGCCCTGTTCTCGATCTGTGCCGTGGCCGATGGCCAGGTCATCGGGTGCGCCCGGATCGTGGGCGATGGCGGGATGTACTTCTACGTGCAGGACATGATGGTGCTGCCGCCGCATCGGGGCTGCGGCATCGGGCGAACGATGATGGAGCATCTGATGGCATACCTCGGCGTCCACGCACGCCCCGGATCCTTTGTGGGACTGATGGCAGCCAAGGGCGCGTCGGGCTTCTACGACCGGTACGGATTCACGTCCCGGGCCAACGACGCTCCGGGGATGTTCCGTGTGTGGGCGTCGAGAGAGTCCACCTCAGATTCGTAGCCGGAGACGACCCGCGAGGTCGCTCTGAAGTCAGCCACGCGGGCGTGATCTGGTTGGAACCTCCACAGGGGAAACACGCAACGACGCCTCGATGCTACGGCGCAACGTGGGAGACCCGGTTGATCTCTGCGGCGTCGTGGCGCCGTGGCGTGCTTCTTCTCTCTCGCGGTAGTCCGAATGAGATCGGACGTGTATCGAGCACCCGCCCGTTCCCCTTGCCCCCACCGCCGAACCGGACGATCATGCGCTCGCCATGCACGATGACGCCTCCCTCGTTCGCCTCTCGATGGACTCCCTGGACTGGCCAGGGGTGGTGGATGCCCTCGCCCAGCGCGCGGCCACGGCCGTGGGGCGGGAGCGGTGCGCGTCGCCCAACCTGCTGGACGACGCCGGCGACGTGCGGCTGCTGTTGCGGCAGGTCACGCAGATGCGGGCGCTGGTGGAGGAGGAGCGGGTACCCCTGGGCGGCGTGCGGGACGTCAGGTCCCAGCTCACCCGGTGCGCCAAGGGGGAGCTGCTGGAGGGGCGCCTGCTGCTGGAGGTGGCCGACACCCTCGAGGGGCTGGCGCGGCTGCGGTCGTACGTCAAGAACCGGACGGACCGCTGCATGGACCTGCAGCACCTGGCCGAGGGGATCGTCCCGCTGCCCGAGCTCCAGTCCAGGCTGTCGGCCTCCTTCGACCGCTCGGGGGAGCTGTCCACGGTCACCTACCCGCACCTCATCGAACTGCGGTCGCGCAAGGCCAGGCTGCACGAGTCGATCCGCGGGACGCTGGAGGACCTCACCAGCGGCGGTGACTGGGAGGGCGCCCTGCAGGAGGAGTACCTCACCCAGCGCAACGACCGATACGTGGTGCCGGTGAAGGTCCAGGCGAAGTCCCTGGATCTGGGGATCGTCCACGACACGTCGGGCTCGGGCCAGACGCTGTTCGTGGAACCGCGCGAGGTGGTGGGCCTGAACAACCAGCTGAAGATGGCGGACGCGGAGCTGCGGCGCGAGGAGATGGCGATCATCGGCTCGCTGTGCGAGTCGGTGGCGGCGTGGTCCCACGACATCCGCGCTGGTTTGGATCTCACCGCCCGCCTGGACGCGATCCACGCCCGCGCGCGCCTCTCGGTGGACCTGGACGGCGCCGAGCCGGTGATCGAGGAGAGCCCGGTGGTGGCGCTTCGAGCGGCCCGCCATCCGCTGCTGGCGCTCAAGGGCACCGACGTGGTCCCCAACGACGTGCGCCTGGACGCCGACCGCTGCGCGCTGATCCTCTCGGGACCCAACGCGGGCGGCAAGACCATCACGCTCAAGACGCTGGGGGTGTGCGCCCTCATGGCGCGCGCGGGCATGCACCTGCCCGTGGAGGCGGGCTCGCGCATCGGCCTGTTCGCGCTGGTGCTCACGGACATCGGCGACCAGCAGTCGGTGCAGGAGGATCTGTCCACCTTCTCCGGTCACCTGCTGGCGCTGAACCGGGTGCTGCGGATGCTCCAGGACAGCGACGGCGACGCCCTGGTGCTGGTGGACGAGATCGCCGTGGGGACGGACCCGCAGCAGGGCGCGGCGCTGGCCGCGGCCGTGCTCCGGGCGGTCCTCGACCGGGGCGCCCTGGCCGTGGCCACCACCCACTTCGCCCCCCTCAAGGCGCTGGCCGAGGTGGACGATCGGTTCGTCAACGGCCGGATGGAGTTCGATCCCGACGCGCTGCGACCCACCTACCGGCTCAGCACCGGCAACCCCGGCCGCAGCTACGCCTTCGACATCGCGCGTCACCTGGGCCTGCCCGAGGAGGTGCTCGCCGACGCCGAGGCGCGCGTCGAGCCCACCCACCGCGAGGTGGAGTCCCTGCTGGCGAGCCTCGAGGAGGAGCGGGCCGCGGTCCGCAAGAACGCCGACGAGGCACAGCGCGCGCGGGCCGAGGCGGAGAAGGAGCGCGCGCGCCTCGAGCGCCAGACCGCCGACCTGAAGCAGCGGATGCGCACCCTGCGCGAGGAGGTCATCGAGACCTTCGACGACGAGGTCGAGGGCTACCGCGAGGTGGTCCGCGGCATCATCCGCGAGCTCCAGAAGGCCCCGAGCCTCACCTCGGCCGACCGCGCGCGCCGTCGCATCGTCACCAGCGGCAAGCGGGTCCGCGCCGATCTCGAGAGGGCTGCGGGCAAGGCCCCTGCGCCACCCTCTGCCGGCGTGGACTGGGAGCGCGCGAAGGTGGGCGATCGCATCACCGTCGTCGCGGGCGGCCGGGAGGGCACCCTGGCCTCGCTGCCCGATCGCAAGGGGCGGGTCGAGGTGCAGGTGGGCGGCGCCCGCATCGTGTGCCGCACCCGCGACCTCGGGCCCGCGAAGGGGACGCCCGGCGCCGCTGTGAAGCGCGAGTCCAGGTCCCCTCGCCCCAACCCCATCGGCGGTCGTGAGCTGGACGTGGACATCGAGGGCGCCGTCCGCCTCCCGGACAACACCCTCGACCTGCGCGGCGAGCGCGTGGACGAGGCCCTCGACAAGGTGGACCAGTTCCTCGACGACGCCTCCATGGCCGGGCGCGGCGTGGTGTTCATCCTCCACGGCTTCGGCACCGGCGTGCTGCGCAAGGCCGTGCGCGCCCACCTGCGCGCATCCCCCTACGTGCGCGAGCAGCGCAGCGCCACGCGGACCCAGGGGGGCGACGCGCTCACCGCCGTGAAGCTATGATGGAACTCGCCTGAGGGAGGGTAGATGGCCGAGGATCCGCTACAGCCGGGCGTCCAGATCGGGGAGTACACCCTGGTCCAGGAGATCGGCGCGGGAGCTGCCGCGAGGGTCTTCGCCGCCCGGACCGAGGGCGCCATGGGCTTCTCCAAGGACGTGGCCCTGAAGATCCTCCACGAGTCCCTGGCCAACGCCCAGCCCCAGATGATGCGCTCGCTGGTCAACGAGGCGCGCATCGGCGGCCTGCTGTCCCACCCCAACGTGGTGCAGATCCTCGACTTCGTCGAGATCGACGGCCGCCACGTGCTCGTCATGGAGTACGTGGAGGGGCCCACGCTGCGCGACATCGTCGAGCACTTCGCCAACCACCGGACCCAGCTGCCCCCCGGCCTCGTCGCCGAGGTGGGCGCCCAGGTGTGCCGCGCCCTGCAGCACGCCATCGACCGCAAGGGCCAGGACGGTCAGCCCCTGAACCTCGTGCACCGCGACATCAAGCCCGAGAACCTCATCCTCGCCCCCGGCGGCCTGGTCAAGGTCCTCGACTTCGGCATCGCCCGTTCCACGGCCAACCTGTTCCTCACGACCACCCTCAACCTCACCCGCGGCACGCCGTGCTACATGTCCCCCGAGCAGCTGCGCGGCGAGGATCTCGACGGCCGCAGCGACCAGTTCTCCCTGGGCTGCGTCCTGTACGAGTTGCTCACCGGCGAGGTCCTGTTCAAGGACGCCGGCGTCAAGCTCGTCACCATGGTCCTCGAGGGCGATCTCACCGAGCAGTTCGCCCGCGCGCACGAGATCTCGCCAGCCCTCGCCGCTGCCCTCGCGCGGCTCCTGGAGCGGCCGGTGCGCAAGCGCTTCCCCACCGCGCTGGAGGCCGAGCAGTCCCTCACCGCCGTGGCCAAGGCCGAGCCGGTCAGCCTCGACCTCGCCGACACGTCGCGCATGCTCGCGACCGGACAGCTGCCCCAGTGGTCCCCGAACCCCACCGTCTCCGTCGAGGAGGCGGGCAAGCCTCCGTCGGGCAAGGCCTTCGGGGTCTGGGACTGGTTCAAGAACTTCTTCGGATTCTGATCGGGGGGAACATGAATCTTCGCCGGATGGCGTCGCCCGCGGCGATTCTGACCTGCCTCGCCATGGCGGTGGTGGTGGCCGTGTCGGCTCCCGCACGCGCCGAGGACCGGGTCGCTGGGATGGGTTTCAACCTCGCGATGGGTCCGGCCGCCGGATCCGTCCTCGCCGATGGTCTGCAGTCGCCCATGTTCTGGTTTGGGCCCCCCAATCTCGAGCTGCGGCTGTTCCCCGCGGACCACGTCTCGATCGATCTCCTCTGGGACCTCCCCTACATGGCGTTGGCGCTGTATCCCCTCGGCAGCGGCCTCTACATCCAGAGGACGGCCGTCCATTTCTACACCAGCGCGCGAGAGCCCGCGTCCCTTGCCATCGCGCCGATGCTGGTGACCGCCATCGGTCGAGTCTTCGGAGAGTTCTCGGGCGCGGTCGGAGGTGGGGCGAGGATCGGGGTGGACCTGTCGAGTCCGGGTCGCATGTTCTCGGTCGGCCTCTACTTCAGGCCGTCGCTCCAGCTGTGGGGAACCGGAGATGATCTGGAACCTGTCCTCATGGCACTGGGTGAGGTGACCTGGACCTGGTACTGGTTCAAGGACTAGGGCCTCCGGTGTACCCTCGAGGGATGCGCTCCGTCCCCCTGGTTCTCGCGACCCTGCTGATCCTGCTCGGCTGCCCTTCGTCTCCGGACGGGGACGACGACGACGCCTCCCCCGGGGACGACGACGACGCCACCCCTGCGGACGACGACGCCTCCCCCGGGGATGACGACGACGCCACACCTGCGGACGACGACGACGACGACGACACCGTCGAAGACTGGCCGGATCTGCCCGGGACGTTCGACGGGATGGGGGAGTACGCCGAGCTGGCCGCGGACAGCGGGGGATTCCTGCACATCGCCTACCACGACGACGACGCGGAGGGGGCGGCCTACGCCCGCAACGACAGCGGCGCGTGGGTGAGCCAGAGCGTGGATTCGGGGAACCCCGACTCCTTCGCGGTGCACTGCGGTGAGCCGATGGTGTTCGACCTGGACGCGCGGGACGTGGCCCACCTGGTCTACTACTACAACGACAACCACCACTACCCCGGCGAGGCCTGGTACGCCACGAACGAGACAGGGATGTGGGAGCGCACGATGATCCCCTGGATCGCCGGATGCTGGGGGGACGAGGTCGTGTACGCCGTCGGCGCGGACGCCCAGGGCGAGCCGCAGATCTGGGCTCGCTGGTCGTACTCCTCGCACTTCGTCGTCTCGACCTTCGAAGGGGGGGCCGTCGTACAGCAGGAGCTCGAGGTGGACGTGACCGGCACGAGGCACGCGTCCCTGGTGACGGCTGCGGACGGTACGACCTATCTCGGGCTGTCCGCGGACGGCGGTGGCGGGGACGAGCGGGGCCTGTACCTCGGCTCCGGTTCGGGCGAGGCCGTGCTGACCGAGCCCGTGGACGTCGGCCTCGAGACGGGGACGTACCTGCGCGCGAGCGACATCGCGCTGGATGCCGCGGGGCACCTCCACCTCGCGTACTGCCACCCCGACGAGGTGCGATACGCCACCAACGCGTCCGGCTCCTGGGCCATCCAGGTCGTCGACCCCACCCCCTGCCACGACCAGGTGTCCATCTCCCTGGACGACGCGGGGCACGTGCACGTCGCCCACATCCCGCTCGGCGACGGCGAGATCCGGTACGCCACCGACAGCAGCGGCAGCTTCAGCGCGGAGTCGCTGCCGATCGGGACCACCGAGGCCACGTTCGCCACCGTGGCGGCGACCGCAGCGGGCGCCCACGTGGCCTACCGGGACGAGAGCGCGCGAGCGCTGGTGCTGCTGAGTAATGCGTCGGGGAGCTGGCAGGTCGAGACGGTGGCGGCGCCTTGACGACGCCCTAGACGACGAGCTTCTCCAGCGCCGCGTCCACCGCCTTCCACAGGATGTCCCGGGTCTTGCGGTACTTGCGCATGGACTTGCGGTACGGATCGTCGATGGCCTTCTTGTTCACGAAGGTGGCCAGGGACCAGGTCTTGAACGGGGCGCGCCAGTCCTGGGCGTTGACGGCGAGGAGGTGGCGCTCCTCCATGCAGAGGATCTGGTCGGCCCACTCGACGAGGTCGCGCTCCAGCGGCTGGCTCTCGTGGTCGCTGATGTCCACGTCCTTCTCGGCGCAGGCGATGACGCCGTTCTCCGACGCCGGGTTGCCGTGGCGGGCGATGGTGCCGCAGGACCGGACCTCGACGTTCATGCCCTTGAGGGCCGCGAGGTGGCGGGCGATGCCGGCGGCCATGGGGGATCGGCAGAGGTTTCCCGTGCAGACGAACAGCAGGTGCAGGGGGCGGGGACCGTCGTTCATGGCGAGACAGGATACGACAAGCTGCGCGAAATGTGTGCCCACCCCCTGCAACGGAGCTGCCGCTTTCCCCTTCACCGCCCCTGGGGTACGATGGGCGTCCCAACCAGCCCAGGAGTGTCTCCATGAGCCGTTTCCCCGCCCTCTGCCTCGTGATCCTCGGACTGCTCCTGATGCCGGGCCTGGCCCTGGCGGGCGCCACGGCGTCGTCGGAGGTGAAGGACTCCTGGGGGGACTCGGTCAAGATGAACGCCAACGCCGCAGTGGACGGCGATCCGGCCACGGGCTGGGTCGAGGGCAACGAGAACGACGGCGTGGGTGAGTGGATCGAGCTGGACCTGCCGCGGGGCACCCTGCTGAGCTTCACGGTCGTCCCCGGCATGGGCCCGGACGAGCGGGAGTTCGGACGGTACGGGGTCCCCAACCAGGTGGACATCGACATCTTCTCGCTGGACGACCAGCAGAACCCCCAGCAGGTGACGCAGGTCACCCACAGCTTCGCCAACGAGTACGGCCCCGTGACCATCGACATGGGCGAGCTGGCCATCGGCGGCGATCTCTGGGGTGGCAAGGCCCGGTTCACCATCCGCAGCGTCCACCCGGCGCCAGAGGCGGACTTCGGCTCCCTGGCGGCCTTCGCGGAGATCCGCGCCACGTTCAAGGAGGACGACCGCCCCAAGACCATGGTCATCGAGATCTCCTCCAACGCCGCGGAGCAGGGCAAGCTGGTGGACGAGAAGATGAACAGCGCGTGGGTGGCCGAGGGCGGCACCGAGGAGTGGGTGACCGTCGAGGCGATGGACTGGTCCATCTCCAGCGTCGGCGTCTTCCCCGGCAACGCCTCGAGCTCGTCGAACTGGTCGGCGTACAGCCGCCCCAAGACCATGGAGGTGAGGGTGAACATGGACACGTTCACCATCACGCTGGAGGACAAGAAGGAGATGCAGTGGTTCGAGCTGCCCATCAGCGGCGGCTACAACGGCAGCTGCTACGGCGAGGTGCGGCTCCAGGT
>CAYRNR010000146.1:0-19915 GCA_964425605.1 uncultured Rickettsiales bacterium | reverse complement strand
TTGACCTCGGTCGCCCACCCGGGATAGACAGGAACATCATGCGAATTCGCTCGTTCTTCTGTCTGTTGTTGCTGCTCTCGGTGATCCCCCTCGACGCGTCGGCCAAGGACCTCCGCGGTCGCTTCGCGGTGGGGTTCACCAACCAGCTCAGCCCGATGACGTCCGCGTCGATCAAGTACACCTTCCCCGCCAAGCAGCCCACGGTGAACATCCAGCTGCAGGGGATCGCCGGCATGGCCCTGTACCGGGCCCGCTCCCAGAACGACCAGTTCTTCGCGGGCTTCAGGATGCTGTTCGCGTTCCTCGCCGAGGACAACCTCAACGTGTACGCGGGCATCGGCGCCGGCTACGCGGGGTTCTCCGACGGCTCGCGCGCGGTCCGCGGCCAGCCCGCCGTGGGGATCGAGTTCTTCCTGTTCGGGCTGGAGAACCTCGGCATCTCGGCGGAGTTCGGGGTCAACGTGGACGTGGGAGTCTCCCCGTCCAGCGGCGTGGACGTGACCACCGGCGTCGGGCCCGCCGCCTCCTCCTTCGGGGCCATTGGGCTGCACTATTACTTCTGATCCCACCGCCCCCCCCGTCAGAGCCCTCGCCCTGGACCTGGGCAAGCGCCGTATCGGCATCGCCGCCACGGATCCCAGCGGAACCCTCGCCCTGGCCCTGGAGGTGCTCACCCGCGTCTCCGTGCGCAGCGACCTGGATCGACTCCTGGAGTTGATCGACGCGCGGGACGTCGAGGTGCTGGTCGTGGGTATCCCCGTGCGCGCCGACGGCAGCGAGGGGCGGATCGCCCGCGACGCGCGCTTCTTCGCGGCAAAGCTGGCCGACGCGCGCCCATCGCTGCGAGTGGCGTATCATGACGAGGCCTACTCCACCGTCGAGGCGCACGATCGACTGCAGCAGCGTCACATGGACGGACGGCAACAGCGTAAGGTGGTGGACGCGGTGGCGGCCCAGGTCATCCTGGAGGACTGGCTCGTCGCAACACAACAGGGTCGATAACGCCCCCTTCCCAGGAGCCGCAGGAGTGTCGAAGCTAGTGACGATGCGCTCGCTCCTGCTCGGACTCTTCGCCCTCGCGCTCTTCGCTGCGGTCCTCCCCGCACGAGCCTACGATCCCGGCCTCCGGTGGCGCACCCTCGAGACCGACCACTTCCGCATCCACTACCACCAGGGGGAGAGCTTCCTGGCCTACAAGGGCGCGCGGGTGTTCGAGGAGGTCCACGGGCTCATGACGGTGGAGCTGGACCACCAGCTGCCGCGCAAGCTCGACGTGGTGATCGTGGACGCGTCGGACGACGCCAACGGCTTCGCCGCGTCCATGCCCTACCCGACGATCATCCTCTACGCCACGTCCCCCATGTCCCGCCAGTCCCTGCAGGGGTACGACGACTGGCTCTGGGCCCTGTTCGTCCACGAGTACACCCACATCCTGCACATCGACACGGTCGAGGGGATCAACAAGGTCTTCCGCTTCCTGTTCGGCGGCTACGTCAAGCCCAACCGCGTCGTGCCGGGCTGGATGATCGAGGGGATGGCGGTCTACAGCGAGAGCACCTACACCGGCGGCGGACGCAACCGCTCGGCGTGGGCCAAGATGCTGGTGCGCACGGCCGCCCTCGACGGCCAGTTCCCGCCCATCGGCCAGGCCGACGGCTACCTGGACGCCTGGCCCGGCGGTCACCTGCGCTACATCTGGGGCGGGCGCTTCCACCAGTACGTGGCGCAGCAGTACGGCCCGGACTCGTGGGCGCGCATGAGCCACGCCCACGGGGCGCAGCTCATCCCGTTCGTCCTGCCGGCGAAGAAGGTGTTCGGCCGGCGCTTCACCGACCTGTGGAAGGACTGGGAGGAGGAGGTCACGACCGAGGCGCGCGCGACCCAGCGGCAGCTCATGGAGGCGGGCCTCACCGACTTCGAGGCCCTCAGCGCGCCGCCCGACGGCGCGTCCAGGCCGCTGGTATCGCCGGACGGGCAATGGATCTACCACGTGTATCGGCACTACCGCGGCCCCGCCACGATCCGGCGCATGAGGCCGGACGGCACCGCGTCCGAGATCCTGTCGAGGCACTGGGATCCCCAGGGCATGACCCTCGACGAGGACGGCGACACCCTGTACTTCGCCGCACTGCGGCCCCACGCCATCGACTACGACTGGTACGACCTCTACAGCTTCGAGGTGGACGGCAAGCGGCCCCTGCGCCGCAAGCGACTCACCCATGGCGCCCGCGCGCGCGATCCCGACGTGCGCCCCGGGAGCGACGGCGAGCTGGTGTGCGTGGTCAACGGCCTGGGTCAGAACGACCTGGCGTTGTGGTCCGAAGAGGATGGCCTGCAGCGCATCACCGCCAACCAGGACTACACCCAGTACTCGGAGCCGCGCTGGTCGCCGGACGGCCAGCGGATCGCCGTCAGCGCCTGGCTCCCGGGCGGCAACCGCGACATCGTCGTCTACTCGCCCCAGGGCGAACTCCTGCAGCGGCTGACCCACGACCGCGCCATCGACCTCGAGCCCGTCTGGAGCCCCGACGGCGAGCACGTGCTGTTCTCCAGCGACCGCAGCGGCATCTACGACATCTACGCCGTCCGCCTCGACGACGGCCAGCTGCTGCGCGTCACCCGCGTCATCTCCGGGGCGTTCCATCCCCAGGTGACGACCGACGGCCGCTGGCTGATCTACGAGGGGTACGTGTCCAGCGGCCCGGACCTGCGCCGCGCGGTCTACGATCCCGACTCCTGGACGCCGCACCTGGAGCCTCCGCCGCCGACGCCGCTGGAGGCCCTGCCGCTGCCACCCCGGCACGAGGCCGCCCTCGAGTCGAAACGGTACAACCCCCTGCGGTCCCTGTTCCCGCCCCGCTACATCCTCCCCATCGTGGAGTCCCACGGCGGCTGGAAGGCCTGGGAGCTCGGCGCCAAGAGCGGCGGCCGCGACGCGCTGCGGCTCCACGCCTACGGCGTCAACGCCTCGTACCGCACCGATCACGAGCACCTGAACTGGGGGGCCTGGTACGAGCTGTCAGCGCTGCGTCCGCAGCTTCGGGTGGGGTACTACACCTACAGCATCGGCCAGGGCGCGATCTGGGTCGATCACGTGGCCGTCCCCTCGCAGGTGGGCGCGGAGATCCACGGCGTCACGTCGGGCCCCGAGACCTACCTCGAGAAGCGCCACCGCCCCTACGCCAACATCTCGCTGCCGCTGCACGCCCGTCACAGCGTCTCGGTCAAGTACCAGCTGGACTTCCGCTCCGCGCTGAGCGAGACGCCGCCCGACGCGTACCTCCCCTACCTCCCCGGGCAGGGCAACTACGCCAACTTGCAGGTGGGCTACTCGTTCAGCCAGACCCGGTACTACCGCTACTCGGGGGGGCCCGAGGCCGGATTCCAGGCCGGGATCACGGCGGACCTGATGTACCCCTGGCTCGGCGCGCGGGCCGAGGACTGGACGGGCCTGCCCCTCACCCTGTCCCAGACCGTGGTGTCGGCCGAGTGGCGGGCCTACTTCTCGATGCCCTGGTGGCGCAACCACGTGCTGGCCGTGCGCGGCGCCGCGGGCACCACCTTCGGCGCGCGGGTCGGCGACGGGGCCTTCCGCCTCGGCGGCTCCTACCCCGAGGGCTCCTACCTGGGCACCCCAAGCCACGGCTACCAGCTCCGCGGCTACCGTTCGGGGGCGTTCTCCGGCGACCACCTCGCGCTGCTGAGCCTCGAGTACCGCTTCCCCCTGTTCTTCATCGAGCGCGGCGTCGGCACCCTGCCCATCTTCGTGCGCGGGTTCCACATGGCGGTGATGTTCGATCTGGGCCAGACGTGGAACGACGGGGCCTACCCCACGGCGGCCGACATCGCCGCGGGCGGGGCGACGGTGGGCCAGCTGCTGGGCGCGTGGTTCGGCGGCCTGCGCCCTGGCGTGGGCGTGGAGTTCCGCGCCGACCTGATCCCCCTGTGGAACGGCATGTTGCGCATCGAGATGGGGGTCATGGCCGGCCTCGGTGATGGGGCCCAGGACTTCGGGGCGGACTCGTTCTACCTGCACCTCGGCTCGAGCTTCTGACCCGCCGGCGTTCATCGAGGGCCCGGGTACCTGGTACGCTCCTTGCTATAATGCCTTGCCGATGATGAACCGCCTCCTCGCACTGACACTGCCCCTGACGCTGCTGGCCGGCTGCATGGCCCAGGAGTTCGCCAGCGTGGGCGACTCCGATCAGCGGGGGCCGTTCCCCCCCAGCAGCTCCGACGGCATCGTCTTCGTGGGCACGGACGACACCTTCACCGAGAACGTGTTCGTCGCCGACGCCACCGATCCGAGCTCGGTGATCAGCCTGACCACCAACCAGGTGGACGAGTGGCCCCAGTCCGGCGAGGAGGACGAGTACTACCCCGGCACGTTGCTCTCGGCGTCCGCGCCCTACGGCATCCCGGACCCCTCGGCCCGCTACGTGGCATTCGTCACCGTCCCCACGGTGCCCACCGAGCTGCCCGAGGGGCGCGTCTCGCTGGCCGAGGAGTACATGGCGCTGCGCACGAGCATGTCCATCGTCGGGCTCCAGGAGATCACGTTCTCGCCCACCGGCGACTACCTCGTGCTCACCCTCGTGGACGAATCAGGCGACACGACCCTGCAGGTGATGGACCCGCGCCTCGATCTGACCGACCTCAACGTGTGCATCCTCAACGAGGATCTGGGCCCGGCCGCGGTCTTCGACCTGCAGTACCAGGGCCGCGGCCGCTCCACGGACAGCATCCTCGTCAGCGGCGAGCAGGGCGACCCGGGCGTCGCCGGTGTATGGGAGGTGCCGCTCCCCGACGGCGACGTGACGCTGCTCACCGCCGCGCTGGACCGGGACGCCCTGGAGCCCGCAGTGTCGCCTGGCGGCGCCTTCGTGGCTGTCGAGCTGTTCGATCCCGAGTCCAACCGCAGCGACATCGCCGTGTACGACAGCGACGCCGACAGCTGGCAGATCGTCACCGAGGACATGCCCACGTTCGACTACCGCTCGCCGCGCTGGGAGCCCTCCCCCGATCACGGGGAGCGCCTGGCATTCCTGCAGTACTACGGTGAGGGAGTGGACGACGTGAACCAGCTGTGCGTGGCCACCCACGACGGGGCCGGCACCTGGTCCGTGTTCACCGCCGACGTCGAGGCACAGCTCCTCGAGGGCCGCCTCATCAGCAACCCCCGCTGGAACCCCACCGGGGGCGAGCTGCTCCTGGACTACCGCATCACCGACAACGCCTCGGGCCTCAACGTCGCGGGGCTGGTGATCTACGACGTGGACGCCGCCCACGCCCAGCTCCTGACCACCGACGGCGAGCCCGAGCTCGCCCACTGGAGCCACGACGGCAACAAGATCCTCATGTGGGACCGCTCCGTCGACACCAACAGCGACACCTCCGAGCGCACCCCCATCCGCATCTACGATCAGGGCACCGGCCGCACCGAGAACGTCTTCGTCGAGGCCTCCGACGAGAACCAGCAGCTGCTGTACATCGAGTATCCGCTGTTCCTGTATCAGAACACGCTGTGGTACTGAGCGGTCGCTAGCCGATCCTGAAGTCGAACGGCAGCCGCGCCATCAGGCCGCCGCGGCGCAGCTCGGGCTGCGTGAGCCAGCCGAGGGTGGGGAATCGCTCGGAGAGCCTCGCCGCGGTGAGCCACCGCAGCGGCGACCACCAGGGGGCGTGGACGGGCTGGAGCGTGACGGCGACGAGGGGCCGGTCGTGACCGGCGAGATCCGAAGCGGTGGCCACGGCGTCGTGGAAGCCCCCTAAGCCGTCCACGAGGCCGCGGTCCAGCGCCTGGCGGCCGGTCCAGACGCGGCCGCGGGCGTGCTGCTCGAGGTCCTCCTCGTCGAGCTGGCGGCACTCGGCGGCCTTGCCCACGAAGATACGGTAGAAGTCGGCCATCCGGTCGCGCAGGCGGGCGCGCTCGGAGTCGTTGAAGTCACCGGAGGTGGAGTAGAAGCCGGCGTTGTCGCCATAGGACACCACCTCGTGGTGGATGCCGAGCCGCTCGTACAACCCCTGGAGGTTGATCTTGCCCGCGACCACGCCGATGGATCCTGTGAGGGTGCCGGGCTGGGCGATGACGTGGTCCGCGCCCATGGCGATGTAGTAGCCGCCGCTGGCGGCCACGTCCCCCATGGAGGCGACCACGGGCTTCTTGCGGGCCAGGCGGACGACCTGCCGCCAGATGAGATCGCTGGCCTCGGCGGATCCACCCGGGCTGTCGATGCGGAGCACCACGGCGGCCACGGCGCGCTCCTTGCGCACCGCGTTGAGCATCCTGTTGAGGGTGCGCGCGGTGATGACGTTGCCCTGGTTGGCGCCACCGGGGCTGCCCCCGAGGATCTGGCCGACGGCCGGGATGACGGCGACGACGGGGGTGTTGCGGGCGCGCCAGCGCCAGCGGTCCAGCCGGCGCCGTCGGACCCAGTAGCGGGGGGCCTTGACGGTCTTGACCTTGCCCAGGGTGTCCCGGAGCCGCTTGGGGACGCGGTCGGGGTAGACCTCGGCGTCCACGAGGCCCTCGGCCACCGCCTCGTCCGCGCCAAAGGGTCCACGCCCCAGCAGCTCCTCGGCGCGCTGTCGCTCCAGGCCGCGGCCCGCGGCAACTGCGCGGACCACCTGGTCCCACAAATCCGCGAAGATCTCCTCGGTGTTGCGGCGCGCGGCGTCGGTGGGGCCGGTGCGCACGAAGCGCTCGGCAAAGGACTTGTAGTCGCCCACGGCCTCGAAGTCCGGATGGATGCCCAGCGCCGCGATCAGCCCCCCGAGGTAGGTGACCTCGGCCCGCAGGCCGACGAGGTCCAGGGTGGCCGCGGGCGGCATCGTGATCTCGTCGGCGGCGCACGCCAGGAGGTACTCGCGCAAGCCACCGCTGACCAGGTTGACGTGCACGTACACGCCCGCGTCGCGCAGCGCCTGGATCGCCCGGCGCAGCTCCTGGACCCGCCCCACGCCCGCGTCGATGTGCGCCAGGTCGATACGCACGCCGACGACGCGGCGCTCCTTCGCCGCGCTGCGCAACATCGCGGTGAGTTCGTTGATCCCCACGGCCTGCACCGGGAAGAACGGCGGCACCCGCGGCGCAGCCTCCACCAGCCGACCCCGGACGCTCAGCCGGATCACCACGTCCCGCCGTCGAGGGAGGGGCGGCCACAGCAGACCGACGATCATCGAAACGGGGCGAAACAGCACCAATCGGATCAGCCAGGCGACCATGCCCACTCCTTGCGTTCGAGCACCAAACGTCGTACCACATCGATCTGAACCGCAGCACGAGGGCCCCAACATGGTCACGAACCCAACCGCAGGCAAGTCCAACCCGGCCAACGAGCTGTTCCACCGCGCGTGGGCTGCCGTGGCGCTGCCGCTGATGCCCGTCGGCCTAGGCGTGTGGACGGCCGGGATCGCCCTGAACCACTACTGGCTCATCGTCTGCGGCACCCTCACCATCGCCGCGGGCGCGTACAAGTTCACGGACCGCTGATGAGCTCCCCCCTCACCGACACCGAGATGGACCTGCTCCGGCGCATCGCCGAGGCCCAGGAGCCCGAGCTCGTCGGGTTCTGCATCGAGATGGACCAGATCCCGGGGGAGCACTTCTCCATCGACGACTTCGTCGCCCCCCTGTTCGACGGCCTCGTAGACATGGCCCGCAGTGAGGGGCTGCCCCTGACCAAGTACGACGCCGACGACCTCTCCCGCTTCGACGAGCGCCAGCTCGCCGCCTTCGCCAACGCCCTCGGCGTCCGCGCCAACCCCGGCGACGGCAAGGCCGCGATCATCGGCAACCTCGTGTCGAAGATGCGCAGGGTCGGGCGACGCCTTCCCTCCAAGAGTCAGATCCCGATCTTCCTGACGTACTTCCTGCCCGCGCTGGTGAGGCACTTCTCGGGGACGTAGTCGCCGAGACCCGTGCCCGGGTCCGGAAAAGGGACGTCCGGAAAAGGGACGTACGCAAGTTGTAAACTAATTCACTCGGAGACGTGGCGCAGTGCCTGGCCGCGAAAGTGAATTAGTTTACAACTTGCGTACGTCCCCTTTCTGAGCAGGGACGCGACGGCGTAGGGGGAGCGGGACGTCCCCTTTCTGAGCAGGGACGCGACGGCGTAGGGGGAGCGGGAACGGAAGTGAAAGCGGGGGGACCGACTACTCGTCGGGAGACATCCACAGCTTGAGCTTGTAGGCCTCGCCGTTGGGTCCGGAGTAGCCGACGGTCCAGGCGTAGCACTCGGTGCCAGCCGGGACGGGAACGACGCTCTGGCCGGTCTCGGGCTTGGACAGGTCCACCGTGTCCGAGGACATGACGTACCAGTTCCACGGATTGAACTCGTTGCCGAAGTAGCAGTACAGGTACCAGTCCATGTCGCCGCTCTCGGTGTCCCAGTCGAGCTCGCCGTTGATGTAGCCGTCCGAGTTGGCGAAGAAGTGGTAGGTGTCGTTGTCCCCGGACCAGCTGTCCTGGACGATGGTCTCGAAGGTGCCGAGCACGCGGTCCACGTAGCCGTCGAGGCTGATGACGCCGGGCAGGTCCTGGGCGCACTCGCCCCACTGGCCCATGGGCGTGCCGTCCTGGCAGTCGTTGGGCTCGAGGTCGGTGTAGGTGAGGCCGAACAGCGGCGGCACCATGGCGTCGATGTAGATCTGGGGGAGACCCGACGGATACAGGGTTCCGCCATTCTCCAGCCAGTCCTCGTCCATGTCCCAGCTGACCTGCTCGGGTACCGAGGACAGGTCCATCTCCTGGGGCGCGGTCATGGAGATGTCGCCGCTGACCACGCCGGTGGCGTTGAGGCTGCCGAAGGAACCGGCCCAGAGCCAGACCCGGTCGATGTCGGAGGTGACCTCGTGGTACGTGATCAGCTCGTAGTTTCCGGGGGAGATGTCGGCGTCCGTGTCGTTGCAGTCGCCGAGGGACTCGCTGAACCCGTCGCCGTCCGCGTCGTCGAACTGGGCGGGATCCTCGATGAACTCGCCGGCCGACTCGATGGGGGAGCAGCCGCCCTCGGGGCAGTAGTACTCGAAGTTCTCGTCGATCTCGCCGTTGGTCAGCGCGGAGCGCAGGGCGTCACAGTCGTTGTCCTTGCCGTCGCGGTAGTCGAAGCACTTCTCGTCGTCCGGGCAGGGGTGGATCGTCGGATCGGCGTCGTTGCAGTCCTCGTCGGCGATGGTCCAGCCGTCGCCGTCGTTGTCCGTGGGCCACTCCGGCGTGGTCGGGCCAGCGGAGTCGTCGTCGTCGCCCATGGAGGGGTCGTTGTCCACGTTGCCGTCGCAGTTGTTGTCCTTGCCGTCGGGGAGGAGATCCTCGCCGAGGTCGAGGCCCATGTCGATCTCGCTGAGCAGGGTGTTGTAGATCAGCGGGTCGGCGTCGTTGCAGTCGCCGTCGAACTCGGACTGGCCGTCGCCGTCGTCGTCCACGCCGTCGAGGCCGTTGTCGGCCCAGCCGTCGCAGTCGCCGTCGATCCCGTCACCAGCGTCGTCGGGCTTGCCCGGGCGCACGGCTGGATCGGTGTCGTCGCAGTCGCCGTCGATCACCCGCGCGCCGTCGCCGTCCGCGTCGTCCTCGGACAGACCGCGGTCGGTGATGCCGTCACAGTTGTTGTCCTTGCCGTCCTCGAGCTCGGGGGACACGAACACGTCGGCGATCACCTCGACGGACTGCACGATGTACATGTCGAAGGTGGCCCAGTGCTGATAGGTCTCGGGGTCGTCGTTCCACTCGAGGATCGACGTTCCGCTGACCGGGTTGCCCAGGTTGTCCAGATCGCCGCTGGTGTACGCGCCGACCAGGACCGGGTCCATGCCCGCCCAGTAGTCCGGGTCCTCGGGCTCGCCCGTCTCGTTGGGCTCGATGCCGCGCATGACCAGGGTGTAACTCCCGTCATAGCCCTCGGCCAGACCCTTGGCGGCGACCTCGATGAAGACCTCGCCTTCCTCTTCCACGGTCACGGCCAGCGTCTCGAAACCGAGGGAACCCTCGGCCGAGGCGACCTGCCCGCCGGCCACGTCGAGCTGGTAGAGGTCCATGTCGGTGAACTGGTCCTCGGTCCACACCAGCGAGAAGCTGATGTCCCCGTCGAGCCCCGACGTGAACTGGTAGATGTCCGTGTCGCTGGCGTCGGAGCTGGCGACGAGCTTGCCCTGGACGACCACGTAGCGGTAGCCCACGAAGTCGACGAACTCGGCACCCTCGACCGTGTTGTTGGCCGACTCGTCCCCGGCCTCGATCTCCACGTAGTCGAAGGGCGGCATGATGGCCACGCCGAGGATGTGGCGGTTGTCTACGCCCGACTCCTCACCGAGGCATGCTCCGAGGAGCGCCACGGGGAGAAGCAGGGGGAGGATGTTGCGAATGATGTTGTTCCTCATGTCCTTGTCCTCCCGGCCTAGAAGTGGACCCGCAGTCCGAAACGGACCTGCCTGGGGAACTGTCGTCTGTACGGCCTGGCGAAGTACGAGTCACCGTTCTCGTCCACGGCGACGTCACCTTCGGAGTTGGTGGCCGTCTGGTAGACGCTGGTGATCTCTCGGCTACCCAGGATGTTGTCGGCCATCACCACGAGGTCGATCTGGGTGGCGACGATCGTGAACTTGATCGTGGCCCGCAGGTCGAGGGTGGAGTACGCAGGCAGGCGGTAGCTGATGCCACGCCGTTCCCGCAGGTCCGCAGCGCCCTGGTAGTAGTTGTTGTAGTAGTACTTGTTGTACGGCGAACCGGACGCGAACTCGTAGACGAATCCGAAGCCGTAGCCGATGGAGAATTTCTCGGTGACCTTGAACCGGGACGGGTTGTCGTAGGCGCCCTGGAACTTGACCACGTGGGGGCGGTCGATGCTCAGGATGCCGTTCTCGTACCAGCGCTGCATCGGGTGATCCAGGTCGCCGGAGAAGAGCCCCGCCGTGTTGCCCTCGGTGCGCGAGTACGTGTAGCTACCCAGCAGCTGCAGGTTGTCGCTGAGGTTCTTGCTGACCGTGAACTCCCACGCGTAGTAGTTGCGGTAGCCGTCGGCCGGGGTCCGCATGCGGTACATCTGCGAGTCCACGCCGGTGCGGTTGCCGATGACGTTGGAGCCGTCGCCGTCCCAGATGAGGTTGACCTCGTCGTCCTCGAAGGAGTTCCGATACCAGCGGTGGATGTAGGTGATGTCCGCGGCCAGATCCTTCTGGATCTCCCGCTCGAACCCGATGACGAGCTCGTCGGTGTTGGCCGGGACCACGTCGAAGTGGGCCAGGTCAGGGGTCGGCGTGGAGGCGCGGGAGCCGTCCGTGTTCCAGCGGTGGTTCGCCGCGTCCCAGTTGTAGTACTCGGCGGACAGGTTGTTGCGGTTCACGAAGCCCGCGACCTGCAGGTAGCCGCTGTCGATGTACTTGTTGTAACCACCGTGGACGCGGCTCTTGCGGTCGTTGAAGGGGTCCCACGAGAAGTTGAGTCGCGGGGAGAAGTTGTAGAACTCGAGCACGGACTCGCCGGAGTCGTTCTCCAGGTGGCCGTGGTCGAAGCGGACGCCGGGGCGCAGGGTCAGGTTGTCCCAGGGCTTCCAGATGTCCTGGAGGTACGCGCCGAGCTTGCGGCCCTTCTGGCGGTAGGGTTCCAGGTTGATGATGACCGCGCGCTGCACGTTCTCGTAGTTGTCGATGTCGTTGAGCTCGGCCTCGCTCCACAGGCCGTCCCCGTCCGCGTCGCTCGGCATCGCCCAGATGGCCTCGTTGGAGTTGTACTGGAACTGGTAGTCGGTCCACATCCACATCAGGTCCATGCCTGCGCCGAGGTTGTGGGTGCCCAGCAGGTCGAAGTAGGCGTCGAAGTCCGCCGAGATGGTGAAGTTGTAGCGCAGGTCGTTGTAGTACGTGCCGTCGGAGCCGTGGCTGAAGCCACCGGCCCAGGACGACCAGATGGGCGTGCGCTGCATGTCGGCGTCGGCGCAGGAGTTGTCGTCGTTCCACTCCTCGCAGTCGCGCCACTCGGACGGGGTGACCCGGATGTAGCTCTTCTGGAAGTATGCCTGCAGGTTGAACAGGGTGAACGCCGACGGGGTCCAGTCCCAGATGGCGTTGGCGAACCAGCCGCCCTGATACCAGTCGGTCTCGGCCTCGGGCAGACGCCAGATGGACTGCTCGGAGTTGCTGATCTGGGTGGGGTTGGTGGCGAAGGACACCGCCAGCTTGTTCACGTAGCTGATCTGCCAGGTCAACTTGCCGAACAGGTAGTGGCTGCGCCACTTGCGGGGCAGCACCGGGTATCGCGACAGGTCGCGGCCCGTGTCCAGCGCCGGCAGGTTCAGCGAGTTCTGGAAGTCGATCTGGTAGGCGACCGCGAACCACAGATGATCCTTGACGATGGGGCCACCGAGGTAGGCCGACAGGCTCAGGGCCTCGACCTCCTGGATGTCCTCGGCCAGGAACGTGTCGTGGCTCTGCAGGGCCGAGGTGGTGTACTCCGCGTAGAAGTCACCCTCGAAGCGGTTACCACCGGACTTGGTGGTGACGCTGATGATGCCGCCCAGGGCCTGACCGTACTTGGCGTCGAAGGCGCCGGTGACCACCTGGATGTCCTGGATGGCGTCGAAGTTGAAGTTCATGGAGAAGGTGTTGGTCACCACGTCCGTGGTGTTCACCCCGTCCACGTAGTACTGGTTCGACTGGGACGTCGCACCGTGGACGTTGGGGTTGGCACCGCCGGTGACGCCGGGCAGGAACTGGATGACGTCCTGGTACGAACGGCCCGTGGGCAGCTCGCCGAGGAAGTCGTGGGAGAGGGTCTCACCCACGTCCGTCTGCTCCGTGTCCACCGTGGGCCGACGGTCGATGATCTCCACCGTCTCGCCCATCTCCGGCAGATCCATCACCAGCTTGAGGCTGATGGTACGACCTGTCTCCACCACGAGACCGCGCCGGATGATGGTCTTGTACCCCTCCTTCTCGCAGGTCAGCGTGTAGGGGCCCGCCGGCAGGTTCGGGAACCGGAACCGGCCGGTGTCGTCGCTGGTGGCCTGCCGGATGCCCATCAGGGAGGGTGACTCGATCCGGACGGTCGCACCCGCGATGGGGACGTCTTCCGTCGTCACTACTTCACCCTTGATGGTACCGGCGGTGGCCTGTGCCCAAGCGACCGTAGCGGGGAGGAGGAGGAAGCACGCAAGCGCCCCTCCGAGGACCGCAGGGATGTACTTCCGCATCAGGTTGCCCTCGAGTTCATGGCAATGGTCTCCGGTGTTCGAGACACACTGGTAGCCAGTGGAAAAAACATCCAGCTTTCCTACCAGTCGGATCGGGGGGTGTCAAGGCAGATGGGGGTTTGTCATGAGGATGAAAAACTTCGTCTACCAATCTGGTTATTTCCAGTGATCTCAACTAGTTCCGGCTCATACCACCTTGACACGTGGCAGAATGGATGAATAAGTACGACCGGTCGAGCCACACCCGTGCGCGTGTGCGGGTGGCACCCGGCGAGGGGGAGGCTCGGAGAGGCGAATCATGGCGACGACAATGGAATGCCCACAGTGCGGCGAGGAGATCCTGGCCTCGGCGACCAAGTGCAAGCACTGCTTTGCCGACCTGACCAAGGACGATACCAAGGGGAACCGGCGCACCATCGTCGGACTCGTGCTGTTCCTGATCGCGCTGGTGGTCATCGGAATCGGCGGTATCCGGTACATCTACGGCAAGCCCTCCCTGGCCAGCGTGACCATCGACGAGGGGACCCACTCCATCGTCATGATCTGGTCCCACTACAGCGAGGAGCCCACCACGCGGCGCATCGCCTTCGAGGACGTGGCCAAGGTGGAGTACCTCACCGGCTCCACGATCATCGGCGGCAACTTCTGGTCGGTCCACGTGGTGCTGCACGACGGCGAGAAGATACGGCTGAACCACTCGACCAAGGACCCCTTGAAGGGATACGCCGAGACGGTGGCCGCCAAGACGGGGGCGCCCTACGTTCCCATAAACAACACCCGCGGGGGGCGGGGGTTCTTCGGCGGCGGCTGACCGGGCCCCGTTTGATCACACCTGCGCGCGCCCGTTGAATTCCCCCTTCAATTCATTACACTGACGCCTCCCATGGTGAACGATCCTGCCCCTGTGTCCTTCGGTCCCTACGCCGTCGGTCCCCCCGACGGCTCGCTGCTGGGGGCCCCGATCCGGGAACTGGAGCATTCTTTGTTGTTCACGGCCACGCGCGCGCGCATGAGGCGCATGGTCGGGAGCGACCGCCTCTACTGCTCGACCCACACCGACTTCCAGGTCCACGTGGACGAGCGCCGGGGCGTCACCTCGCTGATCGCGACGCTGCTCCCCCCGGACAGCCCCGTGGACGGCTCGTGCTTCGGCTACACGGCCCGGCGGACCGAGGACGGCGCCGACGTCCCCCTGGACTACGGCTGGGCGCTGCTGCTCCAGCTGGCCCACGAGGTCCTGGCCTTCCCCGCCGCCGAGGCGGTGGCGCTGCTGAACAACATCTACCGCGAGGGATACCTGCCGCGGACGGTGGGCCCGGTCCACCTGTCCCACATGGCGGGCTCGCGCTTCGGCGGTGGTGAGCGGGCCCTGTGCCTGCTGGCCGAACTGCGCGAGGAGGGGTGATGAGGAGACGGATCACCGCAGGAGCCGTACCTGTGCTGGTGTTCGCCGTGGTCGTGGCGTGGCTCGCCTGGATTCGCGGTCCCCAGCCCGACCTGGGACCGGCGCCCCCCGGGGCCGAGGAGACGGCCGGGAAGCTCCTGCGCGCGGTCCAGGGAGCGGACGAGGGGCAGCCCGTGGATCCGGGCACGGTGGAGGGCACCTGGTACGTGACGGCGTACACCTCCGACGGCAGACGCCCCGTGACCGTGAAGGTCGAAGGATCGCTGGAGACCTGGGCAGCCCCCCTGATCCGGCTGAGGAATCCCAGCTTCCAGACGGACCTGGCCATCGAGCCCGCGCCGGCGGCGCGCACCGCCCTCGGCGGCCGGGGCGTGGACGTGGGCCTCGACGGCTGGATCGAGGAGGACGGCACGATCCACCTCCCCGTGGAGTTCCTGATGGCGGGGATGCGCAAGGGGGAGCTCGCCGCGTTCATCGACGAGCACCCCGGGCGACCGCTGCGCACGTTCTCGTGGATCGCCGACGAGGACGGCAACCCCGCGAGGATGATCCGCCACTCCCTCGACCCCGGCACGATCACCCCCGAGCTGCTGCGCGAGCGGTGCGATCTCGGCGGCGACTACCTGGCCAACCACGTGGCGCGCCGCGGCCGATACGATTACGTGTGGAAGGCGCGCAGCGGCAAGCTCGGCAGCGGCTACAACCTGCTGCGCCACGCCGGTACGACCTACAGCCTGTACCAGCTGTACAACCACACGGGCCGGCAGCATCACTACGACGCCGCGGGCGAAGCGCTGGAGTACCTGCGCCGCAAGCGGCACTTCGCCCAGGGCGATCCGAGCCGTTGCTTCGAGGTGGCCGGCGAGAAGGTCAAGCTCGGCGGCGCCGGCCTGACCCTGCTGGCGCTGGTGGAGCACGCCAACGCCAACCCCGCCGAGGCCGAGTGGGAGTGGATGCACTGCCTGGCCGAGCACATCGTCCACCAGACCACCGAGTCGGGCTACATGGAGTCCTTCTACACCGACGGCGGGCGCTTCAAGTGGAGCGACCACAAGTCCATCTACTACCCCGGCGAGGCCCTCCTGGGCCTGGTGCGCCTGTACGAGATCGACCCGAACTCCCGCTGGTTGGAGACGGCCGTGCGCGGCTCGGACTTCCTGGTGCACGAACGCTGGAACTCCCTGGGGCTCGAGCTCCAGACGCCGCCCGACGCCTGGCTGATCCAGGCGCTGGAGGTGCTCCACCGTTCCGTGCCCGACCCGGCCTACGCCGAGTACGCGTTCTCCATCGGCGAGGTGCTCACCAACACCCAGCTGGTGGGGGACGACGCGCCCGTGGACCTGTACGGCGGGCGCGTCGCCGTGCGGTTCCCCCACGTCATCTCCACCGGCTCCCGCGGTGAGGGCATGTCCGCCGCCGCCCGCCTCGAGCGGCGCGTGCGGCCGGGCGACACCTTCTACCTCGACCGCCTGCGCGCCAACAGCACCTACTCCCTGCGCAATCAGTACACCGCGCCGATGCTGTTCGGCATGAAGCGTCCGCTGCGCTCACTGGGCGGTTTCCGCGACGCGCCGGACGCCCCGGAGATCCGCATCGACGGCGTGCAGCACAACCTGTCGGGCCTCCTCGGGCTCCTCGAGCTGCTGGAGGAGACGCCATGAGCGAGCGCACGTGGCCGGTCAACCTCGCCGCAGGTCTGCTCATCGCCGTCTCCATCGGCGGCATCGTCGGCCTCAACCTGGGCCTGATCTACAAGCTCGATCGCTGGGACGCCCTGCCCTTCGCCGTGCTGTCCCACACCGCGCTACTCCCCGCCGTGGCCGCCGCCGGCCTCACCTGGCGCCGCGGGCACGCGTCCCTGCGGGTCCTCTCGCGCATCCTCGCAGTGGTCCTCATCGCCGTGTGGCTCCACACCTGGGTGGGCCCCATCCAGGACCTCGTCTCCTGGATATCCATCCGCTGGTACCTCTGGATGGAGGTCTGAGCCCGCATGCGCACCGTCCTCCTGGGAGATGCGCATCTCACCCCCTCCAAGCCCGGCGTCCACGGTCGCGTCGTGCGGTTCCTGCGGCGCCTCGAGGCGGATCGCCTGTTCGTCATGGGCGACCTGTTCGACTTCCTCGTGGGCCTCGTCGACACCCCCGCGGGCCACGCCGCCGAGGTCCTAGACGCCCTCCACGCGGTGGCCCGGCGCGGCGTCCACGTCACCTACCTCGAGGGCAACCACGACTTCCACCTCGCCCCGCTGCTGGCCCCCGACGTGGAGATCTGGCCCGGCCCCGGCGACGCCCGGCTCGGCCCCCTGACCGTGCACCTGGCCCACGGGGACGAGGTGCAGCGACGGGATCTCGGTTACGCCCTGCTCCGCCCCGCGATCCGCACCGACGCCTTCGCCGCCGCAGTCAAGCTCGTGGGTCCCCGCACCGTGCACACCCTGGGCCGCCGCACGGCCCAGACCAGCCGCGACATGCGCGCGGGGCGGTCGCGGAACTGGCGGGCCGAGAAGCTGCGCTACGTGACGCGGCAGGTGTCCAGGGGCGCCGATCTCGTGGTGCTGGGCCACAGCCACCAGCTGTTCCACGAGGCCGTGGGCGAGGGCCAGGTGGTGCAGGTGGGGCGGTTCGACCGGCGTGACCAGCACGTGGTGATCGAGGATCGGCGGTTCCAGCTGCGGGAGGGGGATCGTGTGATGGTGGAGGGGCGGGTCCGGGAGCCGGGCGAGGCTACGTGAACGCGATCCTCTTGAGCAGGTCGATGGAATCCAGCACCTGACCGCTGCCCAGCGCCACGCAGTACAGCGGGTCCGGAGCCACGATCACCGGCAGGCCGGTCTCCTCCCTCAGCAGCACGTCGAGGTTGGTCAGCAGGGCGCCGCCGCCGGCGAGGATGATGCCCTTGTCGATGATGTCGGCGGCGAGCTCCGGGGGGGTCTTCTCCAGCGTGATCTTCACCGCCTCGACGATGGCCGCCACCGGCTCGGTGAGGGCCTCCATGGTCTCCTCGGAGGTGATCGTGATGGTCTTGGGGATGCCGTGGATGAGGTCGCGGCCCTTGACGTCCATGGAGCGGGACTCGTCGAGGGGGTAGGCGCAGCCGAGGTTGATCTTGATGAGCTCGGCGGTGCGCTCGCCGATGAGCAGATTATGCTTGCGGCGGATGTAGGCGATGATGGCCTCGTCCATGCGGTCGCCGGCGACGCGGATGGACTTGGAGAACACGATCCCGCCCAGGGAGATGACGCCCACCTCGGTGGTACCGCCGCCGATGTCCACGATCAGGTTGCCCTGGGGTTCGGTGACCGGCAGGCCGGCGCCGATGGCCGCGGCCATGGGCTCCTGGATGAGGAAGACGTCCCGGGCGCCGGCGGCCTGGGCCGACTCCTTGACCGCCCGCTTCTCCACCTCGGTGATGCCGAAGGGGATGCAGATGATGATCCGCGGGTGCACCAGCGTGCGCCGGTTGTGCGCCTTGCGGATGAAGTACTTGAGCATCGCCTCGGTCACGTCGAAGTCGGCGATGACGCCGTCCTTCATCGGCCGGATGGCGTTGATGCTGCCCGGCGTGCGGCCGAGCATGCCCTTGGCCTCCTGCCCCACGGCGAGCACCTTGGACTGGCCGCGGGCGTCTTTCTGCACCGCCACCACCGAGGGCTCGTTGAGCACGATGCCCTTGCCCTTGACGTACACGAGGGTGTTGGCCGTCCCCAGGTCGATGGCCAGATCGGACGAGAAGAAACCGAGGAACCAGTCGAGGAACATCGCGGGCGTCGACTCCGTAGGGGTGGAAGTTGCGCGGATTCTATAGGACGCCCGCGCGCTGGGCAACGAATGGAATCATGGTAATTTGCGCCAATATGCGGCGCAATCGGCTGCTCAGCAGCCCGGTGCCAGCAACTCGACCACGTTGTCGTCCTCGTCGCACTCGTCGTACAGCCCATCGGGCAGGTTGAGCAGGACGTCCACGGCCACGCGGATCTCCTCACCGGCGACCTGGGCCGGGTCCAGGGAGATGTTCAGCGGCTCGGAGTACGTACCGCTGAGCAGGTCGTCGGGGAGGTACTCGCTCGCCGCGAACTCGGGGACGTTGCCCGGAGGCAGGTGCCAGACGCTCACCGCGAGTCCGGGGGGCAGGTCGGACAGTCCCTCGTTGCCGACCTTGACCTGCAGCACCAGCTCGCCGGGGCACAGGTCGGTGCAGAACGAGGCCTCGTGCACGAACACGTCGGGGGCGTGGAGCACGCTCTCGTCGGAGATGGTGTTGCGCCGGAAGCTGTTGAAATCCACCCACGGCGGCATGGGAGACACCGGCACGGAGCCGTCGTCCTCGATGTTGGTGATGGAGTAGGCGTGCTGGTTCCAGATGCCCCGCGCCGGATACCAGCTCTGCTCCAGCGCCCCCAGCACGGTGATGCCGCACCACCCCTCCCACCACATGTCGTTGGACGGCAGCACGATCTCGGCGGAGAAGTCGTGGTCGATGTCCACGATCACCGGGTACTCCCACAGGGTGCCCGACGCGTGGCTGTCGGCGGTGAACAGCACCGTCCCGGTGGGCCCCTCGTAGACGTACAGGTTGTGCTCGTCGGCGTACACGACCTCGGCCACCCCGTCGCCGTTGAAGTCGAACACCGCCGACCCGGTCATGTTCGAGGAGTCGTCCTCGGTGGGGTTCCACCACATCATGGTGCCGTCCGTGTCCAGCACCGTGTACGCCCCGAGCCCGGCCACGCCGATCTCCGGGTATCCGTCCCCGTCGTAGTCCGCCACCGTGGGCGGTCCACCCCGGCCCTCGTTGACGATGGCCGACGGCCCCCAGACCGTCGCCCCGGTGGCCGCGTCGTAGAGGTAGACGTACCCCCCCGCCACCACCACGAGCTCTGCGTCCCCGTCCAGGTCGAAGTCCCCCACCGCCGGGAACCCCTCGGGGCCGCCGTTGGCCCACAGCGCCGTCCCGTCGGGCTCGTACACCGCGTTGTCGACGATCACCTCCTGCACCTGGTCGTGATCCACGTCCGCGGCGAACGCGATGGGGCCCCAGCCCGCGCTGCCCCAGCCGTACCCCCCCTCGGCCACCAGGGTGCCCACCGACGACAGGATCACCCGGCCGATGAGGATCTCCGGATCGCCATCCCCCAGCAGATCCGCGATGGCCGGGTGCGTCCCGGTCCCGAACGCGTACCCCAGCGCCGTCACCCAGGCCACGGTGCCGTCGTGTTCGACGAGCATCACCTCGCCGTCGTCGGTGATCGCCACGATCTCCACGAGCTGATCCCCGTCCAGGTCCCCCGCCGCCAGCCCCGCCCCCGGCTGCGCCGCGTACACCGGATCGC
>CAYRNR010000145.1:0-19986 GCA_964425605.1 uncultured Rickettsiales bacterium | reverse complement strand
TGGTTCACACGAACCAGCCGGCGACCACCGGGTCCTCCGACAGCTCGGGCACCTCGGGGGGCGCGAGCGGCTCGTGGGTTCGTTCGTCTGAGGGTCGCTGTGAATTCTCGTCGCCCGCCTGGCCTTCGGCGAAGCCTTCGGCGGAGCCTTCGGCGGTGCGGGCGTCCTCGTTCAGCTGTCCACTGTCCAGGCGCACGATGCTCTTGCCGTCGTGGCGCACCACGTAGCTGCTGAGCTGGTAGCCCTCGTCGGCGAGCCGGGCGCGCAACATCTCGTGGGCCGTGGACATGGAGCGGGCGGTCTGCCCCTCCTGCACCGCCAGGGTCAGCCGCACGGCGCGGGTGTCGGGGTCCACGTGCAGGTTGCCCCGCACCGTCTCGCCGTTGGCCGTGGGGACCCGGATGCGCATGGCGCCCGGGGCCTGATCGGGCGCCGGGGCGAAGAACGAGGGCTGGGCCGGGGCACCGGGCCGCGCCGTCGTGGCAGCTCGGGCCGCCGAGGTGGCGGGCTGCGTGGCGGGCTCGCGCGCGGAAGCCACCGCGCGGTCGACGATCTGCTGCAGCGTCTCGTCGTGGAGCGACGCCGACGGCTGCGCCTCGGCCACGGGGGCCGCGGGCGCCTCCTCGGCCGCCGCGGGCGTCCCGGCCGCGTCCTTGCCCGCGATGATGTCCATCAGCTGCGCCTGGAGATCCTGGGCGGAGTTCGACCCACCCGCGGCGGCGACCGGGGGCGTCTCCGGGGTCCCGGAGGCCTGGGCGCGGCTCGCACCGCGTCGCAGCATGTCGGCCCAGCGGACCGCCGGCGCTCCGGCGAGCCCCACGGGCAAGCTGCTCGAGGGGGTCGGGGGCAGGGCCTCGGGCGTCGCCGCCCCGGTCGAGGTCTTGCTGGCCAGCCACGCGCGCACGCCCTGGCCCTGGACTTCGGGGGCTTCCGGCTCGGCCGCGGCCGTGAGCACCGGCGGCGGGGGCACGGCCTTGTCGCGCAACGACGGCGCGGGATCGTGGCCCCGGGCGGCCTCGAGGGCCGACGTGGACAAGGGCTTCCAGGGGCTCGCGGTGGTTCCCTGGGGCGCCGTGGTGGTCTGGGCGGTGGAGGAGCCGGCCGCCACGATGGACTCGGCGGGCGCCGGGGCCGGCGTGGCCGTGACCTGGGCCGGGGTGGCCTGGGCCGGGGTGGCCGGCGCCGGGGTGGCCTGCGGCGCGGGCTGCGGATCGGGCCGCTGCTCGTCGTCGAGCACGTCCGCCTCGTCCTCGCGGGCCGGGGGCGCCGCGGCGGTCACCAGCGTCTCCGGCGGCAGCTCCAGCACGTCCTCGGCGGACGCCTCCCGCGCCTCGGCTCGCGGCGGCGGTGGGGGCGCGGTGCTCTCCCGTTCGGCCCGGGGCGCGACCATCTCCTGGAAACGCCGCGCCACGTCGTCGGCGGGCTGGGAGTCCACGCGGGCTCGCTGCTGGGGCTCCTGCCCCGCCATCAACCTGTTGTCCATCACGCGTCGGAGCCTGCTCATGGCTGTTCTCCCGCGGGTTCCTCGATGGGGTCCATGGCCAGGGATCCGCCCAGGGCTGCGGCCACGGCCGGATCCATGGCGCCGAGGATCTTTCCGGCCTGGCGCGGCGAGAGGCGCTCGAGCACCGCCGCGGCCAGCAGCGGATCCATCCGCGACAGCATCTGCGCCGCGTCGGCGGCCTTCATCTGGTTCACCATCTGCACCAGGGCGTCGCCGCCCTCGCGCCGGGCCTGTTCGCGCGCCTTGAGGAGCTCCTCGATGGAGTTGCGCAGCTGGTCCAGCCGCTGGACCTCGGCGCGGATCTCGTCCTGCAGGGACCGCACCGCCTGCTCCTGGACCACCAGCAGCTCGTCACGCTGCTGCTGCTCCCAGTGGCGATGCCGCACCAGCTCGATGACGGCCATCTCCTCGGGGGACACGCAGTACTCCACCGGAGCCACGGGGATCGCCGGGGCGCGCTTGCGGGTCCCGGTGTCACCCGCGATCTCCTCGTCCTCGTCGCCCTCTTCGCCCTCCTCACCCTCCTCGTCCTGACTCCAGGCGAGGTGGGCCACGGGCATGGCCACGGCCAGCGCGGCCAGCGCGAGCAGCAGCAATCGCAACCGTTCAGTCACCGTTGCTCTCCTTGACCGTGTGCCAGTGACCGCTGGCCAGGTCGTCCGAGGCCAGCTCGTCCTGCCGGACGGTCTCCAGCTCCTGGGTCTCCCGGGCGTTCTCCACCAGCTTGTCCATCTGCCGGTGCTTCACCACGCGCTTCTCCAGGCTCGCGCGGACCTCGTCGCGCCGCGTGGTCACCTCGACCCGCTGGTCCTTGAGGGACTGCTCGCGATCCCGCAGCCCGGCGATGTAGTTCACGGTGGCCTCGCGGTCGAAGGGATCCGTGAGCCGCTCGCGCACCGCCACCTCGGACCGGGCGAGCTCGCCGAGCAGCGCCTGGAGGGACTCGTCGATCTCCATCAGCCGCCCCTCGAGCCGCCGCAGCTGCGCCGCCACCTCGTCGCGATCGTGGCGCGCCAGGTCCCTCAACCTCGTGCGGGTGTCGCGGCTCATCGGACCACCCCGTCGAGGCGGTCCACGTCGATGAGGCCGGCCAGCTGGGCCAGGGCGTCGCGGGTCTCGGAGAAGCAGGGGCTCTCCGCCCGGGCCTGGCGCAGGAAACGGTCCACGAGCGGCATCATCTCCATGGCGTGGTCCACCGCCGGGTTGCTGCCCGTGCGGTAGGCGCCGATGTTGATCATCTCCGCGGCGTCCTCGTAGATGGACAGCAGCCTGCGGACGCGGCCGGCGTCGGACATGTGCTCGTCGTCCACCACGTCGGGCATGACGCGGCTGACCGAGGAGAGCACGTCGATGGCGGGGTAGTGGCCCCGCGCGGCGAGCTGCCTGGAGAGGACCACGTGACCGTCGAGGATGGCCCGCGCCGTGTCCGCGATGGGATCGCGCAGGTCGTCCCCCTCCACCAGCACGGTGTACAGCCCGGTGATGGACCCGCCGGACTCCAGGGGGCCGCACCGCTCGAGCAGGCGCGGCATCATCCCGAACACCGACGGCGTGTAGCCCCGTGCCGTCGGGGGCTCACCCACGGCCAGGCCGATCTCCCGCTGGGCCATGGAGAACCGCGTGAGGCTGTCCATCATGAACACCACGTGCAGCCCCTGGTCCCGGAAGTGTTCGGCGATGGCCGTGGCCACGAACGCGCCCTTGACCCGCAGCACAGGGGACTGGTCCGACGTCACGGCCACGACCACGGATCGCTCCATGCCCGCCTCGCCCAGATCCCGCTCGACGAACTCGCGTACCTCGCGGCCGCGCTCGCCGATCAGCGCGATGACGTTGATGTCCGCGGAGACCTCGCGGGCGATCATCCCCAGCAGGGAGGACTTGCCCACGCCGGCGCCGCTGAAGATGCCCATGCGCTGGCCTCGGCCGCAGACCATCAGCCCGTCCAGGGCGGACACCCCCAGCTCCAGCGGCTCCTCGATGCGGGCGCGGTGCAGGGGCGAGACCCCCTCGCTCCACACCGAGATGTCCGCCTCGGGATCCACCGGCGGGCCGCCGTCGATGGGGTTGCCGAGGCCGTCCACGACGCGGCCGAGCAGGTCGTTGCCCACGGGGACGCGGAACGAGGTGCCGAGGATCTCCAGGGACGAGCCGTGGTAGACGCCGGCGAGCTCGCCGTAGGGCATCACCAGCACCGACTTGCCGTGGAACCCCACGACCTCGCCCAGCAACGGCTCGCCGCTGCTGTCCGAACCCACGGCGCAGAGGCTGCCGAGCACGGCGCCCGGCGCGTTGCCCTCGATCAGGGTGCCCACCACGTCCGAGACGGTGCCCTGCCGCCGGAACTTCGGCAGGTTGCGGATGCGGCCAGCGGCGCCGCGCAGGGGCCGGTGCTCGACGGGCATCACAGCTCGTCCTCCTGCACCAGGCGGTCTTCTTCGACGGCCCGCAGCGCCGCGATCTCTTCGTGCAACCGGCTCAGCCGCTCCGTCACCGTGGCGTCGACGCTGCCCTCGGGGGCCTTGACCAGGCAGCCTCCCGGTTGCAGCGCCTCGTCCTGGACGATGGTCAGGTCCCAGCCGGTCCACGGGCGCTGGCCGAGGCTCAGCTCGGCGACGATGGTGTCGTGGTCCTCGGGGTTGACGTGGATGCTGATCTTCTCGTCGCCCTGGAAATCGGCGAGCACCGAGTCCACCACCCGGACGATGAGCTCCTGATCCGACTCCAGGGAGGCCAGGTGGAGCCAGTCGAGGCAAGACGCGAGGAGATCGATGAGGTCGTTTCGCGACGAGTCGAACACACGCGCCCGCGTCGCCTGCAGTTCCTTGACCAACCCCTGGGCCGTCTCCACGGTGGCGGCGAGCTCGGCGCGGGCCTGGTCCAGTCCCTCCTGGTAGCCCTTCTCGTACCCCTCCTCGCGACCCTCGGCCGCCATGGAGACGGACATCTCGTCGGGATCCTCGGAGGTCCCGGCCAGCACCTCCGGCGGCGGGCCTTCGGGCTCGGCCGCCCCCAACGCCCGGAATCCCGGGGTCGTGCCGCCCAGCGGCGTGAAGCCACGCCGGCCCTTGTCCAGGGGGGTGAAGCCCATCTAGAACATGTCCTCCGCGTCCATCTCCACGAACATCAGGTTGCCCTCGGACTCCAGCACCAGGGCCTGGGCCATGATGCGCCGCTGAGCCTCCTCCACGTCGGTGGTGCGCATGGCGCCCATCACGTCCAGGTCCTCCTGCAGGAAGCCCGCGGCGCGCTCGCTCATGTTCTTGAAGAACTTCTCGCGCACACCCATGGTGGTGCCCTTCAGCGCGAGGGTGAGGTCCTTGCGGTCCACCACCTTCAGCAGCCCCTGGATGCCTCGATCGTCGGCGTAGTACAGGGTGTCGAAGCTGTACATGGAGCGCATGATGTGCTTGGCGGTCTCCTCGTCCATCTTGCGGATGCGCTGCAACGCGGCCTCGCGATCGTCCGGGGGCAGGTTCTTGAGCACGGCCGCCGCGCTCTCGATCCCCTCGAGGTCGGTGCGCGCGTCGGGCGGCCCGGGCGACACGTCGCGGACGAGCACCTCCTCCACCTCGCCGAGCACCTCGGCGGGCAGTTCCTCGAGCATGGCCTGGCGGAAGAGCACCTCGTCGCGCACCTCGTCGTCCAGCCCCTTGAGGATCTGGCCGGAGATCCGCGGATCGGCCAGCGCGCACACCACCGCGATGGTCTGGGGGTGCTCCCGGGAGAGCACCGACGCCAGGGTCAGATGGGGCACGGTCTTGAGCCACAGGCGGATGGACCGCAGCTCGCGCCCCTCCACCTCGCGGACGATCTCCTGGGCCATGGTCGGATCGGCGACGCGGGGGAACACGTGGTGCAGGTACTGCCGCCCCTCCAGCTGACGGGGCAGGGGCGAGACGAGCTGGTTGACGAACTCCAGGCAGATCTCCTCGATGAGGTCCGCGCTGATCTTCGGCAGGTTCGCCACCGTGTTCCCGATGGCCCGCACGTACTCCGGCGGGAGCTTCGACAGGAGATCACGGACCAGGTCCTCGGGCAGGCTCATCACCAGCACGGCGGCCTTCTGCAGCGAGGTCAGGTCCTTGGCATCGCGGATCTCCCTGGGCACGTCAGCTCTCCTCGATCCAGCTCTGCAGGTTGCGCACCGTGCCGCCGAGATTCTCGCGGATCACCGCGACCAGGGGGTCCCCCTCGCCGTCGTGTCCCGTGAGTTGGGTCAGCCGGTTCTGGAAGTCGGCGCTGCGGCCGTCGGGGAGCATCGCCATGCTCGCCATCTGGGCGATGCGCTCCTCCTTTGTGGGGCCCACCACCGACGAGATGATCGGGCGCAGGACGTACAGGTAGGTCATCACGACCACGACCAGCAGCACGACCCAGCCGATCCAGTCCCCCACGCGCATCCGCTGCATGATCGGCACGCCCGCGGTGGCGATGGCGTCGTCGTCGGCCGAGCGGAACTGGAGGTTGGCCACGGAGATGCGGTCGCCGCGCTTGGGGTCGATCCCCACGGCCGCGGCCACGATGGACTCGATCTGGGTGAGCTCGTCCTCGGTCCTGGGGACGTAGGTCTCCTCGCCGCTGATCTCGTCCAGCTGCATCTCGCCGTCCACGAGCACGCTCACGGACAGGTCCACGATGGACCCGGGCGGCTGCACGCGGTGCTCGGTGGTGGTCGGCACCTCGTAGTTGAGGGTCTCCGCCGCGGTGGTGGACTCGGTCGTCGAGTTCGCGCCGCCGCCCGCGCGTGCCTCGATCTCGGGGAGGTTGGCGCCGGTACCGGGGACCCCCTGGGCCTGGGTCTGCCCGCCGCTCTCCGCGGACTCGGCGCTCTGGATGGACCGCGCCGCCACGCCGCTCGCGTCGTAGTCCACGGCGTTGGACTCGCGGCTCGACGTGTCGATGCGCGCGGTGACCTCCACCAGGGCGCGGCCGGGGCCGTAGATGCGCTCCAGCTGGGTCACGGCCTTCTGCTGCAGGGAGTGCTCGATCTGGTGGGTGTAGGCCAGCAGCCGGTCCACGTCCGCGGCTGCGTCGTCCTGCTGCATGGGCCGCGTGAGCATGTTGCCGCCGGTGTCGGCCACGACCACGTCGTCGGGCACGAGACGGGGCACGGCCGCCGCGACGAGGTTCGTCACGGAGGTGACCTGCTCGCGCGACAGCGTCTTGCCGGGCTTGAGATCCAGCATCACGCTCGCGCTGGGATCCACCCGGTCCTCGGTGAAGAGGGCCTCTCGCGGCATCACGAGCTGCACGCTGGCCCGGCTGACGGCCGACAGGCGAGAGATGGTCCGCGCCAGCTCGCCCTGCAGGGCCACCTGGTACGTCGCTTTCTCCTGCTCCCGCGTCAGCCCCATGCCCTTGCGGTCGAGCAGCAGGGTCATCCCCGGCAGCGTCGAACCCACGTCGCTGCCGTAGGCGGCGAGGCGGGCCTCCTCCAGGTCCGACGCGGGCACCATCAACTGGTCCCCCTGGACCTGGACCTTGTAGCCGTCCTCGCGCAACGACTGCACGAGCAGCCGCGCCTCGTCGGGCTCCAGACCGCCCACGACAGGGGTCCACTCGGGCCGCTGGGCCCACACCATCAACGCGACCACCGCCAGGGCGCAGCCCCCGACGATCACCGCGAGGCTGGTACGCCTGCGAGGCGAGAGTTCACCCCAGAAGGTGAGGAATCGGCCGTACAGCTGGCTCAGAAAATCCATGGCTCGTCCACCTTCAAGCAGCCGTCAGCGGCTGCGTCACACCTGCAGCCTCATCACCTCGTCGTACGCGGCGATGGCTCGGTTTCGCAGCTGGACCATGAAGCGCAGCTCCAGGTCGGCCTTGCCCATCTGGACCATGACGCCGTGCAGATCGGTCTCGCCACCGGACAGCAACGTGGCCACGCTCTGGTCCACGTTGGAGCCCGTCTCCACCAGCGAACCCACGGCCTCGCGCACCTTGCCGGCGAACCCAGCCCCCTGGGTCTCGCCGGCGACCTTGACCGTCCCGCTCCCCTGGGCCGCGTTCGCCAGCTCGATCGCCTTCTCGGCGATCTGCGCGGCGGCCGGGCTCATGGTCGTGTCCACCTTCATCGCGGTCCTCCTACTTGCCGATCTCGAGGGCCTTGAGCAGCATCGCGCGCGTCGCGGACAGGGCGCTGACGTTGGCCTCGTACGAGCGGGTCGCGTTGACCAGGTCCACCATCTCCCGCATCACGTCCACGTTGGGCATCATCACGTACCCGGCGGGATCCGCGTCCGGGTGCCCGGGATCGTAGGTGCGGCGCGGCCCGGAGGCGTCGTCCTGGACGTCCTGGACCACGACCTGCTGCAGGTGCGCCCGCAGCTTGTCGGCGAACTGGGGGCCGGAAGTGGGCACGGGCACCGACCGCAGGACGGGCTCCTTGCGGATGTAGGGTCCACCTTCCGCGGATCGGGTCGTGTGGGCGTTGGCCAGGTTCGCCGACACGATCTCCATCCGCAGCTGCTGGGCCGACAGCCCGCTGGCGCTCACCTGTAGCAGTCCGATGAGGTCCATGGCTCACTTCCCTTCGCTGACCGCGTACCTCAGCACTCCGAGGCGGCGGTTGAAGATCTCGATGGAGGCGTTGTAGAGCAGCTGGTTCTCGGTCAGGACCGCCATCTCGCGCTGCGGGTCCACCGAGTTGCCGTCGGCGGCCCAGGGGTGCGGCTCGACGGTGCGGACCACCACGGCGCGGGAGGACTCGTCCCCCATGTGGGCGGTGTGGGTTCGGACCGGCTGGCTCGCCTGCTGGCGCAGGAGGCGGCTGAGGGACTTGCCGAAGTCCACGTGGCGCGCCTTGTAGCCCGGCGTGTCCGCGTTGGCCAGGTTCGCCGCGGCCATCGCCTGCTGCCGCGTGCGCAGATCGAGCACCTTGTCGATGGCTGCGGTCACGGGGTCTAGAAGGTTCAGGCTCATGGGTCCTCCGGCGCCGATCGGTTCGTCTCGGGGAGGAAGACTGCAAGGGGCGTGCCGAGTTTGTCGGCGTCACGTCATCGAATTCGAGGGGGATGGGGGGCGAATCTGCGACGGTGCGCTGACGATCGCGTCAAGGCTCTGACGGTTCCTCGATGGTCGGATCCGGCGCTCCTGGCACCGAGAGGAGCTGCTCGAAGCGGGCGTCCCAGGCCACGTCGTCCAGCACCAGCGAGGACACGTCGACCCAGGCGGTCTCGGCGCCTTCGGTGGTCACCTGTTCGAGCAGCGCCTCGGCCTCGTCGTCGCGGTCCAGTTCCCGGTAGGCCCGGGCGAGCGCGTAGCCGCGCGGGGCTCGCGCGGCGGGCGCCAGCTGCTCGCTGTCCACCCCCTCCAGGACCGCCGCCGCCTCGGCAGGCTTCCCGGCGTGGACCAGGGCCCACCCGAGCAGGACCCCGTCGTGGTGCCAGTCCACGTCGTGATCCTCGGTCTCGCGCGCCTGACTCATTCCAGCGATGCACGCCTTGTAGTCCTTGATCTGGATCGCGGACCGCCCCGCCAGCCTCGCCGCCCGTCGCCGGAGCTGGAGTTCGCCAGCGTCGGACGCCAGGGGGACCGCGAGTTCGAGCGCCGTGGCGGCGGCGCCCTCGCCCCGCCGGGCCAGCACGAGCTCCGCCTCGAGCAGATCGGCCTCGTCGGACAGGTCCCGCGACTCGAGGCTCCGTCGGTAGTAGTCCACCGTCTCGAGGCCGTCCGGGATGCGCCCGGTCTCCAGGTAGATGCGCCCGAGACGCAGCACCACGGCCTCGCGCTCCACCGGGGCGAGGTCGGGGTGGACCATCAACGTGCTCAGGGAACGCCGCGCCTGCTCCCACAGTCCCAGGGACTCCAGCACGTCGGTGCCCCGCCGGAGCAGGTCGGGTTCGATGCACGCGCGGGCCTCGCGGCCGTCCACGTAGTCCAGGAAGACGCCGGCCTCGGCCAGCGGGTCCTCGGTCTCCTGCGCCACCTGCATCAGCTGGGACGCGGCCCGGCACATGCGGGTCTCCACCGCGCCGGCGGCGGGGAAGTCGGGGTAGTTGCGCAGGGTCTCGCGGTCGAGGCGGCACGCGTCCAGGAGCATGTCGTCGGCGTGCAGGAACGCGCCCTCGGCCAGCGCCACCTCCAGCCCGGCGCGCGGCTCCACAGCGGCGAGGGCGCGCAGCTCCGCGATGACCGTGGGGTAGCTGACCTCCTCGCCGCCGAGGATCTGCCACTCGAGGCGGCGCAGCTGGGACATGATGGCGGCGGAGGCATGCCCCGACGAGCGCGCGCTGGCCAGCCAGTACAGGAACGCGTCCGAGTCGTCGTTGAGCCAGGCGCAGTCCGCCAGCCTGACCAGGACCAGCGGGCGCCGCGGATCGTCCAGCTCCTGCATGGTCTCGAGCAGCTCGGACGTGCGGCGGGGGTCCTCGGCGCGGTAGGCCAGCTCGGCCTCCAGCCAGGGATCGAAGAACGTGTCCGGCCAGCCGCGCCGCAGGGTGGTGGACAGCTCGAACGCCGCGTCCCAGCGGTCCAGGGACGCCAGGGAGGCGATCATGGCGGCGATGGGGAGGCCGCGGTCCTCGGCCGGCAGCTGCGCCACGGAGGCCTCCAGATCCTCCAGGGCCGTAGGGTGCCGCCCCATGCCCTGCTTGGCCAATCCCAGCCCGAACAGGTACCAGCCCCGGCGCGGCGAGTCCGGGAACGCGGCCAGGACGCGCTCGAAGTACTCGTACGCCTCGTCGTTGCCGCCGGAGAGGTACAGGGCCTCGCCGGTCAGGGCCAGGGCGGCCTCGAAGGTGGCGTCGTCGCCGAGCTCGGAGGAGACCACCATGAAGCGGTCGGCGGCCTCGAACCACCAGCCCGCCCCGTCCACCTTGGCCACCTCCCGCACCTCGAGGGCGTCGAGCAGATCGGCCGTGGCCACCAGCGGGGGTACCGCGTCGTCCGGCCGGGGCTTGTCGGCGATGGGGATGAACGCCTGGACCACGGGGGGGTGCAGGGGGAAGTCCACGAAGGACCAGGGGCTGCCCTCACCCAGGGGCATGAAGCCCGTCTCCTCGGACAGGGGTGACTTTCGGCGGCCGGACACGCTGGCCTCGAGCACCTCGGTCAGGGTGGGCTGGGCGCCCTCCGCCGAGACCCCGGAGAAACCCACGGTCAACTGTCCGGTCCGGTCCACCGACGCGGTCGCCCACAGCACATCGGGAGTCAGCAGGAACGAGGCCTGGGTGGCCCCTTCGGAGAGCGCCTCGACGGTGACCCCGCGCACCACGGGGTGGCTGATTCGCTGGAGGCGGAGGACGAGATCGGGATCTTCGGAGGCGATGCGGACGCGGTACTGGCCGGCGATGGGGCAGGCGTCGGCGTCGACGCTCACGTCGACGCCCACCTGCAGGGCCACCTCGCCCAGCACCTCGAGGTCCGAAGTCACGGGGACCGCCACGACCAGGGCGGCCAGCAACGGCGCGAAGATCATCTCGTGTCCGCGTCGACCTGCGGGGTCATGCCGAGCCGCTTGAGGCGCTCCACCAGGGTCGTGCGGTTCATCCGCAGCAGGTTGGCCGCCTGGTTCTTGTTCCAGGAGACCCGCTCGAGGACCTGGTTGAGGATCGCCTTCTGGAAGCGCTCGGTCTCGGCATAGAAGTCGAGCCCGTCGTCGGGCACGTCGAGGGTCACGGACGCGGTCTCCTCACGCTGGTTGGACACCAGGGAGGGCAGGTCGGCCACGTCCAGGACAGCTCCTTCTGTCAGCACCATCATCCGCTCCAGGATGTGGAGGAGCTGCCGCACGTTCCCGGGCCACCGGTAACGCTGCAGCGCCTCCAGACAACCACGGGTCATTCCTGCAATTCTCAGGCCATGTTTCTCGTTGAGCAGCCGGGCGTGGTGGCTGATCAACAGCGGGATGTCCTCGCGCCGCTCGCGCAGGGGGGGGAGCTGCACGGGCACCACGTCGAGCCGGTAGAACAGGTCCTCGCGGAAGTTCCCGTCCTCCACCTCGGCCCACAGATCGCGGTTGGTCGCGGCGATGAACCGCACGTCCACCTTGCGGGCCCGCGTCGACCCCACGGGCACGATCTCGCCGTCCTGGAGCACGCGCAGCAGCACGGGCTGGACCTCCAGCGGCAGCTCGCCGATCTCGTCGATGAGCATCACGCCGCCGTCGGCCACCTCGAACATGCCCTTCTGGCGGCCCACCGCGCCGGTGAAGGCGCCTTTCTCGTGTCCGAACAGCTGGCTCTCGATCAGCTCGCGCGGGATGCTGCCGGAGTTGAGCGTCACGTAGGGCGCGTCGTTGCGCGGGCTGGAGTCGTAGACCGCGCGCGCCACGAGCTCCTTGCCCGTGCCGGACTCGCCGGTGACCAGGCAGCTGCACTGGGTGGGCGCCACCTTCTCGACGCGCTGGTACACCGCCAGCATGGCGCTGGATTCGCCGACCATGGAGTCGAAGTGGACCTCGGGCTCCTGATCGGGATCGGCGAAGTCGAGCTCCAGATCGCCGCTGGGCGTCGAGACCACGGCGGCCACCGCCGCCTCACCGAACGGGGCGAGCTTCGGCCGCAGCCACGACGGCAGCAGCGAGGCCAGCTCGTCGCGCAGGTCGCAAGAGCACAGGATGGTCAGGCCGTCGCGGCCCTCGTCGGACAGCGCGGACAGCAGCGCCAGCACGCGCTTGTCCCCCTCGAGGTCGGCGACGATCACGAACACCTGGGCCCGGTCGCCGCGCCGCAGGGCGGCGTCGAGATCGCGAGGTGCCGAGATGAAGTTGAGGGATGCGGTGGGATCCTGCTCGAGGATCCAGTCCCCCACCTGCTGTCCGTAGACCGTCCGCCCGGATATAAAAGCGTCCATGCTTCCCGATCCTTTCGGGGTCTGGACGACTTCGACGGGTTGGACCGCCATCGGCAGCCTGGAACCCGCCCTCCGGGCGAGAACGAATCGTCCTCCTCTGGTCCATCCTGGTCCCTGAGGAGGAATCTGCCCCCGGAGAGTCGTCCTGACCTCCCTGGCCAAAAGGGGCGATACTTATTCGTGCTTCTATCAGAGTACTTTCGAACGACCGATGTGGTCAATGGGAAAATGAGGACGAGTTGGCGCGTCCCACCCCCGCCGGGGCGAATCAGCGGCTGCCCGCGGCCGCCTCCACCCGGTTGCGGCCGTTGCGCTTGGCCACGTACAGGGCACCGTCCGCGCGCTGGAACAGCTCACGCGCCGCCTCGCCGTAGTTGGACGCGGCGACCCCCAGGCTCGCGGTGACCTTCAGCACGCCCTTGGCCGTGTTGATGTCCATGGCCTCGATGGCCTGGCGCAGCCGCTCGGCCACGGCGAGCCCGCCCTGCAGGTTCGACGCGTCGAGCAGCACGGCGAACTCCTCGCCACCGAAGCGGGCCACGAAGTCCGACTTGCGCATGATCACCTCGTTGAGGCAGCGCCCGAGGGCCACGAGGACCTCGTCGCCCACGTCGTGGCCGTGGGTGTCGTTGACGGCCTTGAAGTGGTCCAGGTCCACCATCACCAGGCACAGGGTGTCGTCCTCGTCCGCGGGCAGCTTGGCCTGCAGGAAGTCGTCCAGCCATCGGCGGCTGCACACGCCGGTCAGCGCGTCCATCTGCAGGTCCTGCTCCGCCTTGTGCAGCTGCCCCTTCATCTCGCCGAGCTCGCTGTTCAGGGCCTCCTGCTGGGCCTTCTCCTTCTCCCGCTGTTGCTTGACGCTGCTCTGCAGCTCGCTGACCTGGCCGCGGATCTGCTTGACCATGTCCTCCATGTTCTCGAGCTCGGTGGCCTCGGAGATGGCCTTGATGCTCTCCTGCATCTCGCCGCGGATCGCCTCGGACTCCTTGACCCCCTGGTAGAGGGCGGACGAGATCTCCTCGACGAGGTTGCCGAGCACCTTCTCGCGGGATCGGTGCAGGTGCAGAAGCTCCTGGACGAGGCCGCTGGCGGCCTGGCGGAACTCGCGCTCGGAGGGCACCTCGCCGTCGGTGAGGTCCAGGTCCAGGTCGTCCAGGGCGCGGCGGTACTTCTTGACCTCTGCGAAGTGGGAGTGCACCGCCAGGTGCCGGAACGCGACCACCAGCGTGCGGCAGCCGCGCGAGAGCGCCTTGATGCTGCGGGCCTGTTCTTCGAGGAGGGAGCGCCGCTTCGGGCCTCCGCCGCCACCGCCGCGGGGCGCCGCGGATCCCGGATCCGTGGTGCTACCCGAACGCCACCAAGCCATGCCTGACCTCCCTCACTCCGCCACCCCACCCAGGGCAGTTGGGAGATTATAGGCCAACCGTCCGCATGAATTCGAACGCGCACGCGGGATCTTCTCTGTGGAGGCGCCCACAGAAACCCTTCAAGAAATTGCGCAACCGTCCGATGGTACGGGGGCACCGCTGGAATCCTGGAAGGTCGATGCAGGAACTGATGCCCGATCTGCTGCTCTTCGTGGGTCGCGTCCGCGACATGACCCCCGACGAGATCCGCGAGGCCCTCGAGGGGACTGGCCTCCCCGTGTGCATCGCGGCGGACGTGGACGAGGCCCGCGCTGTGCTGCGCTTCCTTCCGGTGAAGCTGATGGTCGTCGGGCTCGACGCCGAGGAGAACACCTGGCCGTTGATCCGCCTCGGCCGCGACACCGAGCGCAAGATCCCGGTGGCCTGCGCTTCGGGCGTGCTCGTGCGCTCGCGCGTGCTGGCCGCGCTCCGGCGAGGGGCGAAGACCTTCCTGGGGTCGAAGTTCTCGGCCGAGGACGCCCAGCGGAAGCTGGCGCCCCTCCTGGCGGGCTAGAACAGGCCGCCGCCGGCCTTGGGGATCTTCACGCGGATCGGGCTCTCGACCCGCTCGAGGCGCTCCCACGTGTCGAGCTTGCTCAGCAGCGGTGTCGTGATCTCCGTCTCCTTGGCGACCAGGAGCATCTTGTCCGTCGCGTAGATGTCCTGGTCGATGATCATCCCCACCTCGAGCTGGTGGATCATCAGCTCGGCCTTGTCGTGCGCCTGCCCCTGATCCACGACACGGTGCAGCGCCGCGAGCATGTCGGGGTCGTACCAGCCGGCCCGCGCGTCCAGGGAGACCATCGTCTGGGTCGGGCTCGAGCCCTTCATGATCATCAGCTCGAAGTCCAGCGCGAGCTTGATCATCCGTCCGCCGAACGGGATGTCCTTGCAGCGCTTGCCGTCGGCCGGGAGGCCGCCCCCTCCATAGCGTTTCTCCTGGTACAGGATGCTCTGACGGACGCGCTGCATCCGGGGGATCTTGGAGAGCATCTGCGCGCCGACCCGCGGATGCTCGGCGATGATGGCCTTCTCCTCCTCGCTGAGCAGCTCGCCCTTCCGCCAGCGGATCAGCAGCTCCTCGGGCACGGTGACGCAGCCGATCTGGCACAGCATGGCGGCCACGTCCAACCACCACGGCATGGGCTCTTCCATCTGCTCCATGATCAGCTGGGCGATGCGGCGAACCCGGCTGGAGCGGCCAAAGGCCGTGGGGTTGACCACGGACAGCACCTGCGACAGGACGCGGACGCTGCCCTTGAGGGTGCGATCGAGGAGTTCCTTCTCGGCGGTGATCAGCCGATGCTGATCCACCGCAGCGTCCAGGGCCTGCAGCAGCTCGTCCGAGGAGCAGGGCTTGGAGAGGAAGCGGAAGATCTGGCCGCGGTTGACCGCCTGGGTCGCGACCCCCACCTCGTTGACGCCGGTGAGCATCACGCGGACCGAGTCCGGCGCCAGGTTCTGGACGCGGGACAGGAACTCCGCGCCGTCCATCCGCGGCATCCGCATGTCCGACACGATCACGGCGAAGGGCTCCTCGTCGAGCAGGACCTTCAGGCCGGCGCTTCCGCTCTGTGCGGTGACGACCTGGTACTGCCTCCCCGCGATCCGCTTGAGACCGGAGAGCACCCGAGGTTCGTCATCGACGAACAGCACGCGCGGTTTCATGACTCGTCCCCCTCACCCCGGGCGGCCTCGAGCCACTCCTCGTAGGTCTCGTCCAGCCCCATCCGTTCGAGGAACGCCGCGTCCACCTCGCCGGGTTCGGGGCGGTCCCTCGCCTCGTGCTCCAGTCCGTTGGCGAGGTGGACCAGGGCCAGCGCGTCGGGCTCCTCGGAGAACCCCGTGGAGGGGCTGTGATGGTAGAGCAGCGCCTCGACCACCGGGTGGGGGAAGCCCCAGAGGCCGGCGAGATACCCGCCCACGACCGCATGATCCGCCCCGAACGTCTCGAGCTCCAGCTGGCACAGGGTCACCCCCTCCGAGCGGGACCGTGACAGCAGCTCGCCGTAGGTCTCGGGGAACTGATCGGCGATGACCAGCTTGCCCATGTCGTGCAACAGACCGGCCAGCAACGCGTGCCCCACCTCCACCGGGCCGAGCCCCTGGGACCTCGCCAGCTTGCGAGCGCACGCCCCCACGGCCGAGCAGTGCTTCCACAGGCCGTCCAGGGAGAGTCCCGAGTCCTCGGCGTCGCCAAAGGCGGAGAACAGCTGCAGGGACAGCACCAGCGAGCGGATGGCGTCCAGCCCGAGCAGCGAGACCGCCTTGGCAGGATCCGAGACCGACTTGGGCAGACCGAAGAACGCGGAGTTGACCACCCGCATCACGCGCGTCGTCAACCCCATGTCCCGCTTGACGATCTCCGACACCGTGCGCACGGTGCAGTCGGGGGACATGAGCTCCCTCAGCAGCTCCTGTACCACGGCGCTGCGGCTGGGCAACGACTCCATCCCGCTGACGATCTCCAGCAGCGCCGGTGCTGTGAGCAACCGCTGCACGGCGCTCGCACGGTTGACCGTGCTCTTGAGCCGATCCGCGCCGCATGGCTTGGAGAGGTACTGGTGCGCGGGCCCCACGGTCTTGAGGAAGTGCTCCATCTCCGGCTGGCCCGACAGCACGATGCGGACGGTGTTCGGATGCTGCTGCGCCACCCGCTTGAGCAGCTCCGCGCCGTCCATGCCCGGCATCCGCAGATCGGCCACGATCACGTCGTGGGGCGTCCGCGCGAGAACCTCCAGGCCCTCCGCGCCGCTGTTGGCGAACGTCATCTCCCAAGAGGACTGCGTCGACCGCAACATCCGCCGCAGGCCGTTGAGTACGCGCAGCTCGTCGTCCACGAAGAGGACTCGCTTCATGCCCATCTCCTTCTCGCCTATTCCAGCTACCAGGCCCACGATTTGCTCGAGGACTCCTCGTTGCCCACATCCACGCGCGCCATGGGCAACCGGATCGTGAATGTCGTCCCCTCCCCGACCTCGGAATCCAAGAAGAGGGTTCCTTCCATCCCTTCGACCAGGGACTGGACGATGGCGAGGCCCTGCCCCGTCCCCTTGCCCGCAGCCTTGGTGGTGAAGAACGGATCGAAGACGCGATCCCGGATCTCCGCGGGGATGCCGCAGCCCGTGTCCGCCAGCTTCAGCTCCACCTCACCGGACACGCAGCGCGTGCGGATCGTGATCGTCCCCTGCTCTGCATCGCCACCTTCCACGACGGCGGCGACCGCGTGGGCGGCATTGACCAGCAGGTTCAGGATGACCTGGTTGAGCTCGCCTCGCCGGCAGAGCACCAGCGGCGCCGCCGGGTCGAGCAGGGTGCTCACCTCGGCGACGTACTTGTACTCGTTGCGGGCCACGGTGACGGCGCGCCGGACCGAGTCGTTGATGTCCACCTCTCCGACGTCCTCGGCGCCCATGTGGGAGAACTCGCGCATGGCCGACACGATGGTCGCCACCCGCTCGATGCCCTCCCGGGAGTCGCCCAGGGCCTGGGGCACCTCCTCGACGAGGAACTCCAGATCGGCCCGATCCAGCTTGTCCCGGAGGTCGGCGAGCAGGTGCCGGGAGACCTTGCCGCGTTCCACGTGCGTCAGCAGCTCCTGGTACCCATGGATCAGCTCCAGGAGCGTGTCGAAGGCCTCGCTGACGAACGCGGCGTTGTCCCCCACGAACTGGACGGGGGTGTTGATCTCGTGGGCGATGCCGGCGGCCAGCTGCCCCATGGACTCCAGGCGCTGTCGGACGACCTCGAGGTCGGCCCGATCTCCCAGGGATTCCCTGACGTCTCTCGCCATCCGCTCCCCCTTCGGACCGGGCTCCCACCGAGGTTCATTGTAGCCGGTAAATCACCCGGCAGTAAGCACTGCGGAAGCAGACTAGCCCACCAGCCACAGCTCCTTCTGGGGCGGACTGAGGAACTCGCACCCGTCCGCCGTGACCACGACGATCTCCTCGACGGTGGCCACGCCGTGGCCCTCGATGGGGAGCCGGGGCTCGATGGTGTAGACCTGCCCCTCGCGCACCTCCATGTGGGGGATGTCGCCGTAGCGCTCCCACTCGGGGGCGAGGAGGCCGCCGCCGTCGTGGGCCTCGCGGCCGATCTGGTGGCCCAGGGCGTGGGGATACTCGGGGTAGCCGCGGTCGGTGATGTAGGACCGTGCCACGTCGTCCACCTGCTTGCCGGTCACGCCGGGCTTCAGGAACGCCGCGGCCGCGTGGACGGCCTCGACGATGGTGCGGAAGCCCTTCTCCACCGCGGCCGGCGCCTCGGTCTCGCCGTCGCGCAGGAAGTACCAGGTGCGCTGGAGGTCCGAGCAGTAGCCGTCCTTCTTCACCCCGAAGTCGATGTTGAGCACGTGGCCCGCCTCGACCGCGCGGTCCGTGGGGCCGGCGTGGGCGCCCGCGGAGTCCGGACCGGTGAAGACGGCCGGGCAGTGGTCCGCGTCCCAGGCCAGGCCCACCCCCTCCTTCTCCACCTCGGCGAGCATGAACGCGGCGACCTCCTTCTCGGTGCGCCCCACGGCCATGAACCCGGACACGCGGCCGAACAGGTCGATGGTCAGGTCCACCGCGGCGCGGATGCGCTGCAGCTCGGTGGGGGTCTTGAGGCCCCGCAGGTCCGCCAGGAGCTTCTCCGCGGAGCAGAACCGCGTCGGATAGGGCGTGTCCTCGAGCAGATCCAGCAGCTGCAGGTAGAGCCCGTGGCGCAGGCCGTCGGCCATGGGCGAGCTCTTGGAGTAGTTCAGCCCGACGCGCTGGGGGTCGAGCCGCTGCATCACGGCGCGCAGCTCTTCGCGGATGGAGCCCACGTAGCCCGTCACCTCCGGGAACGTGCCCGCGCTCTCCACGTTGGCCACGTCCAGGCTGCCCACCAGGGCGAAGGCCTCGCCCGAGCGGTGGACGCCGAAGGCCGAGGACCAGGTGACGTTGGAGCCCAGGATCATCTCCAGCGAGGGATCCGGGAGGTTGGCGCTCTCGGACACGAACGTCATCCACAGGTCCATGTCGTGGGCGACGAGCAGCTGGGCCGCCTGGGCGATCTTCTCCGAGCGGACGCTCATGCGCGCTCCTCCCACAGGGCCATGAGGTTCACCGCCACCTCGACGGCCTTCTTCATCGTCTCCACGCCCACGTACTCGCGCACCGAGTGGAAGTTGAGCCCGCCGGCGAACACGTTGGGGGTGGGCAGGCCCTCGGCGGTCAGGCGGGAGCCGTCCGTGCCGCCGCGGATGGCGTCGGACACGGGCTCCAGGCCGGCGCGGCGGATGGCCTCCCGGGCGATCGCGGCCACCTCGGGGTGCTTCTCCAGGTCCTCGCGCATGTTGCGGTACTGGGTCTTGACCTCCACCTCGATGCTGCCGTCGGGGTACCTGGCCTCCACCTCGCTGGCCAGACCGCGCAGGTACTCGGCCTGCTCGGCGAGGTCCGTGGTCTCGAAGGACCGCAACAACACCTTGACCGTGCAGCCGTCCACCCCGCCCTCGACGGTGTAGGGGTGTACGTACTGCTCGAGGCCGTCGGTGGTCTCGGGGCTGAGCTTGTCGTTCGGGAGCATCTCGATCAGCGCCGCGGCCATCTTCACCGCGTTGGTCATCTTGCCCTTGGCGAAGCCGGGGTGGACGTTGACGCCCTTGAACTGGATCACCGCCAGATCGGCCGAGAAGGTCTCGACCTCCATGGTGCCCGCCACGGTCCCGTCGAAGGTGTACGCCGCCACCGCGCCCACCTTGTCCCGGTTCAGCTTGTCGCACCCGCGCCCCACCTCCTCGTCCACGGTGAACACCACGCGCACCTCGCCGTGCTTGATCTCCGGGTGCTTCAGCAGGTGCTCCACCGCGTTCATGATCTCGGCGATGCCCGCCTTGTCGTCCGCGCCCAGCAGCGTGGTGCCGTCGGTGGTGATCACCTGCGTCCCCACCAGATCCGCCAGCGCCGGGTTCCCCGCTGCGTCGATGGTGATCCCGTCGGACAGCACGATGTCTCCACCCTCGTAGTCGTGGATGATCGGCTTGACGTTCGCTCCCGGCGCCTCCGGCGAGGTGTCCTGGTGCGCCAGCAGGGCGATCACCGGCACGTCCTTGTCGCTGTTCGACGGCAGCGTCGCGTACACGTATCCATTCTCGTCGTGCTCCGCCTCCAGCCCCAGCTCGAGGAGCTCCGCCAGCAGCACCCGCCCCAGGTCCTTCTGCTTCTCCGAGCTCGGACAGGTGCTCGAACTCTCGTCCGCCTGCGTGTCGATCTGCACGTAACGCAAAAACCGGTCGATCACGGAGTACTCGAT
>CAYRNR010000144.1:0-20415 GCA_964425605.1 uncultured Rickettsiales bacterium | reverse complement strand
CTTTTTGGCTGGTCTCGGCGCCCACTCATCGCCTTGCCTAATTTCGTTCTTGCTGCCAGTTCTTGCTGACGCCTCCATCATCCGCTACTCTGCTCCCTTCATCAACTGGTCCGCCCAACAACAAAGCCCCGACATGTTGCGCACCCGACGACATCGAGCGAGCCAACTCTGCGCGAGGCGAGATCACACTCCGCGGTTGCTCGCGAGATCCCTGTAGTGAACAGGTTACTTTGCCACCGTTTCTCGCCGCGAATGGTGGTAGCACCTTCCTCACGTATTCCCGGAAGCTGATATGTGACCGCTGTGTATCTCGCGTGCAGTCCATATACTAAGCGCTGTTATGGATTCGGAAGATCCTTGCCCCGTAAACGCCTCCGGCGATCGCTCTTTTTCAATGCTCTGTTATGGATTCGGAAGAGCCTTACCCCGTAAAAGCCTCCAGCGATCGCTCTTTTTTTTAATTGGCCGAGAGGCATACCACCGGAAGCGCCAATCATTCGCGACAACTGTCGGCTCATCATCAAATTGTAGGACCAATAGACTGTCTTTCACGCATACATTTCTTATTCTCTCTGGCGGCCAAGTCGCCCAAAAATAACGGACAAAAGACATTAGCGTACGACGCAGCGGGAGAATCTCCCACGCTTCTCCCCCGTCGCCCGAGTACACGAGAACCGCCTCAGTCGACTCACCGTACATTCCACTTTTGCGCCTCTCCACGGACACAGAGACAAACGCTCCGACACGTTCGATTTCGATCAATTTTGGCCCGTATTCCCATGTCGGATCCGAACTGAAGGGAGTCAAAGGCAAAATAGAAGCAATAGCGCCTTCAATGAGTCGCCCTTCTCGCGCCGTAAATTCGCTGTTCGTTTTCACTTCATCCAAACCCATACATCAATCCCAACAAATCGTCGACCCATATCCCTCGTTGATTAACCGGCGATGTTCGCTATCCTGCTGCCATAGATCGTACCATGATTCCATCAGTTTTTTCCCTAGCCACCCTCCAATACCTGCCCCTAGTATTCCTGCACCAATACCTCCAATCATTACCCAACTAGGTGGAAAGAGGAAAACGCCACCTATTAAGAAGGCGCCGCCAGCAGAGAATCCCATCCCCCCGAAAGACACACCTATGTTCAGCCCGACCTCACCAGCAGCGACCCGGCCACGTTCCTCCTCGGGAGCCGAGGACACATTATGGTAGCTTACTCCTATCCCGACTGAGACGCCCACGGGGCCAAGCAACCGGCTGAATCTGCCCGCCCACGACATGTACCACCTGCTTCTCCCTGAAGCGCTCGCAATCCCCTTATATGTACTAAAAGCATCGTCCCCTTCATATTTCGATAGAAGTTCCGACCAACTCAATGGCTTTTCCGCATACTCAGATATTTCGCGATATCCCAAAGGGAGGCGCGACTGTGTGAGTGTGCGGCGATAGGTTCTAAACTCGGAGGCGCCCTTTGCGCCAAATTCTGCCATCGAAACGTCCCCCAGCGCTCTAGCGCGTCTCACAATTGCTTCAGCGTTCCTTGCCGCGGACTTAATATCTCGCTCATAGAGCAACCGCGTATACCCCGAATATGCCGTCGTCGCTGACGACAAGGTAAATCCAGACGGTAGGCGACGATACCTTCTCGTGGATACTGGCTGTTTCATCCCCTCTCCCGCGGAAAGGGCATCACGACCAGAATCTGAGAACATTATGGGCTGGACGGCGCTAACATCAGATTCAAAGACACCACCTTTATTTGAAGGCTGTATTGCGGGAGGCTCCCAAAATTGCTGTCCATCATCATCGGACTCGCTTGCGAGAGTTCGGGAAACAGAAAAATCGGGTCGCGCAATTCGAATTGTCGCTTCTCCTGTCGGGTCTTTCGAGCCAACAGGGTTGTTCAGTGTATACCTATAAATGTTCACACCGTCCGACAATCCCGCTGGGTCCGCGCTGCTCCATCTCCCAATCCAACACACATAGTACCTCGCTCCGTGGTAGTACAGCCCCGTCCCCTCGTCCTTCTCCTTCCCCGTGTACCGATACCGCTTCTCACTGACTTCTGTACTCGAACTCCTCGCCTTCCAAGCCGTCGATCCATACGGGTGGTATTCTTCGTACGTGATGACCGCCCCGACATCGTCCGTTTCGACGCAGACCGTGCTGAGGTGGTTGTCGAGTTGGAAGCGCTGCAGCGTGTTCGGCGGCGTCGCTCCTCCCACCGTCTGCGTCTCGAACAACGCCACCTTCCGAGCATCGTCCTGCACGTGCAGTGTCTCTCGTTCGATCTGCGGATCCGGATTTACGCCGTCGTACTCTCGGTAGACCTCCCACCCGCCGAGGTACAGCCGCTCCCTCGTCACGCTTCCTCTGCGCTGGACCTTGCGCACCCGCTCCCCACCCGAATCGTAGTGGTAGACGTCCATGTCGCCGTTGGGAAACTCCACGGTCCGGATCTGGTCGCGGTAGTCCGGCGAGATCACCGACAGGTGCGGCATGGAGACCATGTTGCCGCGCTCGTCGTGAGAGTACGTGGCCCAGACGCCAGGGCTGACCGAGGTGCGTTCGAGCCGGTTGGAGCCGGCAGCGTATTCGTACTCACGAGTCCAGGCAGACCCACCGGCCTCGGAGTGGTGCACGTCGAGGAAGTTGCCGACCTTGTCGTAGGCATACTGCTCGGTGTAAGCGCGGAGGCTCGACGCGTCGTTGGGATGGGGGAGCAGTCCTGCGGCGTAGCCGCCGTAGTCGTTGAAGTCCACGACGTTCATCGAGCCGTGTTCGCGGCCGGCCGCTTCGATCAGGCGATAGATGGCGTCATAGGTGTAGGTCGCCGTGGGCGAGACAACCTGGTTTTGGAAGTACACGTCCTGCTGGGCAGCATCGGTGATCTGGGTGATGTTGCCCACAGGGTCGTAGGTGTACGTCAGATCCTGGAGCCTGGCGCCATCGGACGCGCGCGTGGTGACCAGGTGGACCAGCCGGAAGGTGTTGGGGTCGTACTCGTACGTCGTGGACGTGCCGTTGCCGTACTCGATCGACTCGCGCTGGCCGCGGGCGTTGTAGGAGATGCCTACCACCGCGGGCGTCGAGGTCGCGGCGCCGCGGACGTTGATGGACTCGGCTTCGAGCAGGCCGGCTTCGTTGTACGACAGGTGGGTGACGCTGGCATCAGGCGTGGTGTTCGTGACCACCCGGTCGAGGGCGTCGAATGTAGTGCTCGAGACGAAGTCCTCGGCCTGCAACGAGGTCTCGGCCGCCGCCTCGATCGCAGCAGCGTCCAAAATCGATGCCAGTGGAGTCCAGTCCACCTGGGTATCGACCTCGACGAGCATCCGCTGGTTCGCGGCCAACGCGTTGCCCTTGAAATCGTAGCCATCCACTGACTCCAGGCCCGCACCGGCGTACGTGCGGTAGGGCTGGCCCAGCAGGTTGCTGGCCAGGGCTTCGTCCGTGGGCAGAGACTCTCCGTAGAGCATCCGCTGCTGCAGCCGCTCGTCTTCCTCCCCCACTTGGACCCACAGGTGGGAGGGACGACGCAGCCCGTCGTACTGCTGGTGCTTGACCTGGTCGCTACCTCGCCACGTCCACAAAGGCTGGCCAGCCACGTCGGCGAATGCCAGATCGACGCCTCCATCGGCGTTGTCGGTGTGGAGCGCTCGGCTCAACAGGTCGAAAGTCTGAATCTGAATGTCCCGTCCCTCGGCGTCATGCACCACACGGGGATTGCCCTGGATGTCGAGCGTCAAGCGCGTGTCGCAGTAGTCGGGGGCACCGTGTGAGCCGTTGTCAGCTCGGGTCAGAAACACCCTCCCCAGCGCATCGAGGTGGGCCATGGTGGGCGTGTCGTGATGAGCGTACGCCTTCTCAGCCGCGACGCGAGCAGGGTCACCAACCGGCAGCGCCATCCGCTCCGCGTACCAGTTTGTCTCCTGCGGCAGCCCTTCCTCGTCGTAGAACACCACGTTGTCGTTTTGGTCGTACGTGCTCTGTGACCACGCATCGAACTCCACTGAGGAGAACGTCCCGTCTGGAAAATCGGTGCGAACGTTGCGCCCCAGCGGGTCGTAGTACAGCACTGGCGTGACGCCCCACTGCACCAGCTGGGCTTCGCTCTCGTACTCCTCGGTGGTGGAGAAGTACGGCTCGTACTGCTTGACCGGGTTGCCCTTGTTATCCAGCACGGTGCGGCCGGAGCCGACCCAGCGGGGATCGGCCTCGGTCTGCTGCAGCTGGCCCTGGTCGTCGACGTAGTAGGCCAGCCCGGGCTCGGCCTGGGCTTTGGTCATGACCACGTTGCCACCGCCGTCGGAGTAGGCGTAGCTGAGCAGCCAGCGGGTGTTGGGATCGGCGTGGGTTTCCCGGGTGCGGGTGTACACGCGGTTGGGAAGACCTTGCTCGGTCCAGCGGTGGGTCTCGTACGTGATCTCGGCGGTCGGATCCTCAAGGGTGTCGCCTTCACCCTCGCGGCCCATGACGGCCGTGGCCGTGACGCGGCCGAGGGCATCGAAACGAGCGGCCGCGGAGTTGCCGTTGGGGCCAGTGACGCGCCACGGCTGCATGACGCGGTAGTCCACCTCGGCTGACGTGGTATTGCCCACCGGGTCGGTTACCGAGGTGATGGACAGGAAATACGCATCCCAGGTCACCTCGGCGCGGTTGCCCCACGGATCGAGGTGGGCCGTGGGGATGTAGAACCGATCTGGGTCCATTTCCTCGCGTCCCGATGGCATCCAGGCGGCAGAATCACCGTCGGGATCCTGGTAGCCGCCCTCCAGGCCGAGCATGTCAGCCGTGATGCGCCCTTCGTACACCTGCTCGATGAGCCCGGGCGTCAGCCCGAGCTGGATGCGCTCATAGGGTAGCGCTCTCGATCCGAGCTCGCCGAGCCCCAGCGGCCCGTCCAACTCGTCGTCCCAGAACGTCGTGCGCTGCTCCCCCAGCTGCCGCTTCTCCAGGATCTGTCCCGTGCAGTCCTGCTCGAACGGGATCTCGGTGCTGCCCTCCACAGCAGCGCGCATCTCCTGCAAAGAAAAGTGCCCCGCGTCGACGGTCGGCTGCAACCCACCCAGCTCGTAACTGCGCTGGGTGCAGGGCACACCGATGTGGTAGGCGTCGTCCCGGTCGTCCTGGTGGATGTAGTCGGTCTCCGAGATCACGATCGCAGTAGCAGCCTGCTCCGGTAGGGATTCATCCTGGTGAGCTGCACGGCGGGGGTAGCTCACCGCAGCCGAGCGGGTGACCGATCCGTACTCGTCAGCCTCCAGGGTCAGGGTGTGGCTGGTGCGGGGATCGGTGGCCTCGCGTTCGTACGTCCTTTGCACGGTCTCGGACGGGATGACCTGGTACACGCCGTGCTGGTCGTTCACGCACGGCTGCAGCTGGCGCAACTGGAAGCTGTGCTCGGCGACCGTGTAGGGGACCCCGGCGAGATCGGAATCGTCGTCCGCGTAGACCTCCTGGCGCAGCGTCTGGCCCTTGAGTGCCCGCAGAGCCTCTCTGTGGCCTTGGGGAGTCGAAGAGAGCGGAATCATCGTGCTAGGCAGACCGGCAGCGCCAGGATCAGTATCTCCGTCGAAGTACTCCGCAGCGTAGGCCTGTTCGAGGATCGGCCTTTTCCTCCACGACCCGGTGTGAAACCACGTCTTGGTGTGGATGGGCGGCACGTAGTGCAGCAGCTGGTCGGGGTCGGGATCGTGCTCCTCGTAGTCGGGCAGGGTTTCGGTGTCCCACTGCTCGACCATGCCAAAGCCTCGGAACTCGCGCTCCGGGCCATCGAAGTAGCCGTGGTGGTAGGCGTAGCGAGACACGAACGTCCAGCCCGTGACCGCGTCGGCGCTGGTCACTGACTCCAGGCAATGCACGGGAAACGCCAGACGGGTGGCCCAGGGCGTGCCAGCCTCGCGATCGGCGAGGTACCAACTCGTCGAGGGCTGATAGGTCATCTCGACGGTCCGGCCCATCTGGTTGTCGATACCGGTCAGCAGGTAGGGCTTGCCCTCGGCCATCAGACGCATGTAGCGCAGGGGTGCACGGCGATCGCCGGGTAGGGTCGACGACCACAGCAGGCACGCCGTGCCGTCGCCGAAGACGTCGGTGACCTGGACGGACGACGGATCTGCAAGGCTACGTAGGCGAGGCACCACGACCGCATCGCCAAAGGAGTTGCCCGACCGATTCGGCCACAAACGGACCCGGGTGGGTCCCACGTACATCAGGTCTGCCGTGCCAGTTCCGTCCACGTCCGCGAGCCGGACACGCCTTGGATCGAACTCGTCTTCGTGTCCGATGAACGGCGAACGCGCGATGGTGATGCGAGCGCCGAAGCGACCGTAGCCGCAGTTGGGCCAGTAGTGCACGCCACGGTTGCGCACCCGCACCAGGTCGGTCAGGCCGTCTCCGCTCATGTCCGCCAGGAAGATCGCCTCGTACTCGTTGCTGAACACCAGCAGGGGGCCATCGCGCTCGTCGTGCGGCTTGGCCACCTCTTCGGGCAAGCCCCAGCCGCTATCCTCCTCAGATGGATACCAGCGGAAGACTTGGTCTTCGGTCACCAGCAGGTCGGCGATGCCGTCGCCGGTCAAATCGATCCGGCGGACGTCCGGTCCCTGCAGGTCTTCGGTGGGCAGTGAGCGGAAGGGCTGGAAGGTCTCCCATGTGCCGTCTTCACGGCGAGGTTGGAAGCCGGCGTGGGGCCGGTCCAGATGAACGAGATCCATCCGGCCGTTGCCGTCGATGTCCATCAGCCGCGCCCGGGACAACGGCAGTGTCGGCTGTTGGGGGAGCTTGTGCAGCGGACCCAGCCGCGCATTTCCGTTGTTGCGCTTGTAGTACCAGCCGCCGTTGACCTCGGTGAGCAGACCAGGCAGTCCTTCGCCGTCGAGGTCCACCCACTGCATGCGAGCAGGGTCCACGCCACCGGGCAGGTCCGTCAGCCCTACGAAAGAGCCGAGGGTGTCTCCGAACGTGGCCTGGGAGTACTGCAACAGCAGCGAGGGCAGCGCATCCGTGGCCCACGTACCGTCGTCATGCAGCATCCAACCGCGCTGAGTCACGCCCGTCAGGGTAGTGACCACTTCGGACGAGTCGTGCTGCAGGTCCGTGGACCGCACCACGGTCCAGGCGCCTTCGGCCAGTTCGTCGAAGCGGTGCAGCATCAGCACGCGTCGGCACAGACGGTAGCAACGTCGCTCGAATCCGCTGCGCCACGACGAGAACGGGTCTTCGCGCGGCGGCCAGGTGGTGATCTCGGCGTCCGACGGATCGTCCTCACTGTGCTCGCCGTAGTCGAACACCACCATGAACGACCAATCGTCGTCCGTGGTGGGCTCGGCGACCTTGTTGCCGTACCGCACGCGCTTGGGGAAGTGGTACGTAGGTGCAAAGCCCGCCCGCTGGCGAGAGGCTTCAAAGACGATGCGAGGGGCTCCGACGCGGTCCAGATCCTGCTTGTACTCGTATCGGATGAGGTTGCCGCGCTCGTCACGGGCTTCTTCGAGCAACCACTCGAACACGTGGTAGGGGTTGCGCGGGTCGGTCACTCGCGCATGGTCGCTGAGGCCGTACACGTGCGTGACGTTGTCGCGGGACACCGTGCGCCAGTGAGTGCGGCCATCACTACCCCGCGTCCAACGCTCGATGCGGGCAAAGCCGCCTTCGATGCGAGGCCGGTAGCGGCGGCGATAGTACCCCTCGCCGTCCACGATCCCGTCGGGCACCTGGGGCTCGTATCCATCAGCATCGCGCCAGGGCACCAGATCCTCGACGCCTGACAGCACGAAGGTGTCCGAGTCTTCGTCTCCGATTCGGTTGCCGTCGCGGTACTGGGGAAGCCCTTTGTCGGTCTTGCGCCGCACCGAACCGATGGCCACGTTCCAGCCCAGGCCGAAGGCACTGTTTCCGGCGCCCGAATCGTAGGCGAGTGACAGCTCCGGGACGAAACCCGCACGCGAAGGGGTGACCGCGATCGGCACGGCCAGCGAGCCGGTCCCGGTGACCGGGTTGGCGGTGAACTTCTCGCCAATGCCGGCGATCGCGCCGCCGCCCTTGGGTAGTGTTACCGAGGGGCGGGCGAGCAAGAAGTCATTGTCCGCCCCTGGGCCTTCGGAGCCACCGCCCGGTAAAGGACGCGGTGCAACCCCAAGGAGGCTATCGATGTCGTCTGGACCTCGGATGGAGCCGGGCTGGCCACTCCCGCCCGAGGGCTGAGGGCCACCAGGTGGTGTCGGGCGGTTCCGGGAACCATCGTTCGATGTGGGCAACCGGCTACTCCCCGAGCGTGTAGTGGACCCAGATCGCCAGATCGGATACGAAGTCTTCGTCGATCCGCGTCACGTCAACTCCATCGATCGAGACGGTATCACCAGCCAACGACCCCGGGGTGTCGGCGCTCGCGACCAGGCTCAGCGTTTCATCTGGATGACCTGCAAAGGACACACCGTCGTTGGGATCTGTGCCGAGCGAACCTGACGCACGATCCCACTGCAACGTATCCAGCGGCAGGGAGTGCTCCTGGTCATTGAAGCCGACGTCGAAGATCAGAGGCTCCTCGACATCGTAGTCGTCCACGTCGCTGGCCGGGATTAGGAGCACTGTGAATCCGGTGATCGTGATCCCGGCCTCGATGTGAGCTCGCGGGAACATGCCCTCGGTGAGGTCCATGTCGAGGGACTGGTACTCGTTCTCGGACGGGTCGAAGAACGAGTACCAAGCGTCCTCGAAGACGCGGGAGGCACGGAAGCCGACGCGCAACCCAGGGCTGGACTCCGCAATCACCGATTGCCAGTTGGTCGAGTCCGCGTCTTCGAGCGCCGCGACACTGGTATTCAGCTGCTCGACGATGGAGCCTTGCGCGGCGTCGCGTAGGGCATCACCGCCGTCTCGGGCGGTGTAGCGCAAGGTCAGGACGACGTCAGCGATGCTGTTGTGGTCGAACTGCGGCAAGGCCGAAGATAGCGCCAGCTTCCACGTGCTGATGGCACCGCGCCCCTCGAAGGGCAGGTACCGCTCGTCGCGGAAGTCGAATGTGAACAGCCCTGTGTCGTCCTGGCCCGAGCTGGTGGCGATGGACTGGACAGCGCCAAGCTCATCGACGAATCGGTCGTCTTCAGCGTAGGGGCCAACGTTGTCATCTTCCACCACGCGGGGGTAGTCGGTGTCGGCAACCGCGCTGACCCGGGTGGTGCTACCGAGCATGGAAAGCGTGGCATGCACCCCGGTATGCGGACCTGTCACGCACGGCATGGACAGGCTCACGCCGCGGATGCGGCGGAAGTAGTGTCCAGGGAAGTCCAGGTCGAACAGGGCCTCGGGGAGGTGGAAGAAGCACTCGCCGTCCTGGCGAAGACGAACGAGCGTGGCAAAGTCGAGTTGGGACAGCGAGATGGTGCGAGTCAGCTCCAACTCCCGACGATCCTGCTCAAAGTAGCTGGCGTCCATCCTCTCCAGGTCTGCCTGCAGGCGATCGCCGGCGAGCAGGCCCTTGCGCAGGCTGTCCCAGTGGCCGTACTGGACGAATTCGGCCGAGGGCAGCCCCAACTCGTAGCGGTAGCACTGCTGGGCTCGGCGGGCCGTGTCGTAGGCGAGCTGGTAGCTCTGGTAATACAGCGACGACAGCTGGCCGACCATCCAGTTGTACAGCTCGCGGTTGGTGAACTTGCTGCTCATCCAGTCGTCGACCTCGCGGGCGTTGTCGCGCTGCAGGTCGTGGTTGCTCAGCTCGTTCTCGGCGATGGCGAGTCGGATCTCAGCAGCTGCGATCTGCTTGTCGATCTGGGCGATTTCCCGCTGGGCAAGTTTGAGCTGCTGGTGCCATTCTTGGGATCTGCGCACGTGACCAGCAGTCCGGGCAAGTTCGTTGGCCTCCTTGCTCAGACCAGCAGAGATCGTCTGAGCCACGCCCCCGAAAGCCCGGGCAGCGTCTGCGAGCTGCTTACCCCCAAATTCGACGCCTGAGCATTGCCCTCCGATGAACTGGGGAAGAATGGCAAGCCCAGAGGCGAGCGCAAAGAAGCCCTGCCCGAAAACCTCCGCATCGGCTGCCTGACCTCTTCTCAGGCCCTCCTTCTTCTCCTCGGCGAGCAGCCCCTTGTCGATCAGCTTCTGGTAGTAGTTCCTGCGTTGACGGGCGAGATCCTTGCTCTTCTTGACGGCCGACAGCGAGTCTCGGGCCTCATCGATTTGCTTCTCCCGCACGTCGCGCACCGCGTCCAGCAGCGCGATCTCCTGACTGGCTCTGAGCAGCGCCAAATCCTCGGCGTCGCGTTTCTCCAAAGCAGCCAGCAAAGCTCCACCGAGGCCTCGCACGGTGGCGGTGAACGCTTGCGCCTTGGCCAGCATCACGCGGAAGCGGTAGTGGGGCAGCGGCTGGTTGAGGTCGGACAGCACCGTACCGAGATCAACGCCCGCGGCCGCAGCTCTCACCAGCATGCCGGGATCGATGGGCGGTTGGAACAGCGGAAGCTGGCGAACCACGCCCTCGATATTCATGCAGTGGCGGATCTTGAAGAGACGATCCTCGACCTTGTTCCAGTACCCCATCAGCCGGTCGTTGGGCTGGACGCAGAAGTAGGCCGTGGTGCCGATGGGCGGCAGTGTACCGCCACCGGCCGTGGCTTGTGCGGTCGGCAAGCCGGGGATCAGGTTCTCGACCTCGATCAGCGCGTTGGAGAATTCGTCCAGACCGGCCGCCGCCAAGTCGCCGTAGGTCTTGAGCTCGGGTTCGACGCGGCGGGACAGCTCCACTGGGCGGCGGCCGAGTAGCTCGTAGGCCAGCAGGTACAGCTGCGTGGCCTCGTTGACCGTTTCGATGGTGTCCTGACGGAACCGCTCGTCCCCCCAGGCAATGAGGTTGTCGATGTACCGCATCACCGTGGCCCGCGGGTAGGCGTCTGGGCGCAGACGCGCGAGCAGGTGGGGGTTGAACGGATCGTCCCGCCACTGTTCGACCTGGGCGACGAAGTCAGCGTAGGCAGCCTCGGCATCGGGACTGTCATCCGCGCCAGTGAACGTGGCCCATCGCGTGACCGGGTTGGACTCCGCATCCATGAAGGGCCGGAACATCCAGTACTGCCGGGGCACTCCGTACGCCTCGTTGCGGTTGGTGGGATCGAAGATGGTGTGAAACCACCGCATGGCGTCATCGAACCGCTGGTGCTGCGTGAACTGGCACGCGACCATGAACGGGATGTGGAAGAAAAGCTCCCAATTGTACGACGAGTAGGCGCCTTGCTGGGTAAAGTCGATGTCGTCGATAGGATACGGCCACTCCACGGCTGGGCTGATGGGGTCGTAGGCGGACTTGAAGTACCGATTCGAGATTTGCTGCCGGGACAACACCGCCGACGAACCATCCTCGGCGGGCGAGAGCAGGCCCATGATGCCATCGCGTCTCACCGCGGCGACAAACTCAGCGGCATAGGGGTGGTAGAAAGTCGAGAATACAAACTGGGCGGATGTGCTAAGGCCCTTGTTCCCGCCGCCGAACCCGCCCCCCTCGTTGATTCCAACGATCTGTAGGAGCTTCTCACCATTCAGGGCACTCGATCCAGAGTCTCCAAGCCGAACGTTGTCAGGCGTGACGAAGAAGGCGTGGTGCGAGTCCTGCAGGAAGAACGCGTCTTGAGCGACGAAGACGTTGTACTGCTGCGGTGGAACGACCACTGCTTGACCAGGCAAGACACCTAGAACCGAAACGCTCCAGTGACCACTTACCCAGTTCAGCGACGAGTCGACCTCGCCCGTGAATAGGACCAGTTCGTGCTCACCAGCCGTCCTCTTGAAGCCCTGGTACCACGGGCCGTGTTCCGCGGGCAGGAGGCTCACTGCGGTGTTGGCGTCCTCGGTCGATATCTCCAGCTCTTGAGTGACTGGATTGAGTTCGAACCAACCTACGGTCGTAGCGCTCGGGTTCTCATGATCTTGGACGTAGGTCGTGATCCGGACGGCATGTCCTGTCACCTCGCTGAGGAAGCTGTAGTAGTGCTCGTCGAGCTTGCCATAGCCCGAAAGGGTCTCCACGGATTCGGTGTCAATCTCGACCTCGACTACCTCTTCAAGCACGAGCCCCATGTCGTGAGCGATTCTCTGCAAGTGCTCGTAGTGCGCTCGCGATACCTCCAGACCTTCTACATAGATGTGTTCGCTCTCATCGACAACGAACTCCGCCTGCGAGACGAGCCTTGTAGACATCAGGTCCTTGCTGACCCGTTTTGGCGACCATCGGCCGTCTCTGTACTCCGACCAGTTCAGCGAGATCTCCCAGAATTCGTATGTGATCTCGTTCGGGTCTTGCTCCTCCTTCTCCTGGAACGACGGCCAGAACAGCATCAGCCGGCGATCGTGCACCACGGGGATGACGTGATTGCCCTTGACGTCGGTTGTGACCTTTTCCCACGGCGTCCAGGTGATGCCGTCTTCGAGGCGCCGATACCACGTGGTCTGTGGCTCGCCCCGGGTACGCGCGAACACATGGAGGAGGTCGATGTCCCCGTCGGGATCGAAGGTATCGGTCTCGACCTGATGGTACAGACCGAGGATCTCCAACTGGCTGACATCGAGCAGCTTGTCGAGGTAGGCCATGACCGCGTCTTCGACCTTGTCGTCGGTCAGCTCGGCCTGCATCAGCTCGCCTTCGAGTTCTTCGAAGAACGGCGACTTGTCGTCGCGTAGCTCCGGCTCGATCCAGTTCTCGGGGTAGAGGAAGACCTTGCGGGCCGCTTCCCAGACCCGGTAGTTCTTCATCCACTCCCAGTCCTCGGCGTCGTCCTCGTTGAGGGTGATGCTGGGCTCCAGCCCCAGGAAGCTGCGCTGGATGAACAGTTGCACCGAGCACAGCGCCTGCTTGAGCCGGGACGTGAGGCTGCAGGCGCTGTTTTCGACGTCGATGAGGTAGCGCGCGTACAGGTCGGTCGTGTCCTCGACATCGGGCAGTCGTGCGATCAGCCAGTCGACCAGGGCCTTGAGCTGCATCTCGCGCACACGGTCGCGGATGGGCCGGGCGACGGTGCTCCACTCCGACGGGCTGTCGTACCGGGACCGTGCAGCAAGCCGGATGGAGGCCGCCTCAAACTGGTTCATGTCCGCGATCCGCCACCCGTCCACATCCTCGGCCGAAGCTCCGGTGCGATGGATGATGGCGAAGCAGTCCACGAGGCGGTCTAGATTCTGCACGGTGACCAGCTCGGACGCCGTGTGGATCTCGAGCACCTTGAGCACGTACTCCAGATCCTCCTGGGACCACTCGGTACGCTCGACCAGGGGGGTGACGTCCGGGATGCCCTCGGCAGCGCTGAGCTCATCCAGCAGGTCGATCAGTACGGGTTCATTGCCGGGCAGCCGAGTACGCAGACCGAACAGGTCCACGGTCGTGCGCAGCTCGGCGAAGCGATCGGGCAAGCCGGCTGCCTCGATCGGTTCAACTGGCAGCTTGGCCAGATCCAGCAGGTCGAGGGCCGCGCAGTGCTCCTTCCACCACGCTTGCTCTTCTGGGGACACGTCGAGACGCAGCAGCACCACGCTGATCTCGTAGATCAATTCGGCGGTCTGGAAAGCCAACGATTGAGTCTCAGCAGTCAGATCGCCCCAGGGATCGTCCGTCTCTTCAGTGTCGTCCGTCTCCTCGGTGTCGTCCGTTTCTTCGGTGTCGGTGACGTCGAGGAACGTGGACGTGAGGAAGACCTGGGTGAAGTCGGTGATGCCATCTTCGACGGCTTCGCCCTCGCCGGCCCCCTCCCCGTCTTGCTCGGCCTCGTCCTCGGCGTCCGCATCTGCGTCGAGATGCAACTGCTCGAACGTCCGGGTCCGCAGTTCCTCGACGGCCTCGACCTCCAGGCCCAGCTGGTTGGCGAACGCTTCGACCACCATGGTCTCGCTGTGCACGCGCAGCATGCCCTCGCGAAGCTGCTGGAGCAGGTACGCGTATCGCTGGCTGGCGTCGGTGATCGAGCCGCCGTCCGTGACCAGGCTCGCCTCGGCGTCGGCCACGTCGATGTAGGCGCCGAGGTTGTTCTGCAGCCACACCGAGTAGTCAGCCTCGTTGGCCCCGTCACCCACCGGGGCTGCGACTACCATCAGGTCATCGACGGTCGTTTCGTCGGACACGACCTCTGCGATGGCCTCACGCAGCATCTCGCCCGCGGGATCCTCCTCGGCCAGCAGCGTCGAGTCCTGCAACCCCCGCAGGTCATCGCGGAGCTTGCCCAGGAACTCCTGAAACCACCCTTCGGTCGGAGCGACGCGGTTTGCAGCGTCTTCGTCGTGCTGCAGCAGATAAGCCAGCTCGTCCACGGACAGTTCTGCCTTGCGAACCTCGGCGAGTTCCTCGAGGTATTCGAACGCCGTGGTAGGCGAGACAAACGGATCGAGGCCGGTGATCTCGCGGAACTTCAGCGCCTCGTGTACGTCCAGCTTGGCCACCCGCGCAAGGGACACGATGCGGTGCAGGTGGGACAGCACCTCGAGCGTCATGGGCAGCTCGACGTCGGCGCCCTCGTCTTCGGTCTCGGTTTCTTCGGCGGGCTCGGCATACCCCAGATCGGACTCGGCCTGGGCAATGGCCTCGTCGAGCTGGGTGGCGTCGGTGGACAGGGCTGCCTGGATCTCGGTGATGTAGTCGGAGACCTGCAGGTCGGTTTCCGCGAGTTCGGTGCCGTCCTCGTTCAGCCGGAAGGGCGAGGTCTCGGGATCCTCGTTCACCGAGCGGTCGAGGAACAGCTCCTCGTACAGGGAGCGCACCGGCTTGTCCGCCGTCTGGCGGTCATCGAAGGTGTCGATCGTGGCCCACCAGCTCAGCAGCACGCTGAGATCGGCTTTGCGCTTGCCGACCAATCGGCGGATCCGAACCACGTAGGACATCGCGTCGAGGGTCGGATCGTCGATGGTGCCCTCGCCCAGGGTCGCCAACGCCTTGTCGAGTTCGAGCTGGCTCCAGTCCGTGGTCTTCCAAAGCCGCAAGAACGCGTGCATGCGGTCGAAGTCGTCGGACGTGGGACGCTCGGCGTCCGGTTCGGCCGAGCCGAGATAGAGCACTTCGAGCTGACAGCCTTCAAGGTCCGTGGACACGATCTCGATGGGATCGGTCCCGTTGTCGCGGGGGTTGACGTACCGCGTGTGCAGCAGGTCCAGCAGCTCGTCGTACTCGATCTGCGACCGCTCCATGAACACCGGCAGGTACCGCAGGTCCACGTACCACTGGATCAACCCGGTGAAGGCATCTGCGACCGTATCGGAGACCGCGGGCACGACCTCGGCGGTGGCCAGCGTCAGTTCGGACTCGGGAGACGACCCATCGAGGACTCCAGGTGCCACGATCGGTTCACCCGGGACCAGTTGGGGCTGCGACTCGATAGGCTCATCGATGGGCAGGGTCTGGTTTGCCACCAAGACCATGTCGGGCGAGCCCAGCTCGTTGTCGGCCTGCTCGACACCGGTCAGAGACGGCGCCACAGCTGCGATCTCGGTACCGTCGACCAGCAAGGTACCACCGACGTCTACCTGGGGCTGGCCTTCGTCCTCTGCTTCGATGACCGCCCATTCGCTGCCGACCCACAGCCCGTCGTAGCCCCACAGCTGCCAGGACTGGACCGTTCCTTCCGCCAAGGCCACGCCATCGACGAGCTCGCGCCGCTGCGGGCTCAGCCCCAGCTCTTCGGTCGCGATCTCGATGTCCGCGGTCCCGTCGTCGCTTCTGCGGAACGTACGCATCAGGTGAGCGCGAGGCACCCCCAAGTGATCAAGGTACGCGCGCGCCTGCGCGAGGAAGTAGTTGAACGGCAGTGTCAGCGGCCAGACCGCGGACCGCAGGTTTCCGGGATAGGTCTTGTTGTACGCCTCGAGCACGGTGTATTCGGGCGCGGCCAGCAACTCCTCGGTCGTGGCCGTGGTCGCGGTCGGGATACGGACCTCACCACCGAGCTCGTTGACGACCGCCACCTCCAGGATCTCGATGGCCAGATCGATGTAGGGCATCACCCGGTTGGTGTTCTCACAGCTCAGCTCGATGTGTCCGAGATCGGACCTGCGATCTCGCAGCTGCTGCCAGGCGTTGCGTTCGTCCAGCCACTGCAGCAGGTCCACAAGGTAGGCGGCCGGGCTGAGAATGGACCGGCAGTGCTCGCAGGTGCAGAAGTCCAGCGAGCCGAACAGGGATGCGAAGTCCGGCATCCCTTCGTCGGACTCGGACTCGGACTCGGACGAGGCCATCAGCACGCGGATCTCAGGCTGTTTCAGTCCAGGGAGATGCTGCAGCAGCAACGTGGTAGCCACCGCGTTGGTCTGCCTGGCGCTGCAGTACACGCCGGCCACGTCCGTGGTGCCCATCCTCGGCGACATCTCTGCGCAGAAGCGCCGTCGGCCCAGCCGGGCGACATCGTACGCCGAGGTCAGGCCCGCATCCCACATAGCCTGGATTGCAGGGCCGCGATCCACTTCGGGACCGATCCGGTACAGGCGCTGAGTGGTCTTGAGCTGCCGGCGCAAGACATCGACATCCTCGTCATCACCGAGGTCTGCCGAGGCGAGGAACCCGGTGATGTTGCTCTTGCCGATGTCGAAGTCGGGATGCTGGGCCAGGAAGCGGGTCATCTCCCGTGAGCCTTCGGGATCGCTGCGAATCAACCAAGCACAAGCCGCCTGGGACGGGAAGGCGCGTTCGGCTGCATGCGCCAACGACGTCGCCCACGCGGTTCGTAGCTCCTGTTCGCTGTCCCGCGGAACGCCCGGCGGCAGGGCCAGCGCTCCGTCGTGGAAAGCCTGCGCGAGCAGACCCTCCCAGTCCTCGACAGCGAGCGAGGCCAGGTCGGCGGGCTGCACGGACCCGAGGCGTGAATCGATGACTTCGATCAAGGCCGAGTCTGCCCCCACGACATCGGCGATGCCGATGACACGTCGGATCCCCTCGACGGTTGCCTGGCCCAGTCCCGTCCGGTTGGAGAAGCCGGCCCAGAATTTCTCGGTGGGCTCTTCGTCCTCGCGGAGGGCCGCGATGACGGCCTGTTGCTGCGACTCGTCCAGGGCCACGACGCCGCTTGCGAGCAAGCGTGTCAGCGGGTCCGCCGTCTCACCGGCGGCCGCGCGTTGTACCGACGCCCGGACAAGGTCCAGGGCCTGCTCGTCGGCGTCGTTCGCCACGCTGGCGTCCACGACGTGCGTGGTGGCGGCTTGCCGCAGCCTGCGCGACACCTCGGAGGGACGGTGCGACAGCAGGTGGGCCACATCCTGACGGGGGTTGTCGAGCAGCAGGGGAAACAGCGTCTGTGGGGACACCGACAGTCTCGCCCCAGCGCGAACGGCCTCGACGTACGGCCGGACCTGGCGAGGGGACAGCCCGGTACTACCCACGAGTATCGCGATGTCCTGCTCTCGCAGCTCCTCCACGGGGTACCCGCTCAGCTGAGGAGCGAGGATCTCGTGGAGGCGCCGGTACTCCGAAGGGCCGCGGTAGCAGCCTTCGGGCAGCACGACATCGATACGCTCCTGGGATGACGCGGAGAAATGGACAGGGGACGAAGCGAGGCGCTCGCCCTTGGAGTACACGTGGACCTGAAGGTTAGGTGCCCAGGATTCGCCCTCGTACGAGATCGAGTAGACTCCGTCGGCGTTCGTGACGCTTTCGCCCAGCTGCTTGTCACCACCGAGAACCCGCAGCACCGCGTGCACGCGTACACCGCGAGCAGGCGTGCCGTCCGCGTTGGAGATAACGCCACCGACCGTCGATCCCTGGGCCTCGTCGGGCAGCAACTCGTCGAGAGATGAAGATGGCGAGTCGTCCTGCACCACGAGCACGTGCTGGGTGGGTTCACGCCCCGGAAGCCAGGCCGCACGCCCCTGGGTGATAGCCAGCCGCCGGCCACCGACGAAGACGCGGATCTCGTATCGGTCCACCGGTCGGTTGGGGCTCTCCCCCTGCGACTTGAGCGACAGCGTGAAGCCCCCGTGTACGTCGGTCGTGGCTTCGCCGGTGAAGATGGCACGGCGGTTCGCCCAGCCCAGAACCTGGACGCGGGCTCCGAACAGAGGTGTGACAGAAGAGAGGTCCGTTGGCGACACGGCCTGCTGTGACCGCAGGCCCCCACGACGGGTGCCCGTCGTGCCTACGAGCTGTGAAGCGCTCCGCTCCTCTTGTGCGCGCTCGCGCGTCGCGAGGATCGTGCCGCGGATGAATGTGCAGCGCTGGGCCATGCGGTCCCCTCTGCTCGACGAGGGCCGCGGAGGCGCGCTTCCGGACGGTCGTGCCGGAAACACGCCCCGTTGCGGCCGTCAGTTTCCTGGTCTCACCGTCCTGTCCGCGGTCGCTCCGGGGAACGACCGCGGACAGCCGGACTGCCAAAGGGAGTCACACGCTCAGGGCACGCCCGCGCTGTTCTCCGCCCCGGTCGGGTCGGCCGAGGTGGCGTCGCCCCCCGAATCCGTGCTCAGCGAAGGCATCGAGGAGTCCAACGCCACGTCGGCACCACCGCTGGGCTGCACGAGCGGCAGTCCGTCGCCGACTTGCGCTTCGGGGTAGAAGGGCGCACCCACGGTGACGGTCACGGTAGGCGCTGCCGTCACCGCGTTCGGAACCCCGATCTCTACCAGGATCCCCTGGCGGTTGCGCACACGGAACTGCCCCAGGTTGGCCCAGGGCCGCGCGCGGCCGTTGTGGCTGAACATGGCCGCCGGCACCGCGAGGCTCTGGTCCTTGCCCAGCATGGATGTCGAGCGGGTGACCGAGCAGAAGCACGGCAGGTGCAGGAAGCCCACGCGGCACGCCGCGATCGGGTCCTGCGGGAAGTTCAGCGTGGGCGGCGCCGTCGCACAGATCTGCAGGTTGGTCAGGTCCAGGATGCCGTCGGTGTCGAAGAACACCGTGATACGGTCGCTGTCCCCTGCGGCGATGTCGATCGGCGAGCTGGCCACGTAGTGCCACCCGTTGACGTCGTCCACCAGCACGGGCGGCTGGTCCTTGAGCGCGTCGGGCTGGAACGGCACGGCAAAGCCAAGCATGCCGTCGAAGTGGTCCACGCCGTCGCTGGCCACGACCCTGGCCTGGATCTGGATGGAGTCGCCCACGCCAACGGCCACCGGTCCGAGCTGGATCGGGCTGTACTTGCGCAGCGGGCTGAACACGCCTCCGGGCACGGCGAGTTCGGTGCCGCCCACGAGGTTGCCGCGGACCTTCTCCACGGAGCTGCGCACGTAGATGGCGCTGATCCGCAGGATCGGCACGACGTCCTGCTGGGTCTGGTTGTTGATGTCGTCGTCGTCCTGGAAGGCGAACACGGACAGGCGCGACAGGTCGGCGATCCCCGGTTCGGAGAACACCAGCCTGACGCTCGCGGAGGTGTTGTTCAGGAACGGTTGGAACAGAGTTCCGGCCACGACCTCTCGTTGGTTTCTCAGTTCAGTGAACACGGCGTACACCTTTCTGGTTGAAGCCGATTTACGTTTCGAGGTTGCGCTGTGCCGCGGCATCGGTCAGCCGCAAGGCAGCGCTGCGGGTCAGGCCACCGGGACGTCGTAGAACAAGGTCCCAGGGGCCGCCGTCCGGGTCGTAGCGGTACACCGCGACCCGAAGATCGGCGAGCGTTCGTTCGCAGGTCTGGTGAGCGACGGCCTCGGCGTGCTTGCGCGTGGAGAAGCTCGGCGGGGAGCTTTCCCGCTGCCCTGTCGAGCTCTCGACCGTCACCGCGTAGCGTTTCCTCGCCATCACATCTCCCTGGTCAGCGGATCGCGCCGAGGCGGTAGCGCCAGAACACCGAGACGTAGTGGGGCTCGCCACCGACCTGGACCACGTTGATCTGGGCGCCCGGATCCGGCGGTACGGTCCGCCAGCTGCCGTCACCCGTCTCCGTACCCGGCCTGGCCGAGTACGTGGTCTCCAGCTGGTAGCGCGACCACAGCGTGGGGCCACCACCGACCGGCGAGACGCCGTGCTCTTCGATGTAGATCGCGCCGGTGAACGCCACGGCCGAGGCCGGCATCACCCGGTACTCGGTGGCGCCCGGCGGAACCGTGAAGGTCACCGTGTCGTCGGCAGCGACCTCGTCTCGGGCACGGCCGTACAGCACGGACTCGACACCGGGGACCGGCACCTGCCCGCGCATCACCGGCCAGAACCCGGCCGTGACCGTGTTGGGGTTGCCGGACGTGGCGAGGTCCTTGACCCACAGCTCGATCATGGGCCAGGGGACCAGCACCTGTCCGCTGTGGCCGACATTGAAGCCTTCCACGTTGTAGGTGATCGACCCCTTCCAGGGGTGGGCCAGCTTCATCTCGCCGGTGAGGTACGATCCGGCACCGGGGGCGGCGATCAGCGTCATCAGCCAACCGACCAGCCCCTCTGGCGCGCCTTCACCAGCGCGCCAGGGGCCCGCGTTGCCCGTGAACGTCCTCGGCGCGTAGCTGCGATCGAGGGATTCGTAGTCGGGAAGATGCGTCAT
>CAYRNR010000143.1:0-20673 GCA_964425605.1 uncultured Rickettsiales bacterium | reverse complement strand
GGGCCATGCGCCGCTGCACGGCGCGGAACACCTCGTAGTTGCCGGCCTCCTTGAAGCGGGAGGTCCAGGGGCGCTTCCACAGCACCTCGCCGTCCACCGGGGCCAGGGAGCCGGCCTTGGTGGTGGCGAGCAGCTGCTGCCACGACGAGCCGAAGATGCGCGCGAACGCTGCCGGGTCGGCCTGCTGCATGGCGGTGAGCAGCTTGCCCAGCGAGCCGGGGAGCTGCGCCCACTGCAAGATGCCGAAGGACAGCCCGGCGCCGTCGCTGTTGCGGTTCTGGGATGCGTAGCTGCCTTCGTGGCGGCTCGTGCGGGCGATGACTCGTGCGACCCAGTCCATGCGATGTCCTCTCGGCTGCTTGCGTCCTCCAGCGAAGGCGGCAGCCAGGGCGATCACGCCCACGGCGCCGGCCCCGCCGATCAGCAGCAGCGCTCCGGTGTTGTTGGCCTTCATGCCGCGGCTCCTTCCTCGGTCTCGTCGGTCTTGCGGGCCGCGGCGAGCAGGTCACGGGGCACCTTGCGGGACCACCAGTACTCGCCGGCCTCGGCGAGCTCGGCCCACTTGAGACCGCTGGCCGGGGCCAGGGTCAGGAACTCCTGCCAGCCCTCGGCGATGGGCGGGATGACATCGCCGCTCCGCAGCTCGGGTCCGGACGCGATGCGGAGCACGCCGTCGACGACGACCGGGACCTTCTGGTCGGTGACGTAGTAGCGGCTGGCGCCGGCCAGGGTCTCGACGACCTTACTGGCGATGCGCGGCCACCACCGCTCGGCCCAGGCATCGGCGACCCACTCCCAGTTGAGCGCGTGCCAGTTGCCCCAGCGCCGCAGGTCGCGGTCGAGGCGCTGCTCGAGGTCACGGGCGACGCGGTCGTCGTCGTCATCGGGCCAGTCCACGGTGTAGTGCTCTGGGGCCAGGGCCAGGGAGTCGAGCTCGGCCAGGTCCATGGACTGCCAGCGGGCGGTGCCGGCCTGGCGCACGCCGATGGCGGTACCCGTGACCCGCCCGAACTCCGCGTACTGGATGTCGTCGGGGTTCCAGCGGGAGGGTGTGCCGACGCGCAGGCCCTCGTAGACCGGGGCGCCGGTGTCCTTGGTCACCAGCACGGCGTTCTCGCGCACGGCGTACATGAACCGAGCCCAGGGCCACGCCTCCGGATCGACCTTGGCCAGGTCGTCGAGGCGTTCCTCGCCCTCGAGTCGCAGGCGGGCGGACTCCACCTGGTCGTCCATTCGTTCGGCCTTGCGGAAGCGGGCGTTGGCGGAGCGCAGCAACCGCGCTGCGTCGTCGGCGACCTTGGCCCGGGCCTCGGCCTCGCGGCGGGCCTTGACCTCGGCCAGGCGCTGGGCGGTCTTCTCGGGGTCGCGGGAGATCAGCAGCAGGATCTCCTCGGGGCCGAGCTCCATCTGCGCGCCGGGGTTGTTGGTGTCGCGCTTCTGGGACTTGAGCAGCTCGCATAACCAACCATGCCCGCAGTACGAGGTCGAGATCGAAGCCCCCGACGTGCAGCTGCCGAGGGGGTATGTCCCGGCGAGCGAGCAGCGGTTGAAGCCGAAGCCCGAGCGGACTTGGAGAGGCCAGCCGGTTGGAGAGCATGCCCGGCGCTGGCAGCGGATGATGGACGAGGGGGGCTACGCGAGCATGTCTGAGCTGGCGCGGGACGAGGAGGTGACGCCGGCGGCGGTGAGCAAGGCGCTGCTGCGACTTCGAGCCGGCGGTTGAACCGCCGCTACTTCGTTGGAGAAGCCGTCAGGGCGTCGCACATGGCATCCACCAGACCCGGATCGACCTGGTGGTCGCAGCGAGAATTCGCCCAATACCGCGCGTTCTGCGGTGAGGCAACGCCCGTGGTGCCGTCGGGCGGGGTCACCGTGAAGGCAAGCACGCCGCTGATACCGTCATATGCAGCGTCCTGAAAGATGCCATGGTCACGTTGGAAGCCTTCCGGCCCGTCACCTGGAATCGGCTCGCCAAGAACGGCTAGTTCCAGGTCGTCGAAGTCGAAGGCAGTTTCCAATGCCACCGCGATCACGTTGAGTGGGCGACTCGGCAGTTGCCGTAGCACCTTCGCTATCAGACCTTGGATGGCGAGGGACTCGGGATTGCGGCGGTCGTAGTCTCCCTCGTCCATCCACGCGTGCCGCGCTTCGACGCTCAGGCTCGGCTGTGTCTCGGCGGCTGGAATGATGAAGCAATAGCCCTTCTCGTTGCCTCCGGGGAGAAGGCGAACCGAGAACACGAGGTCATGGTCGATGTAGAACGTCTGTTCGTCTACTACGAACACGGCCGGCCGGCCGTTCACGCGAGTCCCCAGAACTTCTCGCCCATGTAGGAGAGCCATGGATGCCACTCCAACGACGCTGCTCGCTGTGAGCCAGTCAGGAAGTGGATCTAGCTGAACAGGGGACATCTCTTCTGGAGTGTCGTAAGCGATGCGCCGGGCCTCGTCCACGACCACCGCAGCTTCCAGGGCATCACCCGGCGCATGGAAGTTCTTGCTGAGCGAAAGCCACGCGAAGGCGGAGAACCCTCGTCCGAGAAGCTCCTCCACATCGAGCTGTCGGTCGTAGTTCAGCGATCCGATCTCGTTGTCGGGATCGCGTCGTTTCGAGTCGATGTGAAGCTCGGTTCCGTCTGCCCACTCGAGATGGACATCGTAGTTCGGTGGGGTCTTCTTGCCTGTAGGTGCTGTCTCTTCGGCGGGGCGCTCCACATCCACGGTCGGAGCGAGGGGGCCGAGCGCCCCAAGCAGGCGCAGCTCAGCGATGGCGTCCTCGAATCCCTCCTCGTTGTTCAGGAACTCCTTCCGGAACTTCTGTTCCTTGCCCGCTCGCTTGGCCTGGACCAGGCCTGCCTCGATCACGGCGAGGCGGAAAGCCGCTGATGCTTTGGCGCCCGGATGGTCATCGAAGCACCAGGCGCCGCACGTGTTCCAGAACCCCCTCGGACGCCCCTTGCGCGGTACCTTCAGCTCGGCTCTGTCTCCGGCAAAGTGTGGCTGCATCTTGGCGAGGTCGGCAAGGAAGCCAGCGCCCCCGACAGTGGCCGTGAGGACGGGGAAGGCTGCCGCGAAGGCATCAACGGACATTCGCTCTCTCCTTCAGGCACAGGTGGCTGTCGAGCAGTTCGGGCTCCGTCGGAACGCTGCAAGCTTGATCACCGTGAGGAGGTGGTCTTGCCAGCCCGCTTCGCCGCGGCCATGACTCCCATTTCTTTGGCGAGGTCCAAGGACTTCCTGCCGACGCGTAGCGCAACCAGGGTGGCTCCAACTTCCTCTGGTTGCCCGTTCTCCGTGTTCACAGCGCGAGCCAGGGCTCTGTACTTCACCGCTTGAAAAAGGCCGACACGCAGTTCGGCATCCCCTTCGAGTTCGACTTCGACAACGTGGACGAGACGGTCTTGCGTCGGGTGGAAGAAGACGACGTCAGCGCGGTCCGCGGATGGGAACCGGAATTCCGTCTGCCCACGCGTCGCTGGGTCGAGCCCGACCTCCTCTGGATGCGCCGCAACCCACTCCTTCAGAGTGCGATGGGCGATGCTCTCGCCTCCGGGGCCGTATTTCCTTTGGACCTCCTCCTTCCATGGCGAATCGACCTCATCTGGCCCTGGCGGTGGCAGAGGGACAGATAGTCCGGCTGCCAGGGCATCCACGCGACGCCGCAAATCGGGCGAGGGGGCCGCGGACCAGAGTTGTGCAAGGGCGCGTTCCGCTGCACCCGGCTCCAAGTAGCGGAACAGGTTCCGCTTCCACTGTGGCTTCTGGTCTGGCCAGCACGTCGGCCAGAACGGCACCCACCTGTCTTGAGGGAGTACAACCAACTCGGCCGGATCGCCGCGAACCACGACGCCATAGGCACCCTCGTAGAGGTCGCGGGTCAGGTGCGTTCCGAGGATCTCGCCTACGCGAAAGGCGCCGAATATCATCCGGTTCTCTTCGCGGCCATATGGAGTACGCCTGCGAGTCGTGAGGAAGCAGAGGCTGCCGCGCCTCAGGTCCCTGGCCGTACGCGCGCGCTCGGTGTCGAAGTCCATGCCGAGAGCAAACTCGGCATGGGTGCGGATGCGGCTCTCATAGCATGGGAACCCGGGGCCAGTTCCTTCGTAGCCAGACTCACGCCACCTCCAACAAGCGTTCTCCTCTCGCCCACACCAGATCTTGTCGTCGACCGTGTTGATCTCGATCTGCTCGCGTGAGCAGCGCCCAGCGAAGCCGGGAGTGAAAGCGTCGGCTCCTCCATCGTTCCAAGTGCACTTGAACGCGACGTGTCTCATCTCACCCTCATTCTCCGTCGATCAGGAAGTAGGTTCTGCTCCCGATGTCCTTGCCATCTCTCTCGAAACGTCCAGAACCCCAACGCTCCGGGCGCTCCATGAACACCTCCCAGACGAGGAGACCGAACATCTTCGCGGAGACGTCGTAGTCTCTGCGGGCTCCTTTTTCGAAAAGCGGCTTGAACGGCGTGCCGCCCCAGTCGTGGCCGGGCATCCAGCCAGCAGTGTGGATGTCGCCATCGTCGATCTTCTTGTTGAGCCAGGCTTTCATGGCATGAATTTCCCGTGCGGTGAGCCGCGCCATGACCCGTCGGTACTCTGCCTCGTGCGGTACCTTTGCTCATCCTCTTGCCGGTCATCACGTCGATCAGTGGCATCTGGTCGCCCCGTTTTTTGCTGCTGGCGATTTCGTCTCAACGTGGTCCGACGGGGAGGTGGCGAGGGACAGGGCCGGTGCGGCTGCCCTCACGGCTTCTTGCCCCCGTCTCGAAGCTCGGCAAGCACCTCGGCCCGCTTCTTCGGGTCAGGCTTCGGCTCGGACACCTGGCCAGCCGCTTCAGTGGAGCCTGTGACGGGCGTTGCCCCCGCCTTGCGAAGGATCACCTTCTGCTGGGCGGCGGTCCCTTGTCTCGGGATCGCCCCGGGCTTCACGCTCGGCTTGGCCCTCCTCTTGGCGAACGGGCTCGGCTTCCCTCCCGCCTCTCGATGGTGCTGGTAGCACAGCCGTGCCTTGCCGGATGGGCCATACATCTTGTTGTCGCAGCCCTCGAACGTGCAGGAGGGCCAGGCCCGCTTCTTCCGGGGCTTCACGGTGCTCGCCTTTGCCTCTGGTGGGGCCTCGGGCTCCACTTCTAGCCGCGTTCCAACCGCAGGAGGAGCCGGGGCGGACTCAGGGGCTGTAGGCGCGTCAGACGGAACTGCCTTCGCCGGGGCCTTCGGGGGTCTGGCGTGCGAGGATTCGGGGGTCCGACGGGGGGCTTCGTTGACGCCGGCGAGTTCGGCGACGGTCGCATTGCGAATGATGCCGAGGATCTCGGACGTGAATTGAGCGACCGCTTTGGCGATGGCGAGTTCGAGTCGGTTGGTGGTCATGTGGAATCCTAGTTGCGACCGGCCTACAGGTGATGTCCTCCGGTGGCCAAACGGCAACCAGGATACCAGGACGAAAGGGTGACCGACTCCAAGTATCGTGGCAGCCTGAAGGTAGTGTCCTGGCCCGCGCAGCAAGCCAGCATCGACGGATTCACTTGGTGTCGTGAGTTCGCACACGGCACCACTCGCAGTCGCTGTCAGTACACCCACCGCAATCCGGGCAACGAAATCGGCCCGATGCCCCACTACCGCAAGGCTGCGCCCAGACATCTTGACCAAGCACCTTGTCCGGCCAGTCCACTGGTGGTGTCTCGCCGGCCACGCGCTCAAGGTCCAGTCCGGTCTGCACCGCCAGAGCACGATATCGGCTGCCGCAACGAGTGCACGGGCGCAGCCCCCACTCGCTGGCGCAATCGCCGCACATGGCCCACCACGTTGCATCGGATCCATCGGCCTTGTTTCCTGGGCGTGGCTCGATGATGCCCTGGCCTCCACAAACAGGGCATATGTCGATGCCGCCTAATGCCGAATCGGTCTGATCGACGAACATCAAGAAAGCCTTGATCGCGTTCCTCGGCGCGACTGGAAACGCCTGGCGCGCTGCCTTGGCCTGCCTGGCTTTGATATCCATCTCTTTCGCTTGCTTGGCCGCCCAGGAGTGGGCCAGGCGCAACTCTGACGCGTCAGGAGACCGGAGTGCAACCAGGTGGGTGTTCTCGTATCTCAACCAGCATGAACCGGCCGGTGGGTTCGGTAGGTCCACGATGGTGGTGCTCACGGGGTAGGCGGGTATCGCGGCTCGACTGAGCCATCCGTTGATCAGCCGCGCCATGCGTTCCTCGGAGTCGATACCCCACGGGGAACAGCCGAAGAGAACAGCGCGGTGACCAAAGCTCCAACCAGTTGCGAGGTCCACGCTCGGGACCTTGGCTTCTCCCCCGACGTGGACCACGGCAATTTCGCCATCCTGCTCGTCCCAGGTCTTCACCTCGTGAGCAAGCGATCGACCGTCTGGTCCCCCAAGATTCGCACAGATCGGCAACAGGCGGAGCCCGACCTGGCCTCGAAGTTCAATGATGCCGTTTTGTCCAGCGATGATGGACACGGGTGTCCAGCCCTCACGGGAGATGCGCCACTCGTCGCCCTCTCCAGCTTCGATATCCCAGCCTAGGCTTGCGACAGCGCGGACCACGAGGTGCAGAACGAACTGATCCCACGCTCGAGCTTCACGCTGCATCCGTTCTGCGCGCTGTTGGTGGGTCTCTTGTCGCTTGTGACCGAATTTGACCCACGCACGCCAGAGTTTGGCGACTTTCCGGTAGTGGGGATCGTTTACAAGGATGTTCGTGGGCTTGAGAGACAGTGCCACTGTCTGGCGCCGGGGAACGCGATGGTAGAGCGGGGAGTCGAGAAGGACCAGCAGATCGCGCTGTGCGAGTTCGAGCTGCCGCATCGTTTCTGTCAGCTCTTGCTCGGTCTTGGACTCCAGCGTGCTCGACCACAGCTCGCTGACACGTCGCGCCCGCCTGAAGGACGTTCGCCGCATCTCTTCGCTGTAGTCGCGGCTTTCGTCGAGGACCTCTTTGATCTTGCGAAGCTCTTCGAGTCGCTTGGCCAGGTACACGAGCAGCCGGTCCACGAGCCGGGCTGCGACTCGATTCTCGTAGAGGTTCCACTCGTCTTCGATCTGACGGGCTAATACCCGTGATGGCTGGATACTTCGAAGCGTACGGTGTTCCCAGTCGCCCGGATGGGACACGAGATCGGCGACGGCGCGCACGGGCGTCCGCCTCGCCCGCGGCACGGGCACGCGTTCTTCTTCCACTCGGAGGTACAGCCGGGGACGGTGACAGACGTGCTGCAGGTGGGGTAGTTGGCGGATGATCTCGAGATCGAGTTCTCGCGGACGCGCTCGCTCGGCGAGCTTCTGCGCGATTGGCGGGGTGCTCGCATACTCCATCCACGAGGGTTCGTCACCGACCGCCTCGGCGAGACGCAACACCGCGTCCGTTTCCAACTCGTCTGGCCAGCGGCCAAGCACGTCGTCTCGGTCGAGACCTGGGAGTACGTCGCCGAATCGTCGGCCATCGGCCAGCCAGGTATCACAGACAACAGGGCGTGGGAGTCTTCTCGCTCCTTTGCCGATCCGGGCGCGGTACCGCGTCAAATGAGATCCTCGCCCTTCTTCTCGGCGATTTCGTGCTCGATGAGAGCCACACAGCGCTCTGGCGGATTCTTCTTGTCGAGCTTGTCCCACGATGTGATGAACTGCTCCTCGAGTTCTTCAAGCGCCGTAGCTCGGATGTCGTGGCGGTCCTTGAGCTTTCTCAACACCTTCGTGACGAGGAGATGGTCTACGGCCTCTCCGATCGTGCCGCCGGCTTCCACGACGATGGGCAGATAGCTCGCGAGCTGGTTCTCCAGCCGGTTGCCCCAGCCGACTCGGAATCGCTTGTCCATGGTGCCGACAATGGGGCTGGTTCGAAGCCAGTTGGTGGCTTTCTGAACCGCTTTCTCCTGGGCGACAACCGCATCACGGAAGGCTCCATCGAGCTTCTCGTATGAGATGGGATTGCGATTCCCCCTGGGCTCTACGCCGAAGTGGACCTTATCGGTGACCCGTTGCATCTCCATGACGTGAGCACGGTCGTAGGTGAAGTCGGCGAACTCGAATTTTGTTTCGTCGTGGTTGGCCGTGCCGACGAACCAGACATTCGGCGGAATGGGAATGTGCCGTCCATCGATCATCAGCTTTGGCGCGTTCGACACCGGATCACTGACGAGCGTGAGGCGCCTGTCCTCGGGAGGCGCCTCTAGAGCGGACAGGAAATCGGCGAAGAACTGTTCCGGCCGCGAGAGGTTGATCTCATCCAGGACGATGATGAACAGGCGGTCCCGGTAGGCCGGAGTGCCAGCCGTGTAGAGCGCCTGGAGGAAATTGGTCGCGTAGTAGTGCCGATGGAAGGCGTTGTAGTACCCGACGAGATCTTGCCGGTCACGCCATCCAGCCTGGACCTCTACTCTCAGGCAGCCGGCCTTGACGGCGCTGGCGAAAGCCAGTGGAAGGCTGGTCTTTCCGGTTCCCGAGATGCCCTGGAGCAGTAGCAGACGGGTCATCGCCAGACCGCCGAGGAAAGCGCGGATATCGCGTTCGGTGTAGTAGAGCGTTCGTCCCTTGATCCCGGTGGCGATGCGGTGCCGCAAGTCTTCGACGAATTCGCGAAGCGTGGGCGTCGCTCGGCCGAGCGGAGAGGTGGTCCGTGGCTCAGCCAGCAGTTCCTCCTGCTCGTCGAGACTGGTCAAGGCGGTCATCGGGTTCCTGCGATCGTCTTGCCGGGTCAATTCCTCGACTCGATCTCGCAGTTCGTCCACGGCTCCGTCCAGGAGTCGTTTGTGGATCTCCAACGCTTCCTTCTGCTTCTTGAGAGCTTCCAACTCGATGGCAGCGAGTCGACGGGTGGCCAGCTCTCCCTGGGCTTGAGCCAACTCGGCTTCGAGTGACGCACGCTTGTCTAGCCAGACAGATCGCTCTGCCTCCAACGCCGACAACCGTTCGGCAGCACCCGAATCCGGGAGTTGCCGTAGCTGTGCCAACGCTTCGTCTCGCTCTTCTTCAGATTGCCTAAGGTCATCCAGGATCTGCTTCGGAGATCGATCACCAAACCGTCGATCGAGTTCGTGACGAGACTCCAAGTCGGCAAAGTAGGCATCCCGCTGAGTGCGAGCGTCCGCAAGTTGCTTCTGCAGAGAATCAACTTCGTGGCGAAGGTCTTCCGTGCTCTCGTTCACGAGCCTCTCGACCTTGCTGGCGAGCGCTTCCTTGTCCTCATCGAGGATCTCCTGATTGGTTTCTAGGTCGCGCTCACGCTGGCGAAGGCCACGCTCTATGCCGACGAGGGCCTGTTCCCGTTCATCGAGATCGGATTCGCGAGTATCGAGGTGCTGCTGCCGGTTCCCAAGTTCGGTTTCCCAGGATGCTTCCACATCGGCGCGTTCCTGCTGCAGAACCCCTCGCAGGCGCTCCAACTCTTCCCGGCGCAGGTTGGCCATCTCTTCGTCGAATTCACGGCGCTGCTTCGCCTCTGCTTCGGCTCGCTTCTGGTCCTCCTTCGCGTCCTTCTTCGCACGCTTCTCCGCTCTCGTGCGCTCTTCCGCCTCAGCCTTCTTCTGGCGGTCTCGGACGGAGGCATCCAGCTCGTCGCGCTCCCGGCGAAGACGTTCGACGTCTTCCTCGATGGGCTGCAAGATGCGGGTCTTCTCGGCGAGGAACCCCTGTTCGGCGTTGATCTCTCGTTCAGTGAGCTTTGCCGCCAAATCCGCCAGTTCGCCTTCCTTCTTCTTCTGCGCCTTCTCGCTCTTCTCGACAGCTCGCTGGCGCTCTTCGACGCCCTTGGCGCGCTGCTTCAACTCGGCCTTTGTGGCGTCCACCTCGTCAATCCGCTCTTTGTGCTCGGTGTCCGCGGCGCGTTTCCGTTGTCTGAACGACTCCTCTTGGTCACGTTTCTGGACAGCCAGTGCGTCCTCTGCCTTCCGAGCGGCGGCCTCACGTTCCTTCGCTTTATCGAGAAGGGACCGCGTATTCGACAACGAGCCCTCGGCCTTCCTCAGGATCTCGTCCAGGGAGGAACCGGAAGCCTCCCCATCCTCTCGCTGGTCTGGAGGCCCCAGGTCGGCAGCGAGTTCGTCCACCCCGGTGTCAACACCGACCAGACGTTTCAGCTGGTCTGCCAACGAGCCCTTGGCCGCCTTCTGCGTTGGCTGATCCTGCGCGGTTGCCTTCTTCTGGCCGGGCGGCTGCTTGGGGGTCTTCTTCTTCTGGGGTTTCTTGCGCTTCCTGTTAGCCATTTGAGGTCCCCTGAATGTCGGTCCTGATGAGAAGAGATTGGACGGTTAGATAGGTGGTTTCAACGTGCCTATCGACCTGGTCCGACCGCGTCTCGCCACCGTCGTGAGCGGCGCGATCGCGCGCAGACGCGAGCGCGTCGAGGCGATGCAGTAGGTCGGGCTGCGAAGAGGCTGCCGTCGCAAGCGGATGAGCGGTATGACGGCCCGCACAGAGCAGAGCCAGCAAGGCGAGCGGGCGCAGGCTTCCTGTTCCGTACTGCTCAGCGTTCTGGACCTTCCCCCGCCTCACCGAGGCGAGCGTAGTAGGCAGCGGCGTGCGGAACCCGAGTTCGTCTGCGATCGAGTCGAGGAGAGATCGATTGAAGCGCTTGTCGGACCAGGCGAGAGTGGAGAAGAAAGGTGGCTGGTTCCCTTCGTATGGCCGATGCGCGACGTGAAGCGCCCGCTCGACAGCCCTCTGGGCCTTGACCAAGACGTCGTCCCACTTGTCAGCGGGAGCGTCCACCGCGGAGGCCTCGAGTTGTACCCGTTGCATGGCGACGAGGCGTTCCCGAACCGTCTCGTGCTGCCTGATCGCCAATGTCAATCGCTCCTCTACCTTCCATTCCGCCTCGGTCTGGAGTTGGCCCAACGTGGGCGAGACCAGGTCTCCCCCGACCAGAGGCGCAAGCCAGGCCCGCAGGCCGGGATGGAGGTCCAGGCGTTCTTCGATGCGAGTGCGAAGGCTGGTGGATTCCCCATGTCCGAACGGATCCTGGACGCACCAGTCACCGCTTTCGTGGCGGGTAACCCGCAGCCCGAGCATGTACGGATAGGGACGCTCGTCAATGAATGAAACGCGGCGTAGCCTCGGGACGTCACGGCCGTCGTCCACTTCGTCGAAGTCACGCTGCCGAAGGTGTCGACGAGTCGCCCACAGCACTTCGCGAGCGCTTGGCCGTGCCTCGATGATCGCGTCGTTGAACCCCGGAAGCACGCTGTAGGTCCGATCACGCCATGGATCGCCGGCACTGCCGCTGAGCAGGACCGGCCACCCGTCTTCGTTGGGCTCCACGTCTGCGATGGGCAGATCCCCGGTAAGGAAACGAGGCCACAGCTTGCCGGTGAAGGGATCCGACAGCACGTTTCCGACGCGAGCTTCATCCGGCGGCTCGTCTTCGATATCTTCGAGTATGGAGAGGCCTTTCTTCGTCGGAGCCCCCGCGGTATCGATGTAACCCATCCCCTGCAGTTCCTGGTTCACGAGCGCAGCGAGGTCCGGTGCAATCAGCAGACGGTTAGCGACATCGACTGCTCGGACAACCCCGGCGCGACCAAGACGCAGGACAGCTCGCTGGAACAGGTTGAGGGGACGCTCCTTCGGCACGGGAGCCACCACGCGCCATGCAAGCACGGGCCACAGAACCCACCGTGCTGAGGGCGCCTTCTCGAAGCTGAGTCGCAGGACCGGCGTGTGTTTATCGAACGATGCCATGCGGTTCCCCACAGAGGTCGGCGTAAGCCCGGAGTGGACGAAGTGGTTCGGCTGCTCGGACGAACTCCAGGTCGCCGACAGAAACTAGCAGGCGCTGCTGCCGGCTCATTGCGACGCAGAGCCGGTTCTCAAGCATCAAGTGCCCGTACTTCCGCCGTTGCTGTTCTGTTGTTTCCCCGGGGAGATCGTTGGAACGAGTCACGGACAAGAACACGACGTCGAACTCTTTGCCCTGGAATGCGTCTACCGTCCCAATCCTCAGCCGTTCGACAGGCTTGCCTTCCGCATTCAGCGTCATCGACCACCGATCGGCAATTCGCCAGCCCCGGGCGTTCTGTGCAGGTTCCGTGAGTCCTGTTTCAATCAACGCCATGCCAATCTCGTCCACCTGTGCCGAGTAGAAGGAGATGACGCCGTAGGTGAGGGTGGGGTCGTGGTCGATGATCCGACGCAGCTCCCGTGCGATGACACGCGCCTCGACCGGGCGGCGCTTGCTCGTTCCCCTGATTTCTCTCCCGCGATCGTGCGGAACATCGAGCCAACACGCCGCAACCGGTCGCTCGGACGTCGAATAGCCGGGCAAGGTGTGCGTGAATTCCTCTTCAGGACGAGGGCTCTCGATGGCTTCGTCTTCGTGGAACTCGTAGAAATTCTCGCTGAGAAAACGGCCCAGCTCAGGGTGCATGCGATATTGGGCGTTCAGGGTCACAGTTCGCCTGATGCCGTCCTGGTCTTCGAGCGCACGAAGCACGACCCACATGCGCTCGAACAGGCTGGCCTGTATCGCCTGCAACGTTTGGACCTCCACCGTTCCTTGGTCGACACCCTCGGCCAGCTGCCGCTCGACGTCTGGTTCCAGGAGGTGAGGTAGCTGCCGATGATCGCCGACCAGCACTACCCTTCGCTTGGCCATGCTCAGTGGAATGAAGAGGTCCAGTGGGTTGGCCCGTGCTGCTTCGTCGACGATGACGGATTCAAAGGTTGTCTGGCCATGTTCGATACCCCTCACGCGCCGCATCAATGCGCCAGCGGACTGCTGCAGGGTTGCTGCGAGCACGACAGTGTAATGCCGTAGGGCTTCACGTACGCCGTCTGGGTCCGTTTCCAGGTCGGTGAGGTAGGTGCTGATCGCTACCTCGTCTCCCTCCCTCGACGAGGTGAGCCTCCTGTCAACGGTGTCCAGGATTTCAAGTAGGAGGAGTTGGGTGTCGTCGTCGATGCGCAGCTCCGACACCGACGGTACCTGCGTCAGCCGATCGATGATGGCTTCTCTGAGTGGCCGCCCTTCTTCGAGCCACTCTGGTGGCTCCTCGGGCTCGCGTTCGGCGCACCGCTGTAGGAAACCTCGCTCTTCTTGCTCCAGGACCGCATCCAGGCGGCGCAGAGCTTTGCGTGCCTGGATCGGCCCGTCATCGGAGAATGGTCCGGCGTCAACTCGGATACTCCGAGCCGCTCGCAGCATCAAGGCGGCTTCTTCCGGATCACCGGACCGCGTGGGACGTCGAAGCGCCGACGCCGTTTCCAACGCTCGGTCTCTGAGATCCGGCGGTGTCAGCCGATCCAGTACGCGGACGATCTCAAGGATGCGGGCTGCCTGTTCCGCGGGTAGGGAGCGAGCACGGAAACAGGCGACGGTCAGCGCACGCGCCTTGGAAAGCCGCTCTGCCTCTGGAGGAGCGCCGATGTGAGATCGCAACTTCTCGACTCGTTCATCGATGAAGACTTGAACGGGGTCGATCTTGGTGTCCGAATCTCGCCGTCGACGACCAACTTTCACGGCGGGAAGACCGAACACCTCGGTCCGCTGAACGACGTTCTCCACAGCGTCGTGTTGAGCGGCGGTGGCGAGAATGCGGTGAGAGAGCTCCACCCCTTCATCAGCCAGCACCGCAAGGCAACGCTCGATAGCCGTGATCACCTTGGTTTTGCCCGTCCCCGGTGGTCCCTGGATTAGGCACATGTCAGGTGTGTTGAGCGCTCGCTCGATGGCTTCCAGCTGGCGTTGCGTCGGTCTCGCATCTCCAAAGACATCTCGGACCACGCCCCACAGCTTCTTCGAGCGGACGCTGATCTTCCCTCTTCTTGCGGCTGGTGCGGGGCGTCCCTCCATGAGCAAGCCGAGTTGAGGCAGTGGGCAGTTTCCGGTGCGCAACGCTTCTTCTGCGCGCTCGCGTCTGGTGAGACGTACTTTGTCCCCCGAGGTTGACAGGAAGAGGAAGCCGGACCGGGGCGGCGTCGGCTGGTCTTCATCTTCGTCGGGGGGAACGAGATCTACGATCCCTCTCCGTTCCTCGATCTTGACGATCGCGGCAGTCAGGTTTGGCGTCTCTCGTCGTCGTAGACGACCCGCCTGAGTTGGTTCGAACTCGCCGTCCAGATCTGGAGGGCTGCCGCCAGCCTCCAACTCGAATCGATCGCCTTCTCCCAACAGCGCAAGCCTGTCGGCGAGGTCTTCAGTTTGAACGAGATGGAAACGCCAACCACCGTCGCGCCTGCGTTCTCGCTTGCTGTACGAGAGTGTTCCGAACGTGCGCGCCCGGCGCAGTACGAACTCGCGCTCCATGCGGTGGTATTCCTGCCAGGTGCGCAGGTAGCTGCTGTTCTTCGTTACCGCTTCCGAGAGAGTCGTTCGTACGGCGCCGTGCAGTTCTGCGACGACGGTAGCATCGACGACCGACACCTGAGCGTGGAGCAGTGCGACGCGGTTTCGACCGCCCCGCCCACCGCGCACGACACGCTCGATACGGAGCTTCCCGTCTACCCTGCGAACATCAGCGGCGACGCGGTATCCGAACACGCGGAATGCGTCCAGTCGGCCCCTGACATCTCCGGAGATCACTAGGCGGCGTAGCTCGGCAGGTCCTTCGGGTGACGGCGGAATGAACAACCTGTCTTCCAGCCAGGCCGCTACGTCGGCGACGGTTCCGCCGACCCGGTGTCCCTTCCTGATGTCTTCGAGCACCTTCTCATCGAGACCGAACTGCATCGGGTCGGTGATTCGAAGATCCTGGGTGAAGCGTCGAGACTCCAGCACGAGAGCATCGCCGCGAGATTGGGCTACGTAGGCCAACGTTGGAAGGCCGCTGGTCACCACTGAGAGGATTTCACTTTGATCTGAACTGGTCACACCCTCAACGGCCCAGACGCGCTCGTCCGCGTGCAGAAGGAATTCATCGCCAGAGGGAACGAGCCGCGCTTCGGTCTCGACCTGTGGCGGAGGATCGAATTGTTCGCTCACTCCCTTGATCCGCAGCGTCGTCGCGACGCCACCGGCAACCTCGGCGATCTTCATCGGAGCCTCCCGATCAGGGCGACGCGTTGCGGTCGGGATGGCTCCTCGAAGAAGACCATCCACCCGTTGCGAGGAACGATGCGTCCTCTCGCCTCGACCGGATGGGTCTCCTCAGCTGCGCGGGCGACGTCGGCGACCCAGGCCGTCCGACCGCCGAGGGCTCGGACGGCGACGCCTCTCTGAACCAGAGCGAGTTCCACATGGCCCTCTCTCCCGGCTGGGCCACCCACGCCCTCGGTGATCCTCCTGGGTAGAATCACCCCACTACTCGTCAAGGGTAGCTGCGCGATGCGCACGGCCCCTTCCACGATCCCGTGGCCAGGCTGCCACCGGGCCATTCGAACACGAACCACCACGGGACGGGGCTCATCACACCAGGAGCAGGCGGACTCCGTGACGAAGTAGGAACCCCCGCAGTTCGGACAGTTGATCGTCTGGTCGGCAGTGGAATGTAGACGCTCCACCCATTCGGAAACCGTGGTGCGGGCGGTCCGATCCTCGAGGCCAGCCTCGAAGGTCTGGCGGGCCAACTCGAGAAGGCGCTGGCCAAGAACGAGTTCCACTGGCAACCCTGACGTGCACACGTTGCGGTCATCGGTGCTGCAGCCGACCCAGGGGAGTTCTCCAGCGTAGGCCCGCTCCTCCTGTTCTGGCCCCTCTTCATCAACCCAGTCGCCGACGAACGGATGTCCAAGGGTGAGTGACTGGTAGACCAGCACGGCGAATGCCCACGCGTCCGAAAGCGTTGTACAGCCGGCTGTGCCGGCCACTATCTCAGGCGCGCCATAGCCTGGGGTATGGATTGCACGCCGTGGATCGCTCTCGTGGCTCAGGTTGTCGAGATCGATCAGCCAGGACTCGGTAGCCGTGACGGGTCGGGACACGAAGACATTGTGGTGTGATACGTCGGCGTAGATCACACCTCGGGCGTGAAGCCCGGCAAGGGCTTCACCAGCGTGCGCGAGCAGTCGGAGCCTTCGCCTTAGTCCTCCTGTCTCGATATGCCACTGGAGCAGCCCGGTTGCCGGAGCTTTTATGAGAGAGCCCAGCGGTTCCATGTCCTGCAGGAACTCCGCTACGTATCCGACGTGAGGAGGTTTGAGGACCGCTATTGGGCGAGCGACGTGCAGACCAGCGAGATCCAGCCTCCGAACGAAAGCGAACTGTCGGCGGAGAACGTCCGGTTGGCCCCGGCGGGAGAGCAGCTTGACGATGCGCCGGCCGCCCTCTACCAGCCATACCTCGCCCTGCCCCCCTGCGCCGGCGCGGCTCAAGAGCGTGTGGACCGCACCGGTCTCGTCGATCACTTGCTTCTTGGGTTTCATGTCTTCCACATCACGAGCAGGGTCTTGTCGTCTTGGTGGTGAGGGACAGGCCAGTTGTGAAGCTCTGAACGAAGTCGCCGATTGGCGTCAGGCTCGGAGCCGATCTCCTCGATCAACCAGTCCATGAGGTCGCCGATGCGATCATCAACGAGGTCGCCAGAGACTCCATCGGTCGCGAGGAGCACCGCCTCGCCCGCCTGCATTGGAGCAACCATCCCCAGGGACCAGTCATCGAGTGTATGGGGGGTCCCGAGAGCCTGGGTGAAACCGAATTCTTCCGGGTGGGATGGATGCATTGTGATGGTGCCATCAAGACTACGCCTGGCGATCAGTCCATCGCCAAGTTGGGCCATCAAAGCCCGGCCTTGGTCGTCTTCCGCGTACAGCAGGCAAGTGGTCGCCGCCTCCGCCGCCGGTGTCTTCCGGAGCCGAAATCGCCAGGCTACCTCCAGCATGCGGACGAGGTCTTCGCCGCTTCCAACGACGGAATCACGCCAGGCTCGCCAGGCGTCGCGTGCTGCCTTGGTGGCGGCACGAGCCCCGATCCTCGCGTGGGGGCGACTTCCCATCCCGTCGCATACCACTGCGAACGTAGCCCTTTCTCCCGGGACCGCTAGCCAGGAGTCCTGGCACGGCAGACCGGTGCGTGCGTGGGCCGGCCCGCGCACCGAACTGGCGACGAGACGGATCACTACAGGTCCCATCCCTCATCGGGGAGGGACGGAGTGCTGTTCGGATTCGCGCTGCGGGAGCGGCTCGACACGCTCATCGTGACCAGCTGGAAGAACTGACGGATCTGGCGCGCCTCATCCGCTCGGTACACGCGAGATTCGGGATCTGCCAGGAACGCCTGGAGCACGTTGTGGTCTGCATCCGCTCCGATAGCGAGCGCCATCCGGAACGCCTTGCCGCCGCGCTCGCTTCCGAGGAGGGCTTCCATCGGAGCTTGCCAGTCGTCGGTGGGCTGCCCGTCGGATACCAGGACGACTGTGGGCCGGTAGGCTCGCCCTGAAACAACGGAACGGTCTTCGACCATTTCACGGGCGAGGTCGAACGCCGCGCCCATCGGCGTGCCGCCGTTCGCGGCGAGGTCGCTCCAGCTCGCCTCATGCGCCTTTCCGAGGGGCATGTGGACTTGCGCACTCCCCCCGAACGTGATGACCGTTACGTGGATCTCGGCGCGCAGGTCCGACTCGTCCTGGAACGCTTCGAGCATTTCCCGGACGGCATGGTTGAGAGCTTGGATCTTTCCGTCCACCCCCATGCTCCCGGATACGTCGGCGAGCAGGATGACGGGCAAGGGCCGGGCGGCCTGTGTCGTGAACTCTTTGAGTCGGCTCATGGGTCGGTTTTCCTCGTTCTGGTTGAGTTTCGTGCTGGCGCTGGAGCCAATCGCACGTGAGCTTCGTTTCTCGCTGTTGGGTACCGAGACGGAGCGCTCGCCATGGTCATCGCCATTGAATCGGCTGACGATGTCTTCGTGGGACTTGGCGAATCCCATGCCCCCTCCCTCAAGCGACTCGCAGCCGAGCACTTCGGTCACGCAGTGCGTGCGGGTTCTTGTTCCGGTACACGGTGAGCACGCGACCATCGCGAGCGCAGACCACTTCGACGCCCTCCCATCGGGACAGGTCGATGCCCCGCTCTGCGTGGAATCTCACCTGGCGCCAGCCGACGGTGTAGACGTCCGCGCCGCGAGTGGACCGGAACTGCCCGTAGTTGAGCGCAGCCTCGATCGCCTCGGTCGGAATCCCCCTGGTCCGGGAACGTTGCTCGGCGTGTCTCGTGAGCTTGTCTTCCATCGCGACCTCCGTTCCCCGCCTTGATTGGCAGGCACGTCTGGTCACTCTCCAAGTTCCGTGCCAGGAACGCCTGGCCACACGCAACTACTTGTAATCTCAGGAGGTATCCTGTTTTCGCACCAAAGCCCAGATCGTGATTCCCAGCTGAGGCGGCAAATCTATTCCGCTGTCCTGGCATGGATTTTCCTCCAGTTGCGAAGAGTCCGATCACCAACGGTCGTCAACTTGGCTTCAGGTATCCCCACCTGAACCGCGAGGGCAGCGATCTCGTGCCCAAACCATGCCTTGAAGTCCGAAACGAATCGTTCGGGATCGAGAGGACCGTCTTCGAGGAGTTCCGAGGAGAGGGGACGACGATCTGCGAAGGCGCGGGCCAGAGATTGGGCCGTCGCGGCTCCACGCCCGATTGCTCCTTCACCGATACCCGCGAGCGCGTAGTCCAATGCATCCTTGACGAGCAAGGGGGCATCATCATCAGCGCGGGCGGCCAGGAACCGCCATGCAACCCGGAAGAGGTCACGGACGTTGCCTGGCAGCGGACTCGAACGTAGCTGCTGGAGGACGCGCTTATGCTGGGCTTGGTTCAATCGTGCGTACCTGAGCGGCGCGCCGGCCCGGTGGGCTGCCTCCTCGAGAACGTTGGGCCAGAGCCAGTCCAACTCCTCGGGGATTTCTCGCAAGGGGGGCACTGTGAGAGTGAACGCGCTCACGCGGTCGAGGAAATCGGCGTCCAGCTTTTCTCCCAACTCCGCGGCGGAGAGGTTGGTCGCCGTCAACAGGCGGAGGTTTGTGGTTTTCACCTCCGTGCTTCCGAGCGGCTGGAAGGTGCCCTCCTCTAGTACCTTGATGAGTAACCTCTGGAGGTCCTTCGAGATGTCTCCGATCTCGTCTAGAAACAGAGTGTCCCCGCTCGCCCTGTCGAGGAGCCCGACGTGATTTCGCTTCGCGCCAGTGAACGCCCCCTCGACGTACCCGAAGAGTTCGGCGCGCATGGTCTCTGACGTGTACTGGCCGCAAGGCACGGCCGGCCAGGAGGAATCGAGGTCAGCGTTTCGGAATGGGCTTCGAAACCGAATCCAAGAGGCCAGCGTGGTCTTGCCCGTCCCTCTCTCCCCGAGGATGAGCACCGGCACCTTCAACCTCGATACTCGCCGGGCGTCATCGTAGAGCGAGCGCAGGCGCTGCGAGCGGAACTGCCTTGGATCCCATCGGATACCGGCGTCGTCCTTGGAAGCGGACGCTGGTCGGGTTTCCTGCCAGCGCTTGAAGAAGGTGTCTACTCCGAGAGAGAGGGGTACGACGGCTGGTCGGCCTCGTCGCTCGTTGGGGCGAAACGACTGGACGGCTGTGAAGGGAGCCTCGATGAAGCCGGTTTCCGTCATTAGCACCCAGATGGTGTGCATCGCCGCTGTGCCCGGTGACAGGTGAATGACCAGTTCGCGTCCTCGGAAACGTCGCCGGATTTGAGGAAGCGTTGTGCGAAGGTACTCGTAGATCGAGGCGTGGTCGGTGGGATCGTTGTTGTCCCAGACATGGGGGTGGAGTTGGATACTCGGGGCGTGTTCAGCGAGAGCGTCCACCAGGTCGGAGTAGATGCGGTCGTGCATCTCCGCGTCTGCACCTCCCTGCCGAAACACGACGACATCTTGGATGCGGCCCGCGTAGGGCGACTCCGCGTCCGTGATGAGGGTCAGGGTCGGGCCGAGGATTGGGCCTGCTGGAGTCTCGCGAAAAGGTCCGCCGTTGCGCACGCGTTCGTAGGGATCGTTGCGCGTGGCTAGCCACGTCAGAAGGACCGGTGCGCTCATCTCACTGCCTCCAAACGAGGGGTAGCTTGGCCTGAAGGAGAGCGTGCCCACGCGCTCGATTCCCCAGACAGAGGGCCTTCGATGTTCATGCTGATGGTCCCCGGTTCGCTTCCTCATCAAGAGGAGGTGGTCCTATAGGAATCAGCAAGCCTTCCTGTTCCAGCGCCTTACCATGCCGGTCGATGATAGCGAGTACGTCCTGCACTTCACCGGATGCTTGTTGACGTATGCGCTCCAGCACTGACATCGACTTCAGTAGCAGGTCGACGTTCCCGAAGCGTGTCAGGCGCTCTTCGAAGTCGTACGGTACGTACAGCCGCGCCAATCCTTCCGGAAGTGCCGCTCGCACGCGTATGTACTCGTCCAGACCTACAGGGTCGTAGTCGCCAACGTGCAGGACACGCTTAACTGGCATAGAAGCGATCCAGCCCAGTACACGTTGGTCGAGTCGTCCCGCTGTCCATAGTGCCGCATCTACCCCTGGCACAACCTTCTCGACATGCATGAACAGCTCGAAATTCTCGACAGTTGCCAGTACGCCCATCGTCTTCCAGGGATCGTCGGGATCAACCAAGATCCCTGCGAGGTCATGAGCCTCTGTCAGTTCGGCCAAAGGGAAGCAGCCGGATTTCCGTCGTAGTTCCGTGCCGTTGAACCCGCGCATGAACATGGCCCGGGCGACGAGTGGTTTGCCAGCTTTAGAATCACGGTAACCGTTCACGCCGGTATCTCCTGACCGGCGACATTGATCCAGCCTACCGC
>CAYRNR010000142.1:0-21181 GCA_964425605.1 uncultured Rickettsiales bacterium | reverse complement strand
GCTACCTCACCCGATCCGCGCTGGATATCCCTGACGAGGGAAAATCAACGGGCTGTTAAGGGCCTCATCGAAAGGGTATCGGCCAAGCTGCTTATTGAGCCTGTCGAACCGATCCTGTGCCGCTTCGACTTGTTCCCGGTACGCGCGAGCGGTGATCTCACGGGCAACTGCCATGTCGTCGGTTGAGCGGGATCGGGTATTCCAAGACATCGGTGCCTCCTTGGCGTTGTAGGAGGTATGACCCGTGCTGGGTCTCCCGGTCGGATGACCTCGATTAGTCCCGCGTCGCTGGGTTGTTGCCGACGCCACAGCGTTCGGGGCCGCTCCGTCAGGTGGAGCATCTCCTGACTACAGAATGCCACGACCGAACCCGAGCGGCCAAGCCCTGATTCACTCACGTCGTCGCAGGCGCCCGCTCATCGTGGAGTACGCTTCCAATAGGGGCGGCCTCATCGGTCGGGAACTTCCGCGGTCGAGGCTATCGTACCGCCGCCTGGGGCGCCTGATGAGGAGCACCTTCGCACCTGTGCCTCCCCAGAACTCGTCCAAGATGAGCTTCACTCGGATATGCGCATCTCTACATAACCGGGTGAAGCCCATCTTCGAGGAGTGCGCCGCGGTCCTCCGTAAGGTCGAGGACTATCTTTAGCCCGACTGTTCCAACCTGTTCAACCCGATCCTCCTCCTGACCCTACGATTTCTGGTTTCACGGATGGACATGACGAAGGGGCACGCGAAACGCGTCGCCTACTTGTTCAAGGACGAGCCCAAGGAAAAGCCGCTTGAGCAACACCTCCAAGACGACTACCACGATTTCATGGTCGGGAGCCTCGGCACCGGGATCACGGTGGAGAAGTCGGATGTCGCCGGCGGCCGGGCCGATGTCTGCTTCGCGGTGTCAGGTCAGCGTTTGGTGGCCGAGTTGAAGAAAGAGGAGACGAATGCGTCGTTCGACTCCTTGTTCTCGTCTTATTCGGGTCAGGCGATTGAGTACCAGAACACAAACTGGCGAGTTGGTTTGCTCGTGGTGCTGGACGCCATGGATAAACCGCGCGGAGCCGTCCATGCCCGAGATCAAGTGCATGCGAGGCGAGTCCGGCGAGTGGGCGAGACTGGTTTTCGCGGCCTAGTCGTAGTGCGTGTCCCGGGCAACAGGTTGCGCCCCTCTTCCGTTCGTAAGTAGTTCTGCCTCCACCCACCGATTGCGGGCTGCACCGCTTCGGCTGGCTGTTCAACTGTATGACCGGAGAAGGCGTCGCCGAACATCTCGAAGTCCCCATCGGGGATGCAGCACAACACCACCAGAAGCGGTACACACGCTGAAAGAGCCGTCCACCAGGTTGGTGGGGTTTCTGAGGCGGCGGCCGCGAAGGGCTAAGGGACGAGCTTCGGGACGGAATCCGGGTGAACGGTCGAGGACGTGGCTGCGGATGCTGGAGGAGGGTGTGTGCGAGTCGCGGGCGGCGCTGGAGAGAGGGGAGGGAGTGAACCGGGAGGCAGTGACCCAGGGCTGCGACGGATTGGCTGCGGAGCGGATCGGCGTGTGCCCGAGGTTCCCGCCGTCGATTGATCGGGGCTTCCGCGTGGTGCGTATCTAGCAGGCGCCGTCGCCGCTCAAGGCCTTCATCGGCAACGAGGTCGAAGAGAACGGCACCGAACTGGTGACGCTAACCTAGGACTTCTTCATGCTGGTGCATTAGAGCCAGAACCACCCCGCGCGCCGCTGGCTTCGTCGGCGCTACAGAGCCTTGATGGGCCGCTGGTACACGTCCAGGTACGTTGCGGCGGCCGCATACGGGCACAAGCCTCCCAGGAGCCGAGCCTTGGCCCACGGCATCTTTTCGCATCCACCGTTCCCAACCTCGTGGTGCGGGCAGGAAGAGAGGATTGGGCATCGCCAAGTTGTGTCGGTGCACTGCCAGAGCCGGGACGTAAGACTGCAGAGCCCCCGGAAGAGAAACACCGCCTGCTCGCCAGGACCTGGAGGGCCGGTCGCGTAGATCTGGCCTGTCGAGTCTTCCATGGACGGAATCGGATGGTCAGCCTGGAATCGGAGGAAGGACTCCTTCTCCCGCTCTCCGAAATCCTCGCACTTAAGCGCCATGAAAGCATCGAGCGGAAACGATCGTGAGCGGTCGAGGCACCAGCCGAGGTTTCGGGAGACGAGATCGAGGTACCAGCGGAGGCTTCGTGCCAGCGGATCATCATCATCAGCCATCGAGAACGTACGAACTATCTCGTCCAGCCCCTCTACGGCGTGGTCGATGAGTTCCTTCAGACCGTGCCGAAGCGCATGCTCTCTGCAGATCTCAAAAACATCTTCCGCGCAGGGCAGCGTAGCGTCGCCCTGGTCGGCAAAGTGATCAACGAGCTCCATGAGCCGAACGCCTGGGAACTGGGATTGGAGAGCCCAGTGGCAGATCGCGATCATTTGCCTGGACGTGACGGCACCGAAACGGGCCAGGATTCTCTCGATCGCGGAATACTGGAACTCGGGGCCGTCGAGTGCATGGGGATGCCCTCCGTGCAGGTGCTCGACCGCCACTGAGTACGCTTCCTTCACCTCGCGCGGTCCGATCGGGTGGACGCACTCGTCGCCGGTCTTGTTGTCAACGAAGCGTGCCACTGCCTTCGGTAGCTCACGCTGCAGCCCTCCATGGGGAACTGCTACGAGGTCGACCTCGTGGTCGACGTAGGCCCAAACCACGCCGTTCTGCCATGGCTCTTTGGCTTGGGCTACCTCGCGGATCCGAGTCACACAGTTGGCCCAGGTGTCGCGCGTATCGGGATGCTTCTTGAGCGGGATACGGACTGGAGCTTCCGGATTCGCTTTGGCGTGGACCTTCACATCACGGATTGCATCCATCAGGTAGATGAACTCAATGACACCGAAGAGCGTCGTCTGATCCTGCACCAGATGGGCGTACTCGTGCATGAAGGCAGGGATTTCGGCGGCGGACGGTTGTCCCTGCTCGTCCAGCACGCCGTGGCGGAAGTTCATGTAGAAGGCACGAGGCTGATAGAAAGAGCGCCCGGCTGCATCGACTTCAATCGCCATCGTCTCACTAAAGGGCGGTGTGGTTGATCGCCGAGCCTCGCCCCTGCCAGTGCCGTGTCCCACGGCAGCGAAGCTTGAGAGGGGCACCTGATCAGGATACAGGTTGGCAACCCTGCTGGTCGAGGTCGTCTGGATACGGCCGTCTCCCACCGACCGCCGACGCAGCTCAACTCAAGTGGGCCCTACGGCCCTCCGTGTGGTGGATGAGGCATATGCGACGACCTCCGCCAAGCGAGAGTGGAATTCCATCCGGCGCTCGGCGGGCGCATCTGCGACTACCGTTGCGCGGTGTAGACATTCCCGATTAGAACGACCGTTGGAGCGTGGATGTCGAGGTACGTGAGCCGTGGCAGCTCTCAGTAGTTGGGAACAGATTCGAACCCCGTCGGCACACCATGATCCCTGTACGAGGGCTTCGCGACTACCGTCCGGGCGAAATGTGAACCGAAGCAAGGCTCCACATGTGGAGTGGTCGAGGTGTTCGCGGAGTACAGGTGTATGCTGTCCAGCAACTCGCGCTCACCGAGTGCGCAGGTGTTTGGAACACGGGGAGCTCAGGGAGATGACAGAAAAAACCGCACGAAATGCGGACACGAATCCGGCCATCGAACCCCTCCGGATCACGCTGGACAGCGAGCAGCGCACGCGGATCGAGTGCACGTTGCACGGAGGGGCGGCGGACCAGATCCGTTGGTTGTCGAACACGAAGTCATTCGTCGAGCCCGCACTCGGGAGCGTGCTTGACGAAGCCTTGGACGGAGTCGAGAACGGTTGGGAAAGGCTGATCCGGGCGCTAGCCTACCCGGGATTGGACGGGCGTGACTTGGCGGCTCGAGAGCTGCTGCGAGATCTGTGGCGGGTCGATGGCGGGCTCGGACCGTACCCGGGTTTGGACACGCTGGCGATATTCCAGCAGGGAGGCCGCTACTATCGACTTTACCGGGACCATCTAGCACACCAGCTGCGCGTTTGGGTGTTGGGACTCTATTTGCTGGGCAAGGTGCCGCGGCTGCGGGAGGCGCAGCGCACGGGCCTGCAACGCGAAGATGCCGAAAGGTGGGGGAAGGCCGGAGACACAGCTCTGGACGCCGAGATCCTACGTCGGTGGAAGATAGCCTCGCTGTGGCACGACATTGGCTACGTGTTCGAGGTGCAGTCCGGGGCCGAGCCTCTGGCGGACATCGACAGGGCGTTCGCGGACATAGACCGGGATCTGCGCGCGCCGCTGACCGCGCTTCTGGGAACCAAGGACGCCGGGATTCCCGGGGGAGCAGAAGACGGCTGGTATGACGACTCGCAGTACGACGACTTGGGGCCGCTTCCCCGCTGGCGCCGGCTCCACCGCTTCGACGAGTTAACCCGGGGGCGTAATCGCCGCCTTTGGCAGGAACTGGCACCCGCCGGCCACGCGGTTGGGCTCGCTCCAACGAACACTACCGACGGCGGACTCTTCTCCTACTTCGAGTTGTGCCGTCGCGGCGAGATGTTGGCAGGCGGCAAGCGGCCTGCGTTCATCGATCACGGGATCGCGGGGGCGTTACTTCTGCTACGTATCCATCACCACATGGAGCGCTACGGCAAGCGCCTCTCAGCGTTTCTGGTGGATTCAGAAGAGTCCGTCCAGCCGGAACTTCTCGAGCGCGTCAGGAGCATCGACGAGACGACCCGGGGCGCCTTACCGGCGGTGCTGGCCGCGGCGCGCGCCGTGGCCTTGCACAATGTGCATCCGTGGTTGCCGGAGACCGGATCTGCACACGACAAGGGGCTCACTCCCGAGCGCTATCGCCTGTGCGCTGACGTCTTGCCCTTGGCCCATTTGCTGACCTTGGCCGACGGTCTGCAAGAGTGGGACCGCCCCCGCTACGCTCCACCGATGACCCCCAAGGAGCTGTCCACTTTGGACCAGGAATGTCTTGTTCTGGCCGACGAACGTGGCGTTTTCCTGGACTATCCGGGCGACCGTGCGGACGCGGGCACCAAGTTCGCAGTTGTCCGGAACGAACTGGGAAGCTACATCGACGGCGTGGATGACGCGGACGGATTGCTGCGCTGGGATCCGGATGATATCCCTGAGCCTGCGCAGCGGCTCGAACGCGAAGACGCCAACCGCTCTGAAGTTCTCGCCCCAACGACTCCTGAAGACTGGGACCTCGTCCCCTACCTCCACGGGGTGTTGCGAACCTGCGGTACCCTTGAGATGCGCGGAATCATGGCCCCGGGCGCGGACGGAGAAGTCAACAATGTGCCCATTGAGGAGTTGTACGCGCCACTACGCGTAGAGGGCGGAGCCGATGACGAGGCCCTGTGGCGGACTCTGGCAGGCGAGGGGTCAGCGTGCGGCGTGCCGGATGAACGCGCCACCTTGCGCATGCACGGCCGCCGCCAGCGGCGCGTCCGCGCCGACGGAGAGAGCGACCACTTTGATGCGGAGCGCGGCCTACTGTTAGTGGGCAAGCCGGGCTCTGGAAAGAGCACATTCCTGCGGTTCACCGCCGCAGTGCTAGCCCACGCCCGGCTGGGAGAGCAGGACGAGGGCTGGCGCGGTACCGCGCCTCCCGACCAGCATCCGGCTGTAATAAACCTGGGCGAGGATCCGGACAACATACCCCTACCTGTGTTCATCCGCCTGTCTGAGTTCGCCGACTTCTTGGTCAGACACAGGGGCGAGGAGCCCCTCCGCGATGCCCACGGCTGGCTGCGGCGTTACCTGGAGCACCACACCGGGGCGCTGGGCGCCGGTATCCCCGGCAACGTGCTGGAGAGCTGGCTGCGCGAGGGCCACGTCGTGGTGATGCTCGACGGTCTGGACGAGATCCCAAGCCGCGAGCTGCGCGAGCAGATCGGTGGGATCGTCGGCCAGTGTCTATCAGCCCAGACCTACGGCGCGTGTCGGTTCTGCGTCACCAGCCGCCCGCTGCACCAGGAGGCTATCCCCCTGCCGATGACCCCACGCACGCTGGCTGGTCTTGCCGAGACGGCTATCGAACGGTTCCTACTGCGCTGGGCCGAATTGGTTGGTCGAAGCTCCCAGCGCACCGAGGAGGACAACGAGGCCTATGTGAGCGACCTGTTGGGCCAGGCCCGGAACGCGCCTCCCGAGATCCGGCGGATGCTTCGCAATCCTTTGATGCTGACCTGCCTTGCCGTGATCCACTGGAACCACCAGCGCCTGCCCGAGCAACGCGCGGAGCTGTTCGAGGCTATCCTGCGCTGGCTGATCCGTGCCCGCCGCGCCCGAGACGACGCTCCCATCGCGCTTACTGAGGTCCAGGCGCGGCGGGTTTACCAGTCCCTGGCGCTGAAGATGCACACCGCGGAGGACGGCCGCGAGAAGGATTTGGCGCTGGTAGACGCCGCAGGGGCGGTAGCGCGCTTCATGCCGGGCGAGACTGATGCGGACCGGGAGCACGCGGCCCGCGACTTCTTCGAAGGCGAGGTGGTGAACAGTGGGATCGTGGTCCTGCGTAGACCGGACCAGCTGGCATTCTGGCACCTGACCTTCCAGGAGTTCCTCGTGGCCGACTACCTGAAGGACTCCACGGAGCGTGAGTGGAACGAGGAACTGACCACGAAACGCCTGTTTCTGCCTGCTTGGCACGAGGTCGTACTGTTGCTGGCTGGCCTGCTGCGGGGAGGTAACCGTGTGGATGATCTACTTCGGCGGATCTCAATCCTCACCGGGACCGGCCAGTTGGCCGAAAAGGCCCGAATGTTCGGTCTGGTCAGCGGCGTGCTGCGGGATCTCTCCCCGACCGGGTACAAACCGCCTGCCGATCTGGACCTTGACACCTTGGAGTCCCAGGTGATGGCGATCTTCACGGTCGAGGGCAGTGCGCAGGTCCCGCTGGAGGACCGGCTAGAGGCGGCCGAGGCCCTAGGACGGACAGGTGATCCGCGGATGAACGAAGATCCATGGGTCCAGGTTCCTGCCGGCGAGTTCATCATGGGTGGGGACAAAGGTGCTCTCCTCGCATCCGGTGCTAAGCGCCGCTGGTCGGACCGTTTCTATATTGCCTGGCGTCCTGTGGTCGTGGCCGACTTTCGCCGCTTCGTGGAGGAGGACGGCTACCGCGACAATCGCTGGTGGAATGCGGGCCGGTACAGAAAAATGGACATCGACCGTCCTGGAGACTGGGACGAGCAGCTCGAGCATCCAACCCGCCCGGTAGTGAACGTTTGTTGGTTCGAGGCGTCTGCCTTCGCCGCCTGGGCGACTGCGCGCTGGGAGCCACCCGAGGGGGGCGTGATCCGCCTCCCAACCGAGATGCAGTGGGAGCGGGCGGCTCGGGGAACCCGCGGCGATCTTTTTCCCTGGGGCGATCGTGTTCCTGCCACTGGTGAGAGCATCCGCGCCAACTTTCGAGAGATCGGCGAAGAGGTGCAGCATCCAACCCCAGTGGGCGTGTTCCCCGGCAACAACCGCGGTCGCTTGACCGATCTGTCGGGCAACGTCTGGGAGTGGTGCATGGACACCTGGCGAAGCCCGCGCGACGAGTCGTGGCATCGAGATAGCGTAGAGTGCCACGCGAGTGGAAAGGATACGTCCCGGGTAATCCGAGGTGGGGCTTGGGCGTATAATCCCAGGTTCTTGCGCTGTGCCTCGCGGCACAGGTTCTATCCTGCAATTCGCTATGTCGGCCTGGGATTCCGGCTGGTAACTGTGGTTCCTCGCGAGCAAGTAGCTCGATCGCAGTCCCCATGACTTTCGGACCAATCCCCCTTCAGCCCAATGCCCGCGAACCGTGATGGTCTTCCCCAGCACCCTGCTGGACCAGCGAACATGTCGATCGCCGCGCACCCTCGTCTGGCATGGTGACTACTTCACAGCGTACAGCCTAGCGTCGAGCATCGCGACGCGAGCGAACCAAAGCCAGCGGTAGGCACTCTCCTTAGGCGGAGCCTTCGAGTCGAACCACTCTGTATCTCGGATCGCGGCGATCAGGGCCACGTAGTCTCGGACCCGGTTGGCGACCGACTCGGACCGGACGCGGCGTATGTTCTTGCTCACGTGCTCGATATTCGCGCCGTTCACGGGAAGAAACTGGTCGGGTCGCTTCACGGCTAGGAGGCGTGTGGCAGTACCCAGGCCAAGACCAAGGATCGAGACCAGGCCATCGAGTGCGACGCGCAACTCGGAGAGGGACACCGCCTCCGTCTTGGCCAACGGGATCTTGTCGAGGTGAGAGGCGATTGTTGCTGCTCCCGTTTGCTTCAAGACGACGGGACGGAAAGGAGCAGCTGGCCGCATGTTGCCGAAGAAGCCGTTGGAGCCTCCGCCCGTTCCTGCAATGAGCTTACGTTCGGCGACACCCAAGGATGAGAAGGAGTCGTCAGCATCTCCGAAGGCTGCCCTGCACGCCTTGTACTCCGCCTCGTAGGAGCCGGGTCCCCAAACGAGGATGGTATGTCCGGTGGTGGACTGCATCCCGTGCTGGGAGATGATGCGATCCCGATGCTGCTCCCAAGTGCCGTCCAGCCAGGAGCCCTCAATTGTGGACGCAGAGCCGGAGGTTTCATCTCCGGCCGCGGCGAGGATGAGTTTCTCGACCGCGAAAGAACGGTTCCGCGCAAAGCCGCCAGATACAAGTTCATCCAGGCGGCCGTTGGCCTCTGTGGTCAAGGTGAACTGGAAGGCTGAACGCGAAACAGGAGTCATGGGCGCCTCCGAACTAGGCGAGCTGAGATATTGACAGTCTGCACAGAGACATGGATGCTCTTGGCAGAGCGGGCTGTCAACCTGTCTGGTGGAATTCGCTACTCTTCTGGTGCAGCCAGTCGTCTATACCCGTACTCTGGACTCCAGCGTCCTCCGTCGTCTAGTTCTGCTGCTGTGGGAACGAGGTCAGGCAGTGGTGGAATCCGGTCCGGAGGAACTGGTAGGTGGGTTATCCCCACTTCGATGTCAGCAAGTCCCGCACCTTCGGATTCCACAACCTACAGAAGGTGTTCCTCACCGGAAGCCCAACTCCAGTGGTTTGCCGTACCTCCCGGTTCGAGACCGGGGGCATACCCTCTGGAACGGGGATCCACTCGACCTCAAGGTGCCATTCGTTGTCGTTGCCGCATTCGGGGAAGACCGATGCCCCGTCCGCGACCTTTCGGACATCACCGTCTACGACAACACCCCGGACCACGATGCCCCGACCGTCCAGGTATGCGTAGATGATGTCCCCCGGTTTGGCACCTTGTTGCAGGGTCTTTGGGCCGTCTGCGTAGCCCCAGATCGCTGCCACTTTGCGTTCGAGGAACCTTTGCCACGCACCAGGGCTATGGGTCTCGTCGGTGTTGACAAGCCATGCACGTCCCCCGTCCCGCTCCGTGCCCAAAGCTTCTCCAACAGGTGCGAGGTCCACAGGTTCAACGTCCAAATACAACTCTCCATCCCCACGGCGGTAAAGCCGCACTTGAACGAAGTAAACTGGGACTCCCCGCCCTTCGAGGTAGGTGGCGATTTTGGCGAACCCGTCGTCCCTACCCGCCGCGAGGACGACCAGCACCTGGTCCTTGGCGATGGCTTCGGGCTCGAACGCGGGATCCTCCGCGAAGTCCCGGAACGCCGCAAGCAGATCGATGCCGCCGCCCTGCCCCGCCCCGTGCTTCCAATCGGCCTTGAGGCGATCCAGGGGACCCCGGGAGTAGTCGGCAGCGTAGTCGAGGAGCTGAGAGAGGGCATTCCGGTCGGCCCACTCCCGTTTACACTCGACCAAGACCAACCGACCCTCCGAGTCGAGCGCGATAATGTCGGGCATCTTCCGTCCGGACACTGAGGTCCTGACGACGAGAATGGGTGACCCGGCCGAGGATGACCGAAAGATCGCGGCCGGGGTATTGGCTACGGCTTGCTCGATCTGCTTCTCGAGGACGCCCGCTGCGTGGGCGTCTACAGGAGCGATGGCATCGAGGTCACCTTTGTTCGGATCGTAGCGATACAGCACAGGCCCACCTACCGCCGCCTCCATGGTATGCCATCCCGGCATTGTCTCCCAGGGCGGGTTGCCACTGTAGGGTTCGTAGAGAATCCCTCCAGACCTTGTGAAACCGCTCGGTTACCTTCTTCGGGGCCGAGCCAAATCCGTGAGGGCCCGCGCTGTGCGCGACGATGTGGTCTAGACACTCGCGCCGAATGCTGCCGATCAGGCGCTCCACAAACGGTTTTGCCAGGGACTCCCGGGCGCGATGAGCATCTGCTGGAATCCCATGTTGGGATCCACTGCTTGAACAATCCGCCATAGATCCGGCCGCGGTCACACAGGAGGAACCTGGGCGCTCCGTCCCAAGGCAAGGCCTCAACAACTTCCATCGCTACCCAGGCAATGGCCGGATCTCGCTCCCTCCGGGGCTCCAGGCGCTGGCGCCCATGCTATGGTCATCCGCATCGATGGCACAGAAGAAGGCCCAGCTTCTGGTTGCAGATGAGTTTGCCAAGCTAGTCGCGCTCCAGCAACTCGCAGATCTGATCGTTGCAGAAGTGCGTGGCAAATTCGGCCCAGTCGAAATCCGGCGGGAAGACTCAAGGGCTCCCGGCTGGGATGACATCACCGTTCTACAGGCGGATGGCAATCTAGAAGCGTGGCAGGTCAAGCGAAAAAGCGCACCAGTTGACAAGGGCTCCATCGCGCGCTTGCTTCGACACCTCCACAGCACTCCCAGTATCGCCCTTGGCCACTATGCTGTGCCTGGATTCGTGCCTGTGAAGGGCGTAGGCGACCTCGGTGGCCTGTTCCGGTTCTGCGAGCGGTTGGCGGGCAAGGACATCGACATGTTGTCCATGGCCGCGCATCTCAATGGGACGGAGAGGGAGTGGCTCGACTTCGTCGCAGAATACGGAGCGCTGGACAATGAGGGCGATCCGCTCGATCTCGACGACTTCTCGGCGCTCCAGTTGCTCCGTCGTCTACGAGTGGAAATCCTGGGCGGACGGCAGACTCTAGTCACTGCCATATCTACTACCTTGCGTCTGATTGTCGATCCGCCTGATGACTTGCGCGCGACATTGAGCGAATGGCTGGATTCGCAACTCGATGCGGCGGCACGCCTCCGGTGGCAAGGAATTGAAAGAAGGGTGGCTGCGTTCGTCGAAGTACCGAGGGCGCCAGTTGGCAACTATTCGCCAACACAGGTCCAACACCATCGAAGTGATGCTGTTCGACCTGCCTGCGATTCGAAAGACGTCGAATTTAGTGAGGGTGAAATCGACGAAGCACAGTTGTCTCTTAGGCTAGAGAGAGCGCTGCTGTTTCTCTTTGCTGCCGCCACTGATGAATGCAGCCTCTGTTGCCAGCTGGCAGAGAGACTGGAGACTGGCTTGTCGTTGGGACTCCCAGGCGGGAAAGTCTCTCATCGAGCTCTGGCTGGGGAACTCGCCGGAGCAGCCCGCCGAAGCGGTCTAGTTAATCGTCTATGCTGGCTACTCCAGCGACAGTATCCCGATAACCCAGGCATGCGCCTCATTTGGGATCAAGGAACGCCATTGCAGGTCTCCGAACCCAAAGCCGCGAACTACGATCTTGGCCTCCTGTCAGAACATGTCCCAGACGCCGTCGCTACAATCTGTGATTCAAGCAGCGAAGAGTGGCCATCAACCCGCTCCGAGTGTTTCCGTGTTGGGCTTTTGCTATGGCGTGGTCTCCAGCTGTCGAGGAAGGAACTGACCAATCGGCATCTGCAGCTGCGGTACGGAAACTCAGACAGCGGGATCGAGCGCGCATCTCTCCCTTGGCATCTTCTCTTTGATGGCACGGACTGGGTGGAATCCAAGGTTGTCCCAAACTTATCCTGCGAGACCGAATCCTCTCCGCAGATCGACACAATCCTCGCTTTGGAGCTAGAGGTAGAGTCCACGAACGCGCATCAGATTCCGATCATCTCTCTGGACAGGACGGCTTGGCTGGAGAGGGTGGCACATCCCGCAGGGCCATTGGATCCATCACCCAGCGAAGTGCTCTTGTGCACGATCAACCGCGGGAATTGTTTCGCGACGACCAGCGCGTTTCAGCATCATTTGGGCCTCGCTCCCCCGGCGCTCCTACTCCTTCTCGTGTCCCCATCTGATCGTCCGGCCGCGGCAAGACTCGGTGCCGAACTTGCCTTTAGCGCGGATGCCGTTGTCGTTCTCAACTCCACGCGTGTTGAAGACGCGCTGGCTTTCATTGCTCTTCAACGGACAATTGACGCGAGTCCAGCAAGTCCGCAGAAGGTCTGCAACCAGATACGATTGACCCAACGCAAACAACCTTGGCGCTGGCCCCTCTGCTACGGGGATTGGCCCGAGGAGGCTTGAGGATGACGAAACGCACCTATTCGGAGGCTCGACATTTTGGGTGGAAGCGCTATTGCACACCTGTTATTGGTGCCCCGCCGCCGCTCCGAGAATTCTTGCCACCACCAGACCGAATCTTGGATCACCTCTGGACGGGCGGCGAACATCCCGGTGCCGTTGCTCCTGTGGAGGGAGTACAGGCGGCTAGGTGTGCGGTTCTGCTAGCAGAGCAAGGGATGGGAAAAACCACTGTGCTCGAGGGCTTGTTTCGTGCAGATGAGGCCGAAAGAAGTCGTACTCTCTGGTTCGACCTCGGCCGAGTGGGAAGCGAAGCTTCACTTCGCCGCTACTTGTTCGCATCACCGGAAATGCAGCGTCTTCGAGACGGTCGCACGACGCTGCACCTCTACTTGGACAGCCTCGACGAGGGGATACTGGGGATCGAGCACCTGACAGACATACTGGCGCTTGAGTTGGAGCGCTTGCCCCTGGAGCGACTTCGGGTGCGTATCGCTTGCCGTTCGACCCACTGGAGATTTGGTTTCCAGAGGACACTGAGTGCCTTGTTCCCCGCGACGGCGGACGGGGAACTGGGTTTCCTCGCTGTACACCTTCACCCATTGACCGAGGCAGACGCCCGTGCTGCGGCTGAGCAGACTACGGCCCGGGGAGATGCGTTCCTGGCTCAGGTTCATGCGGCCAACCTGCAGGCCTTGGCAGCAAGACCAGATACCCTCAATTTCCTTCTCCGCAGGTTTGAGAGCAATCAGCCGTTGCCTTCGACGCGGAGCGAGGCATACCGGCTAGGCTTGCGGCTACTCCTAGAGGAACGAAACCAACACCGGCGCGACCGACGTCTAGCCGAACACCTCAATACGGCCCAACGTATGGCTCTTGCCGGGCGGTTGGCCTGCGCGACCGTGTTGAGCAACCGGGCAGGGCTTTGGCTCGGTCCGGAGAGCGAGGCTCCCGAAGAGGCTCTTGTCGTAGGAGACCTCGACACCGGCGAACTTCGGGATGAGGATGACCGTGTGGTTCCTGTGGATACAGAGTCTCTACACGACCTCATCGATCTGGGGCCATTCAGGTCGGTGGCTCCCGGTGAGATGTTCGTCTGGTCCAACCGCGCCCTCGCTGAGTACCTAGCAGCTTGGCACATCGGCCGATTTCGAGTCTCACCAGAGGCACTGTTGCCGCTCCTCACGAACGAACTGGTCTCCGCTGATCCGATCCCACAGCAACTTGAGTACTTCGCTGGGTTCCTCGCGGATACACACCCGACGACATGGGAGATTCTGGCGAGCCGCGCACCGTTGTCTCTTCTCCGTTCCGACCTGTCTGAACGACCGGCAGAGGATCGCGCAAGATTGACGGAGGGGCTCCTGGAGGGCGTGGCAACACGACGGGTCGGTGAAAGACCGTGGGGCGAGTGGGAACATGCCTCCAAGCTTGATCATGAAGGCCTTGCCGACCAGTTGAGTCAGTGGATTGGTGATCGAGAACGAGACTTCATCGCCCGAAGAGTAGCTGTCTACATAGGACGCGCATGTCAGTTGGAAGCGCTCCAACCACAACTTGAAGCAGTGCTCCTCGATCCCTCGGAGAACGCCACCGTTCGCGGGCATGCGGCGATAGCATTGCGCGATTTCACGGGCAGCGCGGACACGTTTCGCGCTCTGCTCGAACGGCCCGATGACTTCGACACGGACGATGAATTACGGGGAGTTGCACTATTGGAGCTATGGCCCGACGGGCTACCGCAAGAGCACCGTTTTGAGGTGCTCACAACGCCGCTCAGTCCGAACACCTTCGGTGTCTACACGCGGTTCCTCACGCAAGAACTTCCCGAAAGGATGTCGGCGGAAGATTTACCCGACGCCCTCGATTGGCTGTTCGAGCACGCGCGATTCGACAGTGACTGGCAAGTGGATGAATCGGTTGTTGAGGCAATGCTGGCGCTTGCGGTGGACAACATCACGTGCCCCGATGTCGCTCGACGGGTACTGCGACTAGCAATCTCGGACTGGCACCAACTTCCAAGGACCGATGGGCTTGGTGCCGCCCTCAGGGGCGGTACAGCCGGGATGTGGACAGCTGTCCGCGAGATCGCGACGCTGTTTTCCGACAGTATCGACCACGCGAGTCGGGCCACCTTTGCACTCAACCAGATGGGTGTGGAAACCGATGACTGGTGGGGACCTCTCGTCTCTGACAAAAACCAAACAGACACAATCGAACCCTCCATATTAGGGGAGTTGATTTGGCTGACTTGGGACCGGCGGAATCCAGACGTCATTTCGGACCTGTTTCGCAAGGCAGATGAACTTCCGCGTTTGCGCAGGCATCTCCAACCCTTGCTCGACTTGTTCGGTACAGAGCCCGCCGATTTCCATCGCCAACTGTGCCAAGCAGCTGACGAAGAACAACGTACCTGGAGGCAGAAAACGGGGGGAGCCGCCGAGCCAGAACCACTGACACCACCTCCGGCGGATCGCGTGGAACAGCGACTTGCGCAAATCGAAGGCGGAGATACTGCGCTCTTCTGGGACCTGATTCGCCAACTCTGGCTTGAGCCCGACGCCAGAAGCTACCGGGTTGATTGGGAGGCTCCGCTCGACGATAGCCCCGGGTGGGATAGCGCAGACGAAACGACACGACACCGCATTGTTGAGGCAGCAGGTGCCTGGTTGCGAGACGAATCGCCACACACAGAGCTCTGGCTCGACCAGAAAACAGAGAAGCAAAACTACGGCTATGCAGTGACGGGTATGAAAGCCTTGGAACTCGTGGCCGTACACGACCTTGCGAAATTCGATGGTCTTGCTCGATCAATCTGGACTACCTGGGCGCCAGCGGTCGTTGACTCGACACATCTTGTGGGAGACCCTACTCTCGCCGACTGTATCAGAAGTAGGAGCCAAGACCAGGCCGAGGAGACCGTAGCATCCACGCTACTAGAGCTTGCTCGCCACCCCCGCACTCACGCAGCGATACTCGGTCAGAAAATCAGGACATTCTACAGCCCCAAAGTTTGCACGGCATTGCTCCCGTGGATCGATGCCGAGGAATGCCCTCGTGACCTCGCCGCCGCTGTACTGGCGGTACTCGTCGAGGCAGGAGACGTCAACGGTATCGTGTTGGCGGATCATTGGGCCCACGAGCCTTCCTCTACAACAGATGACGAGCGACCGCGTCGGGTTATCGCCGCTGCATCGCTGTTTCGTTATTCCCCACAACACCGCAACGACCTGCTCGACCATTTCGAGGTAGATGCACAGTTTGCTTGCGATGTCATGAGAGAGCTAGTTCTCGATCAGGGGATTGATGACACTTTGCCTCCGACCTTGGACGAATCACAGGCTGCGCGGCTGTTTGCTGTCGCACTCGACCTCGCACCGCCTCGAGAAGATCCCGATCTGTCGTCAGTTCGTGCAGTAGGTCCAAGAGACATGCTGGCGTTCCTCCGCAATCACCTGCTCAGCTACCTAGCCTCACGTGGTACTGCTGCTGCGGTGAAGGAAATAGAGCAACTGATTCACAACCACCCAGACTTGGACGATTTGCCTTGGAGCTTATTTGAGGCGCGCCGACGCGCCGGAATGGCCACGTGGCAGCCGCGGGACCCTGTGGAAGTACGCCAAATAGTCGAAAAGACCGCCGCGAAGCTGCCCCCCGACCCCGGCTCCGAAACGGTGAAAAAGTCAGAGCCGTCCATCCAGAAGAGCCATAGCGACTCGTCGCGACTGCCAGACGCCGCCCCGAAGATGGAGAATCACGCCCAAGCCGTCCGCGTCGCCCATCTCTCAGACTTCCACTTCTCGGAGGAGCGACTGCTCGACCAAGACGAAGTCCTCGCAGGCCTGGTCAACGACTTGGCCGAGCTTGTTCGCAATGGCCTCGCCCCAGATCTGGTGGTCATCACCGGCGATGTCGCCAACTTCGGTCTGCCCGCCGAGTATGAACTCGCTCGCTCCTGGCTCGCTAACCACTTGCTACCAGCGGCAGGCGTCGGGGTCGACCGGCTCTTCATCGTGCCGGGCAACCATGACGTGCGGCGCAGCGCGGTGAAGAGCAATCCTGAACTCAGTCTGGCGCAGTCGGAGCTGCTTCAGCGAAAGGACCCTGACCTCGTCCGGCAGTTCCTCGGCTCGCGCCGTGGTTCATTGCTGGAGCGCCATGACGCCTACCTCGTCTTCTTGCAGCGCCTGGGTGTTGCACACCCACAAACCGCCTGGTGGAACCACCGGATACGTATCCATGGTGTCGAGCTTCTGCTCGGAGGTATGGACTCTGCCTGGATGTCCTGGCAGGACGGTGAACAGGGGAACTTGCTGCTCGGTCGTACCCAGTGCCAGGAGGTCTTCCGAGAACTTGCTCGCGAGCCAGCGGACCTTGTCCTCGCCTTGGTCCACCATCCCTGGCCGTATATCGCCGCGTGGGACGCCGCTGAGACAGAGGAGTACATCCGCGAGCACGTCGGCGTGCTCCTGCACGGCCATCTCCATCAGCAGCGAACGCGCCTCGCTGGCGATCCCGACCGAGAGCACTTGGTGCTCGCCGCGGGGGCGTCCTTTTCCTCTGCCCGCTGGGCCAACGCCTGGCAGCTTCTGGAGCTGGATCCTTTCTCGGGCAGTGTCCACGTGCACTTCCGGTGCTGGGATGGTGTGCGCTGGATTCCGGACCGCAACCGCTACAAGGAGGCGCCAAACGCCGTCGCCGCCCTCGGGTTGCGTTATTCACCCAGGGTCCCCCCGATACAGGATAAAGAAGACGAAATAGCCGACCCCCGCCCACTCGACGAAAGAGCCCGATATTGCGAGACCCTGACCGGCCAGTCGGCGAGTCCGGCCGATGTGAGCCTCCATCGTATGGAACCCCGGACGCCCGAGGAGCGGGCGGCCGTCCGCAGGGAACTTCGCTCAATACTCCTCCATTCCCTGGATCAGGCCGAGGTAGATGTCTTGCTGCGGGTCGTGGATCCCGAGGACACTCTCTGCAACGAATTGCCCGCGGCCGGCACCCGACTGGACCGGGTAACTGAGATAGTCCGAGGTCTGGAGCAGCACGGCCTCGTCGGGCCGCCGTTCTTCGACGAGTTGGTCCGGCTCGCGCCAGCACAACAGGCTCGGGTGGAGCGTGTGCGCCGCCGCTGGTTAGCCCCCGGGGCCCTGCATACCGCCGTGGTCACGCTGGACGAGGCGGATTTCTCAGAGGGTTTCGACTTGGCCGACAACGCCACCGCGGACGGTCTGCTACGCAACTTGACCCGACGCTACCCCAAACTTCGGCGCCTCCGCCACGCCGGCCGGCGCCTGCGCTCCGTGCTGAGTCTGAAGCTGGACGGCCGCGTACTCGCGCGGCGCGACAGGCTACCGGCATCCGGGGTTTTTGAGCTGCACATGGACGTCGAACTGCGGTGGCTGGGCCGCGACTCCGACGTGACCAAAGACACCCTGCCCACAGGCGCTGAACGTGCAGCACTGCTGCGAGAAGCCCTGGCCCCATGAGCGTGCTGAGCCTGTCCATCGACAGCACGGACCTAGGGGTGCGCTGGGGCGACTGGACGGCGACGGTACAACTGCCGCCGGACCTGCTCGGTCCCGATGTTGATGAACTCCAATGGTACCTGGACGAGGCGCTTGCTTGGGAGGGTGGGCAGCGCACGCGAGCCCGTGCAGTGGAGGGGGCGTTGCCAGATCTCGGCGATACCCTCTGGCGCATCGTGCGTTCTGGCCTACCCGATGGGTCGAAGGTCGCGGACATCGACTCCGTCCAGCTCCTGGGCGACGCGGGATTTCCCTGGGAGCTCATGGGGGATGAAGATGGCTGCCTGGCCAAGCTGGCGGTGCCGGTTATCCGGGGAGTCGCTCGCCCGCCTAGTCCAGCGGGCTCCCTCCGGGTTCTCGTCTCCCTCTCCAGGCCCTCTGGCGCGTCCCCACTAGCCAGCTTCACGACTCTGCGGGATATGGGGCTGCAGCAGTTCGCCCATCCGCACCTGACGGTTAGTTTCGCGATCTCCGGGACATGGACCGAGCTGTGCCAATCGCTGGCCCAGGCACGGCGCGAAGGACGACCTTTTGATGTCCTGCACGTGGACGCGCACGGCATGCCTGGAATCCTGCTTTTTGAGGACGCCGCGGCGGGCGGTCCGGAGCCAATTAGCGTGGAGCAGCTCGTCCAGACCGCCGCGACGGAGGGGGTTCGGCTCGTGTACCTGGACGCCTGCAACAGCGCCGGTCCGCTGGGCGAGGACCGCCTGATGCCACTGGCGGAAGCCGCTAGTGCAGACCTGATCGCCTTCGCAGGCAGGCTGCATGTGGATGCCAGCCACGTCGCGCGGGTGGCATTCTATGCGGCGCTTCGCACCGGGCAGGCGCCCGCCCAGGCAACTGCCTCCGCACGGCAGACCCTATATCGGCAATCATTGCGAGAGCAGTGCGCAGGCGGTCGACAATTGCAGCGCATGGACGGGTTCGCCCTGCGATTTTACGCGGGGAATCCACGCGGTGTCCGTTTGGCAGCGATGCCCGAGGATCACCGCGAGATTGGTCGGGTTCCGCCAATAGTCGGTACTCCTGACGGCGCGGAGTTGGTGGGACGCGACCGCGAGCTACTCTGCGCGCTCCGCGCCTTGGGGCCCGGGCAGGGCTTGGTGCTGGCCGGCATGTCCGGTGATGGGAAGACATCTCTCGCCAGTCGGGTGGCACACTCTTCCATCTTCACCCGGCAACACCCCCACGGGGTGCTCTGGCTGGACCTGGCCACCATCGAAGGATCGTTGCTCACGGCCTTCGTGGAGCGGGCCTTGGCAGCCAGCCTGGTCCCAGCGGACATCACACTGGAGGACCTCCCACAGAAGCTGGTCGACCGACGGATGCTGTTGGTTCTCGATCACGCTGACTGGACGCCGGTTGGGCCCTGGGATGTCGATAGGCGCGAGGAGGTCTGGCTCCTGGCTGACCTCGTGCGACTGGCGGGTGGCTCGGTGCTTCTCGTCCTCTCCGACCTAGGCGGGGTGCCCCCCGGGTGGCCGTGCGAACTTCTTGGTCCGCTGTCGGCCCCGGCGGCTCGTCGCCTTGCCTATGCCTACCGCGCCGAGACCAGCGACGCGCCGAACTGGATGCTTCCCGACGCCGCCTTCTTGGAGCGGCAGGAGCGGGCGCTTCAGGTGGCGTTGGCACGCGGGGCAGGCCATCCTCCGACGCTCGAGTGTCTGGCCATCTTGGATGCAGACAGTGCCCTGGTCGAGGAAGGAACAATGCGGGGGCTCGAAGAGCGTCTGGCCCAACTAGACAGCGATGAGCAACGCGCTTTGGTGAGGCTGTCTCTGATGGGGCCCACCGTGCACCCGATGGTCGGTCGGATCTGTTTGCACCTGGACGAAGTGGGCTGGGTAGCCCTGGCTCGGCGCCTGGTCTCCGTAGGGTTGGCCCGGCCGCTCGGCAACGACGGCGTACTGACTGTCCACCCTCTGCTGCTGGAGGCGGGAACGGCCCTCTACCCTCTGCCCCAAGAGCTACAGGCTGTGTGCTGCGAGTTGGTAGATCTCTTCCATGAGGCTTCTCGGCGAACCGCGAATGCCGAGGCCCTTCGTACCCACGTAACCCCAACGCTGACATGGTCGCTACCTGCGTTGCTGCTGGAGGCCACCGTCGTCGATGACCAAGCCCTCGCCAGTACGGCGGCCCGCCTGTTGGAGGCCGCGCAGCCAGTGGTGGAGGCCTTTGGGGATCCCTGGCTGGCCTCGAAGCTCGACCAACTCCTGGATCTGTCGCCCAAGCCTCCGAGCATCCAACGTCGCCTGCGTGAGGCACTGCGCTGTGGTGCCCCGTACCGCGGTCATACAGACGTCATCTCCAAGCTGGAATCCCTGGCCAGAGAAGCAGAGGGACAGCCTGAGTTAGTCCTGGAGTGCTTCCGCGCCACCTACCAGATGCTGTCCGAACACGATATGGACACCGCTGCTTTGGAATGCATCGACGGCGTGGGCGAGGAGCTGCCTCAGTTGATTCCGCCTGGGCGTAATAGGATGCGGTGGAGAGCAACTCTGTCAGCGGACCGGGCCGAGATCCTGCGCGGGGTCCACCGACTCGATGAGGCGCTGGACGCAATCGACTTGGCCGTCGGGCTCTGGGAGGGGGTCGGCGATCCCGACCGGGCATGGGAGCTGGGGCTGAGCCGCGCCCAGGTGCTCCGGGCCCTCGGCCGAACCGAAGAGGCTCTTCTCGAAGCCGAGGACTATCTCGACCGGGCTGAGGACGCCGCCGAGCGCGGGGGCCTGGGTGCCGGGTGGCTCTGCGTCGCCAACGCGTACAGTGACCTGGAAAAGCGTGTAGAGGCTGCCGAGGCCTACCAGCAAGCCCTTGGCATCTTCGGGCAGGACTTGCGAGAGGGGCGAGTCTGCGCCCTGCTGGGCCTCTCGCACTGTTTTCCACAGTCGCCTGCTCAGAGCCTTGAACCTCTCGCCATTGCCTGGAAGGAGGCCTGGGATTTGCGTGACTTGCGGACGCTGGACCTCGTACACGGGCGCCTCACCAGGCTGCTTCGCCTAGACCAGATCAGCGAGGACGAGTCCAGGGAAGACTACGAGCTTCTCGATCAGGCTGAGGATCTTCTGTTCGACGCCCGCCTACGTCGTCATCACCAAGCCGTCATCGCGCTGCGCCAGGGGTCGCGCTGGACGATGCCGACTCCATGACATTTCGTGAATTCCGTCACTGTCACACCTTGTGGGTGCGTGGGCGCAAGCTGGCAATCAGCCCCATCGTCAACGTCTACAGGCTCCGTGATTGCCCCCACCTTCACGATGACTGCAGCGTCCAGAAACCTTTGTCACAGATCTGAGGTCGCAATAGGTTGACACG
>CAYRNR010000141.1:0-21335 GCA_964425605.1 uncultured Rickettsiales bacterium | reverse complement strand
GCGGCGGCGGCGGCGGCTGGGGCGGCGGCGGCGGCGACCGCTGGTAGAGCTACCCCCTTTCCTTCCCCCTTTCACTTCCACTTCCACTTCCACTTCCACGTACACCTCCGCCTCCCGGATACCTAGGAGAGGGAGGGAGGTGAAGGTGGAGGTGGAGGTGGAGGTGGGAGGTCGGAGGTACGGGAAAAAGGGGACGTTCATTACTTCATAACTTTCGCGTCTTCCCCCCCCCGGAAGGAACCTTTCCCCCCCGGTGTTGTCCCACCCAACACCATGCCCCCGACCCTGCTCCTGATCGGCGTCCTGATGGTCCCGCCACCCACCGTGGTGGTGCCCCTCGACGCCCTCGCGCCCCCCGAGGCCGATCCGTTCGAGCCTCCGGTCGAGGTGATCGTCGACGCCGTGGCCGTCGACCTCGATCTCGGCGACGAGACCGCGGTCGACGTCACATGGACCCTGCACACGCTGCAGCCCACGTGGGTCGACCTCCCGGTCTCCGGCGCAGACCTCGCCCTGGACGACGCAACCCTCGATGGCCTACCCGTCGCCCTCCCCGCGAGCGCCGACGGCATCCGACGCCTCACCGCGCGGCTGGACGGCGACCATGTCCTTCGAGTGACTGGCACGGTGTTCACCCCCCAGCGCCGCATGGAGCTCCCCGTCCTCCCCGCGTCCCGCGGAATGGTGCAGGCGGGCGGCGACTGGGACGTGGAGGTCGCGGACGCGGTCACCTCCCGGGGTGCGACGTGGGACCTTCTCGGCGTCGACCGCCTCGCCGTCACCTGGAAGCCTGCCACCCCGCCGGCGCCGCGCCCCATCGTGGTCACGTCCGAGTCCGCCACGGCGGTCCGACTCGGCGCGGGAGGCCTCGAGGGGACGACCACCCTGCGCTACCTCATCCGCCATGGCACGGTGGAGGCCCTCTCGTTCGATCTGAGCGGCCCGACGGACCACCTCGCGGTGGAGGGAACGGGCGTGCGCGAGTTCACCCAGGTGGGAACGCGCGTGGACGTGGCGCTGTCACGGCCCACCCGCGGGCACGTGACGCTGACGGTCTCGTACCGGGCGCCGCCACCGGATGGTGACGACGCGACGGCGATCCCGATCCCGGTACCGCCGGACTCCCAGGGCAGCTGGATCACGGTGCTGCAGGCGGATCAGTCCCTGGTGGCACCCGATCCCAGGGCTCACCTGGAGGCGGTCGCGACGCGCCACCTCCCCGTGTGGGCGCGGGGACTGTCCGACGGCACGCAGGTGGTGGCCTACCGCGTCACCGGCCGTTCGCCCGCCCTGGACTACCGGCTGCTGGTGTTCGATCCCGTGGAGGAGCCCCCCACGCTGGTGGACGAGGCGCGCTACGAGGTGGCGTACACCGCCCACGGCCGCGTCCTGATGCGCGCGCGCTACCAGGTGCGCAACGACCGCAACCAGTACCTCCGCGTCACCACCCCCCCGGGCTTCACCGCCATGGGCGTGCGGGTGGCCGGCGACGTGGTCCAGCCCGTGGCGGTGGGGGGCGTCGACCTGCTCGTGCCGCTGGAGAAGTCGGTGGAGACGCTGCACGGCCTCGTGACGTTCCCCGTGGAGATCTTCTTCTGGGGTCAGGAGGAGGCGTGGGAGCGCCGCGGCGTGCGGACCCTGACCACGCCGGCCGTGGACGCGCCGGTGGCCTACGCCCGCTGGGAGATCATCATGCCCCCGGGTGTGGAGGCGCGACAGACCGAGGGTATCCCCACGCTGGTGCCGAGCTGGACGGCGAAACAGGGCGGCCTGGCCTACGGCCAGAGCTACGGGGACGCGCTGGAGCCGGAGACCCTCGTGGTCGCCGACGGCGCCCCGGCGAGGCGACGCAAGCAGCGCGTGGTCCGCTCGCCCGCGCCGATCTTCGGGATGAAGAAGCCCGCCGAGCCGGGCATGGTCATGGCCGAGCCCCCGCCGCCACCCCCCGAGGTGGAGCAGGCATTCCTGGAGGACGCGTCCCAGGAAGCGTGGAACATGGCGTACCGCGCCTACCAGGACAACGACTTCGACGAGGCCGCTGGCTGGCTCGACGAGTCGCTGATCCTCAACCCCGACAACTCCGCGGCCTCGGCGCTGATGGCCAACGTGGACGTGCTGCTGGGCAGCGACAAGGGCGGCGACGCCCAGGACTCCAGCGGCGAAGAGGTGATGGAGCGGCGCATCCGCGACATGGCCCGGGCGCGCACCCAGGGCGAGGCGGTGAAGCAGGAGAAGGCCAAGAAGAAGGCCGAGCAGAGCCTGCGCGCCGGGGACCTGGAGTCGGCCCGGGCCGAGCTGGAGTCGCTGGTGGAGATCACCCGTGAGCTGGCCCTGGTCGAGCAGGCCGAGGCCTTCGATCAGAAGTCCCAGCTGGCCGAGTACTCGCGGCAGCTCGAGGAGATCGACGAGCTCGAGGGGCGGCGGAGATCGCGCGAGGACCGCGGCAAGTCCACGTCGTGGAAGACGACCCTCGAGACCAAGCCCGATGTCGCGGTCATGTCCGACCACGAGGCGCCTTCCTACGACAGCCGGACCGTCATCGACTTCGAGGAAGTCACCATCGCAGGTGAACTCGACCGCTGGGAGGCGGACGGGGACGGCCGCGACCTAGGACGCTTCGAGGACGAGGACGGCCTCCCCGACCTGAGCGCCCTGATGGCCCTGGGCTACATGGAGGGCCCCGTCGATCTCTCCGAAGACGGCGAGTACGACCTCCCCGCGGGCTCGTTCGCGGTGGAGCTGGTCCCTGGCGACGGCCTCAACGGCCTGCTGGGCGGCGGCGGCGGCGACTTCACCCTCGGCGGCGCCACGACGTCCTCCACCGAGCTCGAGGTCTTCGAGGTGGCCGAGGTCCCCGAGATCACCGAGGAGGAGGACGAGGAGCGCCCCGGGAAGGACCGCGGCCCCGTCACCACCGCCCGGCTCACCGAGGTCGTCACCCTCCCCGAGCTCGGCGTCGTCGCCTCGCAGCTCACCCTCCAGATCCCCCGCGCGGGCCAGAGCCTGCGCCTCGAACAACGCCTGATCCCCGAGAACACCCCGCTGACCCTCGAGGTCGGCTTCCGTCCGGACAGGAGGAGTCCATGAACCCTCGTGCAGTCACCCTGGCGATCTGCCTGACGATCCTCGCGCCCGCCGTCGCGGCCGCGCAGGACATCCCCACCGCGCGCGTCGTGCTGCCCTGGAGCGACTTCAAGGTGCTCTACGACCGCGGGATGGCACCGGAGAACCCGCCGGAGAACGCGCCACGCGACGTGGCTATCAGCCGCGCCATCTACGACGGGACGGTGGAGGGAGAGTCCAGCGTCTTCCGCGCACGGTTCAAGGTGGACGTGCTCAAGGAGGAGGGCTGGGCCACCGTGCCGCTGCTGCCCACGACCGTCGCCCTGCGCGAGGCCAGGGTCGGCAACCGCGACGCGTCCATCTACCTCGAGTCGGGGTGGTACCGCTTCATCACCGACCAGTCCGGTCCGGTGACCATCGACGTGGAGTTCGCCGTGACCACGTGGGAGTCCAGCGGTCAGATGGGCTTCGCGTTCCAGCTCGCCCCGTCGGGCGGCACCGAGGTCAGCCTGTCGGTGCCCTCGGACGAGGACCTGGAGTTCGTGGTGGCCAACGCCCAGCAGGTGACCCAGGAGGTCGAGGGCGGCGCGCGGGTCCTGCACGCGCTGCTGCCGGCCAACGGCAACCTGTCGGTGACCTGGGAGCTGCAGGCCCCCGAGGTCTCCCCGGAGGAGCAGGTGGCGCGGGTGTACGCCGAGCACCAGGCCCTGGTGGGCGTGGGCGAGGGTGTGCTGCAGTGTCGCAGCACGATCAACTACTCCATCCTGCACGCGGGCGTGGACACCCTGGCGGTGGACCTGCCCAGCGACGTGACCGTGCTGGAGGTGGAGGGACGAGGCCTGAGGGACTGGTCGGTCACCGATCTGGACGACCGCAAGGTCATCGAGGCGCAGCTCAACTTCGAGGCCATGGGGCCGTACAGCCTGCTGCTGGACTACGAACGCGCCCTGCCCGAAGGCGACGGCACCGCCGAGGTGCCCGACCTGCGGGTCCACGACGTGGAGCGGGTCAAGGGGTGGATCGGTATCGACGCGCGCTCCAACCTCGAGATCGCGTCGGGCGACGGTGAGCTGGTCAGCGTGGTGGACGTGCGCGAGCTGCCCGCGGCCATCCTCGGCCAGACCGACTGGCCGGTGCTCCTGGGCTTCAAGTACCGCAAGGAGGGCTACCGCATCCCCCTGGAGCTGCGCCACCACGAGGACGTGGACATGCTCGTGACGATCATCGACCAGATCGCCGCGACCACCGTGATGACCCCGGACGGCCGCCGCATGACCCAGGTGACCTACTCCATGCGCAACAACCGCGCGCAGTTCCTGCGCCTGGACCTCCCCGACGGCGCCGTGCCCTGGTCCACCTTCGTGGGCGGCCGCGCGGTCAAGCCCGCCCGCGCCGACGACGGCCGGGTCCTCGTCCCGCTGGCCCGCAGCCAGACCTCGGGCGGCGAGCTGGCCCGCTTCGCCGTGGAGCTGGTCTACGTGGAGGACGGCACCGCCCCGACAACGGCCGGCACCGGCTCGTTCGACGCCGCGCTGCCCGTGGCCGACGTGCCCGCCACGGTGTGCGCCTGGACCGTGTACGTGCCGTACAAGGCCAAGGTCCCCAAGAACGGCTTCGAGGGGTCCATGCGCCAGGTGGACTGGTTCACGTCCATCGATCTGGGCGGCGTGACCACCGGCGTGGCCAACCAGCAGGTCCAGGCCCAGGCCCGCAACCAGTTCGAGGGAGAGGCCATGGCCGCCGGCGTGCAGCCGGTCAAGGTCACCCTGCCCCTGGACGGGCGCGCGTACTACTTCGAGAAGTTGCTGGTGCTGGACGAGCCGTTGACGGTGACGTTCGACTACAAGGGGCTCAAGTAGCCTCGACGCCCGCCTCGTGTAGCATCCTGTCCAGATCCTGGTGACGGTTGAACGCCGTCAGCGCGGCCACGGTCCGCTCCCGATCCACCCCCGTGTCCTGGAAGGTGCCTCCCTCGATGGCCAGGCCTTCGTCGTCCAACCCCACGTAGATCGGCAGGCCTCGCGCGACCGCAGCCTCGATCACTGCGATCACGGACGTGAGCTCCGGCGGCTCGTAGCCGTGGGCGACCAGCTCGTCGGTGAGTCGACACCCATCGGCGATGTAGGTGGGGTTGAGGTGGATGGACACGGGCACGTCGTAACGCCGGCCCAGATCGGCCAGCTCCTCGACCCCGTTGATCGCCTCGACGATGCCCTCCTCCTCGGTCAGCGAGTGGTGGGGCTTGAGCATCAGATAGGCCTTGAGCTCGAGGCCGTTGGTGCCGAGGTAGGACACCAGCCTCACGAGCTTCTCCGGGGACAGGCCCTTGCCCAGCACCTGGTTGCGCAGGACCGGGTCGTGGGTCTCGTAGCCGATGCCGATCTCGATGCTGACCTCGTCGCCGAGCACGTTGCGAAGCGCCTTGAGCTCCCAGTCCTCCACGTACTCGGGGCGCGTCTCCAGCGAGACCCGCTTCAGCGACGGGAGATCCGCGATGCGCAGGGACAGGTACATCAGCGACCGCGTGGGCAGGCACTCCTGGTCCAGGCTCGAGCTGGCCGTGTAGATGGAGACCTTGGCCACCGCGTCGAGCTGCTCGGCGGTGTACTCGCCCAGCACGAAGTCCACCTGGCGGTCGATGTCGCGGGCGGAGACCGCCTCGCCGCCCAGGGAGAGGCCGGGCAACGCGCAGAATGCGCAGCGGCCGTAGCGGCAGGGGCGGGTGTACAGGGCGAGCACCAGCTCCTTGCCCAGGGCGCAGTCCACGTACCAGTGGAACAGGGGGCGACGCGTGTTGCGCGGCTCAGCCATGGGGTCGCACCTCCAGGGTCGCGTCGAGGGTGTCCCCGCCGTAGGGGTAGGCGATGTGCACGTCGTACGCCCCCCCCTTCTCGAGCTGGAGCGGCTGCGGCAGGAAGATCACCTCGGGGTTGTACAGGAACCGTGTGGTCTCGGTGACCAGATCGTCGGTGAGCCGCGCCTGGCTGGTGATCACCACCGCGTCGGCCTTGCCGCTGCAGCGCGCCTGGACCGTCACCGTGGCCTCGACGCGTTCGGGGCTGACCGCGCGGGTCAGGTCGATGACGTCGTACCGGGCGCGGGTGGACACGGGCTCGTCGTTGACCAGCAGCGACGACCGGCTGTCCACGTCGATGCACACGCCGTACAGCTCCTCCTGGGCGTCCAGCAGCTGCAGGTGGGACTCCACCCGCCGGGGGATCACCCTCGTGTCGTCCTTGAAGAACCGGCGCAGGTTGTTCATCACCTGCACCTCGGGCTCGAAGAACTGTCCGGTGCACAGCAGCTCGCACACGGCCACGTCCACGGCCTCGGGCAGATCGAGGCGCGACGCGTCGCCCTGGATCACCTCCACGCGATCGGCCACGCCGTTGCGCTCGGCGAGGTGCTCGATGAGTCGACAGAAGCGCGCGTGCAGCTCCACGCAGTACACCTTGGACGCGCCGTCCAGGGCCGCGAACACGCCGAGGATGCCAGTCCCCGATCCCGCGTCCACGACCACGTCGCCGGTGCGCACCGTGTCCTCGATGGCCTGCTTCCACAGGCGGGTGCGATCCACGTCGTACAGGCACATGGAGATCTCGTAGGGCGTGAACTGCACCGCAGTCGCCGGTCGCGAGGTCACCGCAGCCTCCTTTCGTGTCCGATCCGCGCCACCCCGGCGCGGCCGCACCATTCTATCGCCGCGGCGCCGTTCTTGACCCTCCCCCACGGCAATCCCTACCCTTCGACGATGGACGAGCGATGGAAGCGGGCGCTGGGTCCCCTGGCCGTGGCCACGGTGGTGGGGGTGTTCGCCCTGCACCGGGTGCTCGTGATCCTCTCGGCCGGGGACTTCCTGTTCCCCATCGAGCCCTGGGAGGGCAAGAACACCCAGATCGCGTGGGACCTGCTCACGGGGCGCTTCGGCGAGGAGCACTACGGCCTGGGCGCGTACGTGGCCAACGCCGGCGCCGCGCACCACGCGTCCTACTCCACCACGGCGCTGGTCTACCTGCTGGTGTCCAAGGTGCTGGGGTTCGGGCTGCTGGGGGTCCGGCTCACGCCGCTGCTGTTCTGGATCGCCGCGCTGGGGCTGTGGCTCGAGTGTCTGCGCCGCGTGCTCGGCTCGACCAGCGCCGTGCTCGCGGGCGCGGGCCTGTTCCTGGTGCCCACGACGATCGTCGCGTGGCAGCTGACGTTCTTCGGCTGTCACTCGGAGGCCGTCCTCCCCCTGGCCGCGGTGCTGGCGGCGTGGACGGCCTGGACGGCGCGCAGGGGGCTCGGCACCGCGCTGACGCTGATCCTCGGCGCGAGCGTGGGGTACGCCTTCGCGTTCTCGTACCTGCTGTGGCCCATCCTCGCCTTGATGGCGTTGCTGACGCTGCTCCCGCCGCGGCCCTCGGTGTCGGCGTCCACGCTGGGGCTCCTCGGCGGCGGCGCGCTGCTGGGCGCGTGGCCGCTGTTGCTGGTCATCGCGCTGGACCCCGACGCCCTGTTCACCATGTCCGTGACCGAGGACCCGAACACCCGGCTGGCCGACATCGGTGTCGGGCAGGGCGGGACGCTGGGACTGTTCTGGACCACGTTCAACGCGCCGTTCGCCGGCTTCGCCCAGGACTACTGGATCGCCACGGACAATCCGGGCGCGTTGTGGGGGCGCTGGCGCTTCGAGGGGCTGAGCTGGAGGCTCGCCGTGTTCGCCCCGCTGGCCCTGGCTCCCCTGGGCTGGCTGCTCCGCCGCGACGCCGCCGGGAGGCTCGTGGTGCTGGTGGCCCTGGCCCCGTTGCTGAGCCTGGTGTACGTGGCCTACGGCAGCCCCTTCAAGCCGGACCTGCCCATACGCTACCTGCTCCCCCTGGGGTTCCTGGGATGGAGCGCCCCGGCCGTGGCCGTGGGGTGTGGCCTGCGGCTCTTGAAGGATCCCTCGCCTTCCGTCCCGCGCCGCGTGGCTGCGTGGGCCGCGCTGGTCCTGGGGGGAGTCGCGCTGCTGTGGCTGGCTCCGCCGAGACTGCACGAGGCGGCCAACGCCGTGCGCGGTGATCGCGGCGGCGACCTGGGCGAGCACCGCTACGCGGCGTACTACAACCTCGGCATCGGCACCACGTGGGCCCCGCAGGTCGCCGAGGTCAACGACCTGCTGGATGTACGCGCCGCCGCCGGGTCGCCCGACGCCTTCGCCGGCATGCAGGGCGGGCTGTTGCACGATCTGCAGCCCACCGGCATCGGTCGCGACACCTGGGCCCCCCTGCCCCTGGACGCCGACTCCATCACCATGGGCCTCCAGGAGTGGACCGAGCGCCAGTCCTACCGGGACGATCCGCTGCGCGAGTACACCGCCGTCGCCGCCGAGAACATCGGCTGGGGGACCGGGATACGCAGCCGCTGGCAGCCCCACGCCGCGGCCGTGGCCCTGGCCGGCGCGCGGGCGCAGGGGGAGTGGCCGGACGAGCTGGCCGTGGAGTCGTTCTGGGAGGGGTACGGGCTCGGCTGGGGGCGCGCCTCCGACGAGGCGCCGGCCTCACCGGAGATGATGCCCCGGAGCATCCCCGAGGCGTTCCACGACGCCGTGGCCCGGGGGGTCAGCCGCGGCCGGACCCTGGAGACGAGACCGTGGTGGGGCGACGAGCCGCCCTTCGAGACCATCCGCCAGCCCGCGCAGTGATCAAGAGCAGCAGCAGGAGCATCAGCGGCGACGCGCCGCGGCCCGAGGCGTCGCACCCGCACCCCCCTTCGCCTCCGTCGTCGGCGCTGTCATCGTCCCCGGGGCCCTCGGTGTCGTCGTCGTCGTCGTCGCCTGCGCTGTCGTCGTCGTCGGTTTCGCCCCCGCTGTCGTCGTCGTCCCCCTCGTCGCACTCCTCGTCGAGGACGTCGACGAGGCCATCGCAGTCGTTGTCCACGCCGTCCTCGCAGTCCTCGGCCGCCGTCGGGTGGACGTCGGGATCCGCGTCGTCGCAGTCGTCGCCGCCGCAGTCGATGTCGAGGTGACCGTCCCCGTCGGCGTCCACGTCGTCGGCCACGCCGTTGCAGTCGTTGTCCAGGCCGTCGCACAGCTCGTCGGCACCCTCGAACACCGTCGCGTCGGCGTCGTCGCAGTCCCCATCGCACTCGGTCATCCCGTCGCCGTCGTCGTCGACGTCCGTCCCCTCGTCGATGTCGTCGTCGCAGTCGTTGTCCACGCCGTCGCACAGCTCTGCGGCGCCGGGGTGGGCCAGGGGATCGAGGTCGTCGCAGTCGCCACTGCACGGCCAGAAACCGTCCCCGTCGGCGTCGGTCTCGTCCGCAGGCAGCGTCCCGTCGCAGTCGCTGTCCGCGCCGTCGCAGACCTCGACAGCCCCCGGGAACGCCGTGGGCACGGTGTCCTCACAGTCGCCGTCGCAGGCGGTCACGCCGTCGTCGTCGGCGTCGAGGCAGAAGAACAGATACGCCTGCCCCGTCTCGGAGCCGAGCTGATCGTGGCCATACGCGCCCACGAGGACCTCGTCGAAGCCGTCGCCGTCCACATCGCCGATCAGGGCCACCGCAGCGCCGAGGTTGTCCTCGGGGTTGTCGCCCAGGAAGGACTCGTCGGCGCCGGCGAGGTCCAGATCGCGCGACCAGCCCGCGGCCTTGCCCAGGAACAGGTAGGCCTGTCCAGCGTCGTTGCCCGCCTCGGAGTTGCCGGCGGCGCCGATCAGGAAGTCCGCGTACCCGTCGCCGTCCACGTCGCCCGCGCCGGCCAGGGCCACGCCGGCGTTGTCCGCCGAGTCCTCCCCCACGAAGGAGGCGTCCGCGTCCGACAGGGGGGTGTCCGGCGCCCACCCGGTGGATCGGCCGAACCACAGGTACGCCTTGCCCGACTGCGCGCCGCCGTCGTTGGCGTGGGGCGCGCCGACCAGGATGTCGTCCAGGCCGTCGCCGTCCACGTCGCCCACGCCCGCCACGGCGCTGCCAGCCCACGCCGAGTCCTCCTCACCGAGGAACGAGGCATCCGCACCGGCCAGGGGCATGTCCAGGGCCCAGCCCGCATCCCGCCCCAGCACGAGGTAGGCCTGGCCCGCCTCGTGGCCAGCCTCGGCGTTGAGAGGCGCGCCGACGAGGAGATCCCCCAGGCCGTCGCCGTCCACGTCGCCCGCGCCGGCCACCGCCAGCCCCGACTGGTCGTCCTCCGCCTCTCCGAGCAGTGAGGCTTCGGCCGCGTTCAGGCTGGTGTCCGGCGTCCAGCCGCTGGCGCGGCCCAGGATCAGGTAGGTCTGACCGGCCATGGCGCCGGTCTCCTCGTTGCCGTGGGCGCCGATCAGCAGATCGTCGAGGCCGTCCCCGTCCACGTCGGCGACCACGTCCACGGCGTAGCCGGACCAGTCCCCCGATCCCTCGCCCTGGAACGAGGCGTCCGCGCTCTGCAGCGGCGTGTTGCGGGCCCAGCCGGTCTCGCGCCCGAGGATCAGGTAGGTCTGCCCCGCCTGCGTGGCCGACTCGCCGTTCTTGAACGCGCCGATGAGGATGTCGTCCAGGCCGTCCCCGTCCACGTCGCCCGCGCCGGCCACCGAGGTGCCCGCGAAGTCGTTGAGCCCCTCCCCCGGGAACGAGGCGTCCGACTGGTCCAGCCCGAGGATGGGCGGCCAGCCGCTGTCCCGCCCCAGGATCAGGTAGGCCTGCCCGGCCTGGATGTTCCCGGCGTCGTCGTTGTCCGCGCCCACGAGCAGATCGTCGAGGCCGTCGCCGTTCACGTCCCCCGCGGGGGCCACCGACGATCCGGCTTGGTCCCCGTGGTCCTCCCCGGTGAGGACCACGCCGGCGTCGGACGCAGGTGTGTCCGAGGCGAAAGCGGGGTAGCACAGGGTGAAGCACGCGACCACGACGGCGTGACGAACGAGACGATGCATGGGACTCCCCTCCGGATGCCGATTCACCACGGGTGTCAGCATACACCGGTAGGGGTGGTACGCTGGTCGTGGTTCATCGGGAGGAGGCGGGTCATGCGAGATGGATTCACCCACGGCGCCCTGGCGCTGCTCGTGGTCGGGCTGGCGATCGGCAGCCCCGTGTGCAACGAGTACGACCTCGTCGGCGACGACGACACCCACGGCGGCGGCACCGGGGACGACGACGACGACGATGATGATGGCAACCCCCACGACGACGACGTGGACGGCGACGACGACACCAGCGGCTTCGACGACGACACCTTCGGCGACGATCCCACGGGCCGGGTGCTGACCATTCTGCTGACCCTCAACGACATGTACATGGATCAGACGGTCTCGAGGCAGCTGTTGCTCAACTCGGTGGCGTGGGTCACGCCCGTGGGTGTGCCCGCACCGCGCGTCCTGATCATCCGCGACGACGAGCACAGCGGCGAGCACCCCGAGGACAGCGAGCAGATCCGCGACGACCTCGTGGCCGCGGGGTACGACGCGACGATGATCGACGAGCCCGAGGACGGCATCGACGCCAGCTACCTCACGGGCTACTCGGTGGCCATCCTCTCCAACCCGGGCCACTCACCGGACGACGAGGCCACCCTCGAGGCCCTGTACGACTTCTCCTGCCACGGCTACGGGCTGATCTTCCAGGGCGACGACATGGCGCACTTCGACGACGAGGACGACTTCGACATGGAGAGCCTGACGCGCCTGGAGTACATCGACAACGGGACCGAGTACGCCGGGCACGACATCGACAACGACGAGGACGACCGCTACGAGGTCACCCTGATCGACGCCGTCCACCCGGTGGTCTCGGGGATCGAGGGCGTGGTGTTCTACTACGGGGACGATATCGACACCACCGAACCCGCCCACGCGAACGAGACCGTCCTGGCCTGGGCCACCGTGGAGGGAATGAGCACGCCGACCAAGCCAGCGATCGCGGCGTACTCGAACTAGCTCGCTCCCGACCCTTGCGACTTCACCACCGTGGGGTACTCTGGTCCCATGGATATCCTGGGGCTGTCCTTCGACATCGACGCCGCGGCCACCCTCGTCCGGGACGGGGTGCCCGTGGCCGCGGCCGCGCAGGAGCGCTTCTCGCGGGTGAAGCACGATCGCGACTTCCCCCACGAGGCGTCGCGCTTCTGCCTGTGTGCCGGTGACACGCGCATCGAGGAGGTGGACCGGGTGGCGCTGGGGTGGAACCCCACGGTGCACCTGGAGCCGCTGCTGTGGCGCCGCAGCTCACGCGTTCGCCACCACAGCGAGTACCTGTCGGCCGTCCCCAACCTGCTGCTGGGGCAGTACGAGCCGCGGCCGGAGGCGCTGGTCACCGAGCAGGTCCATCACTTCGCCGGCGGCGGATCGCCCCTGCGGGTGGACTACGTGGATCACCACCTGTGCCACGCCGCGTGGGCCCTGGTGTCGCCGTTCGAGCGGGCGGCGGTGCTCACCCTCGACGGCTTCGGTGAGCGCACGACCACCACCCTGGGGTTGTGCGAGGGCAACCGGCTGGGGGTGCTGCGCCGCGTGAGCAAGCCCCACTCGCTGGGCTCGTTCTACGCCGCGATCACCCAGTACCTGGGCTTCCGCGCCAACTGCGACGAGGGCATCGTCATGGGTTTGGCCGCCATGGGCGAGCCCAGGTTCGCCGACGACCTTCGGTCCATGGTGCGGCTGGCCGACGACGGCACCTACGAGCTGGATCTGAGCTGGTTCACGTTCTTCATGGAGGCCACCAGCCGCGTCGGCCCGAAGTTCATCGAGCGGTTCGGCCCGCCACGCCAGCACCCCGAGCCCGTGGAGGATCGGCACTGCGAGATGGCGGCGAGCCTGCAGCTGGTGTTCGAGGAGGCGTACCTCCACCTGCTGGACCACCTGCACCGCGCCACGGGGTGCACGGATCTGGTGGTATCGGGAGGGGCAGCGCTCAACTGCGTGGCCAACGGACGGATCTACGAGCGCACGGCCTTCGAGCGCCTGTTCGTCCCTCCGGCCGCCGGCGACGACGGCGCGTCCACGGGCGCGGCCCTGTACGTGCACCACGCCGTGGAGGACCAGCCGCGGGGCGACTTCGTGCTCGACCACGCCTACCTCGGACCCGCCTGCCGACCCGAGGAGGTGGACGACCTCCTGGGCCTGGCTCGCCGCCGATCGTGGCGAGCCGCGGATGCCCCGGACGCGGCCGCGCGACTGCTGGCCGACGGGCTCGTCGTGGGCTGGTATCAGGGACGCGCGGAGTTCGGGCCCCGCGCCCTGGGCCACCGCAGCATCCTCGCGGATCCGTCGAGCGCGAAGCTCAAGGACCACATCAACGACGCGATCAAGTTCCGCGAGCCGTTCCGGCCCCTGGCCCCGGCCGTGCTGGCCGACCGCTGCGGCGATCTGTTCGCCCGGTCCGAACCCTCGCCGTTCATGCTGTGCGCCTACGACACCCGCCCCGAATGGCGCGACCGGCTCGCCGGCGCCGTGCACGTGGACGGCACCGCCCGGGTCCAGACCGTGACCGCTGGCGCGTCGCCCCGCTTCGAGGCGCTGATCCGTGCCTTCGACCGGCTCACCGGCGTCCCGGCCGTGGTCAACACCTCCCTCAACGTCCGCGGCCAGCCCATCGCCAACACCCCCATGGACGCCCTCGCCTGCTTCGACTCGACGGCGCTGGACGTCCTGTTCCTCGGGGACGCGGTGGTGGCCAAGGACGACTGCGCCGAGGCCGTCGAGCGGGCGCTGGGCGGAGGCGAGGCGTGATCGAGGGCAAGCGAATCCTGCTCACCGGCGGCTGCGGCTTCATCGGCAGTCACCTGGCGCGCCGGCTGAGCCGGGACAACCGCGTGATCGTGGTGGACAACCGCCGCCGCGACGCCCTGCGGTTCTGGGCGCTGCCGGACGACGGATCCATCGTGATCCACGAGCGGGACCTCCTCGATCCCGGGGCCCTGGACGACCTGCTCGAGGGCGTCCACGTCGTGGTCCACCTGGCGGCCGTGGCCGGGGTGAGCAACTACATCCGCACCCCCGCGGACACCATGGTCAACAACCTGCTGGGCACGCACCACGTGCTCGAGGCGTGCCGCGGCCGTGACCTGGAGCGGGTGGTCAACTTCTCCACCTCCGAGGTCTACGGCCCCGAGGCCCTGGAGGCGAAGGAGGCAGGGACCACGTCGGTGGGGCCCCTGTCCGAGTCACGCTGGACCTACGCCGTGAGCAAGGTCGCGGGCGAGCACCTGTGCTTCGCCTACCACCGCCAGCACGGCCTGCCCGTCACCTCCATCCGCCCGTTCAACATCTACGGGCCGGGCCAGGTGGGCGAGGGCGCGATCCACGACATCGCCCTGCGCGCCCTGCAGGGCCTCACCGTGAAGATCACCGGCGACGGCACCCAGGTGCGCACCTGGTGCTACATCGACGATCTGGTGGAGGCGACCCTCCGCGCGATGACCCTCGACGCGGCCGTGGGCCAGGTCTTCAACGTGGGCAACGACACCCCCGTGGTCCAGATCGTCGATCTAGCGCGGCGGATCATCGAGGTGACCGGCAGCGCGTCCGGGATGGTCTTCGAGCCCCACATGGAGGCGGACGTGCGGCTGAGATCGCCCCACGTCGGCCGCATGCGCGAGGTGCTGGGGTTCTCGCCGGCGGTGGAGCTGGACGCCGGGCTGGACCGGACCGTGGGCTGGTACCGCGACCACCTGGACGTGCTGGTGGGATCGTGAGCGACACTCGCCACACCGACGTGGACCGATGATTCGCCGGGATCTGCTCACCCTGCGGCGCGAACGACCGCAGGCGCTGCTCGCCATGGACGAGCCTCCGGCCACGCCTCCGCGGCCGCTCACGATGATCCTGCGCAGGCCCTTCCCGCCGCCCTGTGGAGCCTGGCCGGCGTGGCTCCGCACGGGCCACGAGGTCACACTCCCGGTCTCCACCTCTCCAGGGGAGCGTCCCGAGGGTCCGGTCCTGGCCGAGTTCCGCGACGGCCGCGGCGCGTGGCCCGCGGTGTCGATGGCCGGTGACTCGGTGCGGTTCCACTTCGATCCGTGGGCCACCGCGACGCACGTCACCGAGGAGCGCTACCTGACGCCCTCGCGCCCCCTGTACGCCAGGCTCCCCGAGTCGATTCGCAGCCTCCCCGGCCCGCTACGGCTCGCCGGTCAGCACGTGGTGATCCCGCTGCAGCAGTGGCGCTACCGCGAACCGGACACCCCCTTCCCCCGCTACCCCCGGGAGGACGCGGTGGAGGTGCTCCGCGCCATCGTCCAGTCCGCCCTGGGCCGCCCGCCCGAGCAGCCGTGGCCCTGGGACGGGCCGGTGGTGGCGCTCACCCACGACGTGGACACGGGCCACGGCCAGCTCCGCGCGCCCGACATCGCCGCGGTGGAGCACGAGCTGGGGGTGCGATCGTGCTGGTTCGTGGCCGGCGATCGGTATCCGCTGGACCACGCGCTGTGGGACGAGCTGCGCCACGAGGGGCACGAGCTCGGCCTGCACGGCGCGCGTCACGACGGGCGGATCGCCTACCTGGACGCCGGACGGATCGCGCGACGGCTCGACCGCTGCGCCGATGTGGTCCAGCGCCACGAGATGGTGGGGTTCCGCTCCCCTGCCCTGCTGATGAGCGATCCCCTGGCCGACGAGGTCCGCGCGCGCTTCGCCTACGACTCCTCGGTGCCCGACACCGACGTGCAGGCCGTGGCCGGGCCGCGGCGCGGCTGCGCGAGCCTGCTGCCCGTGCGGCGGCGGGGCCTGCTCCAGCTCCCCCTGACCCTGCCCCTGGACGACCGCCTGCTCCTGCTGGGGCACACACCCCGCGGGGTGTTCGAGGTGTGGCGCAACAAGCTCGACTGGATCATCGAACGCGGCGGGATGGCCGTGGTCACGACCCACGCCGAGCCCCACCTCGGCGCCGATCCCGGGATCCTCGACGCGTACCGCCGGCTCCTGGAGCACATCCGCGGGCAAGGCATCGAGGTGCGGCTTCCCAGGGACGTGGCCCGCGCCTGGGCCGGGGTTGACGCCGCCGACGCTGGCACCGACGATGGGGCGTCCGGGAAACGCCCATGCTCGACCTCTCCATCGTAGTCATCGCCTACAACGAGCAGCAGACCCTCGCCCAGGTGGTCGAGCAGTGCCTCGCCGTGGGCGATCGTCTCGCGATCCGCTTCGAGGTGGTGGTGGTGGACGACGCCAGCACCGACGGCACCGCGGCCCTCGCCGCGGGGCTGGCCGAGGCTCACCGGCAGGTCCGCCACGTCCGCCACGCCTTCAACCAGGGATCGGGCATGGCGATCCGCTCGGGCATCGCGGCGTCCCGCGGCGAGCGCATCATCTACGTGCCCGCCGACGGCCAGTTCGACGTCTCGGAGGTCGCCCGGTTCTTCGCGGCCGCACAGACCGCGGACGTGGTCGTGGGCGCGCGCGAGTCCCGCAGCGACTACACCTGGTTCCGCCTGCTGAGCTCGCGCACCTTCCTGGTGCTGGTCCGGGCCCTGTTCGGCACCGACGTCCAGGACGTGAACTGGGTCCACCTGTGGCACAGGCGGGTCTTCGACCACTGCCGCGTGCGCTCCAAGGGGGTGTTCCTGCTCGAGGAGATCCTGGTGCGCGGCGAGCGCGCAGGCCTGACCGTGGCCGAGGTGGACTCGGCCTACAGGCCCCGTGAAGGGGGCCAGGCCACAGGCGGCAATCCCCGAACCATCCTCAGGACCCTCGGTGAGATGGCCCTGCTCAGAGGTGAACTGTGGGTTCGCCACTGAGGCGCGCGGGGAAGGTCCTCGCCGTCCTGGCCTGGCTGCTGGTCGGCGGGGCGCTGCTCACCGTGGCCCTGCACCACCTCGATCACGCGCGCCTCCTGGAGAGCCTGCGCTCCGTGCGGATCGCCCCGCTGGTCGGAGCGTTGGTCCTCGACGTGGCCGTGATCCTGTCCAAGGCCACCAAGTGGCACCTCGTGCTGCGGCCTGTGGGACGCGCCTCCATCCCCGGGCTGCTCGCCTCGTTCTACGCGGGCGCGGCGGCGTCGTCCGTGCTGCCGGTGCGGCTCGACGAGTTCGTGCGCGCCTTCACCGCGGTCCGCTTCACCCGGCTGCCCGCCGTGCCGGTGCTGGGCTCGATGGTGGTCGAGCGGATGGTGGACTTCTGCGCGTTGCTGCTGATGCTGGTGACGCTCGCCTGGGTGCTGCCGCTGCCGCCGTGGCTATCGACGGCCCATCGCTACGTGATCCTGGGCGTGGTGATCCTGGGCGGCGGCGTCGTGCTGGTGCAGCTGATCTCCCGGCGGCTCGGCGAACGCGGCCGCGTGGCCGGGATGGTCCACGGACTGGCGCGCGGGACGACCGCGGCGAAGCGCCCCGGCCTGCTGGCCCTCGCGCTGGGCAACACCCTGCTGGAGTGGGCGCTGACCGCCGGCGTGGTCCACCTGGTGCTCGTCGCCCACGGCATCTCCTTGCCGTGGAGCGCCAGCCTGCTGCTCACCGTGCTGTGCATGGGTTCGTTCGCGCTGCCCCTGGCCCCGGCCGGGATCGGCGTGTTCGAGGTGGCGACGAGGATGGTGATGCCCGCGCTGTTCGACATCACCGCCACCGAGGCCGTGGGCGCGGCGTTGACCATCCACGCGCTGCTGCTGGTGCCCGTGGTGGCCGTCGGAGCGACGGTGATCGTGGTCGGCGGCATCCGGCTGTCCGAGGTCCGGCGCTGGCGCGACGAGGTCCGGGCGATGATGGGTCGGTAGATCCGGGGCCTCAGCCGGGCATGCGGCCCATGTTCTGCCAGGGGGTGCGCCCGAACAGCGCACGGAGCCCCTCCTCCAGCGGCCTCGGCTCCCACCCCAGATCCCGGCGGGGTGGCGCCAGATCGCCGCGCGTGTCCTGGGCGAACGCCAGCACCTGATCGGGCACCACCGGCGGGTGGGTCATCAGCCGGCCCAGCGCGCGCGCCCCCGTCAGGCACAGGCCCATGGGCAGGTGCAGGGGCCGGCGCCGGCGGTTCACGTGGGTGGCCACGCGCGACACCAGATCGTTGAGCGTCACCTCGGTCGGCCCGACGATGTCGTACACGCGACCGTCGAGGCCGTCGAGCTCGATGGCACTGCGCGCGGCCTGGACCGCGTCGTCCACGAACACCGGCCGCAGCACGTGCTCACCTCGCCCCGGCACCGGCACCAACGGCAGGCGCGCCACCGTCGTGACGAAGGTGGTCCACTCCTTGCTGCCCTCACCGAAGATCATGGCGGGCCGGAAGATCCGCACGTCCAGGTCGAAGGACTGCAGCTCCTGCTCGGCGCGGCGCTTCGTTCGCCCGTACGCGTCCTGGAGATCGCGCACAGCGCAGCTGGAGGAGAAGAACAACAGGCGCGTGATGCCCGCGCGCTCACACGCGCGAGCCACGTGGACCGTGCCCCCCACGTTCACCCGTTCGTTGAGATCCGCGTCGGCCACGTCGGCCGCGCCGGCGAGATGGATCACCGCGGAGCACCCCTGAAGCGCGGCGACCACCGACTCCTCGTCGGTGACGTCCCCGAACCGCAGCGGCGTCCCGAGCCGTTCCAGGGACGCGCGGTCCGAGGTCGATCGCACCAGACCCACGTGGGCGACCCCGGCCCGCGCCAGCGAGCGCGCCAGGTGAACTCCGAAGAAGCCCGAGGCTCCGGTGATCAGGATGGGCCGGTCCACGCGTTCTCCAACCTCCGGTCGTCGGTCAAGGATACCGGTAGAACCGATTCCCGAAAGCCACCGGCTCCGCGCCGCCCAGGAACACATCGGCCACCGACTCCACCACCTGCCGCCCCACGGCCAGGCTGTCCGTCATGGCCGGGCCATCGAGCCGTCCGTGCTGGCCAGGACCGGAGTACTTGTGGCCGACGCCGACGGCGGCGCACGGGATGCCGAGCTCGTTGGCCAGCACCAGCTCGGGCCCCACGGTCATGGAGTCGATCTGGGCGCCGAGGCGGACCCAGGCGACGTTCTCGGCCGCGGTCTTGTTGCGGGGCCCGGGGGTGTAGGCGAACACCGCGCGCGGGCCGGGCGTGAGGCCGGCGCCACGACACAGGTCCTCGAGCTGTGCAGTGAGGGGATCGGAGATCAGGCCCGCGTCGAGGACGAGATGCCACTGGCCCGCCGCGGGATCGGGGAACACGGTGCAGGCCGTACCATCGGGCAGGGTGTTGCCGAACATGATCAGGTCGGAGATGGGGATGGGCGCATCCAGAGGCAGCTCCCGGTCGAGGACACCGACGGAGCTGGTGACCAGGAGCCGATCGCAGCCCACCTCGTGCAGGGCCGCGGCCTGGGCGCGGTAGGGGATCTGGTTGGGCAGGAAGCGGTGGGGCGCGCCGTGGCGGAACAGCACGTGCCCCTGGGTCCGGGAATCCCAGTGGAGCAGGGCCGGCCCGAACCGGGTGGCGATCTGCAGGGGTTCGAGGTCGCGGCCTGCGAGCGTGGGGCGCTCGAACGCGCTCCCGAGGATGACGGCGCTGGACATGGGTCGACAGTAGTCGCGAACGGGGACTAGAGCCAGAGGTCGAGGTAGTTGCCCACGGGGCCCAGCAGGGAGTCGATGTCGCTCTGGGCCGACTGCAGGACCTGGGAGAGCTCCTCGTCGACGCCGCTAGCGGCCGCAGACGTGCCGCCGAGGAACAGCTCGTAGACGTCCGCACCGCGACCTCCGGTGCGCAGCATGTTCTCCATCCGGGCGCGGGCCGCCCAGTTGAAGCTGACCACCTCGTCGGCCTCCTCGCGGAAGTCGAAGGTGATGCCGTAGTCGGTACGGAAGCGGGGGCCGTCCTCGTTGAACACGTCGCCGATGGCGATCTGCACGTCGTTGCGCACCGAGGACAGGAAGGTGCTGTCGCCCAGGCCGTTGGCGGAGCGGTCGAACAGGGCGTTGAGGGTGTCGGCGAAGGACGCCACGGCGTCGCCCACGGCCTCTGCGCGGCTCTCGGTGACGCCGCGGGCGATGGTCGGCTCGTAGGTATCCTCGGCCACGTTGACCGCGGCGAAGAACTCGGTGCCGTTGCTGTCGAGGACGAGATCGGCGCTGTTGTCGTCGGCGGTGATGGTGAAGGTCTGGGCGTCGGCGGACAGGGACGCGGTGACCCCGGCGTCGGAGGCGTTGATGCGGGAGATCACGTCGTTGAGCGAGTCGCTGTCCACGTCGATGGCGATGGATTCGCCGTTGATGAGAATCGAGCCGCTGCTCACCCCGGAGAACTCGTCCACCCCGGCCATGACCGAGGCTGCCTCGTTGTCCGCCCCAGCCACGGGCGAGGCCGTGTCGAGCTTCATGGCCGTCACGAAGCCCGACGTGTCGTTGGCGAACTCGATGGTGGGCTCGGAGCCCAGGGTCTCCTGGGTCAACGTGATCTTCTCGGTGACGGCATCGTACGCCGCGGTCACGCCCGCGTCCGACGCATTGATCCGGTCGAGGACGTCGTTGAGGGAGTCCGAGGCGTTCACGGCGATGGTCTCGCCGTTGAGCTCGAACGAGCCGTCGGAGATGGTGTAGCCGTCCTCGAGTTCGGGGTGGGCGTTGCGCACGCCGTCGAAGGCCGCGTCGGGATCGATCTCGGCGTCCTGGGAGACGTACAGATCCGTGTAGGCGTCAGCGCCCCTCTTCAAGGTCCCTTCGGAGAAGGAGATGGTCATCCCCTTGCCCACGTCGATCTCGGTGCCCGGCTCGTAGGAAGGGCTGAGATATCCGTCGTAGGTGGTGGTGTCGTCGATCTTGACCCGAATCTGGACCCAGTCCTCGCCCACCTCGCCATCGCCCCAGATGCGCCTCACCTTGACGTGCAGGTTGGTGTCACCCTGGGATCCGTCGTAGACCCCGCCCACGGTCAACTCGGACGTGACCGACTTGTCCCAGCCCGGGCCGCGAGGGCTGAACGACGTGGGGGTCGCGTTGACCTCCTCGGTGGAGGTCATCGTGGTGGCGGTTCCCTCGGTGGACAGGCCGGTGTCCGAGGTCGAGCTCGTCGTGGCCGGCCCGTTGACGATGCTCGACCGCGCCGAGGCCAGCACGCGCGACGACTCGCCGAGCGAGTTGATCACGTCGACCAGCGCGTCGCGGACCGCCACCATCGCCTCGCGATCCCCCGACGAGGTGGAGCGGGTGCTCAGGGACTCGGCCGCGGAGCCGGACTGGTGGGCCCGCGTGTATCCGATGCGGACCGTGCTGGCGCCGAAGATGGACGGGACGTAGCTCATGCGAGCCCCCCCGTCCGGTGGATGTCCAGGGGGCGAGAGAGATGCACGGAGTGGGCGAGGGCTCGACCGCTGAGGTCCTCGAGGATTTTTTTCCTCAAGTCGTCCGCTGCCTGTCCGATAACAGGTTCAGCAGCGGGGACGACGGTGGCCAGGAAGGAGCTTGGCGGGA
>CAYRNR010000140.1:0-21874 GCA_964425605.1 uncultured Rickettsiales bacterium | reverse complement strand
CGAGTGCGCCCGCGAGGTCCTGCGGCCCAAGCTCGCCGACTACCTCGTGTTCGGCGTGGACATCAACTTCGCCCGCGACGCGGCCCTGCTGCGCCTGTTCACGCTGTGGGATCTCAGCGGCTACACCGTCGAGTACTACGACATGGACGCGACCGCGCGCGTCTCCGAGCACTACCATCCCTTCACCAAGGAGGGCTTCTCGGCTGTGCTCTACCCCGAGTTCCAGTACAACTTCGGTCACGGATTCGAGCTGCACGTGGGCGCGCTGCTGCAGCTGGGCAAGGACTACACCAAGTTCGGCGATCCCGCGGGTGGCGGGAGCCAGGTGTACGTACGCGGCCGATACAGCTTCTGACAGGAGGAACAGGTCATGGACATCCGCAACATCACGGTACTGCTGGCGATCCTGGGACTGGCGCTATCGGGCTGCCCCGCAGACGAGCCCGGCGGCGGCGGCGGGGACGACGACGACGACGACTCCGCCAACCCCGGCGACGACGACGACTTCATCGGCGACGACGACGACTTCCACGCCGAGACCGAGGGCACCGTCTCGTTGATGTACTCCAACGCCAACGGTATGGACTTCGGCGTCAACTTCGGCGCGGGGTTCAACACCATCGTCACCCCGGCGACCCCCGGCTACATGACCAACCTCCCGGTCGGCATGGACGACTGCGCCCTGACCCACTTCACCCAGGAAGAACTCCTGGGGGGTGATCCCGGCGAGTACATCTCCGAGTCCGCCGGCACCATCACCCTGTCGGGCGGCGGCATCAACCTGGACATCGAGCCCCAGAACCAGCAGGGCACGATCGTCTACGCCGAGATGTTCCCCACGAACCAGTTCCAGTTCAGCACCGACTACTCGGTAACGGCCGCGGGCGACGAGTTCCCCGCCTTCTCCGGCACCCTGCCCATGACCTCCCAGCTCACCCTGGTCACCCCCGAACCCCAGGGGATGTTCCAGCTCCCCGGCGGCGACTTCCTCATCGAGTGGTCGGGCTACGACGGCTCCGATGCCGCCATCATCATGACCTTCGTGGACCAGGACCAGAACGGCGCCGCCATCTTCTGCATCGTCAACAACGACGGCTCCTTCACCGTCCCCGGCAACCTCATCGACCAGTTCCCCGCCGGCTCCGGTTCCATGATGGTCGAGCAGTACACCTGGGAGCACATCAGCGCCGGCGGCCGCACCGTCGCCCTCCTCGGCGGTGCAGGTGTCATGGCCGCGGGCTTGAGTCAGTAGATCTGCAGGGGTCAAGTCTGGTCTTGAGTCTTCTCGCGGCGAGAAGACTCAAGACCAGACTTGACCCCTAACGCATCCAGCATCTCCTGACGCAGCTTCAACGGGTCCTCGGTGTCCACGCGACGGGTCAGCTCGCGCGCGACGTCGGCCGGTAGTGGGAGGCGATCGAGGTCGAACAGCAGGCGGACGCGGCGGGCCTCGAGGCGGATGCGGCGGCGGATGGCGCGGACCTCGTCCAGGGCGGACGCGGCGCCGGCGCCGTCGAGGCGGGCGCGCTCCTCGGGCTCCAGGGCGCGGACGGGGCGGCCGGTCTCCACCAGCTCGCCCAGCAGGCTGGCGATCTCCGGATCGGCCAGGACCGTGGCCGGGGCGGGCGGATGGGGGTCGTGACCGCGCAGGTGGAGCCGCTCCCGCTGCTGGAGGGCCACCTCGGCGACGGAGACGGCGCGGCGGGCCAGGGGCACGTTGCCGCGGTCGAGGGCCTTTCGGGCCGCGGCCTCGCCGGGGAGGGGCCCCATGCCTTCGGCAGCGGTCCACCGGGCCGCCATCTGGATCAGGTGGGTGTCCAGCTGCGCGCGCACCTCCCCGGCGGCGGCAGCGCGGCGCGCGGCGGCCCTGGCGATGCGCTCGTCGAGATCGCGGTGGGTCACGGGTGCACCACGATCTCGATGCGGCGGTTGGCGGCGCGGCCCGCCTCGGTCTCGTTGGTGTCGATGGGGTGGTACTCGGAGTAGCCCGAAGCGGTGAGCTCGGTGGGGTCGAGCCCGGACTCCTCGGCGAAGAAACGCACCACGCGGCACGCGCGGGCCGTGGAGAGCTCCCAGTTGGTCTGGAACTGCTGCTGCAGGGACGCGCGGATGGGCTCGTCGTCCGTGTGCCCCTCCACCAGCACGGCCGAGTACCCGTGGGTCCCGAGCTGGTCGCCGAGGTCCCGCAGCAGGGGCTCGCCGCCGGGTTTGATCTCGGCGCTGCCCGAGTCGAAGAGCAGGGACTCGGGCAGCTGGATGCGCAGCACCCTCCCCTCCCGCTCGACGGTCATGCCCTGCTCCTCGATGGTCTCCTCGAAGGCCGCGACCACCTCCTCCTCGATGAGCGTGGCGCGCATCCGCTGCTCCATCTCCTCGATGACCTTGCCGGTCATGACCGACAGCATGGTGATGATGAACACCAGGATGAGCAGCGCCGAGGCCAGGGCGTCGCTGAAGCTGGGCCAGGCGTTGAGGGTGAACGGAGCGCTGATGCCACGGCGGCGCCTAGAGGGTGTACGCATGTTCCCGGACCGAGGCAGAGTCGTGAGGCGCATCGCTGGCAAGGGGCGAAGAGGGAGCAGGCTGCCGAGCCTGTGACCGAGGAGGCCCGAAGAGGGGAGCGAAGCGACCCGGCCAGCGATGATGGACCGCGGCTCTGACGACGGGAGTGGAATATGTGAACACCCTCTTCATCACTCGTCCGATCCTCCGCGGGTCTCGCGCTTGAGGGTGTCCAGCAGCCCGGTGAGGCGCTCCTCGTCCTTGCCCACGTGGCCCAGGATGGTGCGCAGCATGTGGACCTGCTCGGCGCTGGTGCCGGCGGTGCTCTCCATGCGCTGGATCAGCCTCGCGAGGTTGCGGTTGAGGGCGGTCTGGCCCTCCTCGAGCTTGAAGGTGGCCGACCGGACGGCCATGCCGAGCTCGCCGTAGATGCGGCCCAGCAGCTGGTTGGTTCGCCGGATCTCCTCGGCGGTGTCCGCGTCACCGGCGTCGGGGGGAAGGTCCCCCTCGAGAACCTCGCGCCCCTCCTCCTCGGCGGCCACGTGCCCCACCAGCCCGAGCAAGGTGGCGTTCTCGCGGCCCACGTACCAGCGCAGCTCGTCGAGCTTCTCCTCCAGCTCGGCGAGGCGCTGCTGCTCCCCACCCACGGAGCCGGCGAGTTCCTGCACCGCGCTGGACAGATCCCCCTGACTCTTCACCAGCGCGGACACCCCCTCGGCCAGATCCCCCTGGACCCGCTCGAGCTCGCCGCGCCAGGCGCGGAAGGCCTCGGTGAACGCGGCGATCTCCCCGGCGCCGGGCAGCACGTCCTCGACGTCGTCATCGGTGCGCGGGCCGATGCAGGGCTCCAGGTAGCGCTCGCTGAAGCGATCGAGCCGCGACAGGTACGACACCTGGGCGAAGTGGAACATCAGCTGCTCGAAGCCGAGCACCACCGCGCCGAAGATCCCGGCCAGGGAGGTCGAGAATGCCGTGCCCATGCCGTCCAGGGCCGCCTTGACGCCCTGGATGAAGGCCTCGCGGTTCTCGATGTTCGAGATCTCGGAGATGCCTTCGATGGCGATGATCAGCCCCAGGAAGGTCCCCACCAGCCCGAGCATGGTCAGGATGGCGGTGACGTACTTGGCCAGGCCCGAGTGGATCTCCTCCCGGGCCGCCACCTCGTCCGAGGCCGTGTCCGCCGACGGACGCAGCCCCTCGGCCGTCGCCTCGGCCATGTCGGCGATGCGCAGCGAGACGAAGCTGGAGCGGACCCCCTCGAGCAGGGCCGGCACGGTGGGCCGCCCCTCGCCGGCGCCCAGCAGGTTCTGCACGGCGCGGATCAGCGCGTGCTCCTCCCACACCAGGCGGACGAAGTTCACGTAGGTCACGCCCAGGCCCAGGAAGAACACCCCGAAGATCAGCGTCGTGATCAGCGGGAAGCGCTCCGAGTAGAAGTACTGCAGCCACTGGGGGTGGGTCGCGAACGATGCGATCACCGTCACGTCCACCGCCACGCCGATGGCGAAGTAGCGCAGGACCCGGCGGCGGGTCAGCTCACGGGCGGCCGGTGGTATGGCCATGTTCTCCTCGCCGCACGTTCACGCGGTTTCCCCCTGCCCGGCGCGCCTCGTCGGCGGCGCCCCGCGCCGCCTCCATCAGCTGCTCGGCGCGCGTCTCCCCCTCCTTCAGCGCGGCCACGCCCACGCTGACGCTGCAGCGCAACGGCTCGTGGTTCGCCGTCTGACCGGCCGCCAGGAACTCGAAGGTCTCGATGGTCCGGCAAAGCCGATTCGCCAGCTGCGTCGCGCCCACCAGGTCGGTGCACGGCGCGACCACGACCATCTCGTCCCCGCCGCTGCGCCCTGCCACGTCCTCCTCGCGAAGCCCGTCCTCGAGCAGCCGGCCCAGCCAGTTCAACACCTGGTCGCCGGTCCGGCGTCCGTGGTCGCGGTTGACCCGGGCGAAGTCGTCCACGTCGAGGACCAGCAGGCTCAGCGGCTGGCCGTAGCGCCCCGCCCGTGACACCTCCTCGGACAGCCTCCGCTGGAGGAAGCGCGCGTCGAAGATGCCCATCAGCGAGTCGATGACCGGCGGGTTGTCCCCGTCGTCGCTCCCGGCGGAGCGCCGCTGGATCCACCAGGCGGCACCTAGCCCCACGGCGACACCGGCGACGAAGAACGCGGCGAACTGCAACCAGAGCATGGGGCCCCGATTCTACTCCAACCCGGTCCCTGGGAGCGCGGGTAAGGTCACGTGGAAGGTGCTGCCCTCGCCAGGGGCGGACTCGGTCCAGATCCGGCCGCCGTGACGGCCGACGATCCGCCGGCAGATCGCCAGGCCGATCCCGGTCCCGGGAAAATCTGCCGAGCTGTGCAGGCGCTTGAACGTCTCGAAGATCTGGTCGCTGTAGGCGGGATCGATGCCGATGCCGTTGTCCTGCACCGACAGCTGCCACCAGTCCCCGTCGACGCGAACCGCGCGGACGTGGACGTTCGGCACGGCCGCCTCGGCGCGGTACTTCATGGCGTTGGCCAGCAGGTTCTGCAACAGCTGCCCCATCTGGACGCGGTCGGCGAGGACCGTGGGCAGTGGGTCACACCGCACCAGGGCGCCGCTGTCGGCGATGGCCTGCTCCAGCTCGGTGAGGACCCCCGCGGTCACCCCGTCCAGGGCCACCGGCTCGAAGTCCAGTTCGCCCACGCCGGCGCGGGCGTACACGAGTAGGTCGTCCAGCAACGCCTGCATCTGGGACACGGACACGCCGATGTGGTCGAGGAAGCGCAGCCCCTTGGCGTCGAGCTGATCGGTGTAGCGGAGCTGGAGCAGGTCCACGAAGCCGGCGATGTTGCGCAGGGGCGCCTTGAGGTCGTGGGCCGCCACGGCGGAGAACTGTTGCAGCTCCTTGTTGGAGCGCTCCACCTCGGCCAGGGCGGCCTCCAGCTCCTCCTTCTCCTGCTGCAGCGCGGCCAGGGCGTCCTCGTAGCGGGCCCTGGTCTCCTCGGCCTCGCGCAACGCGTCGCGGTCGGTCTTCGCTTCGTCGGACATCGTCCCCCTCCTGGATGGGACCGGCGGGCCGGCGCTCAGTTCTGGTGCAGCCGGCTCACCTGCAGCCGAACGTCGGAGATCGGGAAGCTCACGCAGGGGTGGATGTACCCCAGCTCCCGATCGGACTCGCGGACTCCGGCGCCCACGACGGTGAACACGTCGCCGTCCACCACGCGGCATCGGCAGACACTGCACTCGCCGGAGCGGCAGGCGGACGGCGGCACGATCCCGGCGCGCTCCAGGGAGCACAGCAGGCTCTCATCCGCCCGCGCCGGCACGTCGTGTTCGCCCAGCCGCAGCCGGAAGACCGCGTCCCCGGCCACGTCCCCGGGCCAGCCAGGCTCGCCCGTGACGTCCGCCGAAGGGCCGTACAGCTCGCGCTTGATGCGGTGAATCGGCACGCCGAGCTCGTCGAGCACCGGCTGGCAGAAATCGAACATGGCCGGCGGGCCGCACAGGTAGAAGGTCTTGCCGGCCACGCCCCCGACCACCTCGCCGATGCACGCGGCGTCCAGCAGCCCGCTGCGGCCGTCGAAGCCGGGGCCAGGCTCGGAGATCACCGGGACGTAGGTGAACGCCTCGGCCGCCCCGGCCAGCTCCCGCAGCTGGGCGTCGAAGATCACGTCGTCCTCGCTGCGGCTGCCGTACAGCAGCGTGATCCGGCAGGGCCAGCCGCGGCGCGCCTGGTCCCGGACCATGGACATGAATGGGGTGATCCCGCTGCCGCCGGCCAGGAAAACCAGCTCCCGGCCGTGGCACAGGGGCTCGTGGTAGAAGCTGCCCTGGGGGCCACTGCTGACGAACGTCTGTCCCACCTCGACGCTGGACAGCAGGTGGGGCGCCACGAACCCGTCGACCACGTCGCGCACGGTCAGATCGATGCGCTCCTCGCCCGGCGCCGACGCGATGGAGTACGGCCGGCTGGTCCGCACGCCCTGCAGCTCCACGCCCAGGCTGACGTACTGGCCGGCGCGGAACGGCGGGAGCTCCCCGTCGGTGCGCTTCATCCGGAATGTCCGGCTGGAGGCGGTCTCCTGGATCACCTCCACCACCTCCAGCTCCATCCGCGGCGGATGGACCGCCGAGACGGTGCGCCGCTGCCGCTCCTTGGCCACGTCGGCGGCGAAGTCGGTCCCGCGGCCCGGCCTGCGCTGGGAGACCTGCGCGACGAGGTTGTCCATCCCCCGCGTCAGATCCTGGAACACGTCGAACACGACCCAACCCATGTCACGCTCCCTTCGCGCGGACGCGCTTGGCCACGGCTTCGCCGGCATCGCGCCCCGAGAGCATCGAGGGTTCGAACCCACCTCCGGGCTGGGTGAACGCGCCGGCGAAGAACAGCCCGTCCACCGGCCCCTTCTGGGGCAGCCGGAACACGGCGGTCTCGGCGGGCACCTGGTCGAACCCGTAGATGGAGCCGTCCAGCTGGCCGCCGTAGCGCATGTTCGTGACCGGGGTGGAGACCTCCACCACCTCGATGGCGTCCCGCAGGCCCGGGTACACGGCCTCGGTCTTGTCGAGCAGGGCGTCGGCGATGCGGGTCTTGGTGTCGATGTAGTCGTGGGGCGGCAGGTCGTGCCACGGCGCGCCGTAGAGCAGCGCCGTCAGCGTCATGACCGACGTGCCCGGGGGGGAGATCTCCGGCAGCACGTGGTTGTAGCAGGTCACGACCACCTGCTGCGGGGTGTCGATGACCCGCGTGCTCTCCCACATCGCCTCGTGGTCGAAGCTGTCGTTGATGAACAGCTCGTGGTCGTGGATGTCCAGCTCCTCCGCGGATCTGCACAGCCCGAGGTAGACGTTGAACGACGCTGGCGCCGGGGTGTTGGAGCGCACCCGCTTCCAGAACGACTTCGGCGTCTGTTCCACGCCGACGAGCTCACCGCAGGTGGTGATCGGGTCCGCGTTGGACACGACGTGGGAGGTGGTCACCTCCTCGTCGTCCTCGGTGATCACGCCGGTGATCCGGCCGCCGCTGGTGAGGATGCGCTTCGCGCCGCAGCCGAACCGCACCTCGCCGCCGTTGCCCACGATGGTGGTGACGAATGCGTTGGACAGGGCCTGGGAGCGCCCCCGGACGTAGGCCGGCCCCACCTTGAGGTAGGACGCCAGGGCCGACGCCATGAACAGGAACGTGACCCTGGACGGCGGCAGGCCGAAGTACCCCCACAGCTGGGAGAGCACCGCGCGGGCCCGTGGGTCCTTCACGTCCCGGTCGAGGATCTCGCCCCAGCTCGCCAGGGAGTACCGGGCCAGGCTCGTGGTCTTGAACGGCACCTGCATCAGCTGCCACGGCGACGGGAACCGCCCCGACATGAAGGTCTCCTCGTAGACCTTGATCTCCTGGTGCAGCACGAACACCCGGTCGATGAACTTGCGGATGCCCGCGGCCTCCTCGGGGAAGGTGTCGCACAGGACCTGGGTATAGGCCTCGCGCCCCGTCGGCAGGATGATGTCCAGATCGGGGTACACGCACCTGCAGAGATCGGGGACGCGGACGAAGTCCACCTCGTCGATCACGCCGGTGTTGGTGAGGAACTCCTCCAGCGTGCCGGGCTGCTCCGGCGTGCCCACCCCGGACAGCTCGTGCAGCGCCACCTCGAACTCGAACCGGCCGCGCACGAAGCTCGAGGCGTAGCCGCCGGGAACGTTGTGCTTCTCCAGCAGCAGGACGCTGTGGCCGTCGCGCGCGAGCACCGCGGCCGCGGAGAGTCCCCCCAGCCCAGCGCCGATCACCACGGCGTCGTACTTGCGCGTCATCCGGAACCTCTCTCTCGGGCGGAAGGGACGCTCACCCCGCGACATCGAACGAGCGGACCGGCTCCAGCGGGACGGCGGGGTGAATCTGACCTGGCTGGGGCGGCATCGAATTGTAGACCCAATCGAGGGCCAAGGTACCAGTTCTCGCGCCCGCGCGACGCCCGAACCCCTCGAACCGGCCGCGGACCAGCACGCTCTCGGCGCCCATGTTCATGCAGAACACCGCCACGTCGGCGCCCTGGGTCAGGGTCGCGAGCTCGTCGCGGTGCACCGTGGGCGCGAAGACCAGCCGGCTGCTCCCCACCGAGGCGCAGGGCACCAGCGGCACCAGCGTGGGGTAGCCGTCGCCGTCCACCCAGCTGAGGAACTTGAAGGTGCTGATCCGGCCCAGCATGTCCTCGGCCCACGGGCGCATCGCGGGCTCGCCCCCGCCGCCGCGCAGCAGCCGCCGGGCGGCCGAGACCAGCGCGGTCCCTGCGGCGATGCCGGCCAGGGGGAGGGCCTCGCGCGGGCCGCCGCTGACGAGATCCATGTGGTGGACCGTGTGGATGCCGAAGTACGAGTTGTAGCGGAACATGGGCTTGCGGTTGTACGCCTCGTACTCCTCTCCGGAGGTCTCGGCGCCCGTCCAGCGAGCGCGGCCTCGCCACAGCTTGCGGTCCGGGGTCATGATCAGCCACGCGACCCGCGGTTCGACCCGTACGTGGTCCTTGGACCGCCCCTCGGTGAACTGACCCCAGGTGAGCCGGTCCGGTGTCCGAGCCTGCAGCGTCGTGATCAGGCTCACGTGCGGCTTGCCCTCGGGCGACACGGTGGCCAGCAACCCCACCTTGGCGTCGTCGTGGAACAGCTCCATGTCCGCCGCGGCGAATCCGGTCTCGCTCATGGTCTCGCCTCCTCCAGACGGGCCGCCCCCGTCACGTGCACCCGCGCCGGGTCCACCCCGGACAGGCGCGCCACCTCCCCGAGCCGGTCCAGCTGATCGCGGGTCAGCAGCGGGGCGCCGGCCAGGGTCCAGGGCAACCCCAGCCGCGTGTACTTGTGCTCGCACAGGTTGTTGAACGCGCAGAGCTCCCAGCGCTCGACCCGAGCGGCTGCGCGCTCTGTCACGATGCGGCCCACGGCGCGGATGTTGTCCGCGGTGGCCGTGATCCCGGGGATCAGCGGCGTGCGTATCCACAGATCCGCCCCGGATCGCGCCAGGGCATCGAGGTTGTCGAGCACCTCGCGGTTGTGCCGCCCCGCGTACTCCACGTGGGCAGCCTCGTCCGCGAGTTTGAGGTCGTACAGCACCAGATCGGCGTGCTCGGCCATCGCCAGCATCGCGTCGGTGGAGCAGGCGCCGCAGGTGTCGAGCACCGTGTGCAGGCCCTCTCCCTGGCAAGCCCGCAGGAACGCCGTGACGAACGGCGCCTGCACGCCCGGCTCGCCGCCGGACACGGTCACCCCGCCGCCGGACCGCGCGAAGTACGGCCGGTCCTTGGCGACCTCGGCGGTCAGCGCCTCGACGGTCCACGCCTTGCCGAGCAGCTCCAGCGCGTTGCTGGGGCACTCGTCGGCGCAGGTGCCGCAGACCTCGCAGCGGTCCCGATCGGGCTCGATGCCGTCCTCGCCAGCGGCCAGCAGCCCCGGAGGACACACCTCGACGCACCCGCGGCAGCCGATGCACAGGCCGCCGTTCCACACGATCTGCGGGCGGCTGGCGATGCTCTCGGGGTTGTGGCACCAGGTGCAGGTGAGCGTGCACCCCTTGAGGAACACGGTCGTACGGATCCCCGGCCCGTCCTCGGTGGACATGCGCTGGATGTTCAGGACCGTGGCGGTGGATCCGCCCACTCACACCTCCCGGTGGATCTCTCGCGCGATGATCTCGTCCTGGAGCTCGCGGCCGATGGAGGAGAAGTAGGCGTTGTAGCCGGTCACCCGCACGAGCAGGTGCCGGTACGACTCGGGGTGCTGCTGGGCGTCCTGCAACAGCTCCGCGTCGAGCAGGTTCACCTGCAACGCCGTGCCGCCGTTCTCGCAATACCCCCGCAGGAACGCCTTGAGCTTGTCGCGGTGCTCGGCGTCGCGCAGCAGCGCCGTGCTGAACGTGACGGTGTGGCTCGCGCCGTTGGGCAGCGAGCACAGGAAGTCCTCGAAGTCCCCGACGAAGTCCCCTGCCGACGCCCGGCCGCCCAGCGCCTTGCCCACCGAGTTGGCGTTGGCGGTGGGGCCGTTCGTGTCCGCCCCGTTGGAGGGGCAGATGGCGTTGGAGAGGAACTTGCCCTGGGGCCGGCCGTCCGCGCTGGCGGCCATGACGTAGCCGTCACCGACCCAGTAGTTCCAGCTGAGCATGCCGGGCCGGAACTGGCGGTCCGTGCTGCGCGTGCGGTGCTCCCAGGTCTCCTCGGTCCACAGGTCCATGACCGCGCGCGCCATGGCGTCGGCCCGATCGTCGTCGCGCCCGTACTTGGGCGCCTTGTTCACCGCCCGCGCCCGCAGCACCTCGTGGCCCTCCCAGTTGTCGCGCAGGGCCTGCACGAGCTCGGCCACCGTGCAGCGCCCCTCGTCGAACACCAGGTGCTGCACGGCCAGCAGCGAGTCCACGGTGGTGGCGAAGGTCACGCCCTCGATGGTGCAGAAGCTCAGCTCCGCGCCCCCCTGGGTCACATCCCGCCCCTGCTCGGCGCAGCCGCCCACGAGGCACGACAGGTAGGGCGTGGGGCTGAACTCGGCGCGGATGGACTCGGTCATCTCGTACAGGTCCACGCAGCGCCGCACGATGTACCGCGTCTGCGCGGCGTAGGCCTCCCAGAACTCCTCGAAGCTCGTGAACCGTGCCGCGTCGCCCGTGCGCGGGCCGTCCTGGGTGATGCGCGCGCGCTTGCCGGTGATGGGATCCACCGCCGGTATCAGGTCCCTACCGCCGGTGAACGCCAGCTCCACCGCCTTGAGCAGGTTGAGGTTGTTGTCCACGGTGCCCGAGCGGTCGTTGCCGACCATGGTGTTCTCGAGGCAGCCCACGCACGCGTACTCGTGCACGTTGCCGGGGTGGATCAGGTGCTCGACGCCCGCACGGCGCGCCTGCCGCAGCATGCCGGCCATGGACCGCTCGTCGAAGTTGAGCAGAAACGGCGCGCCCTGGCTCGACGCGATCATCTCCACGATCCGGTCCAGGAGCTCCTCGGGGCTGTCGCGGTGCAGCCGCACGTTGGGTTTGGGCTCGAGGATCGGGGACATCTCGTCGACGACCTCGAGGATGGCGAGGGTCATGTCGCTGGTGATGTCTCGGCCTCCAGCCCCCAGGCCGGACAGGGTGAGCAGCTGGCCGAACCCGGCGGTGATGCCCTGGTTGCCCCCGACCCGGATCATGGCGTCGTAGGCGGTGTTCGCGTGCACCCAGAAGCAGCGCAGGATCTCCTTGCCGAACTCCCGGTCCATGCCCTTGTGCAGGGACAGCTCCCAGTAGGGCGCCAGGATCTGGTCGAGGCGCCCGAAGCTCACCCCGGGGCCCGGGTAGTTCTCGTCGGACATCACCAGCATGTGGCTCAGCCACAGGGCCTGGACGGCCTCCCAGAAGGTCTCGCACGGCTCCCACGGCACCCGCTCGAGGTTGCCGGCCATCTCCTCGAGCTCGGCCGCCCGCGCGGCGTCGCCCTCCCCCTCGGCCAGCTCCCGGCACAGCCGCGCGTACCTCTCGGCCAGCTCCCGGGGCATGGTCGCCGCGGTCATCATCGCCCGCAGCTGGTCCCCCTTCGGCCCGATGCGATCGCGTGCGGGCAACGCCTGGTAGCGCCGCTCCAGGTCCGCGTGGATGCCCTGCCACCCCTCCTTGAGCACCCGCTCGTAGTCCGGGATCAGGTGCCCACTCGTGGCGCCCGCGTTGCCATAGCCGTGCTGGTGGAAGGTCTGGACCGCGGCGCGCGCCGCTCCGACCCGCTTGCGCCACTGCCGCGCCTCCTTGCGGGTCCAGCAGCGCGAGGTCAACACGTTGAACCGGCCGCCGGCCAGCAGATCTCCCGGCAGCACCTCCTGGGGCAGGTACTCCACCATGACCTGGCGCACGAACCACGCCCGCCGCCGCGCCAGCCCCCACGACCAGAAGTCCGGGTGCAGCCGGACGGGCCGCGCCGCCTGCAGCGTGGAGCTGCGGAACGGCTGCAGGAACGCGTAGGTCTCCGGCACGATGTGGTAGGTGGTCTCGTCGTACACCACGTCCCACGGCGTGCCCGTGGTCCAGCTGGTGAACTCGTTGTTCCACGGCCGCTTCACCCCCGCGAAGAAGTAGTCGCGCAGCCACTGCACGCGCGGCGACAGGCCGTGGGGTTGCTTGATGGCGAACTTGGCTGGGCTGGCTGCGGCCATGATCGGCTCCGACGGGGGCAAGGGTGCACCAGAACTTGTAAGTGGTTTCCGGGGTCCCTTCAACTAAACTGAGGCCACGGAGGTGGGACGTGCGACTGCTACTCGCCCTGTTCCTCGTGCTCGCCGGCTGCAGCGAGTACGAGCTCGAAGCTGCCCCCGGCGACGACGACACCACCGAGCCGGCCACGGGCGACGACGACGACACCACGCCCCCGGGCGACGACGACACCACGCCCCCGGGCGGCGAGTGCCCCGATCCCCCCCTGGACGCGGGCACCGTGGACATCGACGAGGAGTGCGTGGCCGCCGAGGTGGGCACGTTCACGCCGGTCATCGAGTGGCACGATCCAGGTCCTGGGGACATCTACACCACCCCGCTGGTGGCCAACCTCAACGACGACAACGGCGACGGGCACGTGGACGGCAACGACATGCCCGACATCGTCGTGGCCACGGACGAGAACTCGCTGTGGGTGCTGTCCGGGGATGGCAGCGGTGTGCTCTGGAACAACTTCAACAACGTCAACTCGGTCACCCCGGCCATCGGGGACATCGACGGCGACGGCTGGCCCGACGTGATCGCGGTGACCTCCGGCGGGTACCTGGCCCTGCGGGGCGAGGACGGCTCGGTGATCTGGATGTCGAACCACAGCCAGTCCATCGGTCTCGTCGAGTGCGGCAGCATCGGCATCTACGACCTGGACGCGGACGGCCAGCCGGAGATCGTGTCGGGGAACACCATCCTCAACGGCACGGATGGTTCCGTTCGCGCCGTGGGCGCCCACGGGGTGGGCACGGCCATCGAGTCGCCCGTCGCTGCCCAGTCCGTGGCCGCCGACATCGACCAGGACGGCGACCTCGAGGTGGTGGTGGGCAACGCCCTGTACGACGCCACCGGCGCCACGGTGTGGTTCAACGGCGAGGCCGACGGCTACGTGGCCGTGGGTGACTTCGACGGCGACGCGCGCGGTGAGATCGTGGTCGCCTCGTATGGGGGCGAGGTCCGCGTGCAGGACGACGACGGCACCGTGCTGTGGCGCGCGAACCTGCCGGTGTCGCGCATCGGCCCCCCCACCGTGGCCGACTTCGACGCGGACGGAGAGCCCGAGATCGGTGTGGCGGCCAACGACATCTACGCTACGCTGGATACGGACGGCTCGATCCTGTGGACGCGACCGACCGTGGACGGCTCGTCGGGCTGCACCGGCTCGTCGGTCTTCGACTTCGAAGGCGACGGCGCCGCCGAGGTGGTCTACGCCGACGAGAACGACGTGTGGGTGTTCGACGGCGCCACCGGCGCAGTCAAGCTCCAGGAGACCCACCACTCCAACTGGACCTGCACCGAATACCCCACAGTGGCGGACGTGGACAACGACGGCCACGCCGAGATCGTCTACGCGTCCTACGACTACTCCGAGGCCTGGGCCGGCGTGACCGTGCTGGGCGACCAGGACGACTCGTGGATGCCCACGCGCGCCATCTGGAACCAGCATGCCTACGACATCACCAACGTGGACGACTACGGGGACATCCCGGTCAGCCCGGCCGCCAACTGGCTGACCTACAACAGCTTCCGCTCGTCGGACATGGCCGCGGCCACGGGCGGCGCCGTGTCGGACGCCTTGCCCGAGCTCGTGGAGACCTGCCCGCTCGAGTGCGACGACGGCTACCTGCGGGTGGTGGTGTGGGTGGGCAACGGCGGCACCGAGGCCCTGCCGATGGGGGTCACCAGCGCCCTGTACTCCATCGAGTCCAACCACTGGACCCTGCTGGCGACGACGACCACGAGCGCGGCGATCGCGCCGGGAGAGACGTCACCGGGGATACTCTTCGAGCTGACGCCCGAGCAGGTCCCCGAGAACCGGCTCGCATTCGTGGTGGACGATCTCGGCTACGGCGTCGGCCAGATCACCGAATGCCACGAGGACAACAACACGCTGATGATCAGCGACGGTCTGTGCAACTGAGCAGGCCGGTCCAGATCCGGGACACACGCCCGTACACCGCACCCCAGGTCAGCTCGTCCAGCCTCACCCCCTCGGCTGCCGCGTCGACCTCGCCGGAGGCCAGGGAACCCTCGATCGCGGCGGCCAGCTCGACCACGAAGGCCGGCAGGTCCTCGGACCTGGGCGTGTCCACCCCATCGAGGCGCGGCAAGGCCACCGTCTGCAACGCAGCGCCCATGCGCGGCGCCAGCTCGTCGACCACCCCGGGCAGGGCCGTGGACACCACGCGACAGCCGCACGCCATGGCCTCGGCGAGCACCAGCGGCACCCCTTCGTAGAACGACGGCAGCACGCACACGTGGCAGGTGCGCATCAGATCGGCGAGCTCCGGCTGTTCCACCATGCCGTGCAGGACCACCGAAGGCGCCAGCGACTCCATGCGAGCGCGCAGCTCGTCGGCTTCCGGGCCCCCGCCGCCGCCGGCGACGTGGAGCTCGAGGCCCGGGTGGCCGGTGCGCAGGGCCTCCACGGCGTCGAGCAGCCACGGCAGCCCCTTGGCCTCGGAGTACTTGCCGATGTACAGCAGCCGCTGGCCGCCGGGGACACCGCGGCCCCGCGCGTGGAACAGCTCGTCGCGGTACCCCGGACCCACGACGTGGATACGGTCCTCGCTCACGGCCAGCGCCGCGCGCAGCTGGTCTCCGATCCCCCCGTGGATCACCGCGAAGGCGTCGTTGCGACGGCAGCCGGCCGCCACCTCGCCCGCCAGGTGGGGACACAGCTCCCGTTGCCGCAGCCCCGTCGCGTGGCTGTGGTTCACCACCAGGACGCCGGGGGCGACGTCCTTGAGCATCGAGGCCACCAGCCACACGTGGTTGGCGTGGATCAGGTGCGGCCGGAACGAGGTGATCACCTCGTCCAGCCGCGTCCTCCAGGCCGCCCGGTATCGACCGAGCTGGTCGTCGTCCATGGACGAGAACACCGTGGAGCGGTACGGCATCACGTCGCTCATCCCCGGCACCGGGAACTCGAGGTCACCGCCGGCGCCGAAGCGCAGGGTGTGGATACGATCCGCGGCGAGCTCGCCCACGGCCGGGATAGGGTCCCCGGCGGGGACACCGATCACCGCAGCCTGTTCCCAATCCTCTGCCGCCCGGCGTGCCAGGGCGTCCAAGGTGACACCGCTGCCCGTGAGGGAGGGGCGCTGGGACAGCACGTGCAGGACTCGCGGTTTCACAGGGCCTCCGAAAATCCCGTATCCTAGAACAACTATCCAGCAAGCGGGGGCGGGACACTGGGTACCGATGCACGGGATCCGCAAGGTCGGACGATACGAGCTGCTCGAGCTCCTGGGTCGCGGAGGCATGGCCGACGTGTACCTCGCCCACGTCTCCGGCATCGGTGACTTCAAGCGCCTCTTCGCGGTGAAGATGATCCGCACCGACCTGCCCCAGTGGGAGCGGTACGGCCAGTTCTTCATCGACGAGGCGCGCATCACCGTGCAGATGCGCCACCCGAACATCGTGCAGGTGTTCGACCTGGGCATGAGCGAGTACGGCCCGTACCTGGGCATGGAGTACGTGGACGGCCCGGACGTCCGTCAGCTCATCGGCTGGTCCATGGAGATGCGGCAAGGCGTGCCGTTCAACCTCGCGGTGTTCATCACCCGCGAGCTACTCCAGGCGCTGTCCTACGCCCACGACGCCGAGGGCGAGGACGGCAAGCCGCTGGGCATCGTCCACCGCGACATCAGCCCGTCCAACGTGCTGCTGAGCACCAGCGGCGAGGTGAAGCTCAGCGACTTCGGCGTGGCCATGGCCAACATCGCCAGCCAGGCCCAGGGCCCGGGCGCGGTGGTGGGAAAGGCCCGCTACTTCGCCCCCGAGGTGGCGCGCCGCGAACCCGCGTCCCCCCGCAGCGACCAGTTCTCCATCGGCGCGGTGCTGTTCGACCTGTTCACCGGCCAGTCGCTGATCGAGGGCGAGCACTACACCGAGATCGTGGCCAACCTCGAGGTCTTCGACGTGGAGCGGCGGCTCGACGGCGTCTACTCCATCCCCACCGCCCTGGAGAAGCTGTTCCTCAAGGCCCTGGCCAAGGACCCGGCGGATCGCTTCGACTCCGTCGGCAGCATGCTGGACCACCTGGACGACTACATCTTCAACGCGGGGCTGCGGGTGGGCCGCGTGGAGCTGGCCGAGTACCTCAAGCAGCTCGAGCAGTACATCATCAGCAACGACAGTGGCTCCATGAGCGGCCTCAGCGCCCTCAGCGGCGTCAGCGACCGGGAGCTGTCCAGCATCTGGACCGCCAACCGCGGGGAGAGCACCGACGACGTTTTCAGGAGCGCATCGGTGGTCCCGGCCAAGAAGCGCTCCAGCGGCGCCGAGTTCCCATCCCCGCCGCCGACGTTGCCCCCGGCCATCGGGCGCCTGCGCCCGGTCGAGACCCTCACGGGTGCGCCCGATACCTCGCCCGATCCCGAAACGCCGCACGTGCCGCACCGCCCCAAACCTGCGGAACACACCGTCTCGATGCCTCCGCTGCGGCCGAGCCCCTCCCGCGAGGCCGAGAAACCACAGCCCAGCCCGGGTTCGACCGCCGCGGGGGCCCAGGCGGCGAATGCGAAGCCCGATCCCCGCTGGGAACAGGGCGAGGTGCTGGCGCTACCCGAGTACGAGCGCGTCAAGCTCGTCGATCCGGCCGAAGGCCCCGTCGACCTCAGCGAGGACGACTTCGACGATCTGCTCGACCGCGAGCACCCGCAGCCCGACGCGCTGCTCTCCTTCGACTTCGGGGAGCTGCGCCCCTTCCACGAGTGGGCGCGGATGGGCAACCCGCGCACGTCGGTCCACCCCCTGTCGGTGGTCGCGCACACCTCCCCGCTCACGGTCGGGGTCGCGCTGGCCAGGCTCCTCACCCCGACCAGCGGCGAAGCGGTGGTGCAGCTCTTCGACGGCCGGCAAGCCGTCGGGCTCATCGCCGACAACGACCGCATCCACGGCGTGTGGACCGAGAAGGTGCCCGCGGTGTTGCTGGCCCACCTGGCCGAACGCGACGTGATCTCGCGGTCCCAGCGCCAGGTGCTGTCCAACCTCGCCGGGGGTGACGATTCGCGCATCCCCGAGCTGGCGGTGCAGCACGGCATCCTCAGCACGGTGCGGCTGTTCCACGAGGCGCGACAGTCGATCCAGGAGCAGCTGGAGCGCCTCCTCACCTGGCCCACCTGGCGGCTCAACCGCATCCCGGTCAAGGGGGCGGGCTGGGGCGTGGAGCGGGCGGGTATCTCCCTGGCCGGTGGGCTCGAGCGCGCCGCGCGCGAGGTGTTCTCGTTGAAGTGGTTCCTGGGTCTGATGCCGGATCTCCCCGAGGCGAGTATCCGACCACGGCAGCGCCAGGTCGCCGATCAGCTGGACCGCATGCTGGGCAAGGGCACGCTGCGAGTCCAGCGGGACCTGCCCGCGGGCAGCGCGGTCCGCGACGCGGTGATGGCTCCCAACGGCGCCATGGACGAGGACCGCGCCCGCAACCTCTACGAGATGATCGTCATGGGCCAGGTGGAGCTGGCCGCCGGGGCCGGCCGCGGGGTGAAGCGATGAGCAGCCCCCAGGTGAACAAGGTCCGCCACGTCCTCAAGAACCTGCGCAAGGTCACCACCACCTTCCGCCTGTACGGCAAGGACCACCCCAACACGGAGCTCATCGCCGACACCTTCGTCGGCGCCCTGGTCCCGCTCCTGGAGGAGCTCGGCCGCCTCGAGCTGAACGTCCAGTCCGACCACCTGGCCATGGGCGACAAGGTCGTCTACAAGGACGAGGAGGCCGGCTCCTTTGCCGAGCTGCTGTACCGCGAGGGCATCCAGCAGCTGACCATCCTGCCGGGGGTGGACCGCGACGAGCTGCTCGAGCTGGTGCGCCTGCTGTCCATCAACCTCAACCTGCCGGGATACGAGGAGGAGACGCTGATCAGTCTGCTGTGGCAGGCCGACTTCAAGGCCATCCTCTACGAAGCCGTGCAGGGGCTGGTGGAGGCGGTGGAGCAGTCCGAGGCCGCGGCCGCAGGCGAGATGGGGGCGTTCTCCGACGTCCTGTCCCACATCCTCGCGACCCAGGACGAGGTGTCGGCCCTGGCCAGCAGGGACGAGGAGACGTTCTCCGGGATGAGCGAGACATCCCAGCGCGCGGCAGCCGCGCGCAGCCTGAAGGTCAACCGGAGCCAGGACGACCACGCGCGACCCGCCACCCCCTTCACCAGGGCATTGCAGGAGGCCGCCGAGGTGGCCGGCGTGTCCAGACCCGTGGCCTGGAGCAAGCAGCAGCAGTCGGCGGTGGTGGAGACCATCGAGTGGGCCGAGGGATACCGCGGGGAGCTCACGGTGCCCGCCGAGCAGGTGGCCGAGTACTGGAAGACCCTGGGGGCGGACACCTTCGACTCCATGCTCGGCAACGCGCTGGAGGCGTCGCTGTTCCTGGCGGCCAAGCCGGTCAACGGACTGAGCCGCGAGCACGCCCTCGATCTGTCGCGCCGCGGCATCGAGGCAGCCCTGGACTCCAACTCCACAGATCCCTACACCACGGCCGTGGGCATCCTCGACCGGATGACCGGCGCCGAGGAGTTCGAGGACGCGCACGCCGAGCTGGCCAAGCTGCGCGAGGAGTGCCTGACCCGGGACGCGCTGCTGCGGGTCTGCAGGACCGCCAGGACCGCGGGAGACCGGACCTCGGGCCTGTGGGCGTTCATCTCGTCCGGCGGGATCGAGCGCATGCTCGCGGTGCGCGACCTGCTGTGGGAGATCGAGGACGAGATCCAGGCGTCGGTGGTGATGGACGCCCTCAACGGCGCGGCCGAGGACAACCCCGAGGTCCTCGTGGAGAGCATCCACGACCTGACCTTCGAGCAGCTCATCCCGGTGTACACCTGCGTGGCCCGCGGCGAGCACCCCAAGTTCCGCAAGGCGCTGCGTCACGGCCTGCGCCACCCCAAGGCCGAGGTGAGGCTGCACGCGCTGACCATGGTGCTGGGCCAGCCCGACGAGACCAACGCCGAGGCCGTCGCGCCGCTGCTGCAGGACAAGGACCCCCGCGTCCGAAAGAACGCCCTGCTGGCCTTCCAGGGCATCGCGCTGCCCGACATCGTGCCCTTCCTCCACGCGGAGCTGGAGGCACCCGACTTCCGTCAGAAGGACCGCGATGAGATGAAGCTGGTGGCCAAGGCCTACGGCTACTCCCACAAGAAGGAGGCCCTGATCCTGCTGCAGTCCCTGGTCAAGCGGGGACGCCTGGCGCAGCTCGGTCAGGAGCGGCCCGACATCGAAGCCCTCATGTGGGGCATGCTGGCCACCGGGTCCGACGAGGGGCGCCTCGCGGTCATCCGGGCGACGAAGTCCTTCTTCCCCTCGGTGTCGCGGGCCGCCGACAAGGTGATCGCCCAGTCCAAGATCCGCACCGACAAAGGGGAGGACGCGTCGTGAGCGAGGAATCCCGCTTCGGCCGGATGGACGACGGAAACGAGTTCGGCGAGGCCGACGAGGAACGTGATCGCCGACGGCGTATCCAGGAGATGGGGCGCAAGCTCGTGCCGAGGCTCGGGCACTACATGCGCATCCAGGCCATGTACGACGCGGACAACGAGACCCCGCGGCGCGCGCTGCAGGAGATCGTGGACGAGCTGGCCAAGATCAAGTCCGACGAGGACGCGGTGGCCCTGGTCATCGCTGGGGTCAACGCCTTCATCAACGGCGTGCGCCTCAAGCTGGATCGAGCCACCACCGACGGGGTGCTCCAGTACGGCGAGATGCTCGACAGCTACGGCCTCGGTGGACTGGTCTTCCTCGAGGGCATCCGCAAGGAGTCCATCGCGACGTTCTACAAGCTCCTCGACCAGGTGGAGCCGGGCCCCGAGGCGCGCAACAAGCTCTCCGAGCTGCTGGGTCGCAACGGCATCAGCGACCTGGCGCTGATCCCCCCCAAGGTGGCCTCCACCAAGGCCGAGGACGCGAACCAGCAGTCCTACCTGCAGCGCCAGAGGAGCGCGGAGACCTACACCACCGGCCTACTCGCGCTGGGGGTCGGCGGCAAGAAGAAGATGCCCGAGGCCGTGCAGCGCCGCCGCCAGGGCCAGGTGGTGCGCAACCTCATCGAGCTCGGCGAGGAGAACCTGGACAACGTGGTCAACCTCTCGGCGGTGCAGGCCGAGGGGGCGGCATTCGAGAACCACGTGATGGCCACCACGGTGCTCTCCCTGTCCATGGGCATGAGCCTCGGGCTCAACCGCAAGCACCTGCTGCGCCTGGGCCTGTGCGCCATGCACGCCGACGTGGGCGAGTCACGCCTCCCCGAGGGGCTCCTCGAGAAGGAGGACGTGTTCGACCTCGACGAGCGCGAGGAGATGGAGACCCACGCGGTGCGCGGCTTCACGCACCTGCTGGACAAGCACGGCTTCAACGCCCACTCCCTGGAGCGGGCGCTGGTGAGCCTCGAGCACCACCTCAACTTCGACCTCAAGGGCGGCTACCCCGAGGTGCGCCGCGGCGAGGTCCACCTGTTCTCCCGCATCGTCGCCATCTGCGACACCTACAACGCCCTGCTCTCCGACCGCCCCCACCGGCCGGCGTTCCCCCCGGATCAGGCCGTCAAGATCATCGCCCGCGGCGCGGGCAGCCGCTTCGACCCGATGCTGTGCAAGGTCTTCTTGTCCTCCATCGGCAACTACCCGCCGGGCTCCCTGGTCGAGCTCAGCTCCGGAGAGGTCGCCGTCGTCTACGGCGCCGGCCGCGGCGACGTCCCCATGGACCGCCCCCGCGTGCTGCTGGTCCGCGACAAGAAGGGCAAGGAGATCACCCCGCCGCGGATGGTGGACCTCCACGCCAAGATCCCGGGCCGCAAGGCCTTCAAGCGGTCCATCGTGCGTCCCCTCGATCCCAAGCAGCTCGGCATCAACCCGTCGGGCTACCTGTTCAGCAAGGACATCGAGGGATCGTTCGCGAGCGAGGCGGGCAGATGAACACGAGCAACGGGATGGTGAGCACCGCGAGGAAGCGGGTGTACGGTTCGCGGCTCGCTCACGACACGTTGGCGAATTCCTCCAAGGACCGTCTCTGTGCCGCGCTGCGAGCTCGGTTCAGGTCGTCGTAGTTCTCTTCCAGTACGTTGACGATGTTTCCGTCCAGGGAGTGTCCCGCCATGCTCTTGAGCACCTTGAGGGCTCGCTCCTCGGTCATACCCTCGCGGTAGGGCCTGTCCTCGGTGATCGCGGTGAACACGTCGGCCACCGCCATGATCCGTGAGCCGAGG